>JAADGV010000124.1 GCA_013152205.1 Planctomycetota bacterium
CACGAGATTACCAAAGACGCGATTCAGGCGGCTTTGGCCGAGCCTCGCGAGGTTGACGAAGGGCTAGTGCGTGCGCAAGAGACCCGGCGTATTTTAGATCGTTTGTATGGCTACGAAGTCTCGCCCTTGCTGTGGCGAAAGGTTAGGCCAAGGCTATCGGCAGGGCGAGTGCAGAGTGTTGCCGTCCGTTTGATCGTCCAACGAGAACGCGACCGCATGGCGTTCGTCTCAGGCAGTTGGTGGGATCTGCTGGGGACGTTTACCAAGCAAGGTGGCCAATCGCTCGAAGCCCCGTTGATGTCGGTCTCAGGACGAAAAATCCCCTCAGGCAAAGATTTCGACTCGACCAACGGCAAACTCAAAAATAGCGACTTAATGTTGCTAGATGGCGAGGCCGCTCGCGACTTAGCCGAACGCATCCGAACCGGTGAGTTTCGCGTCACTTCGATCGAAGATAAACCGTACACCACAAAACCTTACGCACCGTTTACAACGAGTACGCTGCAACAGGAGGCCAACCGAAAAATTGGCTTCACGGCCCGGCGAACCATGCAAGTTGCCCAAAGCTTGTACGAAAACGGCCATATCACCTACATGCGTACCGACTCGACCAACTTGGCTTCGGTAGCGATCGACGATGCTCGGAAGCTAGTAGAGGAAAACTATGGCAGCGACTATCTGCCGAGCGAGCCACGAGTTTACAAGTCGAAGGTGAAGAACGCCCAAGAGGCACATGAAGCGATTCGCCCCTCAGGCCATCCGTTTGAGCTACCCGAGGTAATGCGGGCAAAGCTTAATAGCGATGAGTTTCGTCTGTTCGATCTGATTTGGAAACGCACCATCGCCAGCCAGATGGCTAATTCTCGCGGGCGGAGGATTGTCGTAACGATCGAAGGCGAAGATTGCCTCTTTCAGGTGAGCGGCAAGACCATCGATTTCCCCGGATACTTGCGAGCCTATGTCGAAGGGTCCGACGACCCCAACGCCGAGCTTGCCGACCAAGAACGGGCAATCCCAAACTTAGAAGTTGGCGAAGTGCTAAGTTGTACCGCGCTCGATGCAAAAGAGCATAGCACGCAGCCCCCCGGGCGATTTAGCGAAGCCGCTCTGACCAAAGCGTTGGAAGAACGTGGCATCGGACGGCCGAGTACTTACGCGTCGATCATCGATACGATTCTCGCGCGAAGCTATGTCTTCAAAAAGGCGAACGCTCTGGTACCGACTTGGGTTGCGTTTTCGGTGGTGACTCTGCTCGAAGAAAATTTGGGCGGCTTGGTCGATTACCAATTCACGGCACAGATGGAAGACGATTTAGACTCCATCAGCCGCGGCGAGACCGGGCACATCGAGTATCTCGGCAAGTTCTACTTTGGCAACGGCTCGCCAGGCCTCAAAAAACAACTTGAGAACAAGATCGACGAGATCGATCCGGCCAAAATCAGCCGGATTTACATCGGCAAGCCCGACGATGGTCCCGAAGTTTACGTTCGGGTGGGCCGTTACTCGCCCTATGTCGAGCAAGGCGATCGCACCGCATCGTTGAAAGACGAGACGCCGCCCGACGAAGTGACGCTCGAAGCAGCCCTCAAATTGCTCGCTCAGGCGGAGTTGGCCGAAGAGCCTTTAGGAACTTGTCCTGATACGGGCAAACCCGTCTATCTGAAAATTGGGCGGTTTGGCCCTTATGTCCAACGCGGCTCGATGGACGACGACGAAGAAGAAAAACCGCAGAATGCGGGCCTCCTGAAAGGGATGGTGCCTGAGGACGTTGATTTTGAAACCGCACTGAAGCTACTCTCGCTGCCCCGCGATCTCGGCGAGCATCCTGAAACCGACAAAACCAAGAAGGATAAGGCCGAGGGCAACGACACGCTCGTAGGCGAAGCGGTGATGGCTTTCAACGGTCGCTATGGGCCGTATGTAAAGTGCGGGAAAGAAACGCGGTCGTTGCCAGCGGATATTTCGCCCCTGGATGTCACCTTGCCGCAGGCGATCGAACTGCTGGCTCAGCCGAAAACACGTGGCCGTGGCGCGACGAAGAAACCGCCACTAAAGGTGTTCGACCCGTCCCCCATCACCGAGAAGCCGGTACAGATTTTGGACGGTCGATTTGGACCCTACGTCACCGATGGCTCGACCAACGTTTCGTTGCGTAAGGGGATGATCGTCGAGGAAATCACCTTCGACGAAGCGGTCTCGATGCTCGCAGACAAGGCCGCCCAAGGCCCGCCCAAGAAAAAGAAGGCGGCCAAGAAAAAATCGGTCAAGAAAAAGTCAACTGCCAAGAAAAAGGCCGCCAAAAAGAAATCTACTCCCAAAAAGAAAGCGGCAAAGAAGAAAAGTTAGTTCGCGGGACAGCGGCAGGGTCGTTCACTTTTTTCGATTGTAGGTAGTGAGCTATTGCCTCTGGGAGGCAGCGGGAACGACTCGATGGCGACGTTGAACGAATCGATTAAAGTCTCGGCTAGTTTAGACGAGATTTGGCCCTTTGTGGCTGATCCGATTGGCCAGGCGACTTGGAACGGAAAGGTCTCCGACGTCCGACGCGAGTCCAATCAACCCGTGCGTCTTGGCGAGTGGTTTGGCGTCACATATCGCATGTCGGGCAAGGGACGCGACTCCGAAGTGGAGGTGATCGCCTGCGATCCGCCCCGTGAGGTTCATTTCCGCCATCATTTCCAATGGAAATCTCGAAATCTTCAAGTTGATGAAAGGTACAATTTGAGGCAACAGGGCGATCAGGTAGAAGTCACTCAACGAATTGACTTGAGCCGTGCTGGGATCCCTTGGTTCTTTCGACTGCTAATCTGGTTGATCGGTCGATTCGGCAAGTGGAGCGAGCAGTCGTCAATGGAAAAGCTCAAAGAGGTGGTCGAGGACTCTGTTGGTCGGTAAATCCGAATGGGTCACCAAGGCGGTATGCCCTAATCTGTTAAGCCCTCGCCTTCGGCCACCGCGTAGGCCGTGGCGTGGCTGCGGCAATGCGAAATGCTGATGTGCATGTGACGGATGCCCGTCTGCTCGAAGACTTCGCGAGCACCGCCTGCCAACGCAATGATCGGCGCGCCTCCCGATTTATTACGCACTTCGATATCTCGCCAACTGATACCGCGCCGCCAGCCGGTGCCCAATGCTTTAAGAACGGCCTCCTTGGCTGCCCAACGCCCTGCATAGTGTTGCGTCGCGGCCTTTTTGGTGGAACAGTAGGCGATTTCGTGTTCCGTATAGACGCGGCTGATGAATAGCTCGCCGTGGCGCTCAATCATCTGCGCGATTCGTAAACACTCGATAATGTCGGTGCCGATACCAAGAATTTGCATTGCCATAGTCCGGTCGCGCTAATATCCCTTGATGCCACAGGCCTCTTGAGCCCGGTTCAACACTTCGCTGGCCTTCTTCCGCGCCCAACGGGCACCGGTGGCAAGAATTTCTTTCACGTCGTCTGGACGCGATGCCCAATCGTCTCGTTGCGCCCGAGCTTCTGCAAAGAAGTTTTCCCCCGCTTCGGCCAAGGCTTTCTTGACGTCGCCGTAGCCGAAACCTCCTGCGCGGTAGGTGGCTGCCATCTCCTCTCGTTGGGCGTCAGAAGCGACCAGCGAGTAGAGTTGGAAAAGTACGTCGGTTTCTGGGTCTTTGGGGTCTTCCATCGGGCGAGAGTCGGTGGCGATCCGCATGATCTGCTTGCGTTGTACTTTCGGAGACTCAAAAACAGCCAGCGTATTGTTGTAGCTTTTTGACATCTTCTCGCCATCCGTGCCCGGGACGCGGGCCGAGCTGTCGAGCACCTTGGCTTTGGGCAGCACAAATACCTCGCCAAAGCGATGGTTGAAGCTGCCTGCAATGTCTCGGCAGACTTCAATGTGCTGCACTTGATCTTCGCCAACGGGCACGGTGTCGCTGTCGAAGGCAAGGATATCGGCGGCTTGCAAAACCGGGTAGGCAAACAACCCCGCGTCTGCCGAGAGCCCTTTGGCCTTCTTGTCTTTGTAGGCGTGGCAGCGCTCAAGCAATCCCATTGGGGTGCCTGTCATGAGTAGCCAACAAAGCTCGCTGACCTCGGGAACGTCCGATTGGACAAACAAGACGGCTTCCTGCGGATCGAGGCCAAGCGCCAACAGGTCGATAGCAGCGTCAAGCGTTAGCTGCGACAACTGCTCACGATCTCGCACCGTCGTCAGGGCATGAAGATTGGCAATAAAGTAAAACGCCTGGTCCGCGTTTTGCAACGCAATGTATTGCGTAATAGCGCCAAAATAGTTGCCCCAATGGGGCCGACCAGTAGGTTGAATACCGCTAAGTACACGCATGGGAGGGGGCTAGGGGTTAGGGACTGGGGGATTTACGCAAGGCACAGCACCAAAAACAGTATTCGTTAGCGGTGGCGGCCACGCCACTACAATAGGAAACGGCTTAGGACACGGAAAAAGTAAAACGCTCTAGGAATTCGTCATTCATCATTCGTCATTCGGGCTTCTGCCTTCACCAGTGTTCCAACAATGTCTCCGACGCACGTAGCCCCCGCCTCTGCGATCGCACTGGGCAAGGCATCAAGGATGGTTGTCGAGGCGGTTGGATTGTAAAAGTTTACCGTCCCAAGCTGAACTGCGGAGGCCCCGGCAACAAGGAATTCCATCATATCGTCGAGGTTGGCGATCCCCCCGATGCCGATAATGGGCGTTTTGACAGCCTGGGCGGCCTGATAGACCGCTCGGAGGGCGATCGGCTTGATCGCGGGCCCACTCAGTCCGCCGATGACGTTGCCCAGCAATGGGCGGCGACGACGCCAATCGATGGCCATGCCCTGGCAAGTATTGATCAACGAAATCGCATCGGCTCCGCCAGCTTCAGCGGCAATCGCCATTTGAGGGACGCTCGTCACATTGGGCGTCAACTTGGCGATAATCGGGTGGCGTCCACCGGCTCGGCAGGCAGCGACCAGACGCTCGCACATGGTTGGATCGGTCACGCCACCACTGACATTTGGGCAGGAAACGTTCAATTCAATCGCGTCGACCCCGTCAACATCAGCAAGCTGAGCCGCCATCTCGACAAACTCATCCTGGGTCCGGCCAGCGATACTCACCACGATGGCCGTTTCCAAACCGCTCAAATACGGCATGTGGTGCTGGATGAACGCATCAATGCCATCGTTATCCAAGCCAATCGAGTTGAGCATGCCAGAGGCCGTCTCGACCGTCCGCCACGGAGCATTTCCCTGGCGAGGCAGCTGGGTAATGGTCTTGGGCACGATGCCGCCGAGCCGGGAGAGATCGACCAGCGACTGCATTTCGCGTGCGTAGCCAAAGGTTCCCGACGCCACGAGAACCGGATTGGCCAAGCTGAGGCGACCAAGCTGGACCGATAAATCAATTGCCGCGGCGGGGCTTGTAGAGTCGTTGTCAGAAACCAAAGGTATTACCGGCGGTAGGAGCGGGGCGTATCGTGCGATCGCAATCTATGGCTACGAGCCTACCAATTTACACGCCACCGTAGAAGATACGCAACGCGCACACCCCCAGCGTCAAGCTGCTTTGCCGAGAGTGCAGCTCGATTCGTGGGTTTGCCGTACAAATGCTGGCTAGATGATTCCGCCATGGACGCTGTGAGGCGTCAAGTGCGATGGCATGTCGAGAAACCAAATCCGTTCCCACTCATCGAGCATGGCACGAAGGTTTTCTGACGTGTAAATCAACTGTTGGGCTCGCCGCGACGGATCAGCCGAGTATCCGGGCAGCAGGCAGCCTGTATTGGTTGCCAGCGAGCAGGCAATAACGATAGTTAAGAGCCACTTACGCATCAGCGATGCTCCTCCTTGAGCTTCGAAGCTAGCCCCAAGCCGAGTTGGGGCAATATAGCTTCACTTTAGTGATTATGTCGGTCGTAACGATGCCAACAGATCACTTATGTCCCGCAAAAATGAAAAGTCTTTTTTTGGCAGCGGACACGACGAGCTTCCAGCCCGTCGAATGCCTCCGCCTGGTAGAAAAGGTGCAGAACCGTAGCGAAACTGAAAAGTCGCGTCGAGATCAGTATTTACCGGTTTGACAAGATGAGGCCTGCTACCCAGGCGAGGTCGCACCGCCAGCGCCAGCTTCGTAAGGTGTTGTCGGAGAATAACTTGGGTCTTGAGGGACTGCGTTATTAGCTGCCTGGTGAGCTGCCGCAGCTTCTTCAGCCGCACGGCGTTCCAGTTCGTGAACCCGTTCTTCCATCTCTTTGCCCGGCTTGAAAGTCACGACAAACTTTTCAGGCACAAAGACTTTCTCGCCTGTTCGTGGGTTGCGAGCTTTGCGGGCAGCACGCCTTTTGACCTCAAAAACACCGAAATTTCGGAGTTCTATCCGCTGATCCTCGACGAGAGTGTCGATGATCGCGTCGAAGGTTTTCTGAACGATCTCCTTCGTCTTCAACTGGGTAAGGCCGATCTCTTCAGAAATGGTCTTAACGATCTCTTTTTTGGTCACGACGACGTCCCCTATGAGAAAGTTCGCTGCTCCCGCCTAGTTAAGAGAACGGCCAAAATCGGAGCACCCTTCTCGCTCCAAGTGTAACTGGCGTAAGCACTAGTGTCAAGATTAGACCATCCCGAGGGTTCGTATTCCAAATCAAAAAACGCCCGTTAGCTGCTGAGGCCACGCCGCTCCTGCCAGCAGACCGTCAGGCAGAATGGCAGCCCAGAAATCCGGGTTATACATTGAAAATTGAAGCCTGTTTTTGGATTTCCTCCAGCTGATACAGCTTCCCCTTACCGCCGCCTGGGCAAGATTCGCACATTTCCGCCCAAGATTGGGGCGTATTGAGATTCGACTTCCAAAATGGCCAAGTACGACATTGGCGGGGCCGTTGTTCGTAGACTTGGCATTTTCGGGTTCGATTGTCGAAAAAGACGCAGTCGTAGTTGGAATATTCGATCAAACTGCGACGAATGCCGATCTGACGCACGAATCGGGCCTCGAAATCGTCGATTTCAAGCCCCAGGCGGGCCGCCATCGCGTCGATTTCCGCCTGATTGACCCAGACGTAGCCTGGAGCACCCGTGCAGCAGTCGCCACAGCCTGTGCATTGGAAGCGAAGGCCGTCCCGATACCAAGGCTGCTGGTCATCGCTGCTGCTGCCCGACGCTTCACTCATATTCTCAACACTTTGAGTAATCTAGGGTTTTTGGGATCCATAGCCCGGCCATCCTGGCCGGAAGAGTCGGAAACGACACGCACTACGTGGCGGGAGCCGCCACCAAAGCCCCGACACAAGCAATCGCCCGAGCGATTTCGTCGTCCGTGGTAGCCCAACCAGGGCTAACCCGAACAAGCCCGCCCGACTCGCCGGTGCCCAATGCCACATGCATTCGCGGGGCACAATGAAGCCCAGCCCGGCACTCGACGCCACCTACGGCATCCAAGGCACTGGCAAACTCCTGAGGATCATAACCCTCAACAGCAAAGCTCACAACGCATACGCGGGGCTGGTCGGCTCGAGGGCCGTAGACGCGAACGCCACGGATTTCGGCGAGCTGATCGAGCAGCAGTTTCGTGAGACGCGTGTGGTGGTCAGCCGATGGCCGATCGCTGAGAAATTTGACAGCCGCACCAAGACCGGCAATCGCTGGTACGTTCAGATTGCCCGATTCCAGCATCTCGGGCATTGTCTGCGGCTGGGTTTCATCTTGGCTGTCTGTCCCTGTGCCTCCTTGTCGAAGCGGTCGGACGCTCTCGACCAGATCTTTCTGAACATAGAGCAGGCCAGTCCCTAGAGGCCCTAGAAGCCCCTTGTGACCGCCTGTGGCGAGAATATCGATACCAAGCTGCTCGACGTCGATTGGCAAGCACCCGGCGGTCTGGGCCGCATCGACGAGCATTTGCGTATCGCGCTCGTGAGCGAGCCGCGAAATTTCGGCGATTGGTTGGATTGCTCCCGTAACATTCGACGCGTGAATGACCGAAACAAAGCGGGTGTTCGGCTGGATCGCTTGGGCAATTTCGTCGGGATCAACAAAACCTTCTGAGTCGCAGTTGACGTAAGTAACGGTCACCCCGTTGTTTAGCACTTGATGATTCAACGGCCTCAAGACCGAGTTGTGCTCGCAAACGGTCGTCACCACATGGTCGCCCGACCGCAGCAGGCCGTGGATGGCGAGGTTCAACGCATCGGTGCCGTTCGAGGTAAAAGACAACTGCCGCGGATCAGCAATTCCAAGAAACTGGGCACAAGCGGTGCGGGTATTTTCTACGGTGCGTTGAGCCAATTGTGCATGTTCATAGCCGGCACGCCCTGCTGCGGCACCGATGGTTCGCTGATAGCTGTCGATCGTCGTATAAACGACTTCCGGCTTGGGCCAACTGGTGGCAGCGTTGTCGAGATAGATGCGTGGTTGAGTATTCATCCGCCGATTTCGTACATGGCGCGAGCGGGTTTCTCGAAATCTTCTTCCCCAATGCCGTGCGCAGGCTTCTTGGCTGCCACACAATCGCGGATGAGTTGGCGAAGCGAGTCGTCGCTGCCATTGCCTCGCAAAACTTTGCGGGCATCCCATTCGGTGATCGAGAACAAACAGTTGCGGATTTGCCCCTCCGCCGTCAGTCGCAGGCGATTGCAACTCTCGCAAAACGGCTCGCTAACAGGGTTGATAAAACCGATTCCCCCGCTCCCGTTTGCAAAGCGGTAATCCAAGGCAGGCTGACTGGGGTCTGGACGGTCTGCCAACTGAAGAGGGCCGAACTCATCTTCAAGCAATTGACGGATTACAGCGCCGGTGAGGGTGTCTTCTTGTTTCCAATTCCCATCGGCATCCAGCGGCATAAATTCGATAAAGCGGAGTTGCAGGGCGTGGCGATTAGCAAATTTAGCCAAGGGGACGATTTCGTTTTCCGTGAGGCCACGGATAGCGATTGCGTTGAGGCGAAGATTCTCAAAGCCCGCCTGTTGCGCAGCAAAGATACCGTCGAGCACCTGCTGAAGACCCGACCGTCGTGAAATCTGCTGAAAAGTATCCTCGCTAAGTGTATCGAGACTGACGTTCACGCGGTGCAGACCAGCTTTTTTGAGAGCTTCGGCCTGCTCCGCCAGCAAAAGACCGTTGGTAGTAAGGGCCAAATCTTCGATTCCAGGAATGGCCGCCAGCCGCTTCACAAGCCCCGGGAGATCCTTGCGAACCAGCGGCTCGCCCCCTGTAAGCCGGAGCTTTTTGACGCCCAAGGTGGCGGCTACGCGGACGAACCGTTCGATTTCCTCGAAAGTGAGAATCTCGCCTCGTGGCCGAAAGACGACTTCTTCGGGCATGCAGTAAAAGCAGCGGATGTTGCAACGATCGGTGACGCTAATGCGCAGGTTGCTGTGAACGCGACCCAACCGGTCGACGAGACGTTGCTCAGCAGTGGTCGAGAGATGTAGCATAGTCTTTAGTTGTCGTTGCTGGCTTCCTGGTTGGCAACCGGTGTTGGGTGGACCCAATCGGTGGTGCCATCGGCCCAGTGTTCTTGTTTCCAAATCGGCACGCGCTCTTTGAGCGCATCGATTAACCACTGGCCAGCCTCAAACGCAGCTCGCCGATGGGCGCTGGCAGCGACAATCGCCACGCTCGATTCGCCAAGAGGCACTTCCCCCAGACGGTGGACAATCGTGCATTCGGTGAGTGCCCAACGCTCGCGGGCTTCCGCCTCTAGGTTCGCCAATTCCTTTCTGGCCATTTCCTCGTACGCATCGTAGAAAAGTGTTCGGGTTTCACGCCCATTGGTCAAACGACGCGTCGTACCAAGAAACAGAACAATCGCCCCAGCATCAGGCGAATGAGCCTGCGCAAGCAAAGAAGTCGAGTCAATAGGTTGGTCAGTAAGTTGGATCATTTACTTTACAGCCGAACCGCGCCCGTAAGGAAACGCCCAACCCCCAAGTCGCCCCTACCCCCCACTCACCGGCGGAATACAAGCAACAACAGCGTTCTCCGGAATCGGGGTATCCTCATTGCAGTAAGTCGTCTCAATGGCAAACATCACATGAGGAAGCAACGGTCGCAACTCGGCATGTTGCCGAAAAATGTGTTCCCGCAATTCCCCGATGGTTGCACCAGAGCCGATCTCGACCGCGATTTCGTCTTTGCCGACCAGCTCGCGAGCGCCTGCGAATAGTTTCACAACGACATTCATGTTACCACGAGATCCTCACCGGGGCTATTTAGGAGTTGTTGAAGCTCGGGCATCAGGCCGTAGGCCAACGCGACGAGCTTGATCGGGTGAACGGTTGGCTTCGTAGTGCCTTGTTCCATTTGAATACGGCAGGCGCTGCACTCGGTGGTGCCGACCTTGAAATCACCGGTGCGTATTGCCGTAAGAAGCGGCAGCCCTGCACGGAGGCTATTGCGATAGTTGCGACGCTGGAATCCGTAAAGCCCGGCGATGCCGCTACAGCCCTTTTCGAGGTGTTGGACTCGAACTCCAGGGATCAGGCCAAGCAAGTTTTCTGCGGGAGTTCCCACCTGCAAGGCTTTCGTGTGGCAAGGTGTGTGGTAGCCAAAAGTCGTGTTTAACGGAGCAAAATCGAGTTGCAAGAGACCACGTTGATGGTAACGCCAAAGATAATGGCATGCCTCGTACGAATGCTTGGCAACCAGTTCGGCGTCGTGGTCTCCTGGCAACAACTCCAGATATTCGTGAGTTAGCGCGAGTACCGCCGAGGGTTCGGTGCCAACAATGGTGTAGCCTTGCCGAACCGCCTCGGCAAGAATCGCAACATTCTGCTCGGCGATTTCCCTCGCTGGTTCGAGGATGCCGCGAGTTATCAATGGCATGGCCGCCTGTTGCTGGCCGCTCGGCACATAAGTCGAAATGCCATTGTGCTCCAACACGGCAACCAAGGCGTTGGCCAACTGAGGGTCGCAATAGTTGGCATAGGTATCAACAAAGTAGAGCACTTTTTCGGTCGACACACGCTGTGGGCGATTCAACCGGCGCAAGGCCGCTTGTTGCAAAAACGGCTGCCGACTAAATCGCGGAAGCTTTCGGCCCTGGGCAATACCCAAAAACCGTTCGAGAAGCCAGCGAGCAGGGCGGTTTTTCACAGCCCAGTTCGAAAGCCTTGCGAAGCGAGACCCAATGGCACAAAGCGAGTCGATACGCGCCATTAGCCAATCCTGAAAAGGCTCGCCATTGGTCGCCGCATAGCTGGCTTTCGCTTCGACCATGAGCTTTGGGATGTCGACATTCGCAGGGCATTCAAGCCGACACATGTGGCAATGGACGCAAAGATCCGCAATTTCTTTGCAACCATCCTCCAGAACCGTCCCTGCGGGCAGGGTGCCCGTGAGAATGCCGCGAGCGAGGTTTGCTTTCGCTCGCGGGGAGGCTTCTTCTCGCGGAGAAAATCGAAAAATGGGGCACATCCGCAGCTCTTCGTCCTGCGTGCGGCAAGCGGCACAACCGTTGCAAGCTCGGGCCACATGGGCCATCTCTTCGGGCTGCCAATCAAGCTGCAAATCGATTTTTTCCGGGGCCTTCTTCGCCCGAATGAGAGAGCTGTCGTTGGCGCTGTTCAGCCGATCAAGTAGCGGATAAGTAATGCGGCGAAGGTTTTCTGGCTGGGGTTTCGACTTCTCAGCGACGATTTTGCCGGGGTTAAGAATACGTTCGGGGTCGAAAAGCGATTTGATTTCGCCAAAGGCGCCGGCAAGAGGGCCGTATTGCTTGGCGACGTAGCGTGTGCGACTCAACCCATCAGCATGTTCGCCGCTAATGGTGCCGCCAACATCCCAAACCACTTCGTAAAGCTTCTCCGCCAGCGAGTGCATCGTTCGAATGTCTTTTTCGTTCGCTAGATCAAGAAACGGGCGAATATGCAGTTGGCCATGCCCAACATGACCAAAAAGCGAAGCCGTTACCTGCTCGGCTCGGAGTATCTGTTGAAGACGTGGCAGAAAGTCGGGTAGCGTGTCGGGCGGCACGGCGATGTCTTCGACAATCGGGATCGGACGCGTCGATCCCTTCAGCCGATACAGCGTCGGGACAAAGTGCCTGGCAAGCTGCCAGAGCATTTGATGGTCGTAATGGTCTTCGGCAATGTAAGAGCCCGATGCCAGCTTTGTGGTTTCTTGGAGCCTTGCGACCGTTTCTTTAAGTTGCCCTTTAACCTGCTCGGCCTCCTCGGCCTGAAATTCAACAAGCAGCACCGCTTCGGCTGCTTGAGGGATGAGCAGCTCGTAGCGAGGGTCGCTCTCTCGCGCCAGACTAAGATGCCGCCGATCCATCAGATCGCAGGCACTCGGGGCAAGGGGGTGAAGTTCCTGAACTGCGTTGGCCGCTTTCTCGAGCGACTCGAAAAACAGCAACACACTGCCCCGATGATCGGGTAGCGAAGCAGTTCTCACGGTCGCTTCGGTAATTAAACCAAGTGTCCCTTCGCTCCCCGCAAGCAGACGGGCTAAATGAATCTGGTTGCCTTGCCGCAGATCGTCAAGCCGGTATCCGCAACGATTGACGAGGCTACGGGGCTGGCAAGAACGGATCGAGTCGTCGTAGCGATGAAGCGTTTTAGCAAGCCCTGTTAACAGCGAATTTCGGTTGAGCCGATCCGAGTTGCCCGCTGAAGTTGGAATGTCGTGAGTCGAGAAATGGGCCAACTCGCCGTTGGAGAGGACCACTTCAAGCGATTCCACATGCTGCCGAGCCGAGCCATAAACGGGCCACCGGCTGCCCGAGCCGTCCACGGCAATCGTGCCGCCCATCGTGGTGACGTGACTGTTGGCAGGGTCCGGTCCAAACACTCGCCCATGCACTGCCAGTTTTGCGTTCAGATGGTCGAGAATAACGCCTGCTTGAACACGTACCGTATCGTCTGAAATGTCGACGATACGCCGCATGTAGCGCGAAAAGTCGATAATCAACCCACGCCCCAGTGATTCGCCGGCAAGCCCCGAGCCACTACCGCGTGCATGGACCGAGATCTTATTTTCGGCCGCATAGCGGACCGTAGCAACAACATCGTCGACCGTCCGCGGTCGGACAACGCCCAGGGGTGACAATTCGTAGATACTGGCGTCGCTGGCGTAGAGCTGCACGAACAAATCATCGCAACGGACATCCCCGGCGATCTGGCCTCGCAGGTCCTCTTCGATGCGCTGCTGTTCGACGTCCATTAGTCATCAAGCCTTGGCCGGTGCGGCGAAATTTCTTCACGAATGGAGTTTCACGCCTGCGGGGTAGAACTCATCCTCGCAACCATCTGTCGGTGTTTTTCATGGGTTTCCAAATCAAAGTGCCCGTGGGTATCCATCTCCTTGACACCCCGATATTGGGCGTTGCACCGGTAGCACATCAGTGCATCGCCAACCAACGTATAGAGCAAGACATCGATCAACGCCGTCGCAAACAGAATGCCGAAGGTCCAATAAAGGTCGGAGTAGTACCAAGCAATCGAACTGCCTACGATCCCGAGGATGACCAACGTGACGCCGACGCGTTGCGGAAAGTCTTTGCGAATATAGAGGTCGGTACTCGGACACGACAAGCAACGCACGATCCGATTGTCGTCGACCGCGTCGCTGCCAACGGCAATGCGTTCGCCGCAGTGAGGGCAGGGCAGTTCGCGCGTTTCGGCGTCGAATTCAGCGCGGACGCCCTCGTGGCAAGCGGGGCAGGCGTAGGTAATGTTCACAGCAGGGCTCTTCAGTTTATGCGCGGTTAGCTGAGAGGGTAGGGCACTCTCACAAAAAACATTATAGCGGGAAAAGCGACTCGGTAGACAGTAGCAGAGCCATGGTTTCGCCCACGAAGGTGCCGATCACTGCAACATAAAGCAGGCCCGTGGCACTTTGGGTGTTGGGGATATCGAGAGTCTTCCACGTCATCCAGGTCAATATGGCAACCCCGAGCAGCCCAAAGGCCCAACGCAGAGTGACGAACATCCATAGCGAGGTGGCAAGCTGGCCAGTGTGTGCGACTTCGCCCCAAAGCCCCAGGCCAGCTACCACAATCCGCAGCGAGGTGGCCAATCCCATGGCAACAAGCAGACGTCTTAGCGGGAAAAGCTCCATGGTCGGCGAGTTCAGATACCAATGCCCCAGCAGCATCGAAGCCAAGGTAAGCCCCAACAACAGGCCCGAGCTAATCGGGGCCACCTGCCGAAGGGCCGAGGCATAGCTGTTCTCGACGGTTCCTGTTGCCGAAAACAGCTCGGCAGAGGCCAACCAGCTACCTGCCAAGGCACAAAGGGTTACCAAAACAAGCGTCACCCGACCGGCTTTGGGTTTTTCGTAGAGCCAAAAGACCGAGCCTACATAGCTAAAGATGGCGGCGAAAACCGCGGGCCAAAAAGCCGAGGGCGCAACCGACCGGCTCAAAAAAGCTGCCAGGGTTGTTAAGCCCAATGCCACGTATAAATGGTTGCGAAAGTAACCGCTCGTTACCTTTTGCGACGAAGTCATTGTCATGCCTGCGGCTAGGCCGAAGGTCAGCCGCAAGAGAAACTGAATGAGGAGTCCCATGGTATACCCGTTGCACGATTACCGACGGTTACCGTAGATCAGCGTCATCACTTCCGAACGGCTAGAAAGATTCGAGCGGAAGATGCCCTTCATCGCCGAGGTGACACAAATGCTGGTTGGCTTGCGGACTCCACGAATGGCCATGCAAGAATGCGAGGCTTCGATCACCACCGCCACGCCCTTCACGCCAAGCTCCTCAATCAAAAGGTCGGCGATTTGTTCGGTCATGCGCTCTTGAACCTGTGGGCGATGCGAGACGTCTTCGACTACGCGAGCCAGTTTGCTCAACCCAACCACTTTTCCGTTCGGGATATATCCGATATGAGCATTGCCCTGAAAAGGCAGCAAGTGGTGCTCGCACATGCTGTTGAACGAGATGTCGCGGACCAGCACCATCTCGTCGTACTTTTCTGTGAAAAACTTCTGCAGATGGACACGAGGTTCGCTGTGCAGGCCGCTGAACAGCTCGGCATACATGCGGGCAACGCGCCCCGGGGTCTCAAGAAGCCCTTCCCGGTCGGGATCCTCGCCCACAGCAGCCAAAATCTCGCGGACTGCCCGTTCGATACGAGGCAAATCGACATTCGGGTGGGCGCAGCTTGCCGATGGCTCATCGATCTCGCCAGACAAACTGCCTTGGTCGACCGAATCAGTGGAATCTTGACGGGGAGGCGGGGCCATGCAACTACTCACAGGAACTTACGGAGGAAGACAAACCCCCGATAGTACGGTTTGAGCAGCAAGACCGTCAACCTGCACGCCCCCCATAGCCCGGCCATCCTGGCCGGAAACACCAGAACACACGCACTAGTTCTGACTAAACGGCGGCAGGTAAGTACCCGAAGACGACGGCCCCGGCGGATCGATTGGCTGCGATCCCGATTCCAACGCATCAAGCAACATAATTGCGCGAACGTCGATGTCCGATTCGCCGAGCAGCTTGCATTTGAGCTGAAACTCTAGCGGAAGGGCAAAGCTTACCAAGTCCGTAAGCACCCCCAGAGAGACGTCCGACGAAAGCAACTCCGAAAGGTTGGGGCTTGAGTTTTGGCCCCCAGGCAGCGCTTCTTCGAACTGTTGGATGAGAGCCGTCTGTAGGTCTAAACGTTCTGGAGTGTTTTCGGTTTCGTAGCAGTCATCAAGCAGCGTCACGTTGGCTTGGCGAAACGATTTTTCGGGCGGTAATTCACTGTCGATCTGGACTCGACGGAGGCCAAGCAACAAGACGTTGTATTGCCCATCGTCCGTGCGCTCGTGCGTAACAACTTTGCCAAGGCACGCATGTGGAAACACGGCGGGACACCCCTCGTAGCCATTTTCCCAGCCCGGCGAGAGGACACTCATCGCAATTAAACCATCGCTGTCCAACGCTTCGTTAAGCAAGTCGCGATAGCGAGGCTCGAATACATGCAAGGGCTGCATGACGTGTGGGAACATAACCAAATCAGGCAGCGGAAAGAGCCGTACTTTGCCGGTAAAGCGTTCTTGGTCGAATAGAAGGTCTTCTGCGTTCCAAGGAAGCATTGTTTTACCCTGAATAATGGCGTCGAATAATATATTAAAGCAACTTACGAAATATCGCGATTACCTGAAACCCACCTCAAAAAACCGTAAACCGGACGAGGCATTCTCGTCCCCCGATTATAGGCACTCATCCAACTTTGGACCAGGAAGAAGAAACGCGACGTGAAAGGCCCCAATACCTTGACAGCGTGGCCTTGCCCAACACAATAACCCGCAGTGGGATGCCCGCTCTCGACCTATTGGGATAGTAAAAGCGTATGGCCGCACCGCGCGCAAAGCCTGACAATCAAGATACTAAGGAACTAAAACGTCAGGCAGCAAAAGTTTTGCGGCGTCTCAAAGCCGATTATCCCGAGGCCCCCTGCGCGTTGACGCATAAAACGCCTTTTCAGTTGTTGATTGCTACGATCTTATCGGCACAATGTACGGACGTGCGGGTAAATCTCGTAACCAAAGATTTGTTTCGCAAATACGCCACCCCGGCAGCATTTGCGGCCGCACCGCTGAGGAATATTGAAAAAGAGGTGAAGAGCACGGGGTTCTACCGCAACAAGGCCAAGAACATCAAAGCGTGCAGCACAAAATTGCTGGAGTGTTACGGCGGAAAGCTGCCTCGCGACTTGGATTCGCTGGTCGGCCTTGCCGGCGTTGGACGAAAAACGGCCAACGTCGTGCTTGGCACGGCTTTTGGCTTGGCCACAGGAGTGGTTGTCGATACCCATGTGGGTCGTCTCAGCCGTCGGTTGGGACTCACCAGCCAGAAAGATGCTACAAAGGTCGAGCGAGACTTGATGCAGGTGTTGCCGAAGAAGGAGTGGATTCAGTTTTCGCATCGAATGATTTACCACGGACGACAAGTTTGTTCCGCCCGACGTGCTGCGTGCGAAGAGTGTTCGATGAAGAAATTTTGCCCACAAATCGGCATTGAAAGTTAGCGGTGGCGGCCACGCCACATCATTTTAGAGAACGCCAATAGCCTCAAAAGTGCCCCCCAAACGCTTGGGAGAGAAGCAACGATGATACTTTCAGGACAAGAAATTCAGAATCGCGTTGGCACGGATATCGAAATCGATCCGTTCGATTCCTCACGCCTGAATCCGAACAGCTACAATCTGACCTTGCACGACGAACTCATGGTGTACGAGGAAGTCGTACTAGACATGGCCAGAGCAAACCGCGTGCGGAGGTTGTCCATCCCAAAAGAAGGGATCGTACTTAGCCCGAACCAACTCTATCTCGGGCGCACCGCAGAGCGGACTGTTACCCATAACCTCGTACCACAAATCGAAGGACGGTCGTCCGTGGGGCGACTCGGGTTGTTCGTGCATGTTACCGCCGGTTTCGGGGACGTCGGTTTTTCGGGATACTGGACCCTAGAGATGTTTGCGGTCCAACCCGTGAGGATTTATGCTGGAACAGCGATCTGCCAGATCTTTTACCACGAGATCACCGGCCAGATCGAAGAGTACTCCAGCAAGTACCAGCACAACCACGACATCCAGCCAAGCTTGCTCTTTGAAGAGCTAGACCCCCAGCACAAAGACGATCCACAGATGCCGTTAAACTTCGGCCTCGAACGCTCCCACAGCTAAACGCAGTAGTACCCCCAAAAACTTTTCGTACCTATTCGCGTTTTTTCGTGTGATTCGCGGGTTTTATCCTGCTTGCGTTCTCACTTTGAATTAAATTTGGACTCTCGCTGAGACGACCAAGTTACGGCATTCCAGTTTTCTCTGCTGTCTCTGCGCCTCTGCGAGACATTCCCTTTCTTGTCTTTCCTTTGCGACTTAGCGCCTTTGCGAGAAATTCCTACCTGCTTGGTTGCAGCTCTGCCGCGCTGGGTAATTCGCGGGCACCTTTTTTCAGTCAGAGCTACATAATCGCGAAGTAGTTCTCCACCGCGTAATCGAAATATTCTTTGCACATCTGCGGGGGTACATCCAGGTAGTGGCAGTAATTGCGAATCTGCAGCAGCAAGTCACGCGGTTGGCAACACCGATAGGGTCGATCGACAGGCTTATAGTGCTCGTCAACTAAATAGTCGAGAGCCTCTTGGTTGAAATCCATCCCAACAATCGGGGCCATGATTTCAAAGAGTTTGCGAAATTCTTCCTCGCTCGGGTCAGGGACTTCGATTTTGTAGGGGATGCGACGCAGGAAGGCGTCGTCGACCAAATCTTTAGGTTCAAGGTTGGTCGAAAAGATAATAAGCTGGTCGAAAGGCACCTGGATTTTCTTGCCATTCACCATTCGAAGAAAGTCGTATCGTTTTTCGAGAGGCACAATCCAGCGATTCAGCAACTCGTCGGTCGTCATCCGTTGGCGACCAAAGTCGTCGATCACCAAGGTGCCGCAATTGCTTTTCATTTGCAGAGGAGCTTCGCTCACATTGTTACCCGAGCTGGGGATAACATCTAAAGCGTCCATCGTAAGTTCACCGCCAACGACGATGGTTGGTCGACGAATGCGAACCCAACGTTTGTCGATGGCATGATCGAGAAGAATTCCTTCGGATTCTTCAAGGGGTACTTCTTCGTGCAAGCCTGGGTCGAAGACTCGCATGACTTCGCCATCGATTCCAATCGCTCTCGGAATCCAAATCGTATCGCCAAACGCTTTGGTGATTCTTTCCGCAATACTTGTTTTCCCGTTGCCCGGTGCGCCAAAAAGGAATAACCCTCGCCCAGAGTTTATCGCTGGCCCTAATCGCCGCAGCATACGCGGATTGACCAAGAGGTCAGAAAACGCTCCCTGTAGATCGGTAACCGTGGGGTGCAACCGGGTGAGCGTTTGTTTAGCAACGCTTTCAATGTATGCATCGAGGGTCACAGGAGCAGAGCCTAGGTAGCTGCATAGCTCGGTAAGCTTTCTTGCCGTTTCGCGGCCGTGGTCCGTAAGTTGGTAGACGTAATCGTTCATTGGCGCAGAGCCGCGGTAGGCAACCATCTGCGCATATTTTAGGTCGGCGAGAATTGGCTCGATCAATCGAAACGGGACACTGTGTTGTTCGGCAATTTGGTGACCCGACAGATCGCCCAGCGCTGCTAAACTCCTTAAAGCTAAATGTTCAAGCTGCCCTTCGCTGATACCTGCCTCGGCGAGCGTCACCGGTTCTTGAGGCTGCCAAGGGCCTGCCGACGATTCGCTACCCTGGGGTTTGCTTGCCTTCGCAGGGGCCAGACGACGAGGTGGTGCGGGAGTCGCTGCCTGCGCTGCCGGAGTACCATTGTCGTTTTTAGCGAGGTGGTTGATCCGCTTCAGCAGCGACTCGAGGTCGTTGTTTGCTTCAGCAGAGTTCTCGGAACTGGCGGGCAACGCCTCTTCGGTGAGCGCCGTAGGGCCGCTTTCAGAAAGGGTGTCCATTTCTTCGGATTGCATATCCTCTATTCCTCTCGGCGTAGAATCCGCTTGGTTGTTGGTATCGTGACAAAGTGTTAGCGGTGGCGACCACGCCACCACAAACAGCGAAAGCAATCCGTCGTAGTAAAAGGTAAAGCAGTAGCGAAGTTTTCATCCCTCCCCCGATGCTTGCATACCATGCTCCGAAAGGTTAGTTCCTGAATCGAGTAGGGGCAAATCGCTAGGATCGAACGAGCCGGATATAACGATTGTTCGGACTGCAAATTGCCAAAGCAGGTTTTTGTAGGTAATATCCGCAGCTAAGAGATGGGTAATGCCCATGCGCGCAGTAGGGTTTATACATGGGCGGTACGAGATTCGTCTTATATTCGCTGTTCGTCCCCGGTTCGTCAAAATCCTACCGCAAGCAAGAGTGCTCACATGAGTACCAGTACCCTGAGTCAGCCCGTGGCTCAGAATGTCAAATCTGAAGAACATGCGAAATCCCTGGAACATCTGTTCCGACGGATCGGACAGCTTTCGTCGTTACCATCCGTGGCACAGCGAATTTTGCAAGTAGCCGGAGATGAAGAATCCAATGCTACCGATTTACTGAAGGTGGTTGGGCAAGATCCTGCGTTGTCGATTCGGATCCTAAAAACGGTCAACTCTTCGTACTATGGCCTACTAAACGAAGTCGCCGATTTGAAGACCGCGATCTCGATGCTGGGATTTGTCGAAGTACGCAAACTGGCGATGACCGTTTATGTGGCCCGGCTATGTGAAGAGCCAACTAGCCATCGAGATTTTTCACGCGAAGGGCTATGGAAGCATATGGTCGCCGTTGGCGCGATCGCTCGCCTGATTTCACAAATCCTTCGTCGCGGAGAGCCTGAGGAGGCGTACATCGCAGGGTTGCTGCATGACGTTGGGCTATTATTAGTCGATCAGTATATGCATGGTCAACTTTGCCACGTCATCGACTTGGTCGTTGACGGCATGGGAACGACCGAAGCAGAGCAAAAGATCCTTACCTTCGATCACACCGACCTTGGCACTTATATCGCAGCTCAGAGCAACCTTCCCGAACGCATCATCGCCGCAATTCAGTTCCACCATCGCCCCTGCGAGTATCAAGGCAAGGATCGCACTTTGCTAGATATTATTTCCGTGGCAAACTATCTAGCATCGCACAAAAAACTCACTTCGCTAGGAGTTCAGAACGTCGCCGCTCCCACCGACACAGTGTGCGAGTCGCTCGGCTTGCAAAAGCAGCAGATGGCGGCAATCTTCGAAGAGCTAGACATCGCCCTAGAGTCTGCCGAAGTATTAGCAAGTATCTAGGGGCAGCTTCTCTAGATCATGCCGTCGTGCTCGTCGTGTTGTTGTGGTCTAATGGACTTCGAACTGCAGCTTTAGCCAAACCTGCGCTTTCTACGACCGCCTCCCCCGATCACTTTGCTACTTACGATTAAATATGCAACTCGTTATCACTGCTGTCGGGCCCGACAATCGTGGACTGGCTGATCCCATTGTTCACTGCGTCACCGAACTTGGGGCGAATATCGCCGAAATTCAGATGTTCGACCACGACGAAGAGTCGCTCTTTTCGATGCTGACTCGCATCGACCTCGAAAGCAGCCTCTTCGGACAGTTACACGATTCGATGCGAGAGATCAGCACACAGTCCGGACTTTCGATCCGCACCTGGTCGCCAACGATTACAGCCCGCAAGCCTCGTCTCGCCATCTGCGCCACCTATCGCCAAGAGACACCACGTGCCGTCTTGCAAGCCGTTCGAGAGGGCACGATTCAGGCAGAGGCGTCGGTAATGATTAGCAATCGCAAGGCCTGCCGTTGCTTAGCAGAGGAATTCGACGTGCCCTGGTTCCAAATCGGCGATGCCGAGGGCAATGTGGATGACGAGCGCATGATCGAAATCTGTGATGAGTTCGAGGTCGACTATATCGTGCTCGCTCGTTACATGCGCATTCTTCCTCCTTCGAGCGTCTGGAAATATGCAGGGGGACGAATTATCAATCTACATCATGGGCTGTTGCCAAGTTTCCCGGGAATGCGACCCTACCACGACGCCTTTGCCGTACGGATGCTCACCTTCGGAGCCACCTGCCATTTTATTGTCCCCGAGCTTGATGCCGGAAACCAGATTCTCAATCAGTCGACGTTTGCAGTTCCTCCCGGCACCTCGCGCGACCAGATCATTCAGCTTGGCCAAGAAAAGAACGAACCCGTCTGTCTCGTCGAAGGCGTACGCCGAGTTGTCGCCGGCGAGGTGCAACTGCACTTCAACCGAGTGGTGGCAACACCATAGGCAAGTGTCCCGTGGCAAACCCCACCACACCAAGGCAAAGCCAACGGGGCGCAACTCCTGGGCTATTGCCGGATTTGACGGATATATGGCCTGCCATGTGCGGCAGAGCTTCTACAGCGATTTCCTTGACGTTTCAGCAGTCTCCGAATAGTGTGGAGAGATAGACCGGTTCGATAAGAGGCCTGCTTTTCACACTTTCTTTTCTGCGAGATATTAATGCTCTCACGTTTTTCGAGTGCCGTGTTTCTTAGCTTGTTCGTTGTTTCGGCCGTCGCTGGCCAGACCGTCCGTTTTGATACCAATGTCGGAACCTTCGACCTTGAGTTGAACCCCACCGGAAACGCCGATCTTCAGCCGCTTGTTGATAACATGCTGGCTTACGTAAATGATGGCCGATACGACCAGACGGTAATTAACCGCGCCGCCACGGGATTTGTCATGCAGATGGGCGGCTTTAAGGCCGAGACGCTTGTGATACCAAGTAGCTTTTCAAACTTTAATCCCGTGGAGAAGTTCGCCCCAGTCATCGTCGATGCTGACAATGATCGCCAAGTCGATTTTGATCTGACGGGCTTAAACAACACCCGTAGCACCGTGTCGCTAGCCCTTAGCTCAAGTGCGAACACTGGCACCAGCAGCTTTTTTATCAACCTTGGCAGCAATGCGAGTTTGGACTCCCCAAGTATGCGTTTCGTCCCTTTTGCTGTTGTATCAGACATGGCTACGATCGACCTGATCATGAGCCTCGATCAAAACAACTATGCCGATGGAGGCTTGGCTGGGGATAATGTACCTATCTTGTCTGATAACCGGATGGTGTTTGTCGAGCGAGCATACGAAGTAACCGATTCCCCACTGCTGGCGGCGCTGGCTGCCCCTTCATTCGGCTCTGGTACAGGCGGCTCGGGTTTGAGCGGTTCCGGTTCAGGCGGATTGCAGTCGGGGTTAAGCATTACTGGGGTTCCCGAGCCCTCGACGCTCGTGCTAGCGGCGGCAGCTTTGATGCTAATGCTAACATCAAGGCGATTGCAAATCTAAAGGTTAAGAGTCAAGAACAATTCGCTTTTCATAGCCGCAGCCAGAAGCCGCGGTCCTCGCGTTTTGGGCATAAAGCGATCTGTTAGCGATGTTGGCCACGACATCCTCCCCACAGAGCACTTCTTGCGATCAGAAAAAGGCAATACGCCTTACCTCTCATAGCCGACTTCTTTGGCGACCTAGGCTTCACAAGCCCCCTAAATTCTTTATCCGGAATCTCCGGGAAAATCAGTTCATCTTGCCCAGCACCTACGACCGATAAACTTCGCGGGGGAATATTGCCACTAGTCTTTTAATTTGCAGTCTGATTGCGATGAGAGATCGTTACTCAACCACATGTGTTCGGCTCAGCATGAGCGAACGCACTCGCGTTGCCTCGGCCAGCGAGCTACGCCGAACTGTTTCAACGATCGCTAAAAACAGCAGACAGGAGATTCACCGGATGAGAACCTCAACTTGCTCCCTGCCCAAGTTGTTGCTTTTGGCCACGATAGGCTTAGCGCTAGCCGCAAACGTAGACGAGTATTTGTATGCCCAAGGACCGGTCGCCGATATCGGAGGTGGATCGGGTGACGTGGTTCCCACGAGCTATGCGGGCTCGGGTAGCTTCTTCAACCGAAAGCTGGGAACGGCACTGCGATTCAACTACCGAACCCAAGGCTACGGCACACAAAGCGGAGTGCTAAGTGTCGGCGGGATGAAAGTTACCAGCCTCGGCGAAGGCGAAACTTGGTTCTTCGACGGGCAAGGTACGTTAAGCGACGATTTCGGCGGCGGCTTCAATGCCGGTTTAGGTTA
Organism: Planctomycetota bacterium; assembly: GCA_013152205.1. Lineage (GTDB taxonomy): Bacteria > Planctomycetota > Planctomycetia > Pirellulales > Lacipirellulaceae > Bythopirellula. Next base: position 23,499 of record JAADGV010000124.1, read on the forward strand.
CCGCGTTCTCGCGGATACAGGACTTGGTTTCGACCCGCAGCGGATTTTTGGCGTCGGTTTTTGGACCGATGGCCAAAGCACAGCCGCCGACAATTTCTTCTCGCAGCTAGGCTTCAACATCGAGTCGCTGGGTGACTCGGTCGATTTCAGACTGTTTGGCTCGTTCCCCTTAGATCGCTCCAAGACAAGCAACCCAATACAGACATCGATCAGCGACCTAAGCTATGTCGGAAATAACTTGTTCGCAGGCACCGAAGACGTAACCATCGACACCGCGCTTTCGGTAATCGACGGCGAAATGGCCAAGCGGATTCATGACCTTGAGGCCTGGGCCTTTATTGGTGGCTACCAGTTGGCCGGCGGTGGTATCGACGCCACCGGATACCGATTCGGCGTACGCGGCTACGCGGTGCCCGACCTAGCACTCTCATTGCAGGTGACCGACGACGATGTTTACGCCACCAATGTAATGTTCGGCATCACCTGGTTCGTAGGACGCACCAGTCGACGCAATCTACCAACGGGAACAATCCTCGATCGATTCCGCGAGCCTGTTCTGCGAAACAACTTTATCGCCACCACCTCGCGAGCCGTAAGCCGAGCATCGGGCGCTGCGCTAACCGACTCCGAGACCACTGCTACGATGCGAATTGTTCACGTCGATAGCGGAGCTGCCGCTGGTGGCGATGGTACTTTTGAAAATCCCTATGACACGATTGCTGCTGTTAATGGGGCAGGAAGCATGGAGAACGACAAGATTCTTGTCCGTTCAGGCTCAACGTTTGCTGGGGCGGATGGATCGTTCATGGCCCAAAGTGGCCAAGACATTCTCGGCGAAGGTCTCAATTCTGTTGGCGATGCAATTTTGCACAGTGTAGGTACGGTGGAACAAGGGCTGGTTGTGTTGCCAGAAACCTCCACGGGTTCTTCAATGGGAGCAGCCCCAGTCATCAATGGAGTGGGTGATGTCTTTACTTTGGCTGAAAACAACGTCGTAAACAACTTTGTTATCAACGGCGGTACACGAGCGGTCTTCGCTAGCGATGTTAACAGTGCCGCCGCTCCAACACTGTCAAATCTGGATATCAATGGCCCCACCGGAAATGCCATCGCGTTGGTAAATGTCACGGGCACCACGATCATTGAAAATACCGTGACGATCGACGACGCGGTTGGAACGGCATTATTCATCGATGGCGGCGAAGATGGAATGTCGATTGCCGCGGAGATCAACGATTCGAACGGCCTTGTCATGGATATTCAAAATCGTACCGGCGGCACGATCGCCTATAGCGGTATGGTTACAGATAACGTCGACAACGATAATACGCTTAGCAATGGCATCCTGATCGCAAACAACATGAACGCCACGGTCAACCTTACCAGCACGGTAAACTTAGATACCGGTGCTAGTAACGCCGTAGAGATCCGTAACAATAACGGCGCGTTAGGCGGGGATGTTGGAACCACGATTACCTTTGCCGACCTCATCGCCACATCAGCCGCCGGCAATACCGTCGACATCGCGGATGGCGGAGTCGTTACCTTCAATAACATAAATTCCACGGCAAGCATTACCAACACCGGAACGGGAAACGCCGTCGTAATCTCGGGCGACCCCGTTGCTGAGAACAATGCGACAGTAAGTATCGCGGCAGACATTACCAACAGCGTAGGGGGCCGCGCACTGGATATCCAAAATCGTACGGCAAACAATGTCACGGTCACTGGCAATGTGACAGGCTCGGCAGAAGGCATCTTGCTCCAAGACAACTCTGCTGGACAATACAGCTTCACGGGCGAAGTGAGAATCGATACGACCGCCAACGATGCGTTTACCATGACTGACAACGAAGGTGCTTCGGTTAGCATGACCGATGTGCAGATATCTACCGTCTCTGGAAATGCACTCAACGTAACGGGTGGCGGTACGCTAACGATCACCGATCCCAATGGAACCAATACCATTGGAACCTTGGGCACTGGTACCGCCGTCACGATTTTGGGCAATGCAAATGGCGATGCGACCGTCTCCATCAACGCCGCAGTCTCAACCACTGGAGCTGGCCGAACCGTTGATATTCAAAACCGAACGTTAAACGACGTGACCTTCAGCGGCACTGTCTCAGACGAAGGCCTGGGCCTTTTGGTTCAAAATAACACCGGTGGCAACATTATCTTTACGGATACCGTTACCGCCAATACTGGGGCCAATACCGGTATCGACTTGGATACGAACTTGGGCACGACCATCAGCTTCAACGGGCTAGATATCGATACAACCAGCGGAATCGGATTTAGAGCGGTGGGTGGTGGCAATTTGGTCGTAACTAGTCCTGCCGGCACGAATACTATTGATACAACAACGGGCCAAGGTCTTGTACTCAATGGGATAACCATCAATCCTGGAAACGCCACTTTCGATAGCGTCACCGTAAACGGCGCTGCCAATGGTATTGCGTTGACCAATCTGGATGGCACAGGCCAAGTGCGCATTGGCAGCGGCACCAACGCAGGAGACGGAGGAACACTAACAACCACCGGCACCGCGATCACCGTTGATAACGTCGACAACTTGCTAGTGACCAATGTAACGGTCAACAATACCACCGCTGCCGGACTCAACGTCACGAATCAAAATGGTGGCACGGCCACGTTTACAGGTCTTAATGTAACCACAACCACTGCGGATGCGGTTACCGTAACTGCGAATACGGGCGGAACCATTTCCTTCAACGATCTGACCGCTACGACTGGAAACGGAAATGTGGTCACTTTGGCGACGAACCCCGGCGCCACGCTTAGCTTCAATGGCATGAATCTTAACTCAACGGGAACTGGCAATGGCTTCAGCGCAACTGGCGGCGGCACCTTGTCGGCTAGCGGGACGAATAATATCGCGACCTTAACGGGCGTCGGCCTGAGAATCGAAGACATGACCATCGCTGGTGGCGGGGCTGCGTTCAGCAGCGTTTCGGTCGACGGGGCAGCCAATGGCGTGGTACTCAATAACCTAACAGGCGGCCAAGTAACCGTAGGCAGCAGTGCAACGGCCTCTTCATTAGCAAATACCACTGGCGATGCCATCCAAATAACAAATGTGGCCAATGCGAATATCGTCAACGTCGACGTGACCGGGGCCGGTGGAGACGGCCTATCTATCACCAACAACAACGCGAATTCCATGAATGTTAGCGTAGACGATTTGACCGTAGATTCAGCTAGCGGTGCGGGAATCGATGCCGATCAGACAGGAGACGGAGCCTTCACTCTGCTAGTTGATAACAGCGACATCAATTCGACAGTGGATATCAATGCCAATGGGGCAGGAGATCTCGACCTGACATTTGACGATTCTTTTGTGGATACTACCGGTAATGATGTCGCATTCACGTTGGCGATAGGAACCTCGACGAATACCGCAGCAGTGAGAATCCGACGTAGTGAGTTTACCGCGGTTAATGCAGAGGCGTTCAATATGCAAATTACCAGTGCTGCTAGCAAGACGGTTAACTTCTTGTTCGACGACAATACGGCCTCGAACAATAGTCTCAGCGCAACAGTCGAGATTGATGCTTCGCAGGCAACCATTCTCAACGCCACCATCACCGATAGTTTCTTCAACAACGCCGGTGCGGGCGACGACTTCGACATTGCCTCAAATAGTGCCACGACCGTAATCAATATGCAATTGAATAACAATACGGCGAATGGCGGTGCCGGGAACTTTACCCTCCGCGAACTCAATGCTTCTGACTTCAATATTCAAGACCGAGACACGGTGGAGGCTAGAAACACAGGTGGCTTCACGTTCGATTCACTGCCGGCTGGCGATGTCACCGACTTTGACAATATCATCAGTGTGCCGTTGCCATAGGCGATGGGTCGAGGCTAGAGCCCCCAAGTGACAAGCGTTAGCGGTGGCGGCCACGCCACTACGAATCGCGAAAACAGGCCATCACCAGAAAAGATTGCATGATCAGCTCGCTGCTTAGCTGCCCCAACTGCAATTGGCAGACAACATGCGGCGAAGAGCAGATCGCTACCCGACTACGCACCCTCGGCCTACTACGCCGAGCACCGCATCCACCCGAAGAACTGGTTGCCGAGCTTCTGCGAAGCAACGTCAGCCGTTTGGCGTGCGACCAATGTGCCAGTGTCGGGCTGCTGTTGCTCGCTCCGGCTGACGATCGCGACGACGACGATTGGCAACAGGCGGTTGTCTGCGAAGTCTGCCGAAAGCCCATTCCGCGCGAACGCCTAGAAATCTTCCCCAAAGCAAAACGCTGCGTGGCATGCCAGGGCGTGGCCGACCGGGGCGAAGACCAAGACGCCCCAGACTTCTGCCCCAAGTGCGGCGCATTGGTTGAACTACGAGTAAGCCAAGCCAGCGGAATCACCCGCTACAAACAATTCTGCACCGGCACCCCCTCCTGCCGACTCTAGCCCCAAGTATACTCTCGCAGTCGGCTTTCCCCTTTCTACTCGCCTCTCCCATTTTCTTGTTGAAATTAGGCCACCCCATCTGAGAGAATAGCGATTAGCTTTTAGCAGTTAGAGATCAGATTTTTCGTCATTCGTCATTCCGATTTCGGATTTCGTCATTTTCCAACCCAAAAACGACAAAACTCCAATCCCCAACCCCTATTTTCCAAGCCTCAAACCAACCCTTTTGTCCACTTCGATGGGCCTCCCAGAGAATCCTGCCAAAACTAACCCCGCAAACCCTACCATAGCAGCACCAACCAACACAATTTTGTCAGCAAACGTCCACGAACAGGCCAATAAACATCATCAATCAAACATCAACAATCAAACATCCCCCCATGCCCCTACAACTAGTCGCCACTGCCGCATTCGGTCTCGAAGCAATCGTCGTGCGCGAGCTGAAACAACTGGGATACGAGGCGAAAATTACGCGACCGGGTCGGATTGAGTTCCAAGGCGACACCCGAGCGATTTGCCGAACCAACCTCTGGCTACGCTCCGCCGACCGCGTGTTAGTGCAACTGGCAAAGTTCGCAGCCCCCGATTTCGACGCTCTGTTCGATACGGTCCGAGCTTTGCCCTGGGAGGATTGGATTGCCCAAGATGCGGCGATCCCGGTTCGCGGACGGTCGCACAAGTCGCAACTAACAAGCGTCCCAGCCTGTCAACGGACGGTGAAAAAGGCGATTGTCGAGCGCCTAAGCCAGAAGCATGGTTCACCGTTAACCGCTGCCGTGCTGAGCGAAACGGGCCCGTCCGTACCGGTCGAGGTCGCGTTGTTAGAAGACGAAGCAACGATTTCCATCGACACCTCAGGCGACGGATTACACAAACGGGGCTACCGAAAACTGGCCGCTGCCGCACAACTGCGCGAGACATTAGCTGCCGCGTTGGTGCAATTAAGCTTTTGGAAACCCGAACGACCTATGGTCGACCCATTCTGCGGGACAGGCACCATCGTGATCGAAGCCGTAATGCTAGGCCGACGAATGGCCCCAGGGCGACGACGCACGTTTGCCGCAGAACATTGGCCCACGTTCCCCAAACTCGATTGGCAGACCGCACGCGAAGAGGCAGACGACCTCGTCTTGCCAAACCTGACCGAGCGACCGATTGGCACCGACATTGATGCCGAGGTACTGAGTCTCGCCCGATACCACGCCGAGCAGGCGGGCGTTGCCGAAGATATTCATTGGCAACAACGGGCGTTTGCCGATCTGACTTCGCCACGCCACTATGGCTGTACGATCACGAATCCACCCTACGGGTTGCGATTAGGCGACGATCGAGAAATCGAAGCTCTCTACCGCGAATTCCCCAAAGTCTTGCGCCGCTTGAAAAGTTGGTCGCACTACATCCTCTCTGCACGAAGCGACCTGGAGCAATTAGTCGGCCAACAGGCCGACCGCCGCCGCAAGCTATTCAACGCACAAATTACCTGCACCTACTACCAATTCTACGGCCCCCGCCCCCCGCTCGCGTCTTCGACCGAGCCCAAAAAAGACACACAAAAAGAGCCGCAAGAAGAACCCAAAACCCAATCACTGCCCCAAACCCAACCACCCCCCGCCTTTGGCGGCCTGCGCGCCGAAGCTACTCGCCAAGCAGAAGAGTTCGCAAATCGTCTGCGAAAACGAGCAAGGCATCTACGACGCTGGCCAACAAAGCGGGGGATCACCTGTTATCGACTTTACGAACGCGATATCCCAGAAGTGCCGCTAGTCGTCGATCGTTACGAAGATGCGCTACACATCGCTGAGTTTGAACGACCACACGAGCGAACTGCCGCCGAACATGCCGACTGGCTCGACCACATGGTTCGCACCGCAGCCAAAGTCTTAGAGATACCACGAAAATCGGTCTACCTAAAACATCGGACACGGCAAACAGGCACAACGCAATATGAACGAGTGAACGACGAAAAATCGGTACGCCACGTCCACGAAGACGGCCTGATGTTCCAGGTGAATCTGTCAGACTACCTCGATACGGGATTATTTCTAGATCACCGAATTACCCGAAAGATAGTGCGAGAAGCAGCCTCGGGGGCAAAATTCCTGAACCTCTTCGCCTACACCGGTTCGTTCACCGTCTACGCCGCTGCAGGCGGAGCGGCAAAGACCACCTCGGTCGACCTCTCGTCAAACTACCTCGATTGGGCAGAGGAAAACTTGCGACTAAACAACTTTACTGGCGATCAACACCGTTTAGTGCGCCGCGACGCCAAAGTTTTCTTAGAGTCGCTAGCCAAAGACGAACAGTTCGACCTGGCCGTCGTCGACCCACCGACATTCTCGAACAGCAAACGGTTAGAAAACGATTGGGACGTGCAAAACGATCACCACACGTTGCTCAACCTGTTAATCCCCCACATGACCCCAGGCGGAGTCATCTTCTTCTCGACCAACTCACGACGATTCAAATTGAATGAAGCCTCGCTCGCCGGCGTAGACATCCACGAGATCAGCCGACAAACCGTACCCGAAGACTTTCGCAACAAACGAATCCACCGCTGCTGGCGAATGATCGTAAAATAAAAAATCGGTCGACAGAGCAAATTTGGATCGGATGGGTATTAACCCGTGCCAAGTCTTATTGAGGTATCTGAAGGACGATTCCAAAGTCGGCAATTGTGATTGTAGGAGGCGTCTCCTGACGCCGAACGTGTCGAAATACGGTGACTTTCGGTGTCAGAAGACGCCTTGCACTGCTTTCGCATCACTGCTTGCATGTTCCTTTTCTGTTGCAAAAAAAGGTTTCAAGCAGCACTCGCTCGAGTCGTCGTTGCAATGATGGTGTCTGTTTTCTGTTGGCAGGTAAGAACTTACGATTAGTTGGACTTGCCGACCGGGCGCCTTTTCGGACACAAATTCCCTGCAGCACTCCAATTTGTCTTTCCGCAAACTGCACTCAACGTATCGACGCACAATCTCTAGCATCCCGCAACTTCAACAGTACCTTTTCAACCCATCTCTTCTGAGGATCAGCTCACATGACTTTCACAATCCGCACGATTTCGATTGCCCTTTTGGCCTTGATGTCCATTCCTTCGCTATGCGCCCAGGCAGCAGTCTTGCAAATCAACGGCATCGCTCCTTTTGATACCAACTTGGGAGTACTCACCCAAGCGGTCGTCACACTCGACCCGATTCCCCAGCAAACCGGCAACTACCAAACAATATTCCCCTCGATCTCCTCACATCTGCATACGGTCAATACCCCACCCGTACTCGTGCCAGGTTTCGACAACTTCGTCTTCGCTCCTGTTCAAACTTCGATCGAAAGCAGCCCATCCCTTGGCACCCATAGCCATAGCTTCAACCTTTTTCCGTCGTTTAAGATTTACACCGGGGCGGGCTTAGCTTGGTTTCTTAATCCTGCCAATACCCCGATCAACTCGGTGCCGGTTCCAGCATTCCAAACGAATCTCGGCGAAGGCCATGTCCACCTGATTAACCTATCTCCCATCGTTCCCCGAACCGCCTTTACCTACAATCCCATCCCCGAACCGGCAACCCTTAGCCTGCTGAGCCTAGGCGGAATCGCGCTGATGCTTCGGCGAAAACGAATTGCGTGACCGCGATTCACCAATGTGGCAAAGTCGGAATCAAGCAAGTGAAATTTGACCGGATTGGCAAGAAAACCAAATGAGAGACTTTCCGTCATCAAGATTTTTAGCCACCTTATCACTTTCTGGCGAGTGTTTGAGCCTGAGGGTGGACGTTTTTTGCGAAACATCTCTGGCGGCTGGGGGTTTAATGCAGGGAGAATACGGCACTACTGACGGTGTTTCGGATGAAAGTGTTTGGGAATAAAAAGGAGGGGGAAGGATGTTTCGACACATTGTGGTAGCTGCTCTTTTTGCTTTGAGTAGTGTCGCGTTTGCTCCGTTTTCGTCTGCCGATGAGGGGGACGGTCGCTTTGCCGCTGCTGATGATTATCTGCGGCAACGAAATGGACATGCGTTGCTGGTATATCATCGGGGTGAATTGATTCACGAACAGTACTACAACGGCCACGAGGCAGACAGGTCGCACCTGCTGGCTAGCGGCACCAAAAGTTTCTGGGGGCCGTTGGCGATCGCGGCGCAGGAAGATGGTTTGTTGAAGCTTGACGAAAAGGTTGCTGAGACGCTTACCGAGTGGAAACGCGACCCGCGGAAATCGCAAATTACGATCCGGCAACTGATTTCGCTGACTAGCGGTATCGAAGGCGGACGTCTCGGCTCACCACCGCCGTATGAGGAAGCGGTCAAGGTCGCGACGAGCAAAGCTGAACCGGGAAAAGTATTCGATTACGGTCCGGTCCCGTTTCAATGTTTTGGTGAATTGTTGCGTCGAAAACTAGAACCTCGTAACGAGACGGTTGAGGAGTATCTGAAGCTTCGCATCCTCGACCCGATTGGGCTCAAGGTGGCTTACTGGAATCAACGTCGTGACAAGGAAGGAAATTTGCGAATTCCATCCGGGGCGTACCTTACCGCGCGTGAGTGGGCAAAGTTCGGCTTGTTTATTCTCAATCAAGGTAAGTGGGAAGGTAAACAACTCATCCCGGCCGACAAATTGCAGGAATGTTTTCAGGGCAGCAAAGCGCAGCCGAACTATGGTCTCACGTTTTGGCTAAACAACACGCGGAGAAAAAACGGAATTCCAAAGGATCTGATTCAGGCGGCAGGCAAAGGCAAGCAGAAACTTTATATTTTTCCGTCGCTCGACTTGCTGATCGTACAATTTGCGATCACCACAAAGCGGGCGTACAAGGAAGAAAAGTTTTTGACGCTCGCGCTGGATGGGTTCGAGGAGTTCCGTAAGCAGAATCGCTAGGAAGGGACGTCCCGATTAGCGATTCCCTTCGGCGTCGGGCGATTCTTCGGAAGAGTAGGGGGCGGGTTCGCCGCGGAGTTGGTTGATGGCGTTGTGTGCGGCCCGTTGCTCCGATTCTTTTTTGCTGCGTCCCCAGGCGGCAGGAAATCGTTGCTCGGCGACTGCGGCAGCAATTTTGAAACACTTGCTGTGGTCGGGGCCTTTTTCGTCGAGCAGGTGGTAGCCGGGGGTGATGCCGTGCTCGCGTTGGGCGAATTGCTGCAACTGCGATTTGAAGTTTTCGCCGAACTCGCCCGAGACGGTCTGTTCGATTTCGGTTTCGATGTTTCGCAGGATGAAATCGCAAGCGGGCTGAACTCCGCCATCCAGGTAGATTGCTGCGATCAGAGATTCCAAAGCCGCGGCAACAACCGACTTGGGGATTTCAGGGTCGGCGGCCATGCCCTTGCCTAGGACGAGAAATTGGTGCAAGCCAAGCTTTTCGCTAACTCGGGCACACGTATCTCGACTGACCACCACCGATTTTACTTTGGTGAGTTCGCCTTCGAGGTATTCTGGGTAGAGAGAGTAGAGCCTTTCGCAAACGACGAAACCGAGGATGGCATCTCCAAGGAACTCCATCCGTTCGTTCGAGGCCAAGCGGTGTGGGACGCCGGAAGCGTGTTTCAGGGCCGACCGAAGAAACTCGATATCGCGAAATTGATAGCCGATCTGCTGTTGGCACTCTTTGAGTTGATCGGAGTCGGCGGTATCGGTGTCGTTTGGCAAGTCGTCGTCCATCGGAAAAGCTGCGGTAGCCAACCCCTCAGATGTGGTTGACAACGTGGTAAATAGGGCAATTTTGAGCAGAAAGTGCCACTGTACACTGGTTTAGGCTAACTGTGTTGGACAAGGGTGTCAATGTTGGCTGGTAACCGGCAGGACGACTGCAAAGTCACCGATTCTGTAGTAGCTGCGGGCGGAAGCCGCAGTTTTTCAGATTCGACCGCAGCTTCCGCCTGCGACTAGCATGACTTTGCAATCCTCCTGGTAGCCGGAGGCACACTTGCCTCCGGGGTCTCCTGGGCCGCGCGGTGGTCCGGCTGGCTGACCGTGCCAAAAAAGTGATTAGACTAGAAAGAATGCCCGCTGCCGCTAATGGTGTTTGGTCGATAGACTTAGCGGTTTGCCATGTTTGATGAGTTCTGTTTTTGGGCAGCGCGGACGCCAACGCTAAAAGATATGTTTCGATGATAAATACCCTCTACCTACCTGAACTTCGCGAGATGCTAGCCGCCGATGATGTGGCCGGTTTGCGAGAGTTCTGCAGCGCTTTACATGCGGGTAGAACGGCTGACTTTATGGAAGGTCTGACGCACTCCGAGGCGTGGGCCGTGCTGCGGGCTGCCGATCGACCGACCCGAGTCGAGATTTTTGGTTTCTTAGACGAAGATGCTCAGGTAGAAATACTAGAAACGGGCGATCCCGCAGAGATTGCCGAGCTGATCGCAGATATGCCGCCCGACGACCGGGTCGATTTGCTGAATGAAGTGAATCCGCAGGTCGTCGAAACCGTGTTGCCGTTGATTCCGACGGAGGAACGACGCGACATCTTACGGCTGCGAGCCTACCCCGAGGGGACCGCTGGCTCGGTGATGACCACCGAAGTGGCCCGACTACCAGAAACGCTTACCGTTCGCGCAGCGCTGGAAGAGATCAGCCGACAATCGCAAGATTTAGAAACCATCTATTACATCTACATTGTCGACTCAGAAAATCATCTCCGGGGGCTAGTGTCTGCTCGGCAGTTAGTGACGCACTTGGGTAAACCCGAGACGTTGCTATCGGATCTTATGAAGCGCGACCTTGTCACGGTAGAAGCCATCGACGACCAAGAGACCGTGGCAGAGAAAGTTGCAGATTTCGACTTTCTCGCCATCCCGGTGGTGGATGCCGAACAGCATCTGGTTGGCATCATTACGCACGACGATGTGATTGACGTCTTGCAAGAGGAAGCCACCGAAGACGCCTATTTGGCTGGTGCGGTCGAGCCGTTGGAAGAGAGCTATATGGACACGCCGCTGTTCCATCTGACGCGATTGCGTGCGGGGTGGCTGACGGTGTTGTTTGGGTTTGCTTTGTTAACGGCGTTAGCGTTGGAGTCGTACCGAGACGCCCTAGAGGCGGTGTGGCTGGTGTGGTTTTTGCCGTTGGTGATCTCTAGCGGCGGCAATACGGGCAGCCAGTCGGTGACGTTGATCATCCGTGCGTTGACAACAAAAGAAATTACGCCTGAAGATTGGTTGGCGGTTGTCTGGCGAGAACTGTTGATGGGCATCTTTTTGGGGGCATTTCTTGCCGCCATTGGCTACGCGGCGGGTTATTTTTTAGCCCCTTCGCCAGCCGATGCTTTGGTGATTCCGATCACGCTCATGCTCGTGGTAATTTGCGGAGCAATACTCGGAGCCCTATTGCCGCTGATGTTCCAGAGGATGGGGCTCGATCCTGCGTTGATGAGTACGCCGTTCGTGGCGGGCATCGTCGATATTGTCGGGATCCTGCTCTACATGAACGTCGCCATTTATCTGCTTGATAGTGTGCAGTAAGGCGTATCGCTGCCGTATGGTCCAGCATTTCCACCCCATATAGCCCCACCGTCTCGGTGGCCGGGGCACTCAAGTGTAAAAATGCTCGGGTGCCTCAGACATCCAGAATGGGATGGCCAACGTACATCTGTAGCACTTGGCTTTGCACTTTGATGGCGCGGATAAGAATCCAGATTTGGTCGCGCGTAAACTTTTCTGGATCGGAATTGGCTAGTTCTTCCAATTCTTGCGTCATGGCGGCATGTTGGTCGGTTGCCGCTTGCAGCTTGAGGCCAACCTCTTGCCATGCCGATTTTAGTTTTTCTTGATCTTCATATTCGGCCAGTTTTCCGAAACTGTTTGAGAGTAGCAGGCAAAGTCGGGCCACATCTTGAGTCGAGGCCTCGGGCTGCATCTCCTGGATTTGCTTGGCTAGCTCCTGGCAATTCATGATGGCGATCTCTCGTAGCAGATAGCGGCGATATTGTGTGGTTGATGGTGCTAAAGTGGCGAATGCTGATCTAGGGCCGCGTGTTGGGGTGGCCTTATCTTCAGCAATGGCATTCTAGTTACTGATCCAACCGGTTGATAAGTGGATAGAGGAGTTGCGGGCGACATATCCAGTGGGGCTTCCTGTCCTGTCACCAAGGAATTCTAGCTTATGATCTGGCAAGCGTCGATTTTGTTGCCACTTCTTTTACGTGTTTGCTTTTGGGGTTTTTTTGAGAGTTTTATCGCGAACAAGGGAAAGAAAGGGGTGTCTACGCTGAGAGAGAAAAGGTGGCGTTGTCCTCAAATTTCGTATTATCTTGGCGAGGGCCGGTGGACATTTCTGGAAAGGCCGCTTAAAAACTTGCTCAGACACTCCATTCACCTCTAAATGTTGAGAAAAAACAACATGCCCACTTTGGGAGTCAATATCGATCATGTGGCAACCGTCCGACAGGCTCGGATGACCAACGAACCCGACCCGATTTGGGCAGCGACCCTGGCCGAGTTGGGGGGGGCGGATGGCATTACGCTGCACTTGCGCGAGGATCGCCGGCATATTCAAGACCGCGATCTACGCCTGATGAGCGAAACGGTTGCCGTCAGGCTCAACCTGGAATTGGCATGCAACGAAGAGGTGCTGGCCATTGCTTGCGATACACGCCCTTACCAAGCAACCTTGGTGCCAGAACGTCGCGAAGAGGTGACGACCGAAGGGGGGCTCGACGTGGCTGGCAATTTGGCCCAAGTCAGCGATTCGGTCAAGCAACTGCAAGATGCGGGAATCGTGGTGAGCTTGTTTTTAGACCCCGACCCGGCACAAATCGAAGCAGCGGTAGCCGCCGGGGCGACCGCGGTTGAACTGCACACCGGGGCCTACGCCCACGCATCTGCGAAATATGCAGCCGACGAGGAACTCAAAACGCTGCACGAGTCTGCTCGCCAAGTTGGCGAGGCGGGGATGACCATCCATGCGGGGCATGGGCTGACTTACCGCAATGTCTGTCCGGTTGCGAAGATTCCGAACATGGGCGAGCTGAATATTGGGCATAGCATTATTGCCCGTGCAGTGATGGTGGGGTTGGAGCAGGCGGTTCGAGATATGCGACGGTTGATTGTTGGTTAATCGGTATTGAGAGAGGAATCCTTCGCTAGCGATTCGGGCTAGTGTGGCTGGTGATTGTGGCCGGGGGGAATTGCCGAGAGGCCCTGTTGTTCGGTATGATGCGTTGCTTTGGCAGCGATAGAAATTCGCCCCGTGTTCGTGTTGATGGAGATAAGCAAAGCTATGGCAACCAAAGGAGAAGCGTTTGCCGGCCTATCGGTGGCCATAATTACGCCGTTCAAGGACGGAGAGGTCGATTACGATTTGATGCGGGAGCAAATCGATTTCCAAGTTGCCGCCGGCACGAATTGTTTGTGCCCTGTCGGGACCACAGGGGAATCGCCGACGTTGACCCACGACGAGCACGAGCGAGTGATCGCCTTTGTTTGCGAGACCGCCGCTGGCCGAATCAAGGTGATGCCTGGCACGGGTTCGAACAGCACGGCTGAGGCGTTGCGGCTCACAAAATTTGCCGAAAAAGCGGGAGCCGATGCGGCGTTGCAGGTCGCCCCGTACTACAACAAGCCGACGCAGCAAGGTTTTTACGAGCATTACAAGGCCTTGGCCGAGCAGACCGGGTTGCCTCAGTGCATCTACAACATTCCAGGCCGGACGGGCAAGAACATCGAGCCGGAAACGATTGCCCGACTTGCGGAATTAGAGAATATCGACTTGGTGAAAGAAGCGACCGGTTCGCTAGATCAAGCCTCGGCGATTCTGTCGACGACAAACCTGACGCTGCTAAGTGGCGACGATAGTCTAACTTTGCCGTTGATGTCAGTCGGGGCGAAGGGCGTGATTTCGGTCGTCGGCAATATCGTGCCGCAGGACGTGATGACCCTGATCAAGGCGGTCGAGAACAGCCAACTGGCTGAAGCTCAGCGTTGGCACCAGCAACTCTTTCCGTTATGCCGCGACATGCTGGGATTGGCCACCAATCCGATTCCCGTGAAGATCGCGATGCGAATGTTGGGACGCGACACGGGAGAATTGCGGTTGCCGATGACGCAGTTGAGCGAAGCAGAAGAAGTGTCGCTTCGTAGCACGCTAACAGGATATGGGTTGCTGTAGGTGGCCGGGTCTCCGACCAGAATGGTAGGGTTATATAGCCCCACCGTCTCGGTGGAACAAAACACGCAAGAGAAAAATACGCTACGGGGATGTACCAGGAATAATTCTGGTTTTAACGCCCAGGTTGTCGGCGCTGGTGATGGTGATTTCTGCAGCGGCGAAGTCTTGCTGGTGTTTTATGTGGTTGGCCAAATCGGTTGCTGCCATTTGGTCTTCGACAAAAGCAAAGACAGTTGGCCCCCACGACGATTGGCCAACCCCTTGGATGCCATGGTTGCGTAGGTAGCCGACCAAGTTGCTGATTTCTGGCGAAGCGAAAGGCCCGGCTTGGACAGCACTAAAACAGTTGCCCGATAGGTGGCCGTATTCGTAGAGCCCTTGGCCAAACGATCGGAAATCGGCGTTCTCGATCGCGGGGAGAATCGTCTGTTCGGCGATGCTCCGCAGCTTTTCGGTCACGGCGCGTGGTACCGGTGGCAAGTTCTTGAAGGCTGTGCCTTCGCGGTCGCCGTGAAGCCCGGCCTGCTGGGGCAAGCGAATCAGCAAGATTCGCCAATCGTCTGGTACGGCCAAATGCTTGGCCAAGGTTCCTAGCGAGCCTGCTTGCTCTTGGCCCGTTTCCCAGATGAGCCCCCCGTGAAGAAACCCGTGGCTGCCAACGGCGCTGCGTTTGCCGCGTCCTACGGAGGCAGCCAACTCGTCGGCAGCTGGCGTCGGTAGCTCTTGAAGTTTGTAGATACCATGAGCCACCGCTAGGGCCAGTTGAGTACCTGACCCTAGCCCACAATGGGCTGGGGGCACGTTGCAAACACGAATGAGCAGTGGCGATTGCCCGATAAATTTGTCGGATTGAGAGACGCAATGGGCAAATTCTAAAGCACGATCTGCCATCGGCCCAACGGCTTCCCACTGCGGGGCCGGCTGCAAGTCGACCTCCACGCGGGGCTGATCGATCATCATGCCGAGGCCGCCAAAGCTTGCGCCGACGTTTTCTCCAAAACGCAGCAGGCCAAAGTGCAATCGGCAGGGGGCAGAGATTCTAACGGCACGAGTCACGGCAAGTTCTCCGGCTCGCTTTTCGTTACGGCAAGTTCTGAAAGCGTACGTTCGATATGCTGGCAAAGAAAATCAAACGCCTGCTGTTCGTTCTTGCTTGCTGTCTTCGCGACCTGTGTCGCCAGATGTTGTAAGTCCTGGCGTACTTGGTCTTCAGGTAATAAGTGCAAGCGAGTGGCTAGGATCGCCGTTTCGATCACCGCATGTTTAGCTCGGTTGAAACCCAAGAAATCGCGGTTGCGAGCCTGACTGACCGTTTTGGCCACGATGTGAGTACGCTCGTCTCGATCATCCAAAGACGAAACCTCAAACGCATACCAACGACAAGAGTCGGCTAGCACCATGCCGTCGATCGTTAGGCCTTCGACCGACTCCGACGGGATAAGCGTAGGCATTGGATCTGGCGTGCCGAGGGCCGCTTGGGCGAACAATTGGACGTCGTCGGTTACGTGAAAAATACCCTGGCCGGTCCGCTTTAGGTTTTTGTAAGTCGTCGAGGTTTTGAATGGCCGAAGGATAAGTTGGCACAGTTGCGGGTCGACAATGGGGCCCATGGGCGAGATATTCACCGATCGGTCTGCGTTGAGCGTGGTGACGATACCTTCTAGGATGCAGCCATCGTTGCCAAGCTCGGGTAGAGAAGTCTCTGACATGGTGCTCAAAAGGTAATCGGTTGTTTTGGTAGCGGTGGTTGAGCTGGCCGGGGGGCAAGGTGTTCGGTCGCCGCCAATTCTTCGACCGCAGCATCAACGGGTATCCCTGCTAGGGTAAGGAAATTGGCCAGCAAACGGTAGCCGTACCCGGTAAGCACCGCTTCGGGATGAAATTGGACACCGTAAACCGGATGTGCTGAGTGCTGGAAGGCCATCACCTGTCCCTCCTCGGCGCTGGCCGTAACCTGCAATTCGTCTGGCATAGACGACGCTTCGACCACCAGCGAATGGTAGCGGCAAACAGTCAACGGCGAGGGGATCGAGGCAAACAACGGGCTACCCTGATGCTTGATAACCGACGTACGGCCATGCATCGGCTGCTCGGCGCGGACGACTTTTCCGCCGAGTGCTGCGGCGATGGCTTGGTGCCCCAGGCAAATCCCCAGCAGCGGAACCTGGCCAGCGAACTCGCGTACCACGTCGAGCGAGCATCCTGCTTCTATCGGTGTGCATGGTCCGGGAGAAAGTACGATTGCCTGCGGCTGAGAATCGCGGATCGCGTCGGGAGTGGTTTCGTCGTTGCGAACCACCAGGGTCTCTTGTCCAAGCCGCCGGAAGTAGCGAGCCAAGTTATGCACAAAGCTGTCGTAGTTGTCGATGAGTAAGATCAAAATGTCGCGATCTTGGTTGGGGATTTTTCTTTGGGGCGAGAGAGATGATATTTTACCACACGGGGGCACGAGAATCATAGAAGCCCAAAGCAGATTCGTTAGCGGTGTCGGCCACGACATCCTCCCGCAGAACACTCTAGTCACCGAGAAAAACCAAACTTTTAGTTACTCAAAGCGAAAAGAATTGAACCACGAATGACGCGAATTTACACGAATAGGGTTTGGATTTAGCTCAAAATCCTCTTAACTCGAAACAAGCTTCTCCGACTCAAGGTCGACTTCGTGGAGTTCTTGATGGGCCGTCGCTGGCGAAACTGGGTGGCTAGCCTTGATGCCTTTGATGGGTCTCGCCTCGGTCGGCCCTTGCGGATGGTTTGTCTCGTAGAAGGTCGGCGGCTCGTACGTCCAACCGTTGTCGAGCATCTGCTCTTGGCGTTTTAGCTGGCGGTACAAATAGCGACCGACAATCGGCGCAGCAATTCGCGACCGCAAACCAAACTCTTCATGGAGCTCGCTCAACAATTGGTTGATCTGCGAAACTCGCTGGGCGTTGTCGCGGTAATAATGTCGAGCCGCCCAAAGCACGCCTGCATATCTGGCCGGCAAATTTGAGGCTTCGTGCGCAAAACGTGCGCGAACACGAGCATCGGGATGGTCCTTATACTTTTTCCAGCCACGCAAGACGGTGCGCACAATCCGCACAATACTCGGGCCATTCACTTCAAAATCACGCCGAAAGGCACGCAAAAGGAATTCGGTTTCCTGACCGTCCTTAATGTGCGGGTGATGATAGTTGAAAACATGCTGGCCATGAATGTCCGCGATCGAAACATCCGCCAGACTTTTTAGAGAATCTTCGGCTTCGTGTTCTGCAAACAGCGGGGTACCAGGGATCGGCGTATAAAGCATGAATTGATGAAACTCGGTATCGTGACTGACCGCATGTTCGATCGCTTCGTCGATGTTCTCTGGCGTGTGCTCTTGCAGGCCGATGATGCTGGAGCCCAGGACACGAATCCCATGCGAGCGCAATTTTTTCACGAATTCAATGGTGTCTGTGCCCGAAAGTTTTTTGTACTGCGAACCTTTCCCTTCCAAGCCCATCCAAACCCAAGATACCCCCAGCGAGACGAGCTGCTCGATCGTGTACTTTTGCAGGATGTTTGCCGAGCTGAAAATATACATCGACCACGGCTTGTTGTTTTCCTCCATTCGCTCGAGCAAGCGGAGCGAGCGTTTCTTGTCGATCAAGAAATTTTCGTCCATCACAAAAAACGCCTTCACTCCCAAGGCCGACTCCAACTGGCACATGATATCGAAAAGGTCGTCACCCGATTGGTAATACTCAATAAACTTACCCTTACCGCCAAACATCGCAGACGTCGAGCAAAAGTTGCAGCCCATCGGACAGCCAACCGAGGGAATGAGCGTAGCGCACGCATCGCCGGGATGGTTTTGCAAACTCACCCCCATGATTCGCGAACCAATGTTAGCCCGTACCACCGGGTGCTGTATCGGTTGTTGCGGATCTTCGGCTAGAAAATTACGCATCCAACGCACGCCATCGCCGAGAACAACATGATCGACGTCGGCATATTTCTGAAGCACCGAAAGATTGGCAAGGTGACCGCCTACGACAATCGTCGCGTCCGGCTGATACTTGCGGATCAACTTACTCATGCGACGCACTTTGAGCAGGTTGGTCATAATCGAACTGATGCCGATGATGTCGTACTGGTTAGTTTTCAACTCCTCGACAAATCGCTCTTCGGTCGGAAAATCGAGCAACGTGCATGGGGCTTGCAGATTAACCTGAATCAGCATCAGGCCCCATGAACGATTGAACGTCCGAAACGAAAAACCCTGCTGCACCCGAGTAACTTGGTTGTGGTAAAGCTCCATCGGGTTAATAAGCCGACTGCCGTAGGCATCGTCTTGGGCATAGGGACCAAAGACGCTTGTAAGCAACACGCGCGCCTTGGTGCCTTTCGGATGCACCGGGTGGTCAGAAGTGAGTTGCGACATTGCGACTACCGTGATTGAGGGTGAGTACGACCATATTGGTTTTCAGCTCGCGCGGCCTTGTCGTCCGCCGAGGCCAATCTAGGCTCAATGATGCCCACAACATCCGGCACCCGAGGAAGAGTCGGGCACTCGACATTGTACGCCATACTGTTTTGCCAGTTTGGTAGCGAGGTCAAGGTAGTTTTCGTGAGTTCCTGCCCCCATGTCATGTTCTGCCTGAGAAAAATCCTGAAGCAATTGCTGCTGTTCTTGCTCGCTAAACGCTTGATCCGCCATCTGAAACAAACAGTGGTCCTCTTTCTGGATATGTTCGCGGAGCAGAGAAACAAATGCCAAAGCATGAGACTTAAAGTCGGCCAATGCCGAGGAATCTCCCCCCGCCACAGCTTCGATGGCCGCCATCATGCCGCCAACATGCTGACGACCTGCTTCGTGTTCTTGAAGCATGACACCGGTCGGCCCTTGCTCTCGCGAGACCCCTTTTTGCTCCAACAAAGGGAACAGGCAATTTTCTTCCTTGCCGTGATGACAACGGTCGGCAAAGTTGCTAAAGAAATCGAGCGCCTGCTTTGCACTTTCTTGGTCGAGTTCCTCGCCACCCTCAACACGCTGGGCCATCGCCTCAAGGCAATCTAGTACTTGTTCAATGACACGATGCTCTTGCATCAATATTTCTGTAGGCCGCATTTGGACGATCTCCTATATTGGTATGGTATGTTTTGTTTACTCGCGATTCCATTCTACTTTTTCTTTTTAGTTTTCTTCTCGCCGCTTTCTTCGGCAGGTCGTTTCGACGCCTCGATATTAGCATTGATCATAAACGTCTTCTTTTCCTGGCAAAGCGGGGTGACAGCCCCCGGCTCGGCCAAGACGTCAGCGATCGTAGTGCTGCAAAACAATTCTTGCACCATCTCCATGGCTCGATCCAGACGCCGGTGGAGCGGGCAAAGCGTCGAGTCGTGCGACTTGATGCCCAACGGGCATTCGAGAATCCGCTGAAACGGCTCGACCGCGTCGACCACTTTCCAGATAGTCAACTCGCACGGCTCTTCCGCCAAGACAAAACCGCCATGGAGTCCACGCTGCGAATGGACAACACCTGCGCGCACTAGCCGTTGCATTAGTTTTGAAAGATAAGGGGCGGGCACCTGAGTAATTTCTGCAATTTGCTTGGCGGTGCAGGGGTGCCCTTCGTGCTGCGCAATGGTGACGATAGCTCGCAGGGCGTATTCGAGGGTCTGCGAAATCATGGCGTTGAGCAACCGTGCAAAGTTCATGGAATGGACAAGCGGACCTCTACGTCCTTTATAGCGTCCGACATCCCAGGCGACAAGACAGGAATTCCGGATCGTTTTATCCTATTTCTAGGAAGTAGTTGAATTTTCAGAGAAGTCGCCCCAAGTGGCAGGCTTTAGCGGTGGCGGCCACGCCAGCACAAGCAGAGAAAAACAGCGAACTTTTTGAGGTATACGCAGGAAAGCGTCAGGCCAACCAACGGGAGTGCCGGATTTAGCGAGTGAATGCTGAAGCCAAGTAAAGTTCCTGAGGCACACATCAATCGAACTACTTGTCATTCACTACCGGCAGGGCACAAACAGTATATACTGCCAAGCAAATCGCCCGTCTTCGTTCTTACGACAAACCAATTTGAGAAGGTCATGATGGACAGAAGAATGAGTTTAAGCTGGACAACAGTAGCAACCGCATTGTGGAGAGCAGCCCTCATGTGTGTGGTAACCCCTGCGTTTTCGGCAGACGACGTTGAACACAAGTACGCTGAAAACAACAGCGTAAAGATCCATTACGCGGCCATGGGCGAAGGCCCGCTAGTTGTGTTCATTCATGGCTTTCCTGATTTCTGGTACACGTGGCGCCACCAGATGAACGGCCTGAAAGACGACTTTCGAGTGGTCGCCCTCGACACGCGCGGCTACAACAAAAGCGACAAGCCCGAAAAGCAAGAAGACTACGACATGAGTCTGCTCATTCAGGACGTGGCAGCCGTCATCAAAGCAGAGGGCGAAGAGAAAGCCATCATTGTCGGACACGATTGGGGCGGCGCCATTGCATGGCAATTCGTCATGGCCATGCCGAAAATGGCGAGTAAACTCATCATCGTCAACCTGCCCCACCCGAAGGGTTTCACCCGCGAGCTTGCCAACAACTCCGAACAACAAGCCAACTCACAATACGCCCGCCGCTTTCAAAAACCCGATTCTCACAAAGGTCTCAACCCCCTACTCCTGGCTGCATTCGTCGCTAAGGATAAAGAGACTCTCGCCAAATACGTCGAGGCTTTCGAGAACTCGAGCTTCGATGGCATGATGAACTACTACCGGCAAAACTATCCCCGAGAGCCCTACAAAGAGAGCGATGCAAAAATCCCAAACATCTCGATTCCGGTACTCCAGTTCCACGGCCTCAAAGACACCGCCCTACACCACCACGGACTCAACAATACCTGGGAATGGATCGATAGCGACTACACCCTAGTCACCATCCCCAACGCTGGCCACTGGGCACACCACGAAGCCGCCGACTTGGTGACCAACACCATGAAGTGGTGGCTGAAAGCACGTCCGTAATTGGGCAACTTACCAATTTACGTCACCAAAAGTCGCTCGATCCCAAAGTGGATTCGTTAGCGGTGTCGGCCACGACATCCTCCCACAGAACACACTAGCGATCACAAAACGATCGATTCATGAAGCGGCGGCGGCGGCGGCGACATCTCGGCCAGCGTCTCAAGCAGCGAACTCATGTCTTTGCCCACCACGTCGCCAACCAGGCAATCGATGATTGCCGCCTGTTGCTCAGGGTGTTTTTTGGCAAACTTGCCAAAGCTGAAGTCGGGATCGTAAAACGCTCGGATAAGTCGGTGGATCACCTCAACCCCTCGCCACAGTGGATCGACAAACGCGCCCAATCGTTCAGCCGACACGTCGTCGGCCTTGAGAGCGTCGTCGATACAGTCAGCAGCTAACTCGCCCGACGCCAACGCCAAAAACAGTCCCGACGAGTAGATCGGATCAAGAAACCCTGCCGCATCGCCGACCATCACCCACCCATTGCCGACCACTTCTCGATTCAAGTACGCCAGCTTGCGGATACCACGCAGCTCGTCGATCTGCTCAGCACTACTAAGCCAATCGCGCAACGGCTCACACAGTTTGACCTCACGGTCGAAGGCGGTCTCAAGCTGCGGTCCGTCTCGGAACAAATACTCCGGGTCCGCCACAATCCCGACGCTCACCTCGTCGTTGGGCAGCGGAATGTACCAGAACCATCCACCACAGGGGAGCATGAAGATGGTCGTTTCGCCAGCAGCGATGCCCTCGTTGCGGTGACCTCCTCGGTAGTAGGTCCAGATCGACGACTTATTTAGCCCCGGCACATCGATCTTCAGCCCAAGTTGCTTACCCAAAACCGTCGAGCGGCCCGATGCGTCGACCACCACTCGGGCGGCAACGTCGTCTGTCCCTCCGTCGGAGTTTTCGAGGCGTACCCCTACGGCCCGATCACCCTCAAAAAGTACGTGACGAACACGGGTTTGCATCCGTACCTCGGCGCCAGCATCGCGAGCATTGTCGATGCAGATTTCGTCAAACTCCGACCGTTCGACTTGCCAAGTACGACTACGATCGCCCTCGATCGTTTCAGAGAAGTAAAACGGCGTGGCCTCAGAAGTCGTCGACTGCACAAAACAAACGCTATGTTTCACCGGAAAGTCCGACTCTCGCATCCGCGGCAGCAGGCCCAATCGATCGAACGTGCCGTGGGTATGCGGAATCAGCGACTCCCCAACGTGATACCGCGGAAACGCCGAGCTTTCGACCACCAGACACCGATGCCCCTTAGGCTCAAGCAATGCAGCCACCGCCGCACCTGCCGGCCCAGCACCAATTACCACCACATCATACGAAGAATGAGAATTATTCGAGATCATTGTTCCGTCCTCCATCTTTCTCAATTGCGAAGTAACGGCGAGGTCACAATCCTCGCGTGCCATCAAAGCTCGCGGATGCCGACTTGTTTTATTGAGACTTGCATATTCCCAAAATTAAGCTTTGACAAGGCACTAGCCGCGGTTTTTTCAAACTCCGCCGAGGCTTCCGCCCACGGCTAAAACAGAACCCATGACTTTGCAATCCCCGACCCCCTATAACGCTAAACTAGACAAAGGCAGGCCAGTTTGCAACAGTAAGGGGTATTGGGCGTTCCCTGGCAGTTTGAATTGGGGCCTTGCGATGCGTGGCATCGCGGCTGGGGCGTACCGTATGCCGCAAACCGAAGAAACAATACCGCCGTCACCATAAACATAAAGCAGGAGCAGTTTTGATGAAGACACGAACTCAATCGACTCGCCGCGATGTCTTGAAGGCTGGTGCCGCAGCCTTGCCTGTTCCCTATTTCGTCCCTGCCTATGCGTTCGGTGCGAACGATCGTGTCAATGTAGGCATCATCGGCCTGGGAGGTCGCGCTCGAACCATCGTCGATAGCTGCAAACGCATTTCTAACATGAAGGTAGTTGCCGTCTGCGACTGCTTCAAGCCAGACATGGACAAGTTTGTTAAACTCGTCGGCAAGGATCAAAACTGGGCGACCTACGAAGATTTTCGCGAGATGATTGACAACGAGAAGCTCGACGGCGTCATGGTCGAAACCACCACGCACGCACGCTCATGGATCGTGGTCAACGCACTTCAAGCCGGCATGGACACCTACATCGAAAAACCAATGTGCCTAACCATCCAAGAGGGGCGACACATGGTCAACGCCGCACGCAAGTACAACCGCGTGACCCAAGTCGGCACCCAACAACGCTCGATGCCCATCAACAATTGGGCCAGCGACCTCGTCAAGAATGGAGCCATCGGCAAAATCAAAACCGTGTTGGCACCAAACTTCGTCGGCCCACTCCGCTGGCCCGGAGGCGAAGCCGAAGAAATGCAGCCGGGAGGAAAACCCGGTTGGTGGGACGTCTGGACCAACCAGGCCCCAATGCGACCCCATCGCCGCGAACTACACCACGGCTGGGAAAAATGGTGGGCATACGATGGCGGCGGTTTGTGTTATGGCGTGACCGGTTGGGGAACACACTCCTACGACCAGATCCAGCGTGCCTTGGGAACCGACGAAACCGGGCCTGTGGAAATGGTGCTTGAGGAAGCGGTTGAGGATCGCCCGTGCGGCAAATTCGAGACGGTAACCGAAGTCGACGATACCCGACTCGATTACCTGCTCCGGCTCGCCAAGCCAGTCGCCGGCCCCAGGGCCAAGGTCCGAATGTGGTACGCCGACGGAACCGAGCTTCGATTGCATCTCGACGGAGACTGGGGCCCCGGTTTGGGCGCCATCTTTATCGGCGAAGACGGCAAGCTGGAAATCAATCGCAACAAGATCTCAGGCAACCCCAAAGAACTCCTCAGCGATCCCAGCAACCCCGGCCCAATCACCAAACCCGAGACGCAATACCACATCGAAAACTGGGTGCAGTGCATCAAAACCCGCGAGCGCTGCAACGCCGACATCGAATACGGTTTACGATCGACGACCCTGGGCTACTTGGTCAACATCGTCCGCGAAGTCGGACGAGTCGGCGAAAAGCTGCAATGGGATCCAGCGACCGAGCAGTTCACCAACTGCGACGAAGCCAACCAATCGTCGTACATCACCCGCCCAAGACGCAAAGGCTACGAACTACCCAGCTTGGCCTAAGCCTCCTCATACGCGGGGGGCGTAGCACAAGAGGAAAATCGCCATATGGCGCACCCGCTCAGCAGGTAGGGTGCGTGCAGCGAAGCGTAACGCACCATTCACACTTCCCTCCCTCTTCAATGACAAATGACAATTGAAAAATAACTATTGAAAAATCTCTCCCTCCCGGCCAAATTTCACAGTTGAAATTGTGCCACCACTTCTGAGACAATGTCTCGGCAGCCATCAGAGCACCAAACCCCATAGCCCGGCCATCCTGGCCGGAAAAAAAGAACATACAACAGTTGTGCTTTCATTTCTATTTACCTACGCTGCACGAATGTGTCAGTTTGGCCATTGGCTCAAGCTGCGAGGCTCAATCTCCAGCAGCGTTTGCTGGCTAGCCGTCGGCTGCAATTGCGACCGGTTTTTCGGCGGTTGCCTTGATAGTGATCGTCAGGATGTGGGTGCCGGCGTTCTGTCTTTCGTCGGGTGTGGGTGGGGCGTTGGAAATGACTTCGAACTCGGCGTCGCTCGGCGCGAGGATCTCGGCCAGCAGGGTCTTGCTGTTTTGGGTTAGCGTTGCACGAGGACCGTTGATCGATATTTCGGCACCGGTCACGCATGCCCAGCGGATTTGGCCTTCGGCGCAGTCGACGCCGCTCACATTTTCCGAAGGATGTCTCTGTGTAGCATGAAACTAAACCTCCCTTATATTCTTTGATGTCTCGCAAAGCAAGGATTGGCGTAGGCCGACCGGAAACTCGCACTACGATCGCAGGAAGCCGATCCCAATCTCTCTGCGTGGCGGTCGGCAACTGTGATAACTCTTCTTGTAGTAGTTAGTTAGGTGGCTTGTCCGTCTTTCAGGCAAAGCGTGCGAATGCGATGAGCATCTACCCGATGCCATGGTGTCGGAACCACGGTGCTTGACATGTGAGTTCGATGGTAAGTACGATCAATATTACATAGATTATATCCTATTTAGATCGTTATTTTCCGAAGGGTTCAGTACCATGGCCGTTGGGCAGTTTTTTTCCCAGCGTTTCGGCTACGCAGTGCATGCCCTGGCCTACGTGGCCAGAAAGCCATCGGGTGAACTGGCGACTTTGCCAGAGTTAGCCGCTTGGATGCGCACGATTTGGCCAAACGTCTCAGAGTCGTATCTTTCGAACGTCGTTCAGCGCTTGGCCCGTGGTCGACTGTTGCGGAGCCATCGTGGCATCGCGGGTGGCTATTCTCTGGGTCGGGCAGCGGCAAAGATATCGCTCCGCGATCTGGTCGAATTACTAGAAGGCGTCGACAACAACCGCTGCGGTCTCTCGCTGGAAGATGTCTGCCCGGTGCAGGCGCGATGTACCATTCAGCGAAAATTACGAAGCCTTGAAGAAGGGTATCTTCTGTCGCTTGAGCGCATGACGATCGAGGAACTATCAGAAGATATTGTGGTATCGATGCCGAAGAAGACCCGTACCTAACTGCGTGGTGATTTGCGGTAAGGACGCAACTGGTCGAGGAGAAGACGAACCATGCGTGAGTCCTTACTCGTCACAATCTACTTCGAACGACTACAGCGGCGGCCCTGCCACTAGCTGCTACAACTGAGGCTCTCGCTAATGAGCCAGTTGCAAGACGAAAGTAGAATATTCTGAAGACGAGATTTTTCGCGTCTATTCGCGGGCTCCTTCTTTTTCTGCTTGAGTAAGTCAGCAAAGCTCTACACATCTTCGAACTCCCTCCAATCGCTCAAACGGCAAGAAATAGTGCCGATTCTCATGGACGAAGGGGTGGTCTCGCCGGTCGAGTTGGCCGAATTCATCCGGCTTGATATGATAGACGACGTGGCGGAGATTCCTTGGGGAGTGGGCTTAGGGATCGAAGTCGACGAAGCCAAGGTTGTTGCTTTGATGCAACAGACAGGAAAGTAAACATGATACGTGGAAAGAATATGTTCGTAGTACGCCAGCCATCTCGCAAGGGATCGCCGATCTGGAAAACACCGTTGTCCGCACTGTGCTGGGGGATGCTTTTCTGTGCCCTGCCGCACGCCTTGGCAGACGGGCCCGACGATTCGATCGCCTCGGCTGAATTTGCCTTGCCAGACCACTTGGAAGCAACGGTATGGGCAAAAGCGCCCATGTTTTTCAACCCAACGAACATCGACGTTGATGAGCGAGGGCGAGTGTGGGTCGCCGAAGCAGTCAACTATCGCAACTTCAAAGAAGGTACTGACGGCCGATTGAAGCATGAGCGAGGGGATCGCATCATTATCCTTGAAGACACAGACAACGACGGCAAGGCTGATAAATCCACCGTGTTTGTCCAAGACAAAGATCTGGTCGCGCCTCTGGGCATCGCCGTGTTCGACAACCGGGTGATCGTTTCTTGTTCACCATCGGTGATCATGTACACCGATACCAATCGTGATGGAAAATTTGACGCCAGCGTCGACAAGAAAGAAGTTTTCCTTACCGGATTCGGCGGCGTCGACCACGATCACGGACTGCATTCGTTGGTGGCTGGTCCCGACGGACGCTGGTACTTCAACGCGGGCAACGCGGGGCCGCACACGGTCACAGACAAGGCGGGTTGGACGTTGCGTGCCGGCGGTTGGTACACGGGCGGCACGCCCTATAATACCGAGAACACCCCCGGTCTCAAGAGCGACGACGGACGAGTCTACGTCGGCGGGTTAGCCATGGCAATCAATCCCGATGGCAGCGGCTTGTCGGTTTACGCCCACAATTTCCGCAACAACTATGAAGTCTGCCTCGACTCGCTTGGCAACATGTTTCAGAACGACAACGACGACCAAGTTGTCACCTGTCGTACGACCTGGCTGATGCAGTACGCCAACGCTGGGTTCTCATCGGCTGATGGCCAGCGGAGTTGGCAGGCGGACAGGCGGCCTGGCCAGTCGACCCCAACAGCCCACTGGCATCAGGACGATCCGGGAGTTCTTCCGTTCGGAGATCTCTACGGCGCTGGTTCGCCCACCGGCATGGTGGTTTACGAAGGTGATGCGCTCGGCGAAGACCTTCGTGGCATGTTGCTGAGTTGCGAAGCGGGCCGCAACGTGGTGTTTGGTTACCATACTCAGCCGCTTGGCGCAGGGTTCGATCTACGTCGGTTCTCGTTTTTCAGTTCGGGGCTGGCCGACGATCCAAACTACAAATGGAACGCGACCGAGGAGGATCGTCGCAAATGGTTTCGCCCATCCGATGTAGCTGTTGGCACAGACGGTGCGGTTTACGTCGCTGACTGGTTTGATCCAATCGTTGGCGGCCACGCCATGAACGATCGGGTGGGCTCTGGGGCGATCTATCGAATCACACCGAAGGGCAAGACGTTGGCAGTACCAAAGATCGACCTAAACACGATCGATGGGCAGATTGCCGCGCTAGCAAGCCCCGCTCCAAACGTGCGGTTCCTGGGGTTTGAGAAACTACGTGGGAGGGGCAAAGAGGCGCTACCTGCG
Organism: Planctomycetota bacterium; assembly: GCA_013152205.1. Classification (GTDB taxonomy): domain Bacteria; phylum Planctomycetota; class Planctomycetia; order Pirellulales; family Lacipirellulaceae; genus Bythopirellula. Next base: position 51,619 of record JAADGV010000124.1, read on the forward strand.
GTTACGGCGCTGCGCAAAGACAGCAACCCCTACGTCCGCGCCCGTGCGGTATGGCTCATGGCGCAACTCGGTGAGGTCGGCCACAGCGAAGTAGTCAAGTTGCTCAGCGACGACGACCCGAGTACCCGCATCGTGGCGTTTCGCGCGCTGCGTCGGGCCAGTTCGGCTGTCCTCGCCTACGCCAGACAACTCGCCGCTGACCCATCCCCAGCCGTGCGCCGTGAGGTGGCGTTGGCGATGCGCGATGTGCCGCTCGACGAGTGCCAAGACATCCTTCTCCGGATTGCCGAAGGTTTCGATGGCGAGGACCGTTGGTATCTCGAAGCGTTTGGCACGGGATGCGACGGAAAAGAGGAAGCATTGTACACCGTGTTGCAGAAGAAGCTCGGGGCGGCACCCACGCAATGGGACGAACGGTTTGCAGGGCTGGTCTGGCGTCTGCACCCGGTGGGTGCTATCGAGCCGCTGGCAGCACGTGCCCTGTCTGGCGACTTGACTAAGCAGCAACGAAAACAAGCGATCGATGCGTTGGCGTTCATCAATAACTCTGCTGCTGTTGAGGCGATGATCGAGATCGCATCGCTAGGCCCCAACGATTTGCGTACCGACGCAGACTGGTGGATAAATTTCCGAACCAACAATCAGTGGAAGGACTACCCTGCGGCTCAGCAATACGTTCGCGAACCTGTCGCACCAACCGAAGTTGCCGGCGTCCGGTTGCCTCAAAGCCCCGCTTACACAAGTGAGGTGATTAACC
>JAADGV010000016.1 GCA_013152205.1 Planctomycetota bacterium
TCGCTCGACGTACCTCGAAAAAAGCGGCTAGCAAAAATCCCCAAGAGCAGCAGCAGGGAAAGATACCCCAAAATAATCCAAAGTTGAGTCACCGTCCCGCCCCTTCGCTTGCGGTTTCGCAAGCAGTTTCGCCAACCTCCGCAGGCCAGCAAAACCTCGTAGCCCACCACCACACTAGCGCAGCCGCCACCGAAAGAGACGCATGATAAAACAGCCCGATCGGGATAAAACCAAACACGAGCCGTCCATCGGTCCAGAACCAATTGTCCTGATGAAGAACGAGCAGCACGAGAACAAGGAAGCAGAGCAGGCGGGACATTTGAATTCGGAATCCGGAGGGCGGAATGCGGAAGGATATCGGAGGGCCTCATTCTAACGGAGGCGAGCTTGGTTTCAAAATGGTGATCTATAAGCGAGCCGGCTCGTCCCCGAGCCCAACCGACTCTAAGAAAACTCTCCCCGCAGTTGTGCAGTCAGCTTCTTGAACTGCCTTCTCTTCGCTTCAGGGATTTCGCGCCAGTCGATGTCATGAACGGCACCGTAGAGGGCATAAAGATAGGCAGCATTGAAGCACTTGCCGCCCTTTTTGTGTTTGCGTCGGCCTTGCATCATTTTTAGAAACGTTCCTTCGACGCCATGCGCTTTGATGTCATGCAGCGTGTAAATGCCGACCGCGTTGAGATCGCGCTCGCAGGCCGGGCCCAGGTTGCGCAGTTCGCTGATCGGTTTGTCGCTCATTTCATTCCAGTTTCAAGCGAATCCACAGACCATCATCTAATAAATTAGAAGATTATTCTTGACGGCCCTGTGGTCGCCTTGTAGGATCATCTAAAGAATTCGATATTGATCCTCTCTGTTGCCCATTCCTAGCACACTCCAGCCCGTTTCTACCACACTCCAGAAAAACTCGCCATGGCACGCTCGGAGTCGGAACACCCGACCGAACTTGAACTCGAAATCCTCAAGGTCTTGTGGAATGAATCGCCACTGCCGGTCCGCGAAGTACGGGCGCGACTTGCAGCCGAAGCCGACCGGCCACTTGCCCATAGCAGTGTCATCACGATGCTCAACATCATGCACCGCAAAGGCTTTTTGCGGCGGCGTAAAAACGGAAAATCGTTTTTGTTTACGCCGAAAGTAAAAAAAGAATGCGTGGCCGGCAGCATGATGGGCGACTTGCTTTCCCGAGTGTTTGAGGGTTCGCCGTCGGCCATGGTTCTTGGTTCTCAATTTACTCGAAACGGCTGACCTCGATGCCGAGGAACTGGCCGAGCTTCGCAAGCTCATCACGCGCAAGGTAAAGGAACGAAAATCATGATATGGCAAACTCTTTCCGATCCCTTCGTGAGTCGTCGACTTTGCCTCGCGCTGCTGCATTCGCTCTGGGCGGTGGCCTTGCTGGCGATGGTTGCATGGCTTATCGACCAACGGTGGCGAAAACTGTCGGTCGAGCGAAGCTATGCTCTGCATGTTGGGGCGCTCCTCTTGAGTCTCGCGGTATTGCCAGTTACTTTCGCGGTTGTCCAGGTGGGAGGCGAAGACGCAAGCGTTGGGGGAAGCCCTGCTGTTTCGCCTTCGATCACTGAAGCCCCGCTTGCGTCTTCGCCGCAGGTGCATCCACTGCCGATGGTTGACGCGACCAGCAAGCAACCGCCCTCTACTAGGCTTGTTTCACCAACGACAAAAAAACCAGTCGCATGGAATCGCATCGCGCCGTGGTTGGCAAGCATCTATGCCGTCGGCGTCTTGCTGATGTTCGGTCGGTTGCTCGTAAGCATTTGGCGCGCAAACCGATTGGAAAGCCGGGCCACGCCGATCAGCGAGGGCCCTCTGCTGGAATGTTTGCAAACCTTAGCAGGCCAGTGGTCGTTGCGAGTGGTGCCCGCCTTGGCTCGCGCCGAGCATGTCGTCGTCCCCAAGGTAGTCGGTCTCCTGAAGCCAACGATATTATTTCCCACCGCGGCCCTCAGCGGGCTCTCGCCCGACGAACTAGAAATGATCTTGGCCCACGAGTTGGCCCACGTCCGGCGGCACGACATGTGGGTCAACCTGCTCCAGCGATTGGCCGAGGTCGTGCTGTTTTTCCGGCGCTTTGGTATCTCAGCCGTCGCATTAGCACGCTGCGAGAATACTGCTGCGATGAGATGACATGTCAGGCGATGGCCGGCGCAGAGTCAAAAAACGTCCCCGAACCCAAGCTTCGCTATGCCACTGCGTTGTTGCACGTGGCAGAACTCGCCAAGTCGAATGCCGTTGCGAAGGGCGATCTCGCAGCACTGGCCGCTAGTGGGCGCTCGCCGTCGGAGTTGCGCCGGCGCGTGGCACGGTTGTTCGGCGAACCGGTGCACGAGCCGGTGCGAGTTTCGCGGACAGGGATGCTAACATTGGCAGCTGTGGCGCTGCTCGTCGCTTGCGGGCCGATGATTTGGCCAACCGAAGCACAAACAACTGCGAACGCAACTGCTCAACCGCTGGACGACAACAAAACAACGGGAAACAAGAAAACGAGTAACACCTCCGCGATTACTTTTGATCTTGAATACACCGAGGTGCTGGAAGATGACTTGCCGGTAAGGGTTGAATGGCTCTCAGAAGAGGAAAAGCAACGGATCAACAATACCCCCATCAACTCGGTTGAAGACGCAATCGAGATATTGGTCGAGGGGCCAAAAATCGAACCCACGAAGGTTTGGGCACGTGCGATTAAATACCTCGTGAATCACAAGGAGGTAGCCCTGCCTGCCTTGATCAAGCAGTTGGATTCCGAAAAACGAGATCACCCGATTAGCAAGCTTGCATTTGCCTTGCGGGCAGTCGGGGACCCGCGAGCAATACCCGTATTGATTCGCGCCTTTCCACACACACTGCAACCGAGTCGTAGTGATTTTGGACTCCGTTTAGAAGACAAGCCACTTTGCCAGTTTATGCAGCAGCACGATTATCAAGGAAAGTTGCGTCCAGGAAGTGATTCCTTCGACTATGGAAGAGCATTTCACGAAGTCATCGGAGCGTTGCATCGGCTCACCGGTCAGAATTTCGGTGAAATGGAGTTCAACTGGATACACCTGGCTAATACGGAATCACAACGAGCCCAGCAACGAAAGCTTTTTCACGCAATGGCACAACGTTGGGCAGATTGGTGGGAAGAGAATTGGGATTCGGTCATCGACGACGACAAGTATTCAAAAGTGAATTTATCAAAGTTGGGCAAACCGATAGTGACTTTAGCTGGGCGAAAACAACCTCCGGTTGGCCTTGGCGTTAAGTTAGGAGTGGGACATAACGGATGGATCGTTCAGTCGGTCCATGAATCGACTCGAAGATGCTTTGTCGATCTTGATACGAGCCGTGAAGCAGGCTGGCCAAATTCGCTTCCACCAATGGAAAAAACTGGCCTCGATTCGCCTGAATTACTTGCCTGGGCACGTAAGGAAGGCTTCGATATGATGGGGGTCTCTCATACACCCAAAGGAGAAAACGCACCACTCTTTTGCCTGAGACCGATCGACATGAGTACGTGGCAGATCACTGCGGAGGAGCACCGAGATATCGAACAAGCGATAGCCGGCAAGAAGCCATATCCGCTCTCGCGACCCGTAAAGTTGATGGTCCCGTTGCGCGAGGTAAAGCGGCCCTACGACTACGAATATGGAGGTGCCGCGTTTCTCTTTGTCACTCGCGAAGGGACGGCAGGCCTTATTCGCATGACAGGTCAGGTTACTGAAGCTAAAAACATAAGCGGGCAAGCGAGTGGTCCGGACGGCCGGTTTAGTTCGGTTGGTTTCTATCGAGGCGCAAAGATCAGTTTCGCAGCGATGACGGAGCCGACCAATGCAAATCCTCCGAAAGAGGAAACGGTCAACGATCTCCAAAGCTCCATACTCCGAGGCCGCATCAGCGACGAAGAGGTTCAAGGATTTGAGGCCAAGCTTCTGGCTGATCCAGAGAATCTGTTAATACGATCAAGGCTGCTTCGCTATTACTTCGGTAAGCAAAGGCATTCGGCTGACATAGGCGAAATTCGAAACAAGCATATTGAGTGGATTATCCAAAACCGTCCCGAGGCAAAAATTGCCGGAAGCCCTGACACCTCTCTCAATCCGACTCTTGATGGCGAGGTGTACTTTGAAGCAAAGAAATTGTGGCTCCGTCAGGTTGAAATCCATAAGAAGGACGCGACCATTCTCGGAAATGCTGCTGCCTTTCTACTCCTTTACGATAAGGAAATTTCCGAAGACCTTTTGAAAAAGGCCCAAGCTCTCGAACCAAAAAATCACAAATGGCCAGAACGTCTTGGGCGTCTTTATTCGCTTGGAATAGCTCGCAAATCGGATGGAGTAAAAAGAGAGCGGGCAGCAAAATCCTTAGCACAGCTAGAGAAAGCTCTGCTACTCATCGCCGATAAAAACCAACAATTCTATCTCCTTGCAGACTTGGCACTTGTCGCATTGGAGGCAGATGAACAGGAAAAGTCGGAGAATTATGCAAGGCAGTTATTAAGCGAAGCCCCTGAGCGCAAGAAAAATTGGAATTATGGAAATGCGATCCATCATGGGAACCAAATACTTGGCCGAATTGCTTTGGCAGCCGACGATTTAGAAAAAGCCAAGAAATATTTGCTGGAGTCTGGCAAAACTCCTGGCTCCCCCCAACTCAACTCTTTTGGTCCCAGCATGGTTCTCGCAAAAGAATTACTGAAGAAGGGGGAACGTGAAGTGGTCATTGAGTATTTCCAGCAGTGCGGCAATTTCTGGAAAA
>JAADGV010000092.1 GCA_013152205.1 Planctomycetota bacterium
GAATCGGGCAAGGTGAACGGCCCAAGCACCGGCATAGCAGTACCATCAGCAAAGGAAACCCCCGCGCCATCACCAAATTGACCGGTTGTCGAAAAGCCACCACCGGTAGCAGTGGTGAAGTCAAGCGAGGACAGGTCGCCATCGCTGACGATGCTAAATTCGATGATGTCGTAAACATCTACTAGATTAAAAGGGTCAGCAATCGTGCCAACAATATTGAACGATCCTACTACAGCAGCGCTCGCCTGGCTACAAACGGTCGTTAGCAAAAAACATGCTGCAAGACAAAGAAACCTACTCTTCATTAGAACACCTCCATTTCCTGATGGAACATTAAACTTTACGTTAGAGCAGTTCCTTCAATTATGTAGCCACAGAGTTCAAAGAAAACACCGAGATAAGGTTACTCACGTCAGTATTTTCTCTGAGACCTCGGTGTGCTCTGTGGCTATGCTTTTATAAGAAATGCTCTAGAAGCAAATCAAACCTTGCCAATTCTCGTTTCCTGGCTTCTAAGTACTTCTTCGCCTCGCTGGTCTAAACCAACCGACAGCGATGGCCGAAGAAACCAAGAACTCCGAGAGCAAGCAAAGCTGCAGTCGATAGCTCTGGAACTACACCAACAGCCGGTGCGGTCATGCCAAAGTTAACAGCCAACGGGGTTACGTCCAAGGCACTAATGGTCCTGTCAAAGTTAAAGGCCACTCCGCTCGAAGTCGAGCGAAGTAGCCTCTTTTAATTTCAGATTTTAATCTGCTGTTGGAACCTAAAGCTTGCGACGAGTCGCCAGGACGCCGAGCAAGCCGAATCCAGCCAAAAGAATGGTACTTGGCTCCGGAATGACATCAACAGTGATGGCGTCAAGGTACCCCCAACATCGGCGTTGCCACCAACTAAATTAACTGTGCCACTACCCTGTAGCAAGGTGAAGACTGCAATCACAGTAGGAACACCGTCAAGTGCAAGTGGTGTCCCACCATTACTGTAGAATGCTTCCAGTTGGGTGCTAGAGTCGACCAAGAGACCGCTCACTACCGGAGGCGCTGGATTGGTAACAAAAAACGAATCGGGCAAGGTGAACGGCCCAAGCACCGGCATAGCATCAGCAAAGGAAACCCCCGCGCCATCACCAAATTGACCGGTTGTCGCAAAGCCACCACCGGTAGCAGTGGTGAAGTCAAGCGTGGACACGTCGCCATCGCTGACGATGCTAAATTCGATGATGTCGTAAACATCAGCTGGTACAAAAGGGTCAGCAATCGTACCAACAACATTGAACGATCCTACTACAGCAGCGCTCGCCTGGCTACAAACGGCCGTTAGCAAAAAACATGCTGCAAGACAAAGAAACCTACTCTTCATTAGAACACCTCCATTTTCTTGATGAAACATTAAACTTTACGTTAGAAGCAAATCAAACCTTGCCAATTCTCGTTTCCTGGCTTCTAAGTACTTCCTCGCCTCGCTGGTCTAAACCAACCGACGGCGATGGCCGAAGAAACCAAGAACTCCGAGAGCAAGCAAAGCTGCAGTCGATGGCTCTGGAACTACACCAACACCAGCACCAACAGCCGGTGCGGTCATGCCAAAGTTAACAGCCAACGGGGTCACGTCCAAGGCACTAATGTTCTTGTCCCCTGTGAAGTCACCGTCCTGCCAAAGCCCCATGCCGCCAAAATTAACAGCCAGCGGCGTTACGTCCAATGCACTAACGCTCTTGTCGAGGTTAGCATCGCCAGCAAGCGTAGTCGTGTTGTTACGCACTTGCGTGGTGACGGCAGCGACAACAATCGTTCCAAGGACAGGAGGATCGTCTGCAGGATTTGCAGGGATCGCGGTAAAGACGTTAGCCTCAGTCATGCCTACGCCAAAAGCAGGAGTGCTGTTAGCACCAAACATTCCCCAGGCTAGCATGACAGAGTCAGTCATTGTCGAGCCACTTGTATCAACAACAACACCGAGCTCATCAACATTAGGAGTCGAACCGCCAACGGTACCGACGTTGTACTGCAAGTCTTGCACGCCAACACCAGAAGCGACGGGAACCTGCGCAAAAAGCATATCCAACGTATCGGCATCGCCATCTTGGTCGATATCGTAAGGTGTCAATCCGCCGTTGAACGTCGTTTTGAAGGCTGGTGCAGGCGCAGAAAACATGTTGCCTGGCGATCCTTGGATGCCGGTGATCTGGGTATCGAGCGCCGACAAACCTACGCTATCGGCTGAGGCGAGCAACTGCCAAGAACCAGCCGAAGTGGTATCACCAGGAACGCTGTAAAACAGGTCCAAGCTAAGAGTTACCGTCTGAGCTGCCGCCATGGAGCCAAGGCTGGCTACCAGAGTCATCGCGGACAGGCATAAAACTAGATTACGTTTCATATTTATTTCTCCAATTTCTCCGTCTCACATTAGGTCAAAAACTCAAAAACAAAAAAGAGTACACTTTGCTAGTTGGACACAATCCCACTCACAAACGGTTTTCGCCTTATGTGAGTGCGATGTTACTTACATCGCCGGCGATAACCCCTCCCCTGTCATGAAACGACCCCGTCTGGATTATAAAGTAGACCCAGGTCGACACGACTCGGCTTACGTTTAGCAAGCAAACGGCTTTCGCCCTTTTTCCCACCTGCCACTACGGATTAGACTGAATTGCAGATGAGAACCCCTTGGAATGACACAAAGTGCGCCATTCCTCCCCTCACTCTAACAGGGAATGAGAGGCTTGCAACAGTTTTGCACGAATTTTCGGAGACTTTGTTCTACGAAGGCTTGGTTGATTGACAGGGGGAAACCACTTACTGCTTGAAGCCAAGGCACTTGCGTCGAGGGGAGGAGACAAAAGTGCGGGAAATTGCACTCGCTTTTTTTGTAAAATTAACCTTGACGACACAAGGGACTTTCGGTGCGCCAGGCCTAATAATCACCAATCCGGGGCCGTTTATCCCGTCCTAACACCGATGGACTGCGAATTCCTAGGCTTTTCTGGAGTAAATGCTAATCCGAAAAACTGAAGGGACGCAGGTATCCCTGTAGGAGAGCGTCTCCGACGCCGAATGTCTCAAAAACAGTGGCTTTTGGCGTCACGAGTCGCCTTCCACTGCCACGATAGTCTTGCCAGAAAAAGAAAAAATAGCCCTAAAACCAGGCCCTCTTCAGCTTGGACGATCGCTAGTCGGCGTCTATACTCGGCGGCGAAAGGGGGCGACCTTCCCTTCTCGTATCTCATTTCTCTTCTTGGTTACGAGCAATTCTCGCCCCAATTCTTCTAGTTACTTGAATGAGGAGCGAAGGAACAACAAATTATGCTTACAGTTCATTTGCCGGATGGTAGTCGGCGTGAATATTCTCAGGCGGTTTCTTCCTACGACGTCGCTGCTGAAATTGGCCCCGGCCTAGCAAAAGCGGCCGTAGCCGCCGAAGTCGACAAGCAGCTCGTCGACCTGCACGCCCCGCTCCCGACCGAGGGCGAAATATCGCTTCGCCTGCTAACCAAGCGTGATGCCGAAGCCCTCGAGGTGCTGCGCCATTCCTGTGCTCACGTTATGGCACAAGCGGTCATGCGGCTCTACGACGGCGTGCAATTGGCATTTGGTCCCTGCACCGACACCGGTTTCTACTACGATTTCGAGCTTAGCCAGCCGCTTACCGAGGAAGATTTCCCAAAGATCGAAGCAGAAATGCGTAAGATCGTCAAATCGAAAGAGCGGTTCGAGCGCCTGGAAATGTCGCACGAAGAATCGCTAAACCTCTGCCGCGAGCTAGGGCAAGATTTTAAGGTCGAGCATATCGAGACCGGCTTGGCAGATCAGAAAAACCTCTCGTTCTACCGGCAGGGCGAATTCATCGATCTCTGCCGTGGCCGTCATGTTCCGAGCACAGGCCACATCGGCAAGGCCTTCAAACTGCTCAGCGTTGCCGGAGCCTACTGGAAGGGCGACGCTTCTCGCCAGCAGTTGCAACGGCTTTATGCCACCGTGTTTTTCGACAAAAAAGACCTACAAGAGCACCTTCACCGCTTAGAGGAAGCGAAACGCCGAGACCATCGGGTACTCGGAAAACAGCTTGGCCTATTCGAAATCGACGAAAAAGTCGGCTCAGGCTTGGTGCTTTGGAAACCAAGGGGGGCGGTGATTCGCGAAGAGCTGCAAAACTTCATTTCGCATCATCTCAAGCGTCAGGGCTACAGCCAAGTATTTACGCCGCACATCGGCAAGATCGATTTATACCGCACGAGCGGACACTTCCCCTACTATCAAGACTCGCAGTTCCCGCCGTTGATCGACCGCGACCAACTGAAAAAATTGGCCGACGATGGTTGCAGTTGTAGCGATCTGGCGAACATGCTCAGCGAAGGCGAAATCGACGGCTACTTGCTCAAGCCGATGAATTGCCCGCACCACATCCGCATCTACGCTAGCGAAAAGCATAGCTACCGCGACCTGCCCGTCCGCCTGGCCGAATTTGGGACCGTTTACCGTTGGGAACAGTCGGGCGAACTTGGCGGCATGACCCGCGTGCGAGGGTTCACCCAAGACGATGCCCACCTTTTTGTTACCGAAGAACAGCTAGCTGAGGAAATCGCTAGCTGCCTAGAGTTGGTGAAAATCGTCCTTGGCACGCTCGGCATGGAAAACTATCGGGTACGCGTTGGCCTGCGAGACCCTGAAGGCGACAAGTATGTCGGCGAAGCCGAGCAATGGGACCGGGCCGAAGCTGCCTGCCTACAGGCAGCAGAGTCGCTGGGGACCGATTTCTCGGTCGACACCGGCGAAGCTGCTTTTTACGGGCCAAAAATCGATTTCGTCGTCCGCGACGTCATCGGCCGCGAGTGGCAGCTAGGCACCGTCCAAGTCGATTATCAGCTACCCGAGCGGTTCGACCTCGAATACACCGGGGCCGACAACAAGCCGCATCGACCGGTGATGGTTCATCGGGCCCCGTTTGGGTCGATGGAGCGGTTTGTAGGCGTACTGATCGAACATTTTGCCGGGGCTTTTCCGCTCTGGCTAGCACCCGAGCAAGTCCGCCTGCTCACGGTGAGCGAGAAATCTGAAGATTACGGCCGAGGGGTGGAGCAGCGTCTCAAAGACGTGGGATTCCGCATATCGGGCGACTTCCGGGGTCAGAAACTAGGGGCAAAAATCCGCGAGGCCCAACTGGCGTTGATCCCATACATGTTCGTAGTAGGCGAAAAAGACGCCCAAAACGGCACCGTCACCGTGCGTGACCGCATCGAAGGCGACCTAGGGGCCATGTCCCTGGATGCTGCGATTACCAAGCTACAAGACGAAATCTCGGACCGCACCGTCCGACAAGTCGCCTCGAAACAGTCCGATGCGAACGACATTGATCAGTGACTCTGTTATGACACACTTTTGAAGCATCGAGAAAAAAACCGCCCTCAACACAGCCAGTTTTATCGAGTTGCTTCAGCAAAATTCTCGAAAACGGTTGACGCCTAGGCTGTTATTCGCCGATACTTGTTTGTTGGCCTGAAGATTCCGCATAATCTTCATAGATTGCCAACTCGTTTAGAGGGGCCAATTCCACTGGCCTCAAGACGTATTCGCCCCCCATAGGAGACCGAAAAGATCGAACGCAAGGAACAACGACTTAACGAGCAAATACGTACTAGCCCTTTACGTGTGATTGCCGATGACGGTACGAAATTGGGCGTGATTACCCGTGACGAAGCGCTGGAGTTGGCCCGCGAGTCGGGACTCGACTTGGTAGAGGTGGCTCCTCTAGAGAAGCCGCCCGTCTGTCGGGTTATGGATTTTGGTAAATTCAAATACCAGCAAAAAAAGCGGCAAAACAAGGGACATACCCACCAAAGCAAGAATAAAGAAATCCGCCTCCGACCGAAGATCGGCGAGCACGATTTCATGACCAAAGTCAACCGAGCTCGCAAGTTTCTTGAAGCTCGCGACAAGGTGGTTTGTTCGGTCATTTTCCGAGGCCGCGAAAATGCTCACGTCGACGAAGGCTTCAAACTAGTGCGGCGTCTGGTCACCGAGTTAGAAGAAGTTTCGAAGGTCGAGCAGAATGCCGCGATGCACGGTCGGCGGATTGTTATGATCCTCTCGCCAAAATAGCGGAACCAAAATATAGCGGAAATTGGGCCAAAGTCCCCCTGTTGCTCTGCGCAGAATGTGCGTAGAATCAGACGTTTACCCACATAACAAGCACCCCTGCTGGGGGTTTGCTACCAGTCACTCAGCGAAGGTCTCACCCCCATGCCCAAGCAAAAGACACATAAAGGCACAAAAAAGCGTTTTCGCCTGTCGGCAAAGGGCAAAGCCAAGCACCGCTCGTCGGGCACTAGCCATTTGGCCGGGCGGATGAGCCACAAACGCAAGCGGAACCTGCGTGGCACAACCACCACTACCGATAGCAATTCTAAAATGATCCAGACTGCCCTTGCTGGTAACAGCTACTAACGCCCGGATCGATCCTGCCAGAGAAAAATCAACAAACACGCCGGGCAAAAACTCCTTTCTATGCGTAAAGGGGCCTGGGCGCGAAACTTCAATAACAGGGGTTCCTCGTCATGAGAACCACCAAGGGAAGTGCCCGTAATCGGGCAAAAAACCGTCTCTTCAAAAAGACCAAGGGCTACGTCGGTGGACGTGGCACGCTGCTGCGTACGGCAAAAGAAACGCTCGTACGAGCAGAGGCCTATGCCTTTCGTGATCGTCGCGTTCGCAAACGCGACTTCCGCAAGCTCTGGATCATCCGAATCAACGCCGCCGCCCGCGAACGAGGTTTGCGCTATAGCGAGCTGATGAACGGCCTGAAACGGGCGAACATCGAACTCGATCGCAAAATGCTCTCCGAAATGGCGATCCACGACCCGGCTGCTTTCGACACGGTTGTCGAAAAAGCACGCGAAGCTCTGGCCGCCGCATAAAAAGAGGCTTAGCAGAGGCAAGGCCCGTGGCCCTCTCCGAATTTCTAGCTAGTCTCGACAACCTCGCCGAACAGGCGCGGGCTGCATTCGCTTCCGCGGATTCGTCCGAGTCGCTCGAAGCTGCGCGGATCGACTATCTGGGGGCGAAAAGCGGGCAGGTGCGCAAAGTCCAGCAGGGACTTGGCAAGGTGGATAAGGCCGACAAGCCGACCGCTGGAAAGCGCTTCAACGAAGTCAAAAATCTCATCGAAGCCGCACTTGCCGAGGCCACACAGCAAATCGGCACCGGTAACGAAGAAATTACCGAGCCATTCGACGTCACCTTGCCAGGTCGACCCACGCGGGTTGGCCACCTGCATCCCATCACGCAAACCATCCGCGAGATGAAAGACATCATGGGCCGGCTCGGCTTCACGGCAGTCGAAGGCCCCGAGATCGAAGACGACTGGCACAATTTCGAAGCGTTGAACATCCCGCTCTCGCACCCGGCACGCGATCCGCTCGATAACTTTTACTTGGCCACGGCTGAAAAATTAGAAAAGCCGCTGCTGCTACGAAGTCAGACCAGCACCGTACAAATTCGGGTGATGGAAAACACCCCTCCGCCCGTGCGAATTATTTCGCTCGGCCGCGTCTATCGGCCCGATACGGCGGATGCCACCCACTACCCGATGTTTCACCAGATCGAAGGTCTGTTGATCGACCGGGGCGTCACCATGGCCGACTTGAAGAGCGTGTTGCGGCTCTTCTGCCAGAGCTACTTTGGCGGCGAAGACAAGGTGCATGTTCGCTTCCGCCCCTCGTTTTTCCCTTTCACCGAACCCAGTGTCGAAGTTGATATGAACTGGCAAGGCGGCTGGATGGAAATGGGCGGCGCCGGCATGGTCGACCCCAACGTCCTGCGTGCCGTAGGGTACGATCCCGAAGAAGTCACCGGCTTTGCTTTCGGCCTGGGCGTCGAACGAATTTGCATGCGTCAACATGGCATAACCGACATCCGAGCGTTGTACCAAAACGACGTCCGATTTTTAGAACAGTTTTAGAGTAGGAGGGCAGGGGACAGAGGTTGGGAGACAGGCAATGACAGTAGTTTCAAGCTTGGTGTGCCTGATAGCACAGGACGCAATTCCTATACGCCAAAGGCGTTTCACATCATAGCCCAGGGTCGTCGCGCAGCGGCGCACCCTGGGTTGCAGATCTGCGAGTTATCTGCTTGGACCAAACTTGGAACGACCGAATGATACCAAACCCCTGAACGCTTCCCCCCCCTGATTTCCGACCCCCGACCTCTGACCCCTCTCCCCCCCACCGCAAATGATCGTCTCCCAAAACTGGCTGAAAGAATACGTCGATCTGCCGATGTCGGTTGACGAATTGACCGAACGGCTTACGCTGACGGGGCTTAATCTCGAAGGGGTCGAAAACGTCGACGACGATGTTGCTATCGATTTAGAAGTAACCAGCAATCGCCCCGACTGCTTGGGACACCTCGGCGTTGCACGAGAAATCTCCGTGCTCTGGCAGCTAGACCTCAAAAAGCCGGCCCCCAAGCCCACGGCTGCGGGGCCAAGCGTCGATAGCCTAACTAGCGTTACGGTCGATTCCCCTGAGCTTTGTCCCCGCTACACGGCGCGGCTCATTCGCGGAGTAAAAATTGGCCCCAGCCCTGCTTGGCTAGCCGATCGGCTACGCTCGTTGGGAATCGCCGTGATCAACAACGTGGTCGACATTTCCAATTTCGTGATGATGGAATGTGGCCAGCCGCTGCATACCTTCGACTTCGCAAAAATCGCTGGCCAGAAGATCGTCGTCCGCAAGTCGAAGCCCGGCGAGAAGTTCACCGCCATCAACCACCAAGAGTACGAGCTAGAGCCAGGCACCTGTGTGATTGCCGATGCCGAGCGTGCCGTCGCCTTGGCGGGTGTCATGGGGGGTGCCGATACCGAAGTCTCTGACCACACAACCGACATCCTGGTCGAAGCGGCCGATTTCGCACCGCTGTCCGTTCGCAATACGGCCCGCCGACACAATTTGCCCAGCCCTTCGTCCTATCGGTTCGAACGTGGCGTCGACCCCGAGGCGATCGATTGGGCCAGCCGCCGCTGTTGCGAACTTATCCTTCAGCTAGCCGGCGGTGAACTCGCAGCCAACGTAATCGATGTCGCCGAGCCAGCCGAAGCACGACCTACCATCAAACTCCGCTTCACGGAACTCCCTCGCGTACTTGGCATCGAAATCCCGTCGGATACCGTCCAAAAAATCCTTACCGACCTGGGGTGTGCAGAAACGCACATTTGCGACCATTGCATCAAAGTCACGCCGCCAAGCTGGCGTGCCGATCTCACGCGCGAAATCGATCTCATTGAAGAGGTCGCACGCATCCACGGCTACGAGCAAATTCCCGAAGACACGGGCGTGAAGATGGTTGCTTCCACCCGTAGCCGCGAAGACCGCGTCCTCGAGCAGACCCGCGCCATGCTAACCGCCACGGGTTTCGACGAGGCGATGACCATCAGCGCCATCGACCGCAGTTGGGTCGACCTATTTCGTCCTTGGTCAGAAGCCGATCCGCTGGTCACCAGCACCCCGGTTCTTCGCCGCGCAAATTGCCTGCGCCAGACTCTGGTACCAAGCCTACTTTCCGCCCGACGAACGAACGAAACACTCTCGAACCCGATCATCGAACTGTTCGAGATTGCGGATATCTACCTGCCCCAAGCAGGCGAATTACCCGACCAACGTCGCATGTTGGGTTTAAGCAGCGGCAGCGGATTTCTTGAGCTAAAAGGGGTTATCGAAGCGTTGGTCGCCGCCATAGCGCCGGATGCACAACTCACGGCCATCGAATACAGCGCCCAACTGTTTACAGCAAAACGCGGAGCAGAGCTAAGCCTCGCTGGTCGCAAATTAGGCTTTCTCGGCGAAGTTAGCACCTGGGGCCTCAAACAATTCGACCTGCGAGACAACACTACGGTCGCCGAAATCGACCTCGGCGTACTCGTTGACGCTGCGATCGAGATCCGCAAAGTCGTGCCGCTTTCGCCCTACCCGCCCGTAGGACGCGATCTCAACGTCGTGGTCGACGAAAAGGTCTGCTGGGCCGATGTCGAGCGACTCGTACGCACAGGGTGCGAGTCGCTACTCGAAAACATCGCTTTCCAAGAAGTTTATCGCGACGACGAAAGACTCGGTAAAGGCAAGAAAAGCCTCCTCTTTAGCATCCAACTTCGCTCAGCCGAGCAAACCCTTACCAACGAACAGGCCGACGAGGTACGCGACAACATTATCGCTGCACTTGCCAAAGAACTCGGAGGCCAACTGCGGGCATAAACCGTAAAATGTCCTTTTTTGCCTAAGGAGTAACTTTTTCTGCTCCTCGGGAATCAGCGGTTGAGAAATCCCCTTGAACAAGTAATGATATCGCTATGTCTGAACACCCCCAAACGATTCCCCAATTACTAGCGGCAACGGTTGCTGCCAGGGCTGACCATCAGGCCTTGGGTACCATTGTCGATGGAAAGCTGTCGTGGCGAACCTGGGCAGAAATCGATGCCGATGTGCAGCGACTCGCGCAGGCAATGCTATCTGCCGACATCCAGAATGGCGACCGAGTCATTCAAGTTGCGGCCAACAGCTACGAATGGGTGATCGCCGATCTTGCTATCCATGTTATTGGCGCAGTGCATGTTCCGTTGCATGTTAGTCTTTCCGAGGCGCAGATCGTCGACCACTCGGGCGATAGCGGAGCAAAGCTTGCTTTCTTATCTGCCGAAGCTTGCGAAAACGCCGCCAACAAACTTGAGTCGTTGCTAAAAGTGGTCTACTACGGTAAGCCAGCCAATGCCGAGCAATACAATGGTAGCTCATCGGTCGTATCGCTTAACAAGTTTGTCGAGAGCGCGCCTGGCGACCAGACGCCTACCCCTCCTCAAGCCAACGACATGGCCACCCTGCTCTACACCTCTGGCACAACAGGCACTCCCCGTGGCGTTATGCTCAGCCACGACAACATCGTCACCAACACGATTGCAACCGACGGAATGATCGAAGGGAACCCCGACGATGTTCGTCTCGGCTTCCTCCCGCTTAGCCACATCTATGCTCGAACTTGCGATCTCTACGGTTGGTTGCATATTGGCTCGAAGTTAGCCCTTGCCGAAAGCAAAGAGACGGTCGTTCGCGATTGCCAAATCGTAAAACCGACCGTCATCAATGGGGTGCCCTACTTCTACCAGAAGATCGCCCGACTAGAAGGTCTCCGAGAGATACTTGGCGGCAATCTCAAGTACTGCTTCTGCGGCGGTGCGGCTGTGGCCCCCGAAGTACAGAAACTTTTCACCGCCCAAGGGCTGCCTTTGTTGCCCGGCTATGGATTAACCGAGTCCTCCCCCGTGGTTAGCATTAGCACCCTCGAAAACTACCTGCCTGGCACCGTTGGGCTTCCGATCCCCGATGTCGAGGTGCGTATCAACGACTCGGGAGAAATCTTAGTCCGTGGCCCCAACGTCATGCTTGGCTACTGGCAAAACGAGGAAGCAACCAACGAAGTGATTATCGATGGCTGGCTCTATACGGGCGACCTCGGCGAATTCGACGAGGGCGGTAATCTTCGCATTGTCGGCCGAGAGAAAGAAATCATCGTTTTGATGACCGGCAAAAATGTTTCGCCCACTCGCGTCGAGCAAATGCTTGTCGCCTCTCCGTTGGTCGAACTTTCCTGTGTCGTAGGCGACAGTCGCAAATGCCTCGGCGCGTTGATTGTGCCCAACGAGGATGCACTCCGCAAGGAAATTGAAAAACTCGACATCAACGTCGAGTCGCACAGTCAGGCGGTTGACCACCCTCGCGTCATCGAGCTTTTCCGTCAGGAACTCGCCCGCGTACAGACCGATGCCAGCCACGAAGAGCATGTCGGCCCTTTCTTGCTCCTCAATCGCACCTTCTCTGCCGAAGAGGGCGAAATGACTGCCAAACTCAGTCTCCGGCGAAAAACGATCGAAGCCAACTTCGCCAGTCAAATCGACGCCATGTACGCCAGCTAACCCAACTTTCTGTAATAGCCGCAGGCGGAAGCCGCGGTTTTTCCAAGCTCGCCCACGGCTTCTATCTGCTCCAGCATGGTTTTACCATTCTCTTGCCCTGGGCCATCAAAATCGTCGCAACCGTTACTACCCTGGCCGCTTCTTTGACCGAGGGCCCTGCGCGACCTATATACCCTTGGAGAACTATACTCTGCGCACTCTCACACCCTGGCAGGCGGTGTGATTCCCTGTGCTTTGCTTCATCGCTTTGCACTGGCAACTTCGGCAAAACTGATCATGGAAGAACCTACAGACAGGACAATCTCAGGGGCCGATCGGTCCGAGAAAACAGCAGAGACGCTGCGCTCACTCCGAAACCAAGCAGACCAGGTACTACACAATCATCGTGAGCGACTTTCTTCGATCGAGTCAGCGCTCAACGAGCAGCTTAAAGAAATCGCCGGCGAGCTTGCCCACGACCATACGGCCTGCGAAATAGAAACCGCCGCTTTTCAACAACAGCACGAAGAACTCGATCGCTATCGGCAGTCTCTGAGCCAAGCCGAAGAAGAAATTACAAATCTGCGCAATCAGCTTGCGTCCAACTCCGGCGAACGAGATGCCAAGCTAGCAGAAAACGTGGGAGAGTTGGAACAGCTTCGACAGCAGTGCCAACAAGAGAGTCAGCAGCTTCAGCAGCTCGCCGTCGAGATTCATCAGCTTCAGGCAGACCTCTCCGCTGCCGACGGAATGGCCGAGGATCTATGCCAACAACTGGCCACGCTCTCAGAAGAACGAGAGTCTGAGGCTTCGAATGCGACCGAGCAGATCAAGCAGTTAGCTGCTGATTTAGAAAAAAGCCAAACGTCACTTGCCGCCACCGAAGCCGAATCGCAAGCGTTGCGAGACCAACAAACGTCGGAAGCAAGTGGCCATGAAAACCAACTTGCCACACAAGCCGAAGAACGGGCAAAGCTAGAGCAGCAATGCCAACAAAACGAAGCCGAAATCGAAAGACTTGCCAGTGAACTAGAAAATGCTCGCGAGAAAACCAGCCAGGCCCTCTACGAACGAGACTGCTTGGCCGAAGAGCTACAGGCCGCGAAAACGAATATCGAGGAAGCTCATTCCCGCGAAAACGAGCAAAGTCTAGCCGGACAACAACAGCTTGCTGAGATCGAGCAGCGCCATGCCGAAGTAGAATCTCAACGGCTAGTACTCGAGCAACAACTAGTCGAGGCAGAAGAAAAACACCGTCAAGACCAGCAAGCGTTAGAAGTTACTGAAACCAATACCGAGAAAGTTGTCGCCTCGTTGCGAGATGCCGAACAATGTATCTTAGATCTCTCAAACAATACGGAGCTAAAAGACGAACTCGATCAAAGCAACCGTAAATTCGAGTTGGTACTAAAGGACGTACAAAAACTCAAACACGAGAATGCCGAACTTGTCGAAGAGCTTGCCCAACGCCCCGAGGCCGACGATCACGAATCGCCCGAACTGGTCAGTCTCCGATCCGAACGCGACGTGCTTGCCAGCCGAGTTGCCGAATTAGAAAATACGCCGCCCGCCGTTTCAGACACACAACAGGAAGTTGAAGATTTACAGCGTCGTTTCGAACTTGCGATCGAAGACCTTCGCGACCTCAAGCAAGAAAATGAATCGTTGCGCACGCAGGCCGAAGCCACCCCTGTGAGTGCCGCGCCCAGTCAAGCCACCGAGGGACTCGATTGGCAAGCCCAAAAAGCTCGACTCCTGGCGGAACTCGAAGCCGAAGAAAGCGGGATCGCCCCGACTCCCGAACGTCGCGAAGAACTCGCGACGATCGAAGGCACCATCTCTATCACCGATCGTATGGTCGCCGAAAAAGATCAAGAAATTAACGCCCTGAAAGCACAGCTAGACTCGGCTACCGATAGCAATCAACCTTCTCAAGAAGACGTTCAACAGGCAGCCATCGAAGAGCTGTTCGACCGAGACGATCTCATCCAAGCCGAGCGTACCCGCTTAGAGCAAGTTCAACGAGAGTGGAAAGATAAGCTACGCGACGCCGAACTAGAAATGTCTGTGCAACGCGCCACGCTCGCCCGCGAAAAAGCCGCGCTCGAAGAAAAATTGGCCAACCTGCAAGAGCGAAGCCCCGAGAGCGAAGAAGTCGACGACGGAAAGCCGCGACGCCGTTGGCTATCGGCCTTGGGGCTAAAAAACGACGAGGACGAATAACCATTGGTTACTCAAACAAAAAACAACCATTCCACTTGACGAGCAACTGCCCAATTTACGATCCCAAGAGTCGCTTAACCCCAAGGCGGATTCGTTAGCGGTGTCGGCCACGACATCCTCCCGCAGAACACTCTTGCGAACAGAAATTGGTAAAACGCTCTAGCCCAGGTTTCTCACCAGCATCGTCAGATAAAGCACTGACTACCGCACCTACTCATTCAGGCCCAATCTCGTACCGGACGGGTACGCATACGGTTTGCCTTTTCGTCGTTGGTGAATTCCTCTTTTTCAGGATCCCAGGCCAGCTTCTTGCCCATATTCTTGATGGCAATGTTCCACAGGTGGCAGACGCTGGCCGTGCGATGCCCCACTTCAACCGGCTCAAGCGGTTCTTCTCGGGTCTTCACGCTGTCAAGAAAATTGCGGACATGATCGGCGTAAAAATTGCCCGGTTTTTCGAATGTTCGTTCTGAATTCGAGACCGGCAGATGGATTTCGTCCGAGCCGATCACGTCGGTCTCCAACGATTTCGAAGAAGCCTTAAACTTTCCTCCCGAGAGAACAAATTCGATCCACCCTTCGGTTCCCTCAAACCGCACGCCCATGTCTTTGTTCGAGCTCTCGCAAATCAACTCGACCCCATTGGCATAACTCGCACGGATTTTCGATTCTAGTGCCGTGTTGAACAGACTCCCTTCGGCAAGCCACTTGGCGTCTATTCCCTCAACCTCGACCGGCCCAGTCAGACTCGAGCCGTTTCCCCACTGGGCAATGTCAATCGCGTGGGCACCCAGATTGGTGACCTGTCCACCCGAGTAGTCCAGGTTGAAGCGAAATTTGTAGATACATCGTTTCTCGTGGTACGCAGCCTGAGGCGCCGGTCCCAGCCATCGATCGTAATCAAAACCATCGGGGACGGGCATCGGCTTCCAGCCCGGGCCGGGCCCAACCTTGTTATTGTATCCAATGCGAACACGCATCGACTTGAGTTCGCCAATCCGTCCATTGAGAACCAACTCACAAGCATGTCGAGCCCTACAATGAGATCGATACTGGCTGGCCGTCTGCAAGATGCGACCATGCTCCCGTACCGCCTCGATCATGTCCTGGCCTTCTCCCAGAGTCAACGTGAGAGGTTTTTGGCAGAAAATGTCCTTGCCCGCCTTGGCTGCCATGATTGTCATCGGCGCGTGCCAATGATCGGGCACCACGATTGCTACGGCGTCGATATCGTCGCGTTCGAGTATTTCTTGGAAATCGTTGGTTGCGACAACTCCCTCATACGCGCCACCTTTTCGTTTATCTCCGTAGTATTGATTGGCAATTTTCAGAGCCGGTTCAAGCCCCATGACCGTCACTTCATCCCGATATCCGCCGCTGGCCCTGTTAACATCACAGATCGCGCGAATCTGCACGTCTTCGTTCTGCATGAACACCTTCATGTCAGGGATGCCGCGCGTGCCTAGACCTATCACACCAATATTGATCCGACCGCTTGGCGCTGAACGGCCAAACACCGAGCTAGGCAATACCCATGGCGCACTCGCAACGAAAGCTGAGGTACCGGCAGCTTTTAGCAAAACTCGTCGATCTATTTTCTTGGTCATTCGATTTCTTCTTTCTTTTCACCGAAACCTTTTCACCGAAACGAGGAACAAAACGCTCCTTGCTGGGTGGTGATTTCCGGCTTGGCAACTACGGCTCCATTAGAGCATATCGCTCACTCAAACCCAAAGGGTCCGGCAATATAGTCCCACCGTCTCGGTGAAGCAAAACACTCAAAAGATAAATGCTCTAGCCCCCCCTCAAAAAAATCTCGGCCGTTTCCGCAAGAAACACCCCCGGCCAAATTTAACAGTTGAAATTGGGCCACCACATCTGGGACAATAGCGATCAGCTTTTAGCCGTTAGCGATCAGTTTTTTCGTCATTCGTCATTCAGATTTCGTCATTTACAGCGCCCAAATGGACAATATTTTCCCCTTCCGCACTACAAATTCCGCATTCCGAACTCAATTCTGTCCACCTCAATGGGCCCCCCCCGCAATTCGTGCCAAAACGAACCCACCAAACACTACGATAGAAGCACCAACCGCCACAATTTTGTCCACTAAAGTCAACAAACCAACCAATCGCAAAGTCAAAACAACCGCTTTCGGCTTTCCGCTTTACTCCGTCCCCCCAGCCGCTCGCGGCTTAGCCAAATCATAAATCAAACATCCCCCCATGCCCTCCCAACTCCCCAATATCGAACAACGCCGGCAGCAAGCCCTCGACTTCCTGCTCAATCGTATTAACTACGAGCGTACCATCGTCACCCCCTACGGCCATCGACAACTAAAACTCGACCGCATGCGACAGTTGCTCACTCGCTTAGGAAATCCCGACGCCGGTTTGCCGATCGTTCATGTCGCTGGCACCAAAGGAAAAGGCTCAACTTCGACAATGGTAGCCGCCATGCTCCATGCCGCCGGGTACGAAACCGGGCTGTTCAGCTCGCCACACCTCGAACAAATTGAAGAACGCTTCGCCATCAACGGCCAGCCCTGCCCTAGCGACGAACTCGTGGCACTGGTCGACCAACTGCGGCCAGTCGTTCAGGCCATGGACCAAGAATCGGCCAGGGCAGATTCTTCGATGAGCCCGACTTATTTCGAGCTTACCACCGCACTGGCACTGATGCACTTCGCACAACACAAGGTCGATATTGCCGTATTAGAAGTGGGCCTCGGGGGCCGCCTCGATTCGACCAATGTTTGCCAACCGGCGGTGACCGTTATCACCAGCATTAGCCTCGACCACACCAAGCAGCTTGGCACCACACTGCCCGAGATCGCTGCCGAGAAAGCCGGAATTATCAAACCCGGCGTGCCGCTACTCTGCGGACACATCGACAAGGCACCGCAACGGGTAATCACAGAGATCGCCAAACAACATGGTTGCCGCATGTTGATCGCAGGGCACGACTTCCGACATCGCTACCACCCTCCCCGACTGCGCGGCGAACGGCAAGCGATTGGGCGACTCGATTTCGAGGGCGACTTTGCCGACGAGCATGTGCGCCTGGCCGACCTGCCGCTCAAGCTATTAGGCGAGCATCAAGCAGCCAATGCCGCGTTGGCCATCGCAACGGTGGCCGAGCTACGTCAACAAGGTTGGTCGATTCCGCCCGAAGCCATTCGCCAAGCCACGGCTGAGGCGACTCTGCCGGGCCGGGTCGAGGTCATCGGCACTCGGCCAACCATCGTACTGGATGTTGCCCACAATGTGGCCTCAGCCGAAGCCTTGGTCGAAGTGTTAGAAACAAGCTTTAGCAACCAGACGCGAGTGCTACTTCTGGCTGCCACACAAGAAAAAGATGTGGCAGGAGTGGTCCGCGTACTCCTGCCACATTTCGAAAAGGTGATTGTTACTCAGTATCAAGATAATCCTAGGGCAGTGCCAACCGCCGAGCTAGAACACATCGTTGGCAAAGAACTGAATAGGCTTGGACGCGATTCTTGCGAAGATGCGATCTGTGTGCCAACCTCGCCTTACGAGGCCTGGCAAGTTGCTCAACAGCTGGTACGCGAAAATCAATTGGTCTGTATCACCGGCTCATTTTTTATTGTGGCAGAGTTGCGCGGCCAATTACTCGCCGATTCCGCAGCAACACGAGCCTCGCCGGTCGAACTTTCCGAGCCACAAAAACCGCGAGGCAACAACCAAGGTAAGTAAGCATGACGACTCCTTTCATGAAATTTAACGCCAATGAGGACATTCGCCGTAATGACCTCACAAAATCTTGACCTCCTTATTCGCTAAAGTCAGGGGATACATCGTCATACAACGTCCAACGAGTCTCTTCCGGCCCATCCCAGTCGATATCGGTCGACGGGCTAGGGGGATCAAGTTCAGAAAATACAGCACTGGCAACTTGGCGTTCGCTACGAATTTCGTCTTGCAACCGATGAACCAGCCGAGCAATGTAGGGATCGGCCCACGGCAACAAATCGCTAGGCCGACTAGAAAACCGAGTCGAAGAACTCAACGCTCGGTCTTCAACGGCAGGGATACGAACGACTGTACAGAAAACCTTTTTAGTCTTGCGTGATGCAACCATGTCTCTGTTCCTTTGAGCATGTGGGCAGAACTGCCCATTTTCGATTATCAGAATAAGAAGCAGGAAAAGAGGCGTGTGTTGCCCAAGCCGTACATCCCTTGGCCTTGGAGCCGAACACTCTCGCCGTTCGGAAGAGTGATAACGCACCTAGTGTGCCGAAAATGCGAGCCCATTCGACAGAAGACACAAACTCTCCCTAAGGTATTGCCACGAAATAACTTACAGCTAATACACAATGGCCGCCAGCAACGACCTGCTAGCGTAGAATTTTCAAAAGCTTTGCAATTGCCCGAAAGCTTTAACGATCAGGCAATTCACGCAACAGCCGTTAGCGATGGCGGCCACGACATCCTCCCGCAGAACACTCTTGCGAACAGGAAAAGGTAAACACACCAATGGTTCGTCTATCCTGAATAGACGGGTGCCACTGTCTGGCTTGCCCAGCAGTGTGAAGCGGTTACCTGGATACTAGTTAGCCAATTGCAACTGCAAATGACTAACCGCCCGCTGGAGCACACGATCGGTGAAGTCAGCCGACAGGATGCCATCTTCCTTATCGATCTGTTTTGCCAGCGCACCATTCGTACTCATACCGAGCAAATCACGTCGTTGCCGATACTTTCGAAATTGCAGGTATTCATCGTCGTCAAGCACAATCTCAAAGCCTTTATTCGGCAAGACACCCCACTGGTCCGACTCGGTGTCGTCCTGCATGCGGTGAATGTTCTTTCCGCTAGGCCGCCAGTAAGTGGCTGACGTGAGCTTCAACAAGCTACGGCCCGACTCAACACGCATCAAACGCTGCACCGTACCTTTGCCGAACGAACGCTCTCCGATGACCGTTGCACGCCCATAGTCTTGCAAACAAGCTGCCAAAATCTCCGCTGCACTCGCACTGTCGTGATTGCTAAGCACGGCAAGTGGGATTTCGGTGTAAGTCCCACTCCCGGTCGAGACAAAGCGATCTCGTTCGACTTGGTTGCGACCACGAGTCGTGACAATCGGCAAGCCGGCTCGTAAAAACAAGTCGCTAATACCAACGGCTGCGTCCAGGGCTCCCCCGTAATTGTTGCGTACATCTAAAATCAATGCCTCGACATCAGGCTGCCCTTCTTGCGAAGCCAGCGTCGTTAACGCGCGAATCAACTCCGCCTCGGTCTTGTCACCAAAACTTGTGATTCGCAAGTAGCCAATATGCGGATCGGCTTTCAAACGAAAATCCCAGTTGCCTTCGCTATCACGCAAGTCGCCTCGGATCGATTCTTTCGTGATGATCGCACGCACTAGCGAGATATCTTGCGGCTCACTCTCGCCTTGATGGACGACCGATAGCAGCACGGGTTCGCCAGCGGGGCCGCGGATGAGTTGAAGGGCTTTTCCGATTTCCATTCCCAAAGTCGGCTGTTCGTTGATGGCAACAATATGATCGCCCGAACGGATATCCGCGCTGAAAGCCGGGGTGCCAGGCTCAGGAGGGCCAATCACCGTCAGCATAGCCGGGGTGCCCAAAAATCGGATACGTATCCCCACGCCATAGAACTCTTGTGTTATTTCTTCACGAAAAATGTCTCGGCGTGTTTCATTGATAAATTGAGAATGCTTGTCCCCATGCTTGTGCAAAACATCAACCATCCCAAGCATAGCCCCTTCAAACAGCTCTTGATCGGGCACTTCCTCTAAGGCCCAGTGGTCGATGGCTGAATAGCTGGCGGCCACATAGCGAGCGTAGGGATTCTGCTCAGCACGCACATAGCAAGCGTAAGAGATCAGCGAGGTCGCCACCAGCAACAACATATTACGGCGCGACATCGGATTGCTTTCTAGCAGGGCAGGGCGATCGAGTTACTTCGAGGCGATCGAATCTCTGGGGTTCTCGCGTCGTAAACTTCTGAGTTTAGCATGTAGGGCCGCATGGGGCCCTTCTTGCATCTCTTGCTGGAAGTCCTCAATCGAGTAAGACGGTTGCGACGGCGAAGGGTCGCTAATGGGTTGTTCGGGCAACACCGCAGATTCGATCGGCAAGATAGCTGGCTCGAGGGAGGGGGTCGAAGTATCGTCGGCTGAAATTGTTGGCGTGTCATCTTCGCTACTGGGCGCATGTCTGGCCGGGGCTTTGCCACCGAAGGGACGCCCCAGTGGGCTGACCAAAATAGCAGGTAGCAAGAGCAGATCGCCCACGAGTGCCGCGCCGAGCATCGAGATCATCAAGTAACCAAACTGCTGAGTCGGAGTAAAAGTGCTTGTCGCAAAGACAGACAGCCCCAAACCACCGATGATGGTTGTCTGCAGCATGGCGGTCGCACACCGATCGTAGGCCAGCATGACGGATTGCACACGGTCCATTCCCTGCGCGATGCCACGGCGGAACCAAGTAAGGAAGTGAATTGTATCATCGACCGCCACGCCTAACGCGACACTGGCAGTCATCATAATACCGATATCCACTTTGATACCTAGCCAGCCAAGGCTACCGAAGATAATGACGATCGGAAACACGTTCGGAATCATCGAAATCAAACCGGCCAACGGGCTACGGAGGACAAACATCATCACAACCGAGATCAACACGGTCGCCCACATGATGCTATCAGTCAAACTGAAAAGCAACTGTCGTTGGGTTTTGAAGACCAGGGGAATCATCCCCGTGTAGACGGCACGAATGGGCCGCGAACGATCTCCCACAGCAAGCGGCATCGCTGCTGAAGTTTCGTAGACTGGTATCTGAGTCACGTCGATGATCGACAATCCGCCCTCGACTAATTGCTTAGCCGTGGGGTCGCTGCTTGCCGAGGCCAGGATCAAAGCGTCCTGCTTGCCGAGCTTCTTGATAACAGCTTGAAAATACTGCTCATAGTTGGGATCGCCTTTGCGAGAATCAAGATCAGCAAGGTCATAGACCTTAACACCTCGGATCGAGCTACCGCTTTGGGCTAGCAATTCTCGAAGGACAGCCTCTTGCGACTGCTCAGGAAACTTTCCGTCCGGAGAGCGATAGAGGACGCAAAGCTTGGCGCCATCTAATTTCTTGCCGTCCGCGTGCAACTTGGCAACAATTTGGTCTCGCTGTTCGAAGGCGACAAGTATCGGTTCGACCGCATCCTTCAATTGCTGGACGAACTCCCCGTAGTCGATGCTCTCATCTTTGTCACCCAAGGCAGCCACCCGAGCACTCAACCGCAATAGCTCCCGGCTGTTCGGATTCGCGGTGCCTTCTGGGGCATGTTCTAGCCGTAGGTAGTCACTCTCCAGAAGTTCTTGTCGTTTGTCTTCCAGACTCTTGTTCGTCGCGTAGTCGACACTGCGGTCAGCGCCTGTGAGACCTGAATTGGTGCTTTCAGGAGTGTAGGTAGCAACCGACATAACCCGACTGATCTCGGGCAGCTTTTCCATTCGATTCTTGATCATCCGCACCATATTTAGGCGTTCAAGCATCGTCAAACGATATCGCTGGCCATCGGCTTCAGCATGTTCGTCGGGGGTTCGTCGGCGTTCGGGCGGAACGGTGAGTATCACTTCCATCGGCACAAGATTGCCCAGATTTTGTTCCAACCAAGCGTAGTCGTGGATCAGGTCGGTGTCCTCATCCAAAAGCTTCAGCAGGCTCACCGACGTTTCGATTCGGGTAAAGCCAATCGAGAGGGCACCCATCACGACAAACCAGAAACAGCAGGTCAGTGCGTAACGTCCCACGACAAAGCCAAATAACCGTTTAGCCCAACCGGGCAAATGCCCATTACCGTGGCTCCCTGTTTGGCGTCTGATCTGGTCGTCGCTAACTGGAAATCGATGGAGAAAGACCGGCAAGACGGTGAAGAGCAAGCCGACGGTTCCCAGCACTGCTATCGCAGTGAACATGCCGAATTTCTTGATCGGTAAAATGTCACTCGTGTAGAGCGACCCCAGGCCAACGGCAGTGGTAAACGCGGCCAAGGTACACGGTCCCCAACCCAGCCGGACGGCAGTCTCCGCTGCCCCAGCAATCCCGCTTTCGCGGCGGGCATCGCGGTAGTAATTCACCACATGGATGGCACCTGACAACCCCAGCACGTAAACCACGGCTGGCATCGACATCAAAATTGCATCAACGGTTCCTAGGCGAGGAGAAGTCAGCCCCAGGAACATCACTTCGAGAATGCCGAAGTAAAAGACGATGGCCAAACTCATGCCAGCGCTAAGCACTCCAACCGTAAAAACAACACTGGTGAGCTTTATACTACGGAAACACCAATAAGATAGCGCAAGACCAACAATTCCTGAAAGCAAAGCCAAGCGTATCAATGTCCGCTCGCCCTCAACATCAATGGTGATGTTGTCAACGGGCGGGCCGCCCATGTGGATTGTTTCTTCGGCGATAGCGCATTCGGTCGAGGCGATTTCAGAAATTTTTTCGATCGCCTTACGCATCGTTCGATTGTCGCGAGTGGCTTCGCTGCTGAGAAAGACGACTAAACAGGTAGTACGCGACTCGTGCCCCAACGATTTGCCATTCGCGTCGCGTTTTACTGGGCCGACCAATGCACCCTCGATACGCTTGATCGCCGCACCATAGCTAAAGCTCATGGGGGGGCTGGTCAGTTGTTCAAGTACCCCGGGACCGGTGATGACTTTGCTATACCATTCAGCCCGTAGATGGATATCTGAGTCGGCATCGGCTTTGGCGAGTTCTTTCTCGCTGGGAATGAGCCGCTTCGAGAGCCGTCGCAACTTTTCGAGGTTGCCGAGCGTACAGCCATCCCAACTGACCAACGCAAACTGTTCGCCGATAAAGTGGCTATGAAACCAGCGAAGGTCAACCGATTCTGGGTAATTTGGCGGAAGCCAATCGGCGGCGTTGTTGTTATTGCCTTCGATTGCTTTTCGCGCACCCCGAGGCATCAGCGCCACGAGAAAGACGACTGCCATCGCAATCAGAAAGTAGTTGGGCCACCCCAGTGTTTTCCGGGCCAGAAACGAAGGTTGCTTCATCGATATATCAGCATGTTAAAGGGCGAGAGCCCTAAGTCGGCTACGTGCATGGTAGAAGAAAAACGATGAGACTAGCGGCAGGGTTGCCATACGCGCCATACCGTTGGGGATGGCAACAACTGTGCTCACTCCGGC
Source organism: Planctomycetota bacterium (assembly GCA_013152205.1). GTDB lineage: Bacteria > Planctomycetota > Planctomycetia > Pirellulales > Lacipirellulaceae > Bythopirellula. Next base: position 23,359 of record JAADGV010000092.1, read on the forward strand.
TGTCCTATTTCAGCCAATTCAGCTGGGGTGCCTCAGTGCCCCCAAATTATCGTGCTTTCCGAGAAAAGTCTATCCTGATCCGATGAAAACAGGGCCCCGATCGCACGTTTTGCCACCCGGATCCGTGGGGTTTGCGGCCTACGTCAAGGCTAGGCGGTGTGAAAAGCCTGCCCAGCCAGAAGTAATGCTAGCAACAGGTTTTATCGCCGTATTCAGAAAAATAGCCGATACGGCTGAGCAATCGGAATGATTGTTACCAATAGCCCTCAAAGCCGATTGATCCACCGAGGAAGGTTGCATTGCCGTTTGATATCAATTCTGCGGTCGAAGTCGGAGCAAAATTTAGTTGGTTGGGAGCAAGTGCCAGCGAGGATAAGAACATACCTTCCAGCCCGGCTCGCAACGAAAAGTTTGGGCGTAAGTGCCACTTGGCGAATAAGGTTCCTTCCGTCAAGAACGACAAATTGGTGCTACTGATGTCACTGCCGCCTGAGGCACCATTCCCTCCCATGTCAAAAGCCGATGACACGGCAAAAGCCGATCGAACGTCCGAACCGTTAAAAAAGATGCCGCCTTTAGTACGAACTCCCAAACTCCAACGAGCCCGGTCATGGCTCAAGGTGAAACCCAATTGAGTACCAAACAGATCGTTGCCCGAACGGACACGATAGTTGCCCGTCTCCAAGTTGCCATCGTTGTTGGTGTCGGGAATTCCGAACGCGGACCAGTTGATGTCTTCGTCAATATTGATGTAACGAATACCTGCAATGAGCGATCGAGAGTTGGTTGGTTGTGCCCGACGAATCCAGTGGCCACTCGGCTCAAGTTCCATTCGGTCCCGCTTCATCCGCCTTTTCACATGATAATTCAGCTCAAAGCTGTTCATGCGACTATCGTACTGATATTGAGAACTAGTTGCCCCACTAAACGAGCCGTTTCCCCGATCAACACTAGGGTTAACCAACAGTGAGGTTGTACCCACGCTGTTATTTGGATTGGCATCAAGTCGACCGCTTTGCGACCACTGCCCTCCACCGTAGACAATAAATTCAGCCGTATGGTCACGATTCTTCGCATCGCGGAACAGGAACCGACCCAACTTCATGCGAGGGACTGCTTCAGCACCAAATTGACCACCATCGACCAAAAGGTCATTTGAGAGAGGAGTAGGGCGACCAAATTGATCGGTACCGGTACCAACACGCTGGCCCATTAATATGAGACCATCGCGTCGCCAGAGGCGATCAGAGACAACAACGTCGATCTCCGTATACCAAAAACCGCGACGTAACCACGTGCCGGTGCTTTCTAGCAAGGCGACGTCAGCGCCAAAAAGCTGGAAGGTTTCGTCGTCAGAGTACGCAGCACCAGCGTCCTGCAAATCGCCCGACTCGATCGGCTCTAAGGTTAGGCTTTCGGTGTCCGCGTAGTCGCCCTCCTCGAACTCCAGTTCCGGAGGGACCATGTCCATATCGGCTGGGTCAGGAGGAGTTAGCATCTCCTGAGCCTGCACTAGCTTGCCAGATAGTCCCAGCACTATTACAACCAGGAGAAGGATAATCTTCTTCACCACGATGGCCTCCCTACAAACAAATTCCTGAATAGGCACTGTCTGTGCCTACCTCTCGTACAATGGGTTCATCGTCTGCTACGCTACCGGTGTGCAGGAATAACCGCTAAATTCAGAAAATTCGTCACAAGCGGTCTATCTGGCAGAGTTGCCAGTAACTACTTAAGTTACGCATACATCCTGGTTTCGCGATATTGAGCATTACGGCATGAGGAGCGAACGATATCCATAGTGCCAGCATTACAGTCTATTGATCTAATTGATTACGAGTTAAACAAACGCACCAGAACACTTTTTACGCAGAGAGACCAATATCATGACATCACCGCTAGCAACTCTTATCGAGTCTGGCACCATTCTTTGGCTCGACTCGGTAGATCCAGATCACATCGAGGCTAGCAAAGCGCATGGAGCCACAGGGGCTACCTCGAATCCAATCATCATTAGTGGTGTCATTAACTCGGGTCGGTACGATAGCGAGTTGGTCCGACTGCTACGGGACGAAGGCCTATCAACCAGCGAGGCGGCTTGGGCTCTGACCGATAAAATCGTAGCTGCCGCTCAGCAAGAATTTTTGCCGGTTTGGGAAGCAACCAAGGGCGACGATGGGTACGTTAGTTTCGAGGTAGACCCGCTGCTAGAAGACCCCGATAACGGCTTGTCTCGTCAGCAGCGAGTTGCCCAGTACCTAGAGCTTGGCACCAAGTGGTCTGAAGGGCACAAGAACCGATTGATCAAAGTGCCCGCAACGCCAGCAGGACTCGAAGCCGTCGAAGAGTTGGCCGCCCGTGGCGTACCCCTCAACGTCACGCTGATTTTTACCATGCGGCAATACCAGGAAGCGCGGGATGCCGTCTGGCGCGGAGCCCAACGCCTAGACTCGCTAGACAAGTTCAAAAGTGTCTACAGCATTTTTGTTTCCCGAGTCGACGCCTATACGTTGAAGCAGGTACCAAGTCTTTCGGATGCGGCTCAAGGCGAGGTGGGCATCGTAAACGCCAAGCAAGTCTGGAAAGACAACCAGGACTTTTGGAAGGATCATCCCACGCCTTTGGGCCAACAGATTGTCTTTGCCAGCACAGGCACCAAGAACCCAGACGACCCTCCCTGGAAGTACCTGGCAGCACTAGCAGGCAGCGATATCCAAACCAATCCCCCGGCGATGAACGAGGCCGTCGAGCAGAGCGGGCAGACGTTCTCAAGAGAAGTCGACAAGCTGCCCCCTGCCGAGGTACTCGCTGAAATCGCCGCTAAGGTCGACATGCAGGCTGTTGAAGATTTCCTGATGACCGACGGCATCAAAAAATTCGCCGACCCACAAAAAAAGCTGCTTGCAACGATCGAAAGCAAACGAGCCAATTTGTCGTAGCCCAAGTGGACTGCAATTTTTTAGCGGTGTTGCTCCGTTTGACAAAAAACCGAGTGGTGGATGCAGGCCGATTGCAAAGTCACTGTGGGAGGCGTCTCTGACGCCGATCGTGAGTCAAAACAAGCACTTTCGGCGTCAGGAGACGCCTCCCACAATCACACAATCACAGATCGCCGACTTTGCAAACCGTCTGCCCTGCTCGTCGATCCGACTTGGCTATGGTACGATTAACCCCGATTCATTCACCTTCTATTTAGCTGGATCGACTGAAAAAACATAGGATATAGACTGTCATGGCGATCGACCCGTATGCACCCTGCCCGTGTGGAAGTGGAAAAAAACTGAAATTCTGTTGTGCCGACCTTGCTGGTGACATCGAGAAGGTGCAGCAGATGATATCGGGCAAGCAGCCACACGCTGCGCTCAAGCACATTGAGCAGCTATTAGAGAAGCATCCAACGCGGTCTTCATTGCTTGACTTGCGATTGTCGCTTGAGCTTGGCCTACACGAGTTCGACGCCGCTCGCCAAACTTGCGAGGCCTATCTAGCAGCGCACCCCAAGAGTGCCTCGGCCTTTGCCCAGGCGGCCGTTTTGGCTTCGGTCACCGAATCAGGCACCGAGTCGATTGCCCCAATGCAAAATGCACTCGAACAAATCGATGGCGACGAGATGCCGCTACGTGTTTTGGAGGCGATCGGAGCGGTCGGGCAGGCATTGCTTATGGAAGGCGAGCTAGTCGCCGCACGTGGGCATTTGCTTATGTATGCGGCAATCGCGCCCGAAGAAAACAACCGAGCTATCGAGCTGCTACTTCGGATGAACCTACAAGCCGGTTTACCGCTGCTGATGCGTGAGTATCTGCTGTTGGAAGAGTGTCCAGACGACGTGAAGTGGAGCGATCGGTTTATCGAAGCTTTGCGACTATCTGGTCGAGGCCTCTGGCGTCGTGCGGAAGCGATCTTTAGCGAACTGCGAGAAGAGGTCGGCCAGGAGCCTGCCGTGGTTTACAACCTCGCCTTGGTCAGAGGTTGGCTAGGCCAGCCCGGTTCCTTTGCTGCTGGCTTGCATGAATACGCCAAGCTGGATATCCCCATCGACAAGGCCGTCGAAGCAGAAGCCTTGGCCCAGTTGGTCGATCCCGACTTAGAGGATCCCACGCTAGAAACGGTTAAAATCACCTACGCGGTTAACGATCTCGAGGCACTTACCGAAAAGTTCGTGTCCGACAAACGGATCGAAGACCACGCCCTCGACCCAAAAGAGTTTGGCGAAGACGAAGTCACCCGCCCACGCGGAACCTACCTACTGCTGGATCAACCGACGCCTTCGACGGGCGTCGATCTGGAGCGTTCCGGAATACCCTCTGTCGAGGCGTTTCTCTGTCTCTTCGGCAAAAGAACCGACCGCGAAGCAAGGCTAGAGATAACCACCGACCGCGGCGAGCGTTGCGAACAAACACTAGCTCTGCTGACCGAGATTGTTGGCGATTCGCTTGGCGAAAAAATTGAAGAAGAGGTCGTCGCCGAGAAATCGATCAGCAACGAGTCGTTAAGCTGGCGTTGGAGGTTGCCCAATGACACCCCCCCAGACCACCGGCGCAAGCTTTTGGCCGAGCAACGCCGCGAAGCAATCTTAGATCATTGGACTAACGCCCCCCGTGCCGCCTTGGGCGACAAGTCGCCGCAAGAGGCGGTAGGCGATGCCGATCTGCATCTGGCTTTGATGGCTAGTGCCTTGATCATCGAGCAAGCAGCCGTCGACCCAGCCGAGCAGCCCCTATTTGCCGAGTTACGCGAGCGGCTCCAGTTGCCTGTGCCTGAAGTTCTTGATCCGACCGGTGTTGAACTGGAGCATTTTCCGCTAGTACGCATTCCGCGGACCGACTTGTCGAAGCTCTCCGATGTCGAAGTCGCTGGCCTAGTGGATCGCGCCGTTTTGATGGGAGCCAATGTAGCTACGTTGATCGTTGCTAACGAATTGGTCTCTCGCCCCCAGCTTGCTGATGGAGTGGATGCCATGCCGGCCTATCGCCAATTGGTCCGACTCGAACCAGATCACCAGAAGGCATTCGAGTGGATTGCCAGAGCACGAGAGTGGTCGAAGAAAAATGAAAAGTCGGTCGCTGAGTGGGTATTGATGGAAATGGAACTTACCATCGAGCGTGGCGAGGGCGAGCGACTCCAGACGCTGCTCAACGAAATTCGTGATAACCATATCAGCGAGCCGGGCGTAGCAGATGCCACTTACAAGCTGTTGGCTTCAGCCGGTTTGGTCGACCCAAATGGTCCGGCTGGCTCGGCAGCCCCCGGCCCTCAAACTGCGGCCACACCGCCCCCGAGTTCCGGTCTCTGGACGCCCGGAGACACGGCCCCAGCAGCAGAATCCGAGAGTGAAGAGAAAACCGCTATTTGGACACCCTAGCCCGGATTTCTCACCAGTTTCGTTGCGAGAGTCCGTAATTTGTTTGCTACATCTGAATGTACTGGTCACTCGGTTGGGCCCAATAACTCCCATCCCTGGGTAGGGTCAGAGATTCCCAGCAGATTGATGGCGACGATTCCGCAGATGCCTGTGACAATCAGATAATAGATCGTTGGTAAAATAGTCTTGCGCAGGGTCGAACCCTCTTGGCCGAGCAACCCAACGGTGGCCGATGCAGCGACGACGTTGTGGATTGCGATCATGTTGCCAGCCGCGGCGCCGACGGCTTGCAGTGCGACAACCATCATGCCGCTGATATTTAGTTGCTCGGCAACCGAGAATTGAAACTTGGCGAACGTGAGATTGCTGACCGTGTTCGAACCGGCGATGAATGCCCCCAGCGCACCGATCACCCCGGCGAACATGGGCCAGACGTTGCCGACGTGTAGCGAGACCCATTGAGCCATGGCAACGGGCATGCTGTCGTAGCCGCCGTGGTTGATGTTTGAATTGATGAGGATCTGCACCATCGGGACGGTGAAGATAAGCACAAACCCCGCGCCAAGCAGTACTTTCGACGAATCGCTAATCGCGTTTTTGATCTTAGGCAGGTCCATGCCGTGCAAAAAATAAGTGATCGCCACCACCACGGCCATGATGGTGCCGGGTAGGTAGAGCGGTTTGGTTACGGCAGAGATGTTGGTTCCGAACAGATTCGACCAGGTGAAGCTGACACTCAATAACAAGTCGCCAAGCCCTAGGCCCTTGATGCGAGTGGCCATCAACAGCACCGCTACGAGCAAGTATGGCAACCAGGCGACGGCAATCGACATTGGTCGCTCTTCCGTTTCGTTGGTGGTGTGGCCTTCGATTTCGCTACTCCACTCCGCAGGCCATTGCCCTTTGGCGGAAAAATCCCAAGTGTCGGTTGGCAACAGCCATTTTCGACGAGCAACATAGGTAACCAACGGTAGCCCAACTAACGCACCTAGCAGCGAAGGAAACTCGGGGCCGAGCAAGAACGCAGCTAAGGTATAGGGCACAGTAAACGCTAGGCCGCCAAATAGAGTGAACGGCAAGATCGACAGCCCCGACTTCCACGATCGCTGTGGGCCAAAGAACCGGGTCATCATCATGACCATCAGCGTAGGAATCATCGTGCCGGCAAGGGCGTGTATCACCGCGATCCGCATTCCAATCTGCTGGAGAAAATCACGAAGGTTCATTCCATGCAGGGCTAGCTGTGCGTCGAACGCTTGCCCTCCCATGCCATCGTGAACGCCGACGAGAATCGGGGTGCCAGCCGCTCCAAAGGTAACTGCTGTGGACTGGATCATCATGCCGATCATCACCGCGCAAGCAGCCGGGAAGCCTAATGCGACAAGCAGCGGGGCAGCGATAGCCGCCGGGGTTCCAAAACCGGCAGCACCTTCGATAAAAGAACCGAACAACCAAGCCACGATAACGACCTGCACGCGGCGGTCGTCCGAAACATTATGAAAGCTGCGGCGGATTGCGGTGACGGCGCCCGATTGCTCAAGCGTGTTGAGCAACAAGATCGCTCCAAAAATAATCCAGAGCAAATTGAAGGTAACCAATAGACCCTTAGCCGAGGCAGCAGCAACTTGTGCCGTATCCATTTGCCAAGCCCAAAGCCCGATCGCTGCCGTCACGACATAGACCGCCGGCATCGCCCATTTCGCGGCGATCCGAAAGCCAATCAGCAAAATACCGCCAAGCATAATCGGCGCAAAAGCCAACAGTGCCTGCAATGTTAGACTCATGGATTATTTGCTCCCATCCGCCATCGCCAGAAAACAACTGGGAAACCCGGGCTAGCTGACTTTGCGTAGTTTGGTAACTCGCCCGGTCTTGACCCACTCGGCAACAAAGATATTCCCGTCGGCGTCGAAGCAGGCATCATGCGGGTGGATGAATTTTCCTGGTAGCCATTGCTCGCGTTGGCTACGCATTTTGAAACCATCGAGAGCCCGATTTCGCCACTCGGGATCATCCCCCAGATGGACGATGACGTTATCGTTTTTGTCGAGCAAAGTGATGCGACAATGCAAATCGGGCACTAACATCAAATCGCCAGAAACGTCGATGTCGGCAGGAAACAGAAAACCGCCCAGGGTTTTCAGGTGATTCCCATCCATGTCGAACCACTGCAAGCGTTCATTCGCTCGATCGGCGACCACCAATTTGGGCTCGCCATTGCGCTCGTCCAGCCACTGGCCATGAGGGGTGCGAAACTGGCCATCCTCGGTTCCTGCTGCACCGACAGAGCGGAGGTACTTGTCGTTCTTATCGTATTGATGCAGGAGCCCACTGCCGTAACCGTCACCTAGAAAGTAGCCACCATCCGGCGAAAAGCTGGTGTTGGTCGGTCGGTACTTGGCGCCTTCTGGGTAACGATTGCTGTCGGCGTGAATAGCTTTGCGACCCTTACGCCAAACGACTTCGCCATCGAGAGTCATTTTCACAAAGTCCAACGACGACTCGCTGGCAGCGAGGTAGATAAATTCTTCGTTACCTTCTTTTCGAATATCAATGCCATGGCCACAACCGTGCTTGGCCTTGCCGTCCGAGGCTGGTAGCTGATGGACATCGCCCATTGCTTTAACAAACGTGCCATCGGGATCAAAAACAAAGATCGAGCCTGGGTCGCCGTAGTGAGTGATGTAAATCAAACCCGAGCTGTCGATGGCAACTCCGTGAGAAGCATTGCCATAGTTGGCTTTGCCCGGCAAGCTGGACATGCCCCAGTCGTGGATACACTCGTAGGCGTGCTCACCTGTTCCGAGAATAGGATTTTTGCTGCCCGATTTATCGGAAGCATGAACCGTCGGCACCGCGAGAGACGAGGCTGCTGAGACGGCGCAAACTTTCAAGACGTCGCGGCGACTTGGTGCGTTGCGATGATGTTTTGGCTTGGACATGATCAGCTCCGTAGGAAAAAAGGGGAAGTGGCTATCTTACCGGGTCGGGGTGCGAGAAGCCAGCGCGCCATGCGAGACATCCCATCTATCATGAACTTGGCTATTATTTTGACTCAAATTGACAACCGATTTTGCTCGGCTAGCCAATTGCCTAGCCGTTGCATGCCCTCGGAGGTTGAGATACGAGGCTGGTAACCGAAATCTTGGCACGCGGCAGAGATGTCGAACCAGTGGGAGGTGGCAAGCTGTGCGGCCAGGAATCGGGTTATTGGGGGTTCGCTACGCAATCCGAATGTTCGATAGGTAGCTTCCAGCACGGTTCCTACTCGCCAAGCCGCTTGTTGAGAAAGTGACTTTTTTACGGGAGGTATTTCGGCCAAGGCCAGGATTTCGTCGATCCACTGCCAACAATTCACGGGTTTGCCTTGGCTCAAAAAGTATGCCTTCCCGGCAACTGGCGAGTTTTCTTGGGCTAAGGCTTCGGCGGCCTGGAGATGGGCCTCTGCGGCGTTTTCTACGTAAATCATATCGACCTGATTGGTTCCCTCGCCGATACGACGTAGCCGACCCGATTTGGCTTTTGCGATCAAACGTGGGATGAGGTGCTGGTCGCGAGGGCCCCAGATGAGATGGGGGCGGAGCGCGCAGGTGCGAAGTTGCTCGCAGTTTGCTTGTAGGATCTGTTGTTCGGCAATGGCCTTGGTGTACGAATAATAGCTGCGGTGTTGCTGTAGCCAATCGAGGGCCAATGGCACCGATTCATTTACCCCACATTGGTCGACGCCTGCGAATGTTACGCTAGGGCTGCTGGTGTAAATCAGTCGCGAGATGCCATGCTGTCGGCAACCGCGAAGGACGTTCTCGGTTCCTAGCGTGTTCGCCTTGTCGTAAGGCAAGCGTTGAACCGAAACGCCCGGTCGTGCGGCGACATGAAACACGGTGTCGACGCCATCACATGCCGCGACGACGGCATTTTGATCGGCTAGGTCGCCTCGGACAACTTCGACGCCCAAGGCTTCTAGCTCGGGGTAGGCCCCGCGTCCAAAGCTGCGCACGCGGTCGCCCCGGGTGATGAGTTGCTCACAAATATAACGGCCCAAAAAACCGCCGCCGCCGGTGACTAGTGTGTGCATGGTTGGGGGCTGGGGGATGCGTTGTTTAGGGACATTCGAGGAAATTAGTGTCGCTCAAGGAGTTGGGGGAAAGCATTTGTCAATCAGGCAATTATTTCTCGAACGGTCCGAGTTGTTCGGTGGCCCAAGCGGCTAGTTGTTCGCGGTTGATTTTTGAGTTATGGCGGACGTCGACGGGCAACGAGGAATGAATGAGTACGTGCTTGATTTCTTGGGTAAGTTCGTGTTTGGTTGCAAGCTGTTGCGCTTCGGCACAAAGAGATTGGGCGTCTTGGTTTTGATTTTGGCTTTCTAAAGAGGCTTCGATGATGAGTACGGGTATCTGCTCGCCACGCTCGCCTACTCCGACCAATGCCGAGCGGGCAATGTCTTGGTGAGTGTTGAAGATCGACTCGCAGGGGATGGTGTACATGGTGCCTTGTGCCGTTTCCACTCGGTGGGCCTTTCGGCCGCAGTACCAAAATCGCTGTTGCTCGTCGAGGTAGCCGACGTCGCCCATGCGGTGCCAGATGGAATCGGCGTCGCGAATCTTGGCACTGGGATTGTGGTCGACAGTGTCCAGTTTCACGTATTCGGGAGATACCTGAGGGCCACGGACAACCAGTTCGCCGATTTCGCCGACCGGCATAGTGTCGCAGTCGTCGATCGAGGCAATGGGATCGTCGGTGATTGAAATTACTCGCCAGTCGATAGTGGTGAATTTGCGACCGACGCAGATGCCGGCTCCTTGGTCGGTGAGGCGTGCCGTTTCGTCGAACACTTCGCTGGCAGCGATGCTCGCGACGGGCAGGCATTCGGTGGCGCCGTAAGGGGTGTGCATTTCGGCGCCGGCGCTGACGCAAGCCAGTGTACGGCGGAGCACTTCGGCGGGAACTGGGGCACCGCAGGAGAGTACCTTGCGCAGTGTCGGAATCATCTCGCCGGTGCGTTTGCAAAACGTGCTTAGCTTTCGCCAGACCGCGGGCGAGGCAAAGGCTTGAGTGACTTGCCAATCGTGGGCTGCGGCGAGGAGCTTGGCGGGGTCGGCTGAGGCGGGGCGAGAAAAATCCATATCCGGAAATACCGTGGTGACGCCCATCGCCGAGTTGAACAGGCCGAACAGCGGGAAGCAGGCTAGGTCGGCTCCTCCTGGGTGGATGTCGTAGTGGCTGCCGATTTCGGTGGCCTGGGTGTCAAACATTTGATGCGAGTAGGAGACGCCTTTGGGCGGTCCGGTGCTGCCGCTGGTGAAGATGATTGCCGCCGGGTCGGTCGCGTGAGTTTCGGGGAGTGCTGACTGGGAGTGTTGCCCGAGGGTTCGTAGTTGTTCATACGTTTTGCCGCCCCAAAACCAACGTCGTCCGACCGTCACGTTTTTGGTGGCTTGCGGAAAGCGTTTGCGCAAAACGGTGCGAATTGCCTGGGCAGGGCTGATGGCAATAAAACCTTCGGGGTCGGTCGAGGCGAGGCCGTTAATCAGATGCTTGCGGCTCATGCCAGGGTCGATGAGTACGGTCGTAGCGCCACTTCGCAATAGGGCGAAGACTAGTTTGACGAACTCGACCCCAGGCCGTACTAGCAGGACGAGGCGGGTTCCCGGCTGGACGCCTAGTTCGACGAGCCCGCGTGCTAATGCGGTGGCGTCTTGGTCGAGTTGGGCAAAGGTGCAAGTGGTGTAGGAATTTTTTCCGGCAACATCCCCGCGGCCCGGGCAGGCGACGGCAATCGCGTCGGGTATCTGCTGGGCCATTTTGGTAAGCCGATCAGCGACGTTGAGACGCTGGTGTTTTGTAGGGATGCTTGTTGTTGCCATGAGAAGGATGTTTGATTGTTGATTTATGATTTGGCTAAGCCGCGAGCGGGTGGCGGGACGGAGTAAAAGCGGAAAGTTGAAAGCGGATGTTTTTGGCGGGTAGGTTGTTGGTTTGTTGACTTTATTGGACAAAATTGGGTTGGTTGGTGCTGCTATGGTAGTGTTTGGTGGGTTAGTTTTGGCACGAATTGCGGGGGGGCCCCATTGGGGTGGACAATATTGGGGGCTAGGGGCTGGGAAATAGGGGTTTGGGACTTGGGTTTTGTCCTTTTTGGGTTGATAGGGTGTTATTAAATGACGAAATCTGAATGACGAATGACGAAGGTGGGAGCGACAGTGCGTAGGCGGTATTATCGTGGAATGTTGGCTTGGATTCCACTACGAAATTTGGCCGGGGGGGGGAGCAAAGAGAAGGTCTGGTAGGAACGGAGCGGTTGCTGCCGCTAGGAAATCTTTACCAGTTGCTTGCCGATGTTTGCGCCTTGTAGCATTTCTAGGAATGCTTGGGGGGCGTTTTCGAGGCCTTCGGTGATTCGCTCGCGGTATTTGATTTGGTCGGCTTCGACCCACTCGGTTAGTTGCTGCATGGCCGGGCGGAATTGGCTGATGAATTGGAAGACCAAAAAGCCCTCGACCTTGGCCTGCTTTTCGATCAACTTCCAGAGCAGACGTGGGCCTTGCTCCAGCTTTTGGGCGTGGTATTGCGAGATCTGTCCGCAGATGGCGATTCGCGCACGGGTGTTGATATGTGCGAATACCGCATCGGTGATCGGCCCGCCGACGTTGTCGAAATAGGCGTCGATCCCGTCCGGGCAAAGCTGTTTGAGTTTGCCATAGTAGTCGTCGGTGCTTTTGTAATTGAAGGCTGTGTCAAAACCGAGTTCGTCCGTGAGGTACTCGACCTTGGCATCCGAGCCGGCGATACCGACCACACGGCAACCCTTTAGTTTGGCAATTTGGCCGACAATCGAGCCGACAGCGCCGGCTGCTCCGGAGACGACGACGGTTTCGCCTGCTTGGGGTTGGCAGATTTCTAGAAAGCCGCAGTAGGCGGTTAGTCCGGGCATTCCTAGCACGCCGAGTGCAGTTGAGGCGGGGGCGCTGCCTGTGCGGACTTGGCGAACTTCTTTGCCGTCGGAGAGGGCGTATTCTTGCCAGCCGAACATTCCGATAACGATGTCGCCGGGGTTGAATTTTTCGTGCTGCGACTCGACGACTTCTGCGACGACACCGCCGATCATTACGTCGTCGATTTTCACCGGATCGGCGTACGACTTGCGGTCGTTCATCCGGCCACGCATGTAGGGGTCGACCGAGAGATAGAGCGAGCGGACCAGGAATTGGCCGGGCGCTACGCTAGGCATTGGCGTTTCGACGAGTCGGAAGTCGGAAAGTTTAGGAAAGCCTTCGGGACGGGCGGCAAGGAGGATTTGACGGTTGATGTTTTGCATGGGGAGGGCGTGGGGTTGAAAGGTTTTAAGGGCGGATGCGGGATTTTTGTAGAGCCGTAGAGAAGGGGTAAAGAATAACTTTGTAAACTCACTTTTGATAGACGGGTGTAAACCACGACGATAGGACGGACACAACGGGGTTGCGGGACGAATACAGAGAAAGTCGCCATGAAAAGCGAGAAGAGGCACAAAAAAGACCGGCTTTTCGTGGCTACCTAGTGGTCTGTCAATTCTGAATTGCTGGGTGCCACTGTCTGGCTCGCCCAGCAGTGTGAAGCTGGTACCAGGGTTCCACTGCTGGGCG
>JAADGV010000120.1 GCA_013152205.1 Planctomycetota bacterium
CATTGCTGGTCGACTTCGGGCGTTGTGTCGAAGCGGGGGGGCCGGGGGGATCGAATCCGTGTAAGCGAGCGTGGGGCGCACTCCACCCGGGTGGGCTCTATTACAGCTTTGGTGATGGCTCGGTCAGGTTTATTCAAACTTCGATTGACATGCAAATCTTTGCCGGCATGGCAACCATGGCTGGCGAAGAATTGGTTAATTGAGTTGTTAAAGCACTAGCGGCGCGGGCAAGTGATATTCCCAAATGAAAACGTGTGATAGGAGAAAGTTTAGTTGAACAAAATGCATTACGTTTTAGCAGCGTGGGTGCTTGCGGTCGTACTGTCGGGCTGTGGCACAAAGCCGAATGTAGTGACTGTCTCGGGTATCGTCTTGCTAGATGGTAAGCCGATGGTCGGAGCGAGCATTAACACCCAGCCAATCGCTACTTCTAGCAAGGTCAATCCCGGGAGCGGTTCCTTCGGAAAGACAGATAACGAAGGTCGATATACTCTCGAACTGGTCGACCCGTCTATGCAAGGTGCGTGGGTGGGAGAGCACCGGGTGACCATCACTCAGGCGAGCGAAGTTGGCTATAAGTCTAGCGACGAGATGACCATCTCCGACGGGCCGCCCTGGCCGACTCGCTATGGCGACGGAAGCCTGCGCCTGACGGTGCCGCCCGAAGGAATGGATAGCGCCAATTTTGATTTGACGCTCAAATGAATTGTTAGAAGACACTCAATGGCGTGAACGGTTACAAAAAAAGTGATCCCACGAATCTCATCCTGAGCCCCACCGACCGTAAAACGTGATTTGCAAACCAGCTTTGGCTCGGATATGACAGATGCATATGAAAACAATATTCAACGACGGTTTTTTCGGATTGTTGGTCGTTACGCTCTTGGCCACGCTACACATTTTTCCATCGCAAGCCTTGGCGGAGAGTGACAACGTCGGTCTGATTGCAGGGAAATCCGTGGAGATCCCACGTCTACGTGTCATCGTCGAAACCGATGCAGGGGGCGATCCCGACGACGAACAGTCGATGGTTCGTTTTTTAATGTACTGTAACGAATGGGATGTGGAGGGGATCATTTGCACCCGCCCCAAGGCCCGTGAAAAGGAAAACCTCAACCCGATACGGACCGGACTGGGGATCGTGCGGCATATGGTAAAGGCGTACGGTGAGTGCTACCCCAAACTTGTTCAGCATGATGTCCGCTATCCGCAGCCCGATGAATTGTTGCTGCGAACTGTCTCGGGGTATGAAGACAGCGACGAGGGTGTCCAATTGATTCTGGATGCTATCGATAGCGACGATCCTCGACCGGTCTGGTTTATGAATTGGGGCACCGATCATGGCTCAGCCTCCAGCAGTCTCAAGCGTGCACTCGACCGGGTTCTCAAAGAACGCGGCCCATCTGGATACGCAGCCTTCAAGAATCGTATACGCCTAAGTTCCTTTGAGAACTTTGGCAACCATACGGCAAAGATCGGGCCACCATTCAAAATTTGGGTAAACACATTTTTCCCCAGCATCGCCTTTCCGGACATAAAAGAGGAACGCTGGTACCGACGCTTCAGTGCCCTGACCGCAACCGCTGGCGGCTTCGAACTAAAACATGACGTACTCACCGATCACGGCCCACTGGGTGCGCTCTATCCGACGAACACGACCAATGTGCAAAAAGAAAGCGACACGATGGCGTTCTTGTACCTCGTGCCCACAGGAATGAATGACCCCGAGCAGCCGACCTGGGGAAGTTGGGCTGGCCGTTACGGGCGGAATGACAAAAATTTCCCAAGCCAACCTTACTACTGGGCCAATGCGAAAGATACTTGGCAAGGGGTTACGCATCGCGAGAGTACACTCCGGCGCTGGGCCGTCCATTTGCAGAACGACTTCAAAGCACGCATGGATTGGTGCGTGTCGGACCGCCAAGACGCAAATCATCCACCCGCGCCACAGGTCAGCGGCGCACTCCTGCGTACGGTTGCGTCTGGGGACACGGTCACGGTCGACGCCAGCGATTCGACCGACCCTGACGGCGACGCTCTACAGGTCGAATGGACAGTTTACCCTGAGCCGGGCAGCTACCGAGGCGTACCTCCAACGCTGAACCTCGCTACGAACTCGCAAGCGTCTTTTGTGGCTCCTCGAGTCGAGTCACCAAAAACGATCCATCTCATCCTGACTGTGACCGACGATGGCATACCCGCACTGACCCGTTACCAGCGCGTGGTCGTTACAGTGGCCCCATGAGCCGCGCCCAGCCTTCCTTTAGAGTACTAACTGACATGGCTAATAGTCGAATTATTGTAATGCTTATCGTATGGGTGGGAGTTGTTATTTCCACCGTAGCGTCTCCGATCTCTGCAGAGATTATTTTCTCCGATGATTTTGAATCAGGAACGCTAGACGGCACTTGGAAGCCTGCTAGATGTAGTGAGGATGCCATTAAGCCGTCTAGCGATAGGGCAAGGGTTGGTACTCGCTCCCTAAAAACATCCATTCGGTCAACAAGCGATATAACTCGCAGTGGTAAGTCTCGTGCTGAACTTAGTTTCAGAGGGTCAACTCTTCTAGGTGATGAACGTTGGTATGGTTGAGATATAACAGAATCCTGTGGATGAGGTAGGTTGAAAACGGCGGCGTACTTGGGTTTGATTTAGTTTATTCAAAACCTCAACCCCAGGAGGCACGCCCCCATGTGTGAAGCTATGACCCGTCCCATAAAAAATGCAACATTGATATTGCTGGAGTGTAGTGCCCTCTCGTACGCTTTGGCGTATGAGTGAAGGATCGCAATTGTCTTCGGATGTTCGGCACCGCGCTGTTCGTGCTGCCCTCGACGGGATGCCAAGATTAGATGTGGCAGCCGCCTTTGCCATCGATCGCACGACGTTGTTCCGATGGCTGCAAAGGTATGAAGCAGAGGGCGAAGCAGGTCTTCATCGGAAAGCAGGTAGCGGGCGGCGACGAAAACTCGAAGAACTCTCCGCAGAAGAGCTTCGTTCGTTGGTACTCGAAGGAGCACTTCACTTCGGCTACGAAACGGATTTGTGGACGGTTGGACGACTTCGACGCGTGATCATGGAAGAATTCTCCATGGAACTATCGAAGAACACGGTGTGGCGACGGCTTCGCGATGCAGGATTGACCTATCAAAAACCAGAACGCGAATACTACGAGATTGACAAAGAGGGGCGTAAGAAATGGATGCGATACGAAGTCCCCAAGATTCGTCGTTGTGTGAAGAAACACCGTGCAATCCTGTATTTCCAGGATGAATCGAACATTTCGTTAACGGCATTCCTGGGTAAAACTTGGTCGCCCTGTGGAAAAACACCCAAGACCAGAGTGACAGGTCGTCGAGCTGGCGTGACAGCTACGTCAGCCATCAATGGAAAGGGACACTTGATTTTTCGCCTCGTCGACAAACGAATCGCATCCGCAGAAGTAATCGAGTTTCTTCGGCAGATGCTCAGGCACCATCCGCGTCGCCATCTGGTCGTCGTGATGGATCAAGCTCCACCTCACACGTCTAAGAAAACGCGAGCGTGGATTGACGGGCAGCCTCGTCTTCATACGTTTCATCTTCCAAAATACTCCCCCGACTGGAATCCCGACGAAAAAGTGTGGAATCATCTGAAACATCAAGAGCTTGCCAGCCATCAAGCGAAGACGAAGGATGAACTCAAGCAGTTGGCGCGCCGCAAGCTACAATCAATGGCGAAACGTCCTCAGCTACTGCGAGGGTTATTCTTCCGATGTTGCGTCGCCGAACTCTTTACGTAGGCGATGTTGCATTTTTTTCCGAATGGGCCATACCAAGACGACGATCGATTTTCCAGTCCCCCGTTCTCAAGATGTTCTGACGGACATTCTCCGCTCAGGAGCCCAGCAGATGCTCGTTCACGCCATTGATTCGGAAGTAGCCGAGTGGATCGCTAGCCATGCGCATCTGACCGACGAGGCAGGCCACCGGCAGGTGGTCCGTAACGGCTACCACGGCAAGCGGAAGATCACCACTGGCTTGGGGCAACTCGAAATCGAGCAGCCCCGCGTGCATGATCGTCGAAACTCCGAAGAACGAAAGAAATTCACCTCCAAGATCCTGCCGCCTTACTTGAGAAAAACGAAGAGCATTGAGGAGCTGATTTCCTTGGCTCTACTTGAAGGGGATCAGCACGGGCGACTTTGGCGAAGCGTTGCAGTCGCTGCT
>JAADGV010000029.1 GCA_013152205.1 Planctomycetota bacterium
ACTCCAAGGCTAGGAGAATTACGATAATATAATGGGAAAGATGGGAGGGCCAAATAGAATGCGCGCTACTTCAGATTAGAATGCGTATTAGACGCAAAGGAAAGACAAGAAAGAGATTGTCTCGCAGAGGCGCAGAGATAGCGGAGAAAACTGAGATGTTTTCGCTTTACTGCGCTGGGTGCATCTGTGGTTCTCTAGGCCAAATTGTTTAGCGTGCCGGTGCTGTCGCCTAGGGCATCTACTTTTACTCCGGCTTGTTGGAGCATCGTTAGATAGAGGTTCATCAGGGGCGTTCCATTTTTGTAGCGAATGTGGCGGCCCGTGGAGATGGCCCCTTGGCCGTTGCCTGCAACGAGGATGGGGAGATCGTCGTGGTTGTGGCGGTTGCCATCGCCGATGCCGCTGCCATACACAAGCAGGGTGTTGTCGAGCAGCGTGCCTTCGCCTTCGGGAGTGTTGTCGAGGCGACTGAGAATGTAGGCCAATAGCTGAGTGTGGTAGAGATTGATCTTCGCGATTTTTTCGATTTTTTCTTTGTCGTTTTGGTGGTGCGACAGGTAGTGGTGGCCTTCTTTGATATCAAGCACCGGATAGGTTTTGCCACTGCCTGCGTCGGCGAACATGAACGAACAAATGCGGGTTTGGTCGGTTTGGAACGCTAAGGTCATCAGGTCGCCCATAAGCTGGACATGCCGGCCATAGTCGGCTGGGATGCCACGCGGCGGGACAATCTGGCCTTCGACGAAAAGATCGCCTTGCGGCTGGTTGATTCGTTTTTCGATTTCTCGAACGCCGTCGAGGTACTCGTCAAGTTTCAGTCGGTCCCATTTGCCGAGCCGGCGTCGGAGTTGTCGGGCGTCGTTGGCGACTAGGTCGAGGATGCTTTTGCGCTCGGCATCGCGTTTGGCGCGAGACTGTCGGCGGTCGACCGCTTTGCCACCACCGAAGAGACGTTCGAAGAGCAAGCTGGGATTGACTTCTTTGGTGGCTGGCGTGGTGGGGGTACGCCAAGAGATGTTGCTGCTGTAAGCGCAGCTGTAGCCGCTGTCGCAATCGCCCGAGGATTTACCGGCTTCGCAGCCAATCTCGATCGAGGGGAATTTTGTGTGGCCACCTAAGTGGCTGGCGGCAACTTGGTCGACAGAGATGCCAACACGGGTATCTTTGCCTATGGTTTTCACGGCTTGCACGCCGGTGAGAAACGTGGCTGCGCAACGGGCGTGGTCGCCAGCACCGTCGCCATTGGCGCGGGCTTTGTCTTGGGTCAGGCCAGAGAGGATAAGCAGTTTTTCGCGAACTGGTGCAAGCGGCGCGAGTGTAGACGGGAGTTCAAAGTCGTTGCCCTCGGCTGTCGGTGTCCAGTTGGGCATGTGGATGCCATTGGGGACGAAGAGGAACGCCATGCGAAGCGGGGGCTGTTGGGCAGTTGAGGCGAATGCACCCGTCGGGACGAGACTCTCTAAGAATGGCAGCGACATGGCGGTTCCCAAGCCGCGAAGAAAAGTTCGTCGTGTTGAAGAGGATGTCATTGCAGGAGCCACGGGCTAGGGGGAGTCGATTTGAGTTTGCTGAAAGGGTGTGCTGTGGACAATTGCTTTTACGATACTCGTAATTGTATCACCTTGTTCTCGGGTGGCGGTAGCGATTTGCTTGACGGCACATTGATCGTAGTACTCGAGCCCTCGGCCCAGGGCGTAGGTAAGCAACTGCTCTACCAGGCACTTACGCAGCGCCGGCAGGTCGGCGAGCAGGATGTCTCGGAGACCCGTGGGGCCATAAAATTCTCTGCCATCGGGCAACTGGCCGCTGGCATCGATCGGAACTTGGCCGTCGGAGTCTCGCCAACGGCCAAGGGGATCGAAGTTCTCCAGAGAAAATCCTAGGGGGTCCATCACCCGATGACAAACATTGCAGGAAGCTTTGGCACGATGGATTTCGAGACGCTCGCGGAGCGACTTGCCTGCGTCAGATTTCGGATCTTCGGCCAAGTCGGCAACGATCGGCGGAGGGGGAGGGGCGTCGTTCAGTAGGTGTTGCAAGATCCATTTGCCGCGAAGCACGGGCGAAGTGCGATCGGGATGCGAAGTCACAGCCAGCACGCTGCCATGGACGAGCAAACCGGCTTGGCGATTGGCCGGCAATTTCACTTTGCGGAAATGGTTGCCTTCAACGCCTTCGATACTGTAATGGCTGGCGAGGCGACTGTTAAGAAAAGAGTAATCGGCACTAAAGAGCGTGGATAGCGGTAGGTTGCTCCGAAAAACATCTCGTAGCATTCGGAAGGTTTCTTCGCGCAGGGCGTTGGCCAATGGTTTGTCGAATTCGGGAAACAGCTCGGTATTAGGCTCGATCGTTTCGAGACGTCGGGTTTCGAGCCATTGCTCGCCGAAGTTTTTGATCAGCTCATCCGCGCGCGGGCTTGCTAACATGCGATCGAGTTGAGCATCAAGGTTTTGTCGCAAGGTGCCCGACGCTGCTTCTTGCATCAGTTGTTTGTCTGGCATCGAACTCCAGAGAAAATAGCTCAGCCGCGTGGCGAGTTGGTATTCGTCGATCGGAAAAATGCGAGTCGGATCAGAATCGACGGGGACTTCGCCACGGAACAAAAAACTAGGCGACACAAGCGCGAGCTGCACCACCAGTTGCATGGCACGTTGGTACGAATCGCCCGCGGCGTGAGCCTGTTCAACCAATTGCAAGGCGCGGTTTATTTCTTCTGTGGCGACGGGGCGACGGTAGGCGCGGGTAAGGAATTGGCGGATTGATTGCTCGGCCGATTTTCGCCAAGCAGTGGCATCAGCCCATTGATTTGCGGTGGGTGTTGAGGAAATCACAAGGCGATGGCTAAGTGGGAGATTTTTTGGCGCAAGTGCTTTGATCGGGCCAACGACTTCCAGCGAGTGAATAAATAGATTGCGATCGCGGCGGTTTGGGTCTTTTGCAAGCGGATTCCAGTAGTCGTTGGTAAACGAGACGCCAATTTTCGAAGTACCGGCTTTGGCGTGAAAAGAAACAAAATAGGTTTGCGGGTCGCCAGCGGTGGCGGCAACTTCGACGGTGCGGAGTTTTTGGTTGTTGAAGTCGAATTGCATGTGCGCGAGTTCGCTGCCCGCTTGACTGGCGAAGGCGCGAGCACGGAGCAGGTACTCGCCCGGAACAAGAAAGCGGGCAGTTACCGTGATGCGGCCATCGGTGTAAAGCAGTCGCAGATCGCCTCCCAGTTCTCCGCCCTGCAGTTGGTCGGCTGGGTAGTGGTGAATCGGTTCTTCGAGAGACTCGGGCGTAATCACTGCCACGGCAGCGATCTTTTCGGCGGCGTTGAGATATTTTTCGACGAGCAGCGGTGACAACGAAAGAACATCGCCGATGTTGTCGAAGCCGTAGCCAATGGTATCGCGAGGAAAGGTTTCGGTCGGGTCGAACTCGACCCCAAGAAGATCGCGAATGGTGTTGCCATACTCAGTACGGTTGAGTCGGCGAATGGTCACATGCCCTGGAGTTTGTGGTCCCGAGCAGTCGATGTAGTCTAACTCGGCTTCGAGCCAAGCAACGATGGCGGCGCGCTGGTCGTTGGAAGGTGCCTCAACATCCTCGGGGGGCATGGTGTGGTCGCGAAGATGCTTGAGCACATTTTGCCAAGCCTCGCGGTTGTGATTGACCTGGGGGACTGTAAGAAGTTGTTCGAGAGAAAAGTCTGCTTCGGCTTCGTCGCCTGCATGACAGTCGAGGCAATAGGTTTCGACCAGCGGACCAACTGCATTGTGCAAGGAAGCGCGTGGCTTGAGTGGAGGCTCCGCAGCGGTTACCAGAAGGCTGGAATAAAACGCAAGGGCGATGGTTAGAAGCTGCACGTTACGCGCAACGCTGCACAGAAAATGTTTACCACGCGTTTTGTACGAGTCTCTAAGCATGAGTGCTGCGTAGAGCAGGGGTGGCAGGATTTTTATGGTGGGGGTTTCATTATAGCCGAAAAAATCGACTCCGTGGGATGGAAAAATGGCCCGCCCCTCGATCCACTCGTTCTATGCAGCCGGACCGCCACGCGGTCCACGGAGCCCCGGAGGCAAGTAGGACGATTGCAAAGTCATGCTAGCCGCAGGCGGAAGCTGCGGTCGAATCTGAAAAAACCGCGGCTTCCGCTCGCGGCTATTACAGAATCAGTGACTTTGCAATCGTCCTGCGGAGGCCAGTGTGCCTCCAGCCTACCCCCCGAGAAAAACAGCGATGCAGCGAATCGTGTATAGTTAGGTCAGACTCGATCGACGGTTAACCGAATTTCCTGTTCCGCAAACTACCCCAGGCTTCTCATGAGGACCACGGTCCTTCTTATCTGGAAAGAACTGCTGCACCGCAAAGGTAGCTTTCTGCTTGGGGCGATCGTTTTGACCGCTGCCGTTGCGCTGTGTGTTGCCCTGTCGATTACCGAAATTGCAAGCCAACGTGAGACCCGTCGCGTTACCCGAGACCTGGGGTTCAACCTGCGAATTATTCCGCGGGAGACGGACATGGAACATTTCTACCTAACCGGTTATTCGCAACAGACCATGCCGGAAACGGCTATCGATAAGCTGGCGAAGATTAAAGATTTTTCTTACAACCATCTGGTGGCATCGCTTCAACAGAAGGTCGAGGTCGCAGGCTCCCAAGTTTTGCTGATGGGCATTTCTGGCGAACGGGCACCTCCGGGCAAAAAGAAACCGCCGATGATTTTTTCTGTAGAACCCGGCACCGTGCATGTGGGCCACGAAGCGGCTCGACTGCTTGGGGTGAAAAAAGGCGACACGCTCACCTTGGGAGATCAGACCATGCGTGTTGCACGCGTGATGCCCGAAATGGGCACGGTCGACGACATCCGTGTCATCGGGCTGCTGGCCGACGTGCAGAAAGTGCTGGGGCTGGAAGGACAGATCAACGAGATTAAAGCCATTGATTGCCTCTGCCTGACCGCCGACGAAAATCCTCAAGCCATTCTGCAAGACCAACTACAGCAGGCACTGCCCGAGGCGCGAGTGGTTATGCAAAGCTCGATTGCTGAAGCGAGAGCCCGACAACGGCAGATGTCGGAAAAGTATGCCGCCTTTGTGATGGGTGCGGTGCTGCTTGTGGCGGCTGCGTGGATTGGCGCATTGGCCATCGTGAATGTTCGCCAGCGATACGGAGAAATCGGCTTGTTCCGAGCGCTCGGCTATGGTTCGTGCGTGATCGGCTCGTTGGTGCTGGGCCGCGCGGTGTTGATCGGTTTGACCTCGGGCTTGTTGGGCTACTTTTTAGGAACTTGGCTGGCGTTGACTTGGGCGCCTGAGATATTTCCGGTAACGGCACGTGCGATTCGCGCCTTGCCAAGCCTCTTGCCCTGGGCATTGGTGGCCACCCCGTTGCTGGCTGCCGTGGCCAGTTTGATTCCCGCGGCCATTGCCATCACGCAAGATCCGGCCGACGTGCTCCGCAACCAGTAAAATTTCGCCTCACACATTTCACCCAGCGCGTCCGGCTCATCATGGAACCCACCATTTCACTAACCCAGGTGAGTAAGCACTACTCGATGCCTGGGGGGCGCAACGTCGTTGGCTTAGACGAGGTGTCACTTTCGGTTGATCGGGGGCAGTTTGTTTCGGTACAAGGTCCGAGCGGGTCAGGCAAAACAACTTTGCTGCTGACGATCGGCGGGATGCAACGCCCCACCTCTGGCCAAGTGACCGTGGCCGGCCGCGATTTGTATGCACTCAGCCATGCAGAGCAAACCAAATTTCGTGCGGACCATTTGGGTTTTGTGTTCCAGATGTTCCACCTCGTACCGTACTTGAATGTGATCGAAAACATTTGCCTTGGCGCTATCGGCCAAGCCGACGTCCAAGAACAGGCCGAAGGGTTGCTCGATCGATTGGGTCTTACAGATCGTTGGCAACACAAACCGTCTCACCTGAGCGTGGGAGAGTGTCAGCGTACCGCTCTGGCGCGAGCTTTGGTTGCCCGCCCCGACCTCATCTTGGCCGACGAACCGACCGGCAATCTAGATCCTGAAAACACTGCGGTCGTATTGAAAGTATTGGCTGATTTTTGCCAGGAAGGCGGATCGGTACTGCTCGTCACGCACGGCCAAGAAGCTCACGGCCTAGCAGATCGAAGGTTGCAGATCGAAAAAGGACGACTTGAGGAGCTAAACGTGTTGTGACAATTCGGTGACTCCAAATTGGAGATGCCAAACGGCACATGGTGGCCAAATGGCGTCTTAACGCCGAAGGTGTTACACATCGTAGCCCAGGGTCGCGACCGCAGCGAGCGCACCCTGGGTTTGGTAGGCAACCCAACAATCGTCCGAGAGAATAGCGTGATTTAAAAACGGTATGTCGATGAGGACAAAATCAAGCCGCGGATGAGTTTCGGCCTCGGCAACGTGCCGTTGATTGGCTGAGCTACAAACTCGACCGAGGATCCCAGGCAAATTAAACCTAGGGCGGCGGCAAGCCTCGCTATGCTCGCTTGCCTTGCCCTAGGCTGTGATGTTTTGCCCCGTTGGGGCAGAAGCAGCTTTGCTGCTTCGATACAATGTTCAGCCACTAAAATCACTGAGGAACCAAGAAAACCCTGTAAGGGTTGCACAATCAAAGAATTGCCGAAAAAACGTGCCGCTTTAATTTGTGAAACCCCTTTGGGGTATTCGCATTGCGTCTCACAGCGTCAGCTTGTTTGCGCCCCAGGTGCGGATCACGATCAATACGGCTGCTGCTGCCATGATCATAATCAGCGATACGGCGACTGCGGCTCCGAGATCGCCGATACTCAGTTCGAGAAAAACGGTTGTGGACAGCACTTCGGTCTTTCCTCGAGTAGCGCCGGCAAATACCAGTAGGGGGCCAAATTCGCCAAGTGCGCGAGCCCACGCCAGCGTCCCGGCTGTCAAAACCCCGGCTCGTGCTTCGGGTAGTACGACTCGGAAAAAAGCCTGTGCCTGATTGCATCCTAGGGTCAGGGCTACCTTCTCGCGGCGGGTGTCGATCAAATCGAACGTGGCGCGCATCGTTCGCACGGCAAACGCACAAGCTACCACAAACTGGGCCAACACGACCGCCGGTAACTGATACACCACCTGCTCGCGGATTGCGACCGGCGCGTATTGAAACAGAATCAGCAAGCTCAAGCCCACCACCAAGGGAGGAAGCACAATGGGGATGTCTAGGACCGCATCGATAAAATTTCTTCCGAAAAATTGGTGTCGAGAAAGCAAATACCCTACAGGTATCGCCACGATCAAAGAAAGGATCGCGGTGATCGTACAGGAAACCAGGCTTAGGACAATGGAATACTGGATGTTGTCGTCTGAAAGTGCGGCCACGATCGGGTTGTTGACAAAAACGGCTAGCCACGGATGGGCTGCTGACCATTCGGGGCTGGCCACTGCTGGAGAATCTTCCTGAAACATGTAACTGGCGTCTGCCAGAAGCATCGCCAACAGCAGCAGCAAGTAGGTGCTACTGATAATGATAAAGGCCACGTAAAACGGCACATCGGAACGGATGTGAAGTGGCGGATTGGTTTTTGATGGGGGCGTTTTCATTGCATGTACTTTGAAGGGCTATTCCAATTCCGACAAGTCCTCGCTACTGAGTTCCCACTGAAAACCGGCAGCCTCAAATTGCTCACGTGACTGGGCGATCGCTCGAAGAAGTCGCCGCATAAGATGCTTGTTCACACTACTTCGAGCAATCCCAAAAGGTTGGACGGCCAAAGCCAGAGGCGAATCGATCGGTATGGCTTCCAGGCGATCGCCTTCAGCTAACGCGTCGGACGCATAAACCAGGGCAACATCCGCCGAGCCCGTGGTGATCGCCGGTACAAGCAGCGACGAGGTGGCGGTTTGGGTCACCACGTTATGCTCGAACACTTGATCGTAGATGCCCGCAGACTCCAAGAGCCGTCGGCTAAGGACGCCTATCGTGCATTGATCCGGTTGGCCAAGGGCAACACGCACACCCGGACGTATCAGATCTTGCAGGCTTTTGATTTGCTTAGGGTTCCCCGACGCCACGACCAGTCGGATTGGGACGTTGGAAACATCATGTGTATCTTGAAACAGATCTTTTACCGTTTCGAGGTAGTACCGATCGCAAGCCATGTAGCTGTCGGGGAAGTTGCTCGCCGCATGTTCCTCTTGGAACAGGGTTCGCATTTGGGCGGTCAGGATACCACACCCATTGTAGACGGTGTTGATCTCCACCCCTTCACGCTCGGCAAACCGCTGAAGAATGGGCTCCAGAGCCCGGCGATTGACCGAGCCCGCAAAGAAAACCAACTGGGGCACCTCTTTCCAGACATCGCCCTCCACGGGCTGGTAGCCAAGTGCGGCAAATGTTTTCAAGCCCTGGTCGCGAGCCGCCAGGTAACGGGCGAAATGCAACGCTGCGGTAGGATGTTGGGAATCACTCAAGATGCCAACGCTTATATTCGCCACGCCTTCAGCAAGCTGAGGTATATTGATGGTTTCAATGTCGGGGTACTGCAACGCCACCGCGTCCCAAAGGATGCCTGCGTCGATGCTGCCTAGCTTGATGTCGTTGGCTACCTCGCCCACCGTTGGTTTGAAGACGCCCTTCTTGCGAACCCTTTCGCGGAGCGCCGACCAGTCGCCCGTTTTTTGCAAGGCGCCTCGCGTGACCCTGCCAATGGCTGCTTGGTCGGGGTTCGCCAGCACGACGCGTACGTTGTCTCGCAATAGGTCTTCCAAGCTGTGAATCTGCTTGGGGTTGCCTCGTTGAACTCCTACGACCGCCTTCATTTTTGCCAGCGGCAGAGCTTCCTTCACTAGGCCCTTCTGTCGGGCTAATTCGAGGTAGAAATTGTCCGCGGCGAGATACAGGTCGCCCGTGCGGCTCACTTCCATTTGGCTAAGTAGCGTATTCGACCCCCCATATTGCAATAGGATGCGAACCCCATATTCTCGATGATAAGCATCCGCCACAATTTCTAGCGGCTTCCGCATCCCTGCCGCGCAGTACATCGACAGTTCTTGCACCTTTGCATCGGCCCCACCCAAGGAAGGCCCCCGAGAAAGCAGGGCAACCAGCGCGCCCAGCAATACGAGCGATGAACATGCCAACAATACCAAAGAACTAGCACGGCCGGAGCGTGGCGAGTGGCGTGTGAAGTAGGTTGGCAAGACGGTCATGGATGAATGTCCGCACAGAGCGAGCAGTGGATGTCTCGTTGGATGGTCATGGTTCGAAAGGTCATGTCCCGCAAGTTACACGTCACTAACTTACCCGCCAGTATATCACCAAAACGGGCGATTATCTTGATCGCTTCCATCGCGCCCAGACAGCCCACCATGCCCGAGACGGCCCCAAAAACGGGGAACTCTCTGCGCCATACCTGGGGCGGCTGGGGGTAAAGGCATTTTAAGCAGGGAGATCGGCCGGGAATGATCGTGGTGAGATGAGCCTCTAACTCGTACATCGCACAGTCGACCATCGGCTTGCGTTGGGCCACCACCTCTTGGTTGAGCAACAAACGTTCTTCGAACAAGGGCGCACAATCAACCACGACGTCGGCTTGAGAAACCAGTGATTGCACATTTTGCTCGGTCACATTCTCGGCAACCGTTTCTATTTGCAGACGTGGATTTAATTCTAGCAACCGGCGCCGGGCCGACTCTACCCGCGATTTACCCAACCCGGCATGGGTCATTAAAAGTTGGCGGTTGAGGTCGGAATGTTTTACTTGGCCTGCATGAGCTAAGACTAGTTTGCCAATCCCCGCAGCAGCCAACTCGTAAGCCACCACGCTGCCAAGGCCGCCGCAACGGGTTACCAGGACCGAAGCATTTTTTAACCGTTGCTGTCCCACTTCGCCAAAATCGGGAACCCACATTTGCCATTCGTAGGTTGCCCGTTCTTCGTCGGTCAATTCAGAGCTTTCGGGATCAGGCCGTTTGTCATCGATCATGCGTCAACCACCACTTATCACTGACAGGAGGGTTACTTCTTCGCCATCTTGCAAAGGCACCGACAAATCGCGGCCAACATGCTTGTCGCCGACGCAGAGAAGAACGGATGGCTGAAACTCGCCCTGGGCATTCAGGATATATTGTTTCAATTTCCCTGGGTGCATTTCCTTCAACTTCTGTAGCAAGTCCAGCAAGGTGCTTGCTGGGGGCACGTCGACTTCTTCTGAGTCGAAGCCCAAGGCCATTTTTAGTTGGGTCGTGTAGTGGATGCGAATTTTCATGTCGGTTCAGATTTATGTGACGAACGAAAATTTTGGATGATTGGACCTGTAAAGTTAGACTCTCGCAAAGGCGCTAAGGCGCAAAGAAAACAAGAAAAAGGATTTTCTCGCAGAGACGCTGAGACAGCAGAGAAAACCGGGATGCAGTAACTCTGCAGTCTCAGCGCCTTTGCGAGAAATTCCTGCCTATTTGGTTGCGGCTCTGCTGCGCTGGGGTCTTTGTGGCTCATTTTTCTTCCATCCCATGAACAGACGTATTTTCTGCTTGTTCATTTTCTAGTTGGGTAACCGGTTCGATGCGGCCTTGGCGTATCTCAAACTGGCAGTCTGCCAATTCGCGTGCTTCACGGTAGCTGTGGGTAATATGAAGCACCGTTGCCTGGGTCCATTCTTGCACATTCTTTAGTAATTGGTACATCTGTTCGCGTGTCTGGTCGTCCATCGCAGAGAGCGGCTCGTCGAGTACCAGGGTGGTCGGCGAAAAAGCTAGTGCTCTGCCGAGAGCGACCCGTTGGATTTCGCCTCCGCTGAGCTTGCCCGGCAGGCGATCGAGAAGATGTTCGATGCCTAGCATCTGGGCCATTTCATCGGTTCGATGGGTGATGTCCGCCGGTTTCCATTTCCGTATCGACAACGGTAAAGCGAGATGGCTTCGAACCGTCATCATAGGAAACAAGGCGCCGTCCTGCGGCACGTAGCCGATATTTCGCTCTCCGGGGCGCAACTCGGTTACATCCTGCCCGGCCAGTTCGATTCGCCCTTTTTCCAGCGACCGTAGACCACACAGACACTCCACCAACGTGGTTTTACCGCTGCCGGTCTGCCCCATCAAAACGCCATACTCACCCGTTGGGATATGCAGCGAGATTTCTTCCAGGCGAAAATCTCCGGACTGGATTGTTAGATTTTCAACGGTGATCATGACTGCTTCTTCCTACCGAGCAGGAACACCCCTAGGCTTCCTAGCACTCCCACGAGGCCCAATGCCACGAGAACCCAGACGAAGGCACCCTGCAGCGCTGAGGCTCCGTCCTGAGGAGTTTTTTCTGTTCGGGACGCGTCGCTTTGCCCCGTTAAGGGTGTTTCCGCTTTGGCCGTTACACGATCAAGTGTTTGCTCGGGCTGAACTTCTTGATGCGACTCTTCTGAGGGCACGGTTTGCTCGGACACCAACGCATCAATATCAATTTCGCCCAACTGCAATTGGGGTTGAAGTGGTTCCTCCAACGACCGGTTCGCTCGCTTAGATTGCGACGGGCCACGCGCCAGGATTCGGCTAATCTCGGCTTTAACCAGCGGGTTGCCCGGATCGAACCCAAGGGCCGCCACGGCTTCCGCTTCGTCCTCGGTGGACCAGACGTGAGGAATCATAGGCCCCTGCATCCAACTACGGTCTAGCCCGCATTCGCAATCGCTGCCAACTACTCCCAGACTGCGCCATAAGTCCTGCTGGCGAGAACCGGGAATTTGCAACACGGGCCCCAGCTTGCGGCCTCTTCCAAATAGCAAGGCAATTTGTGCGACGCGGGTTTCGCCCGTATTGACCTCATGGGCCAAGTCTACCCCGAGGCTCCAAAGCAATATCATTTCGCGCTTTGCTTCTTCCGGCGAAAGCCGAATCATGCGTGGCGGCAACTCGATGGGCTTGGCCATGGTTGGCAACGCATCGTGAACTCGTGCGATGGCATCTTCGATCCAGGAGACCGCTCGTTGATTTTCTGCGCTGTCGGGCCCATCCACAAGCATTATCATGCTGTGCCCACGCAGCAAATAGTGCAACAGTTCTTTCCGTCGTGGCGATGTTGTCGCCGATCGTAACAATTGACGTAGCACGGCTATTTGGATCGGGTTATCGTCAGATGTCAGTCCGTCAATCATCAATGGTAACTCCAACGCCCGCCCGTCGGGGGCCAACATTACGGCAGCTGGATACGAAGTGATGCCGAGCGACTCTAGGGCGGAATGGATGGAAGCATCCGCCGGGTCGGTCGGCTGCTGACCCGCATCGAACAGGCGAAATTCAACATTGCTGTCGGCGAGGATAGGGGAAGCCGCATTCGTAAGCGTTTCAGCCAGAGAAGGTTCCAGTTCACCCTTGGTGATTAGACACAGCACGTAATGCGGATCGGCCAAGTCGACCATAGCCACATCGCGCACTGTGTACCGACAGGCTTCTGCCGCACTCGGCAGCATGAGAATCAGCACCAAGAAACAACTTTTCTGGCACGGGCTGATAATCAAGGGTAAGGCCTCTCCGTGGAATAACTGTCTGCTGATAAAGTGCTTCGGTCGGAGTGAAACCAGAATATACCATATTGGCCCGACGCGCTAGCGAGAGAATCTACGGGAAACCCCTCGCTAGCGCGGCGGGCTAGTGGATTTACTATGCTCGCATTGTGTAAATAGTGGATAGCCCCATGGTAAGTTATCTGGAATTTGCTTAGGCAACCCGGCGTGTGGTAGCATGGACCGAAGGTGTCGGGAGCAAAACTTCAGTAATCTTCGCTCGCAATCTAAGTGAGGTCCATGTGGCAGCGGTAAGAGGATTGGGTTTGAAAGCAAGGCAACAACTGGCGTGGAGCGCAGCCGGGTTGATCGTGGCGAAATTGCTTGTGGCCGGCAGTCTGGCTACTGCTGCCGATTGGCCGACCTACGCGCACGATCAGTCTCGTACGGGCAAGACTAGCGAACAACTGGTTTTTCCGCTTGCCGAATCTTGGAGCTGGAAATCGGAGATTCGCCCTCAGCCCATCTGGGACGAGCCGGCTACCTGGGATGGTTGGAACAAGGTATACGACATGCGCAACCGGGTCGATTTCGACAAGGCGTTTCATGTCGCGGTGGTTGGGAATCGGGTCTGGTACGCTTCCAGTGTTGAAGACAAACTATTTTGTGTCGACTTAGAAACCGGCAAGCCCATTTGGACTTTCTTTGCCGAAGCTCCTATCCGACTGGCTCCTACGGTGACCGGTGGCAAAGTATATTTTGGCGCCGACGACGGGCGGGTTTATTGCCTGGATGCCTCTGATGGCAAGCTGCTTTGGAAGAAACACTTGGCCCCGGAAGATCTTCGCGTGGCGGGCAATGGGCGAATAATCTCGCTCTGGCCGGTGCGCACCTCCGTGGTTGTTGTGGAGGGGGAATGCTACGCATGTGCGGGAGTCTTTCCTAGCGAAACCGTTTTTCTTTGTGCTATGGATGCTGCCAGTGGTGAATCACGTTGGCAAACTCCGATCAAAGACTTGCCAGCTCAAGGCTATCTGCTTGCCTCTCCTGAGCGACTCTATGTGACAGCGGGGCGGAATGGACCAATCGTATTCAACCGGGCTGATGGCAAACGGATTGCGCAAGTCGACACGACCGGCGGCACCTATGCGTTGCTTGCTGAGGATACTCTGATCACCACAACCGGCAACGATGGCCGCGAATTGCACGCGTTGGGTGTCAAGAGCCGCGACCGCTTGGCGACCTTCCGCGGCCATCACATGATCGTCGAAGGGGCGACCTTTTATTTGCAAGACCGGAATCATCTGACGGCGATCGACCGCGACGAATATTATGCGTTGTCGGCACGTCGCATCAAACTTTCTGGCCAACGAGATCAAGTCAACCGGCAACGCAAGAAACTTTCAAGAGGGCCGAGCACCATTGCCACAGAGGCAAAAATCTTAAAGCTGAGACTAGAAATACTCAACTACGATAGCCAGATTGACAAACTGCTCAAGGAACTCGAACGCTGCTACTTGTGGCGAGTTTCGTGCAAATTGCCCCATACACTTATCCTGTCGGG
This sequence comes from Planctomycetota bacterium, assembly GCA_013152205.1. Classification (GTDB taxonomy): domain Bacteria; phylum Planctomycetota; class Planctomycetia; order Pirellulales; family Lacipirellulaceae; genus Bythopirellula. The sequence continues at coordinate 14,012 of JAADGV010000029.1, forward strand.
AAAGACTCTTATCGCCGGTGGGAGAGGGCAGGTTGCCGCCTTCGATACGACTGATGGTCGTGTCTTGTGGCAAAGCAAGGTCGATGGCAATGCTTATGGGTTGGCTGTCGCTAACAACCACTTGTTAGTCAGCACCGATACCGGGGTGATTCACTCTTTCACGCCCGGGTCAGACTCTCTGGATCGACAAGCACCTAGCGTTACGAAAGCCGCAGCGGCTGACGAGTCGGTGAAGGCCGACCGGCCTGCTGGCGCAAAAGCCCGTATCAAACCGGTTGCTGCTGAGGGCCCAGGTCGAGCCGTCGGCCCCTTCATCGACTACACTGCTCCCGACACGATTCGTGTTACTTGGAAGACAAACCAACCGGCGGCCACGCGGCTAGAGATGGCGAAGTTGGTTCAAGGCAAACCTGGGCCAGCGGTTCAATTAGGCCCCGAGGGCGAGCGGCAGGAACAGGATCATGTTGTGGATATCCCTGCGATTGATCGGGATGCCATGTACACCTATCGCGTTGGCGGGCTTGATGACGAGGGCCAACCCGCCTGGACGTCTTGGTATCGGTTTGACGCGATGCTCCGTTACCCGACTTTTGCTCAAGCCAAAGCCGACTCTCCCTACCCTGAAAATGCTCGCACAAAACGGATGCGTGCGGCAGCAAAGTCGATTCTCGAAACGGCAGAAACTCAGGGTGGTTATGCGCTTGTTTTGGGAGCTACGGATGGCTGCTTGGCTTATGAATTGGCCTCGCAGAGCAACTTAAAAGTCGTTGTGGTTGAGCCGAGTGAAGAAAATGTGCGGCGGATACGGTCCAACTTAGACCAAGCCAGCATGTATGGTAGCCGTGTAGCGGTCGTGCAAGGAAGTCTTGAAACGATTCGATTCGCGCCCTACTTTGCGAATATCATCACTTCCGAACGAACTTTGGACGAGGGCACGTTGCCTGGTTCGTTTGCTGACGTTTATCACTGTCTTCGACCGGCAGGCGGTTTGATTTGGTTGGCGGGATCTGCCACTGAAAACAGCGTAAGTGCCGAGGCGATTGATAAGTGGCACGGCAACGCGGAGTTGGCGGGTGATCAGCCGGAGTGGTTGGAGGGCGAGCAGCCGACTTGGATCTATCGGCGTGCCCGCTTGCCGGGCGTTGGTGATTGGTCGCACCAGTATGCGTTGCCTGATAATGCCTCCTGTAGTCGTGATGATACGATCCGTGGTGACATGTCGGTCCTGTGGTGGGGTCGCCCCGGGGCTCGACCGATGCCTGATCGGGGCAATCGCAATCCGTCTCCCGTTTCGGCTGGCGGTCGGCTTTATGTTCAGGGCGATCGGACCCTGTTTGGGATGGATGCCTACAATGGCACCATCCTGTGGTTCCAGCAGATTCCGACCATGCGGCGAACCAACATCCCCCGGGATGGTTCGAACATGGTCGCGTCTGATGACATTCTTTACTTGGCCTTAGGAGACCGTTGCGTTGGATTGGAAGGAGGCACCGGGAATCAATTGTTCGATTTTACCGTACCGCTTCCAACGACCGACGCTGCTCAACCGGGTTCCTATAACTGGGGCTACTTGGCGGTGATCGAGGATCGGGTGCTCGGCTCGGCAGTCCGCCGAGGGGCGCAGTACCTGGGAGACGATGGCGAGTGGTTCGAGGACTTTGAGACCGCGGCAACCTCGCGTGTTACGAGCAAGAATCTCTTTGCCCGCGACCGACACTCAGGCAAGCTGCTGTGGAACTACGAGGGGGGGGTAATCATCAACTCCACCATTACGGCCTCGAATGAGCTAGTTTGGTTTATCGAAAGCCGTAGCGATTCGGCCCTTCAGGCAAAATCGAGTCGGCTCTTCACCGAAGTGCTTCAAGATCAGTATCTGGTCGCGGTTGAATTGAGTACGGGCGAAGTTCGCTGGGAACATTCGATCGATCTTAGTCGGTGTCAATACATGACCTACCTTTGCTACTCGGAAGGCAAGCTGGTGATGACCGGCACCGACGAGGACCAGCACTTTCACACCTACGTCTATTACGCTGCCGATGGCGTGCCGATCTGGGAGCATCATGCCGAAGCGAAAAAAGTTCACCATAGCGGCAAGCTGGATCATCCTACGATTGTTGGCAACCGGCTGTATCTCAACAAGCACATTTACGATCTCTCCTCAGGCAAAGTCATCGAAGTCGACGAGTTCGACTGGCATGGCTGCGGTGTTATGTCGGCATCGGCACACACGCTTTTTCGTCGTTACGAATTCCACGGGATGTACGATATTCAAACAAAGAAGCGCACCGAATTTTTAGGGCTCCGAAGCGGCTGTTGGCTTAGCTTGATTCCCTCGGGGGGCTTGTTGCTGGCTCCTGAATCGAGCGCTGGTTGCTCGTGTGGCCATTCCATTCAGACCTCGATTGCCTATGTGCCGAAAACGGTTCTGGGTGGTACGTTGGAATCTCCTTAGTGGGTTCTGTTCGCAAGAGTGTTCTGCTGGAGGATGTCGTGGCCGACACCGCTAACGCCTGCTATTTGGGTCAGCGGGGTGACGGATAGTGGACAAAATTGGGTTGGTTGGTGCTTCTATCGCAGCGTATGGTGGGTTAGTTTTGGCACGAATTGCGGGGGAAACGCATTGATGTGGACAAAAGGTAGTTCGGAATGCGAAATTTGTAGTGCGGAAGGGGATGATATTGTCCATTTGGGCGCTATCAATGACGAAATCTGAATGACGAATGACGAAAAATCTGATCGCTAACGGCTGGCGGGTGCGTGAATGCTTATTTTGCGCCTTTGAGGAATTTTTCGGCTTTGATCACGACGAACACTCCGCTACCTTCGCCGTAGGTGGTGCCGTCCATGCCGAAGAGTCGACTGCCGGTTATCACTTTTCTGCCGTCGACCCGTTCGACCCAGGCTTCGAACTGGACTACCTGACCCAGGGGAAGCATCTCGACAAAACGGATGGTAATCTCGGCCGCCACGACGGTTAGGTTGGATATCCAACCGGCGAACCCCATTGCCTCGTCTAGCACGGCTGAGATACTGCCGCCGTGGGCATGGCCGGGTGGACCTTGGGCACCTGGTCCGAACCAAGCCTTGCCGACTAGGCGTCCGTTGAGGGGCTGGCGGTAGTAGCGGACTCGTAGTCGGTCTGAGTCGTCATCCCCGGTCACAAAGGTGGGAGGCGGACCTAGCGGGGCAGGTCGGTGAATTTCGGTCCAGCCGGGTTCTGGTTGAAGCTCTGGCTGATTGCTTTGCTTGTCTGGCACGTTCTGCCTCGTATTTGTTGACGTTGTTTCCGGCCAGGATGGCCGGGCTATGGTGTTGAGTGTTCTGATGGCTGCTGAGTATTGTCTCAGAAGTGGTGGCACAATTTCAACACAAAAATTTTTTGGGGGGAGGGGTGGTGGCTCCGGCGATCTGTAAGATCGCGGCTGCTTGGGGGTTATTGGCGGTTTTGAACATTGCCTTAAATTTTATATGTCGAGCAGTGTGTAGGCGTAGGCTACTGTCATGGCGCCGGCGATGGGGCCGACGACGGGGATCCAGGCGTAGCCCCAGTCGCTATCGCCTTTGCTGGGGATGGGAAGGATGGCGTGGGCGATGCGGGGGCCGAGGTCGCGGGCCGGGTTGATGGCGTAGCCGGTGGTGCCGCCAAGGGAAAGGCCGATGGCACAAACGAGCAGCCCGACGGGTAGGGCGCCGATCGTGCCGAGACCGATCGTGAGCGAGGGGAGATTGGCGGCGTTTGTTTCAAAACTGACGGTGGGGTCGACAGCCAATAAGATCGCGATGGCTAGGACCGCGGTGCCAAAGAACTCGCTGATCAAGTTACTGCTGGTGCGTCGGATAGCGGGTGCAGTGGAAAACGTTGCCAACTTCGCACCGCGATCGTCGCCGATAGCGTAGTGATCGCGATAGATTAGATAAACCAACGTGGCGCCCACGATTGCGCCAAGCATTTGTGCGGCGATGTAGCCTCCGGTTTTGGCCCAACTGAATTTGCCGGCCGTGGCAAGAGCCAGGGTCACGGCAGGGTTGATGTGTGCGCCGCTATAAGGTCCGACGCACCAGACTGCGACGAAGACGGCCATTCCCCAACCGAAGCAGATGACCATCCAACCCGAGTTGTTGCCTTTGGTTTGAGGCAACACGACGTTCGCCACGACGCCATTGCCCAGTAGGACAAGGATCAGGGTTCCAATGAATTCGGCTAGGTAGGGGTGCATTGAGTTTGCTCCTGGGTGGGTGATAGATTTTTTTGTTGTTCTAAATTCAGTAACTGTTCACGGGATGGAAAAAATGGACCACAAAGATCACTAAGGACACGAAGAATGGAATTGGTTAGTCACCCAATAGAATAAATATCGGTCTTCTGGAACAGCCAAAGGTGCAAGAACGAACAAGCGATTTGACCCTCGACTCCTTTGTGCTCTTCGTGTCCTTCGTGGTTCAACTTTTTTCAGCCCGTGAACGGTTAGCAAATTCGTATCATGAGTGTGTGTCTTTGCACGGGTGTGTTTTTCTTGCGGTGTGCAGTTTCTACGATTCATAGTGGCGTGGTTGCCATCGCTAACGATTGCCGTTTGGGGTAGTGGGGGTGTTGTGTGTTTTTGGCCAGGATGGCCGGGCTATGGGATTGGTTTTGGTAGTGAGTATTGCTGTGCGAGTTTGGTGAATTCTTTGATCTGTTGGTTCTGCCATGGTTGGTCGTGGTTGAGTTCTTCGGCGAGGAGGCTGGCGACGCGGGGTGCTGCTCGGATTGCTGCTTGAGCGTTGAGAAACAGGGCGCGGAGGCGACGGGCGAGGACGTCTTCGACTGTGCGAGCCAATTCGTGCCGCGCTGCCCAGACGACTTGGCCATCTTGGTAGGGTAGAGCCTCGTCGAGAAGGTCGGCGTAGTCGGGGCGTGTCTTGATGAGTTGTGCGACGTCGTGTCCCAAAGAGCCGTATACGTGGAGGGGGCCGTCGAGTGCTTTGCCATTGCCTCCGAGTATCGGTTGCTCGAAGGTGGTACATGCCACGGGCGGAAGGCCTGCTGCTTTGACGGCCCGATTGACGCAATCTTCGGCCATCTTTCGGTAAGTGGTCCATTTTCCTCCTAGGATCGACACCAACCCTTGCGGCGAAATCTGAATGGTATGATCGCGGCCCAGCTTAGAGGTTTTGCCAGCTCCACCTTGGCTAACCAATGGGCGGATGCCTGCGAAAACCGAGAGGACGTCGGCGGCGGTGGGCGACGGGTCTAGGTAATTGGCAACCGTGGTTAGGAGGAACTCGATTTCGTCTTGGCGGGGCTTGGGTTCGAGCGAGACGCTGTCGAGCGGGGTGTCGGTGGTGCCGATGAGGGTGTGGTTGTTCCAGGGAATGGCGAAGACGACTCGACCGTCGGAGGTTTTGGGGACAATCAGTGCTGAATCGCTGGGCAGGAAGCTACGAGCGACGACTAGATGGATACCTTGGCTGGCTGCTAGGCAGGGCTTGGCTTGTGGGTCGCTAAGTTTGCGCACCTCGTCACTAAAGGGACCGGTGGCGTTGATCACGACTTTTGCGGTGATTTGGAAACTCTCGCCAGACTCGCGATCGGTGACGGCTACGCCGGTGATTTTGTTGTTGTCGAGAATAAATTTTTCGACGGGGGCGTAGTTGATGCAAATGGCACCGAGGTGGGCAGCCGTTTGAATTAAGCTGGTGAGCAGTCGCGAGTCGTCGAAGCCGGCATCGTAGTAGCAGACCCCACCGCGTAGGTTGTCGCGGCGGATGGTGGGTAGTTGGGCAATGGTTTGCTCGGTTGATAGTCGCCGAGATTTGCCTAAACTCCATCGACCAGCAAGTAGGTCGTAGGCTTTTAGGCCAATCCGATAGTAGGGCGATTCCCACCAACGATAGAGCGGCACGATGGTTGGCAGCGGGTAGACCAGATGTGGGACGCTGTTTCTTAGCCATCCTCGTTCGCGCAGGGCATCGCGCACCAAGGTGATATTGCCTTGTTGTAGATAGCGAACTCCGCCGTGGATGAGTTTGGTGCTTCGGCTTGAGGTGCCTTTGCCGAAATCGTGTTGCTCGAATAGGGCAACCCGATAGCCGCGGGCGGCGGCATCGAGGGCAACGCCAGCGCCTGTGGCACCGCCGCCGATGACGACGATATCCCAAGGTTGGGTTTGCTGGCGCAGTTGATCGAGTTGCGACTCGCGACAAAAAGTGGGGGCCGTAGACAAACGAGGGTACCTCAATTTTCGCGGGCCCAGTCGAACGAACGTTTTACCGCACGCTGCCAGAGTGCATGGCGCGAGGCCGCTTCGTCGGCAGAGATGTTGGGGTGGAACTCTCGTTCGACTTGCCATTGTTGGGCGATGGCGTTGCGATCGTTCCAGACTCCGGCAGCAAGGCCAGCTAAGTAGGCGGCCCCGAGCGCGGTGGTTTCGGTGACCTGCGGGCGCAAGACGGGAATTTGTAAAAGGTCGGCCTGGAATTGCAGCAGGAGGTTGTTGGCGGTGGCCCCCCCATCAACACGAAGCTCGGTGAGCGGCGCGCCGGAGTCGCCATGCATGGCTTCGATGAGATCGGTGACCTGGAAGGCGATGCTTTCTAGCGCAGCGCGGGCGAAATGAGCCGAGGTTGTGCCGCGAGTGATGCCGAGGATGGCGCCACGGGCGTAAGGATCCCAATGCGGGGCACCAAGTCCTGTAAAGGCGGGGACCATGACGACCCCGTCGGTGTCGGGCACTGAGTTGGCAAGTGCTTCGACTTCGGACGAGCTTTTGATGAGCCCCAAGCCATCGCGGAGCCAACCGACGACTGCTCCGCCGATGAAAACGCTGCCTTCGAGAGCGTACTCGGTGGAATCGCCGATACGCCACGCAACGGTGGTTAGCAGTTTGTTTTTGGAGGCGACGGCTTTGTCGCCGGTGTTCATGAGCATGAAGCAACCGGTGCCGTAGGTGTTTTTTGTCTTGCCGGGGTCGAAGCAGGTTTGACCAAACAAGGCGGACTGCTGATCGCCGGCGATTCCGCCGATAGGAATTCCGGCCAGGGGCAGCGAGTCGGCTACGTTGCCGTAGATTTCGCTGGAAGATTTGATGGTTGGCAGAAGGCTACGAGGTACGCGCAAGCACTCAAGCAATTGGTCGTCCCAATCGCCTGAGTGGATATTCATGAGGAGCGTTCGAGAGGCATTCGAAGCGTCGGTAATATGTAGTTGCCCGCCGGTGAGTTTGTAGATGAGCCAAGTGTCGATGGTGCCGCAGGCGAGTCGCCCGGCCTCGGCAGCTTCGCGTGCGCCGGCGACATGGTCGAGTAGCCAGGCGATTTTTGTTCCGCTGAAATACGGATCGAGCAGCAGGCCGGTTTTTTCTTGCACCATCGGTTCGCGTCCGGCTGCGCGTAGTTCTTCGCAAGTGTTTGCGGTTCGACGATCTTGCCAAACAATGGCGCGGTGGATGGGTTCGCCCGTTTCGCGATCCCAGAGGACGATGGTCTCGCGTTGGTTAGTGATGCCGATCGCAGCAATGTCGGTGGGCTTGAGTTTTGCAGAGGCTAGCGCCTCGCCTGCCACGTCGAGTTGCGAGGTCCAAATTTCTAGCGGATCGTGCTCGACCCAACCGGACTGTGGGAAGTGTTGTTGAAACTCGCGTTGAGCAATGGCAACGATCTCGCCGGACTCAGAAAAAACAATCGCACGGGAAGAGGTCGTGCCCTGGTCGAGTGCTAAAAGAAAAGCCATGCCGTTACCTTACGAGATCATCGATACCACGGGAGTTGGCATTGGATCAAACGTAGGGGCAATTCGCAAGAGATTGGTTTTGTTGGGCAGGAGAATGGTAAAGCCACAATTGCTTGATATAAGCCGCAACCAAGTAGGTAAGAATTTCTCGCAAAGGCGCGAAGGCGCAAAGAAAAGAGAAGAAAGGGCTTGTCTCGCTGAGACGGCAGAGCTGTGGTGTTTGGTGTTTTCGGCCAGGATGGCTGGGCTATGGTTTTCGTAACGCTTCAGCCATCTGAAGTAATAGAACGCGGATGAACACAGATCAGACGGATTTTTGCGGATACAAAAAGAAGATTGTTGAAGTCGTAGTCGCTAAAGATCGAAACAGACGGTTACCCAAAATTGTTTTGGTATCTGTGACAATCTGCTAAATCAGCGTTCATCTGTGTTCTATTCTGCTTCACTCGGCTGAAGTGTTACTGATTTTCTTATGTGGATTGTTTGCCGATTAGGGTTGCTAGGAACGCGGGGACTAGGATGGTGCGGACGAGGAATGTGTCGAGCAAAATTCCTAGCGAGAGGGCGAACCCTAGTTCGACCATACCGGCTGTTTTTGCCGTTGTCATGGAAATGAAGGTGCCTGCCATGATGATGCCGCAACTGGTGATGATGCCGCCGGTTTGGATGATCGCGCGGCGAAGGCCTTCGCGAAGGCCTCGCTGGCGCTGTTCTTCTAAGACGCGGGTGACCAAGTAGATGTTGTAATCTTGGCCGACGGCTACGAGGATGACGAACAGGAATAAAGGGACTTTCCAATCAAGGCCGACGTAGGCCTCGCCGCGAAGGGCTTGGAATACGAGAGCCGTGATGCCCATGGTCATTAGGTAGCTGAAAAGGACGGTGACAATTAGGTAGCAACAAATGATTGGTTTGCGAAGCAGTACGACGATGACCAACAGTACGGCGATGGTCACCAAGATTTGAATGAGCTGACGATCGGCGATGGTCACCCGCTGTAGATCGCGAATGCCGGCCGTTGGTCCGAGGAGTTCGAAGGTGGCTTTGTACCAGGGCGAGGTGGGGTCGTTTTGTAGGCGATGGAGGACTTGCTCGACAGCGTTGCATGTTTCAATGGCTTCGGGAGAGAATGGCGCGGCGGTGGGGATAAGAAACAGACGGGTAACTTTGCCAGCAAGTGGCTCGACTTGCGAAACGAAAACTGCCTTGGTAAGTGGGCTGCCCGGGGCGGCGAGAGCTGCCAAGCCCGTGGTGGAGAAAACGCTTGTGGTGCCAGGCGGCGCGCCGGTTGGCTGATAGAGGCTGCGAACTTTGGCGATGCCCGTTAGATCGGTGAGTGGTTTGACGAGTTCGGCGATTTGGAAACGACCGTCCAGCGAGTCGAGGCCTCCCTCGGGATGTTTCGCTAGTACGACCAAGGGGCCGATCTCTCCGGCTGGAAAATGTTGCCTCAGAAGCTGAGTTCCTTGGCGACTGACGCGGTCGGCATCGAGTTCGCCGAGGAGGTCGTAAGTAACGTCGACCGACCAGCCGACCCAAGCGAATGGGCAGGCTAACAAAAAGCTGGTTATCAAGATGGCGTAAGGGCGGCGAAGAATGCCGTCGGCCAACCGTTGCCATAGTGCCTGCCAACTGGCTGACGCCTGCGTTTTTGCTGCTGCCTGACCGAGGCGAGTTGCCAGTAGCGCAGGGACCAAGGTCAAACAGACGATGAGCGTCACGGCTAAGCAGATGGCAATCGCGGGTCCGCTGTAGGCGTATTTACCAAAGTCGGCCCATCCCATCATGGCAAGCCCGACGATGGTTGTGAGCGCGCTGGCAGCGAGCGCAATGCCTACTTGTTCGAGTGCGGTGGCGATGGCCTCGGATCGTTGGAGGCCGGCTGCACACTGCTCGCGAAATCGCGAAGCCAGGAAGAGGCAATAATCGGTGCCGGCTCCGAACAGCAGGACGATGACAAATATTTTGGTGGTAGTGAAAATGCGAATCACCGGCCAAGCGTCAGGGTGGTCGATGCTCCACTGGGCGAGAATCGCTAGCAGATCGATCGAAACCGAAGCCGCCAGGGCGATCGTCAGCAAGGGCACCAGCACAAGCCAAGGAGAACGGTAGATGGCAAACAGCGCAATCGCGACCAGTAGGATCGAAGTGCGATGGGTGCTGGCGACACTTTCAGCCGAGGCGGTGAGCATATCGCCGCCGATGGCTGCTGAGCCTGTGATGCCGATCTTTAAGCCCGATGGAGTATCGTCTTGATCTTGGGCACGACGAACCTCTTGCTGAACCTCGTTGAGAACCCGGATGTTGTCGGTGGCCATGAACTCGTTAGTGAGCCGAACGACTACCCGACCGGCATCGCCTGAGGGGCTGCGTAGGAGGGGACCGATGACGGGGGTTTTTTCGGTCCAGACATCGACAACGCCAAGCCCAGGCAGACGTTCAATGCTGCGACCAAGATCGAGAGCAAATTGGCGGTCTTTGATCGAAAGTTTTTTCTTGTGACGAGCGAAGACCAAAACGATTTGGCTCTTGGCTCGATCGTCGGGGAAAGCTTGGGCGCTGAGTTTTGCGCCGCGGACTACGGTAGTGCTGTCGGGAAGGTGCTGCAAGTCGCCATCCATGGCAACCTCGGACCAGGGGGGCGCGACTATTTTTAGCACGATCGCCACGAAGAACCAAGCAGCGATAACAAGCCAACGACGCTTGTCGATCGCACGGCCCAGACGCAAAAAACCATTTTTTATGGGCATCTGAATCTGAGGCTATTTGGAAGACGAGTAGTAACTGCGAACGAACTACAATGTTAGCCGCTCATGCAAGGGCTAACCACCCGCGCAAAAAAGCACACGGCGCTGAATAAGGCAAATTCAACGCCGTGTGTGGTCAAAATTCGATCCAACTTCGTGTAATCAAATCTCTTCGGACGAAGCGATTTTGCGTTGCACCTGGGCTTCCATCGCGTGCAATCTGGCGATGCGACGATCGGCCTTGGTGGTAACGCCGTTGACAACGGAGCCAATCACACAGACTCCCATGCTCTTGAGTAGCTCCGAAGCCCGATAAATCTGGCGAACCTCGCTATGGTCGCGTAGAACGGTAAGAATCGCCCCATCGACGTATTGGCCGATCGAAAGGGTGTCGGAGAGTCCGAGTACGGGGGCCCCATCAATAATGACGAAGTCGAACTCTTCACGCAGCTTGTCGAAGGCAGGTTGCAGTTGGTCGGCGGCGAGAGCATGGACCGCGTCCATGTCGCATTGTCCCGCAGAGAGCAACCAAAGTCCCTCAGTGTTGGTAGGTCGAATTGCATCCGAGACTTCGATTTCGGATCTCAGCAGTTCGCTCAAACCGTCTTCGAGCGGCATGCCAAAGAGCTTGTGCAGCGAGGGGTCTCTTAGGTCGCCATCGATGAGCAACGTACGTCGCCCCGCCCGGGTAAGGCTGAGAGCTAAGTGGCTTGCTACGGTCGTGCAACCTTCCATCGAAACGGCACTGGTGACGAGCACCACTTGTCGCGCTCGTTTTGTGGAGTCGTGCATTAAGGTCGCTCGGACGTTATCGATTGCCTCAGAAAGCTGGGCGGCAACGGCGCTACCCGCAGCCATGGCTTTTCGCGAGGAGATCGGAGGCAGTGCTCCCAAGACACGAATACCAAGGCCTTCATCCACATCGGCAGGACTATTTAACCGTCGACGCCGGAACTCAAGCAGTGCCACGCCGTAGCAGACGAGACCAAAGGAGGCGACGCCGCCGAAGGCTGCTATCACAAGGCGTTGGATATGGTTGATCTTTTCTTTAGTTTGCGCCTTGTTGATGACACGAACTCGATCGAGAGCGATGTCCTGGTTGGCGTGCAGGCCCCGAAGTTTGAAGTCGAGCGTACCCTGGACTTTCTGAAGCTGCTCAATTTCTTTTCCCAGCATCGCCAGCTTGGCAGACCGCCCTCCCATGTTCTCAATCCCGTCCCGGGCTTCAGCTAACTCCTCCTCTAACTCCTCCAGTAAATCCGTAACTCTTTTGTGTTTCACCCGATACACAGCCATTGCTCGGCTCAGCATTTCGTTGGGCGCTCTCTTGAATTGCTCGCGTAATTCGGCCTCAGCACGGAGTCGCTGTGTCTGGGCCATTTGTGCAATTTGTGCCGCTTGCTGCTGCAGTTTTTGAATTTTTGGTGAACTTTTCCCTTTGGTCATGCCCTGCAGCGCCAGAATTTGTTGCGTGAGGTCGTATTGCTGCTCTTCGTAGTTCAAAAGTGTGGGATCGGTCTGCAACGCGTCGTCGATTGCTTGTTTGAGGGCGAATGGACTCTTTGCATCACGTTCTGCAAGTTCTTTTTCTACTTCGATATCGATAAGAACGCTTTTTGTTTTAGCAATTTGTGCCTTCAGGGTACGTACTGCGCCCATTCGCATTGAGATCATCTGACTAGCGATCGGCGAATCGCCCTCGCCAAGTTCTTTGATCAGTTTTTGCTGGTCGCTTATTTTTCCCTGGAGCTCATCAGTGATGTCATCGTTCATATCAGACAAGCTCTCTCTTAGTTCGTTCGCATGCCCCCTTTCTTTGTAAAGAACTTCCTTCGTATAAGCCTCGATCACGGCATCAACCACCTTGATCATCTCGGCGGAGGATTCTTCGCCCTCGTATCGAAGCTCAAGAATTTCCCCCTTACCACCGGAAATGCCGACACGTAGGTCATCGGTCAGCCAAGTGAGCGCATCGTCGCCCCTGTTGGCGACAGCCGTTAGCTGCTGAATATCGGGGCGAGAGAGTGCTGCGCCCAAGACAAACTGGCTTTTGATTAGCGCCATCTGAGTTTGCTGAAAGATTTCGAATTCCTGTTGCGAAACCGTGCTCTGCGTACCAAAGACTGTGTTTGGATCGGCCGCTTTGATTTGTAAGTAGGCCGTGATCTGCGACGAAACCGGAATCAGCCACAGTAGGGCTATCACGGCAACAGAACTAGCGAGCAGGCCTAGCAACAGAGCCATCAGCCATTTTCGGCGTAAGCAGTTGATAAGCCAAATGTGATTGAACGCACCATGGAGTATTTCGGGACCGCGAGGAGTAACCGCACCGAACTGGGGCGGAGCAACCGGGGGAGCAAAGGTTGGTGCTGGCACCAACGGTTGTGTTGCTTCGCCGTTGGTTGCAGCCATCGGGTACATCACGTCCGAGTTTCTCATTTCAGGATCTTGACTCGCCATCGAAAACCTTTCTCTTGGACCGAATGCCTCGTTTTTCGGTCAACTTCTACGAATGCGGTAAGTTGACCGACACTTCAGCTTGCTTGCTAATCCCAATCGGGTGTGTCAGGGCCAAGCTCTGATATTGCTTGTATGGGCAAAAAGAGCGTTGGCAGACTGACGCCAGGGCCTGAGCCCCGAGGGATCGCCTACCCGCAAGTTGCGGGCCAAACGTCAGATGGCTGGAATCCCGCCAGACAGCGACACGTTAAGTAGCTCGAAATAGCGTTCCGTTGCTTTTCGACAACATAAAAGGTTGCCTTTTCGCAGCGCAAGACAGCGGGCATCAACCGATGCCTTAGCCGTGTGCGGCGCCAAAGGCGGCATAATCGTCAGTTTCGATCGGGACGGTGATTCTTGTGAGTAACTGTAATTCTAGCCACAAGAAGCCAAGCGCAATGGGCATCATTGCAAAACCGGCCCACTCGTGAACCGCGTACTTTACCATCTCGTTCTCGGGAAACGCCATGTATAGCAGGGCGGTTGCCGTAATACGGATAACATTGGTGGCCAAGGCGATCGGAAGCGCACTGACCAGGACAGTAAGGCGGTCCCACCAGGGTCTGGCAATAATCATCGCCATCGCCACAGCCATGGCACCAAATATGGTTCCCATCCTCAAGCCGCTACAGGCGTCGGCGACCTCCAACGGAAGTTGGTCGATCATGATACGATTTCCCTCGCGTAAAGCAGGCACGCCGAGGAGCTGAAGGGTCCAGGTGCTGGCAATCGCGGCAACTGTTTGCAGTTTGACGAGTACGACCTCTTCTACTCGAGAGGGCAGCGGGAACATGAAAACGAGAAATCCCAGCGGCGGCCCCACCCAGCGGAGCATGCTGATTCCCCCTACTATTTGGCAGACGCCAAGGATTGCCCCAATATAGGAAAGGCGGTCAATAGGATTCATATCGACATAAGAGGCACCAAGTCGAACGACTAGCGAGACCGTAAGAATAGCCACCCCTAGCCAACGCTCACGGTCAGAAACTTGATAGAGCTGCGCGCGCCGGATGTTGTAGAAGTAGACCCCTACGAGCAACAAGACCACTAGTAGGACCAGCCAGGAGGGCATACTGAAAACCTCTTGAGCTGCTAGTACGACTAGTAAAACGCAGCCACCAACGATCGCCAGGGAGATGCGCACTTCGGTGGATTCGATGCTGAAATGCTGACCTGATCGCATCCAGAGCAGAACGGCAGCAAAAACAGGAACGATCCAGCCGTGGGAATAGAGTGGGTTGTCCCAAAAGCTCGACGTAAAGGTAAGCATGTTCCAATACGCCGCTGTCAGGAACAGGACTAGCCCGGCAAATACGGTCCAAGCAGTCTTGTTCGCTTCGGGGGAGAGTGGTTGGCCGTCGTCGAAACCGGAAGCTGATTCGAAGGGATGGTTTGTTTGCGACATATTTTTTTGAAACTCGTAGCTATGGCAAGTCGTTCTTGTTCGCAGCAAAGGGTCGCCAGGTAAAACAACCGCATCGGCGGAAAGCCTGCTGATGCAGCCCAGCTAACTCCAAAGCCATAGTTTTTGAGATGAGAGGTATCGATGGCTCTACTTGCGCGCTCGCAATCGAGGATACGCGGGTATTGGCAATCTGTCAAACGATCGAGCGGTAGTAGCAGGGGGGTTGCCAAGTCATGCTAGCCGTGGGCGGAAGCGTGGTTGAGCCTGAAAAAACCGCGGCTTCCGCCCGCGGCTACTACAGAAGTCCGTGACTTTGCAATTGTCCTGGTGGCCCACGCAGGGCCAAATCGCATTTCTCCCCCCATTTTTGATGAAATTGCTAGCAATCGCCAGCCTGAGCCCTGTGCTAGCGGTATTTCTATGGCCTCGCAGAAAGAAATCTCTTGCTTTTGCCGAGAGAGTTCAAAGTCGGTGTTAAAGTTTACCGATTAAGTCCTTTGTAACCGTCAGTCTAATTGTGACGACTGTGTGTTACGAACCCCCCGGCAGATGCCGGAAACGGTTTTCAAAACCCAGTAGCGAGACTTACTGATGAAGGCGTGCAACGGAAGCAAGACGAGGCTCAGCGAATACTTTTCGCTGCTAGCATTATTGCTCGGAACCTCAGGGTGTACGGCCTTTCTTGCTCCGCGAGATCCGTTTCCTGCAACACCGCCCGAGCCACCTATCGAGAGCAGCGTCCCGCGTGAGTTGGACAAGGTGACGCTGCCCCGTTATGTGATTGAACCGCCAGACATTCTTCTGATCGAAGGCGTGAAGCTCGTCCCGAAATCTCCCCACAAGATTGAAACCTTCGACGTGATTCTTGTCCGCGTGGAAGGTGAGTTTCCTGAACAGCCCATCGACGACGCCTATCCGGTTGACGCCGATGGCAGTGTGAACCTGGGGCCGACCTATAATGGGCGGGTGAAAGTAGTGGGACTGACCTTGGAAGAGGCCGAGGATGTAATCCGCACGCATCTGGCTCAGATGTTAGCCGATGTTCAAGTCTCGGTATCGTTGCTCGATTCTGTTGGGGCACAGCAGGTTACGGGTCAACATCTTGTGGGGCCTGACGGACGAGTGAACTTGGGTACTTATGGCTCGGCGCATGTGGCTGGGATGACCCTGGAAGAAGCGCGTGCAGCGGTCGAAGCCCAATTATCGTTGAAGCTCGAAAAGCCTGAGGTGTTTGTCGACGTGCTGGCTTATAACAGCAAGGTGTACTACATCGTGACGCAAGGCGGCGGGTTTGGTGACAACGTCGTGCGTTTGCCTATCACGGGGAACGAAACGGTGCTTGATGCGGTGGCTGGCGTTGGAGGAATTTCGCAAGTTTCTTCCTCGCGACTTTGGATCGCCCGTCCCGCGCCAAACGGTGTGGGTTGCGAACAAATTTTGCCCGTCGACTGGGAAGATATTACGCGAGGGGCTTCTACGGCAACCAACTATCAGTTGATGCCAGGCGACCGCTTGTTCATCGCTGAACACCGTTTCCAAAGGGCCTCGGCACTTGTAACGCAGACATTACGGCCCTTCGAATCGATATTCGGTTCGTTGTCGCTGGCAACGTCTACGCTTAACCGAATCGTTCGGTTCGGCCAAGCAAACACGTTCTAAGGCTGCATGTTAACCGGGTACCGAGCGAATCCGCCTGAGCAAACAAACCACGAGCTAAACCGGCTAAGGAAGAAACATTATGTTCTATCGTTGGAATCACCTGAGCGGAGTGACTGCACCTTGGGCTGCCTCGCTGATTGCCCTGACGTTGGTTGCCAATACTTGGGCCCTCGACGAATGCCGGCAACCTACGCCAAGCCCTTGCGGTGCCGATGGCGTATGTCGACCGCAAGCTCATTCGTGGGGTTACAGTCAAACACGCTGGCGTCACTGGCCGGGCGAGGAGAAACAGCCGGGGGCTGGTCCTGAAACGGTTGATCCAGACGACGACTTGATGAAACTTGAGCCGTTTATTCACCCCGAGCCCGTGGAAGAAGATTTGCGGGGCCCAGCAAAGATCAAGTCGAACAAATCGAAGCGAGAAGCGGGCACCGAAGAAGAAGCCGAGGAGAAGATGGAGCTGCCTCAGCTGGAAGAGCCATTTCAACTGGAAGAAAAAGTAGAGCAGCCCCAGCTGGAAGAGGAGGCGTTGCCTGACTTTGAATTGCAAGGGTATCAAGAGGTGATGCCGATCCCCACGGATGATATGCCCCCGGCTTTGCCGAAAAGCTTGCGCTTGGTTTCCGGCCAGCGACCACTTCGTGCTGCCAAGGCGACACGATCTGGACAATCGGCACGACCGGCCCATGTGCGGGTAGCGACGTCGCGACGTCGACCTGTGGTGCGGGCGAACGCCAGCGTGTCGAGGCAGTTGCAGCTGGTAAATCCAGCAGCGACGGACTTAGCACCTGAAAATAGGGCAGAAAAGGCCGTCTATTTTGAAACCGGCGACCTTCCGCCTAGTTTTTCTGGGAAGTAGGTCGTTCGGCATAAGCGGGGTAAACCGGTGAACTCGTTCATGGGGATTGCTAGGTTCTGGCCGTGGGCGAGCCTTGAAAAACCGCGGCTTCCGCTTGCAGCTAGAATGGGACCTCTGGCTTTGCAATTCTCCGGCAGACTCATTGCATTGCTTGACATGTGCTTCTGGCACGCCTACGGTTGAGAGATACGGCTTTTTATCTTTGTCGCCTCCAACCCCGAAGAGAGTAGTGCCATGATCCGTGGTCAGTTGCCATTGGTCCTTGCGGTCGTCTTGATTGCCTCGTTGACGCTTGTCGAAGGCATTTTTATGAAAGACCGCTGGAGAGACTCGGACGTAGCAGCGGCCGAATTTGGCAAACGCTTTGCCAATGTGCCCAAGCAGATCGGGCCGTGGACAGGCCAAGACATGCCGGTTGACGATCTGGTCAAGAAAACCGCCGGGGCGGTGAGCTATGTTCAGCGGGAATATGTACACAACACAACCGGTCGGACAGTCGTCCTTTGGCTGATCGTTGGCCACTCACGCGATATCGTCCGCCATACGCCAACCATCTGTTATCCGGCGTCGGGCTTCCGCCAAGATGGCGCCTTGTTGCGACAGCCGTTCGACTTGCCAGATGGCTCTCGGGCGGAGTTCTTTACCGCAAAATTTGATAAAGAAGACGCTTACACACATCACAAAGAGCGAGTTTTTTGGGCCTGGAACCATCCGGATACAAGAAAATGGGAAGCCCCGCACACTTCGAGTGGGAGTGAGAACGCGCGGATGCACTATGGTTTGGCACGAGCCCTGTACAAGCTTTACTTCTCCAGCGCTGTGATGGACGACGAGAGCACCACGGACGACAGCGCCGCTGCGAAGTTTGCACAACTGATGTTACCGGAGATCAATGCGGCGTTGTTTCCCGAAGAGGCGCCAGCGGACGAGGCCGAAGACGCCACGGTCGCTGAAGAAACAGCCGGTTAACTCTCAGACAATTGCAGCATTTTCATAAAAGCAAAAGCCAAGGGGTTCGGGCCCCTTGGCTTTGTGCGTTTCTCAGCAGGTGCGTTGAGTTTCACTGACGCCGTTTAATAAGCGTCGTCGCTGGGTTGAGATATTAGGGAGGCGTCTCTTTCCAGAACCGTCTGATTTGGAGCAGTACCGAGCAAGTCAGACTTCTTATGATTCGAGGTCATGAGTTGGGCATAAACCAAAAAATCGACGTCGTCGGCAACTAGTTGGACGTTGCCCCCGACAAAGGCGACGTGCACACCGCCTGGGTGGTTGCTGGAGGGGAAACCGAAATTAGCGGTCATGTCGATTACGTTTGTAGGTACAGTTAAGCTTAAATCATCCTCAGCACCACCGTTAATACGACGGTATTTTCTATTATCTGTAGTTGAAGACAGTGCGGCAATTACATCTGCCGGTTGTTCCCAGCAAAAGCCGAAATTGGTTTTCCGATCTGGCACACTAGCGGCGTTGAAGTAGCCCCAGTGCGCGGCGTTCTTATTCTCTGAAAGCATCATGGTCCTAGTAGCGCCATCTTTGATGTGTGCGATGCTCATCACAATTTGCGGGGCATCGTCGGTATCGTATTGATCGCTGACGCCATCATAAGCACCGTCAGAGATACGAGAACGATCAAAAAAGACACCGTTGGCGGCCTTCTCGCTGAGTGCAGCACTGCCTCCAACATTGCCGACAAAACCCGCGTTAGCGACGTAGGAAAGCAAAGGCTCGCCAGCCGTATCGGCCGGGTCGCTGGGGCATTCTAAAATTTCGATCGGTGCGAATCGTCCATTACCATCTTGGTCAGCTACTTCGATGGTTCCATTTTGGTCGGTGTCGTAGACCTTACTCCAAAGATCTGCCAAAGGAGACAGTTCCAAGTAATCGAAAGTCGAAACCACCCAGCTCGCACGGTTTTGGTTGGCGGCAACGTCACCGGGGATGCCCACTTTATTGATGTAGCCGGGGAAATTTTTTAGCGACGCTTCGCGCGACATCAGCGCGAGTTGCAACTGCCTAAGATTGTTCCTGCAGGTGTTTGCTCGTGCGGATTCTCGGGCGGATTGGACCGCGGGTAAGAGTAGCCCGACGAGGGTGCCGATGATGGCGATGACCACCAGAAGCTCGACCAGTGTGAACGCTTTTTTTGTTGTTTGCCTCATCACATATTTCTCCCAGGCGTTTGGTGTGGAAGCTGCGCTAGTCATCTGTTCCGGCGCGTGTGCCTAGCACGCGGAATTCTTAGTGCAACATACGGGGCCCCTCGGCGCCGGGTGAGCTGGGGATTGGAAAAGTTAGGATGATTACACTCTGGCCCCAATACTCGCTCACCTAGCCCCTTAATTGTCGCAAAAAGCGACCGATTTGTCCAGCAAAAGCATTCTTGGCCCAGGAGGACGGCAAAGTTGCCGGTTCTGTTGGCGCCGTAGGCGGAAGCTTCGGTTTTTGTAGGCTCGACCGCGGCTTCCGCTCGCGGCTAGTATGGCTTTGGACAGAGAGTATCCCTCGCTAGCGCGTCGGGCTAGTGAATTTGGAAAGAAGTGCCAATTGGCCGATTTTTGGGGGTTGGGACAATTTGACAGGGTAGTTGAACCACCACGGCGGGCGCTGGTATGTTGACGGACTATCAGCCAATCAAGTGGAACGCCTCCCGGGAAGCGCGTGCGGATCAGTACGTTGCGGCCAGAGCCACTGCGAAACGAGGCGAAATTAGCCCGAAATGGGATACCACACTGGTTTTTTTTCAGGAGAACACACAGATGTCGATGTTTATCGGAGAAGCGCTCGCTGGCGATGGCAACGAAATTGCTCATATCGATTTGCTGCTAGGTAGCAAAGATGGCCCCGTAGGCGCGGCGTTTGCCAACGCCTTGGCCCGACAGAGCGATGGACACTCGAACCTGTTGGCTGTGCTGACGCCCAATTTGGCGGTCAAGCCTGCGACGGTGATGATCACCAAAGTGACGATCAAGGGTATGCGTCAGGCCGTACAGATGTTTGGCCCTGCCCAAGCAGCAGTTGCCAAGGCGATTGCCGACTCGGTGGGCGATGGGGTGATTGCGAAAGACGATGCCGAAGATTTGGTCTGCGTGTGCGGTGTGTTCATTCACCCCGAAGCTGCGGACGACAAAAAAATCTACGACTACAACTACGAAGCCACCAAGATGGCTGTGAAGAGTGCGATGGAAGGCAAGCCGACGGTCGACGAGATGTTGGCCGGCAAAGACGAAGCGGCCCATCCGTTCCGTGGTTTCTGAAGTTGCTTTTGAAATGCTGCATCTGACTTTTGAAAGCCCAGGGGTTGCGACCCCTGGGCTTTGATGCTGCCTTGAGGTTTGGCAAGCAACCCAACAATCGTCCGAAAGGACCGTGTGATTTAACAACGGGGCGTCGCCGAGGACGAAATCAAGCCGCGGATGAGTTTCGGCCTCGGCTGCGTGCCGGCGAGTTGGCTGACGTTATATACTCGGCCGAGGACAGTAGGAACAAATTACCTAGGGCGGCGGCAAGCCTCGCTATGCTCGCTTGCCTTGCCCTAGGCTATGATGTTTTGCCCCTTTGGGGCAGAAGCAGGCTTTGCTGCTTCGATACAATATGTCAGCCGCTAAACCCGTCATTCAGGATGGCCGAAAGCTCTGCTATGAAGAAAATTCTTTTGTGCCTCGACAGCGATTTGCAGCCGAGCGTGTTTGATAGTGTGGTCGCCATCGACGCCGACGTCGATCATTTGCTTCGCCATGGCGGGGTGAAACCGGCGGACGTTCGCGATTTGGTTCACGGCGCGATGTTTACGCGCGGTGGTAAACTGCTGAAAAACACGGCGGTGTTTGTGGGCGGGTCGGACGTACAGGCGGGCGAACATTTGTTGGCGGCAGCTCAGAAAGCGTTTTTTGGCGAGATGCGAGTCTCGCTGATGCTCGACAGCAATGGGGCGAATACGACAGCGGCGGCAGCCGTGGTTGCGGCGCGACGGCATCTGCCGTTGGCGCCGGAAACTACGGCTGTTGTTCTCGGTGCCACGGGGCCTGTGGGGCAACGGGTTGTGCGGATGCTCGTTAAAGAAGGCGTCGAAGTGCGGGTTGTCTCGCGTCGATTGTCTCGAGCCGAGGGGGTCTGTCATCGCATTTTGCAGGCTGTGGTAGGCGCCCGAGTTACCCCGCACGCGACCGAGGGGGCTGACGCGGTTGAACTAACCCAAGGGGCTCAGCTAGTGATTGCAGCCGGGGCTGCTGGGGTCGAACTGCTAAGCAATGAATCGCGGCAAGCGGCCTCGTCGGTTCAGGTGGCCATCGACTTGAATGCCGTTCCTCCCGTGGGTATCGGTGGCATTGAAATGGCCGATAAGGCGACGGAACGCGGGGGACAAATTTGCTATGGGGCGTTGGGGGTGGGCGACTTGAAGATGAAAATCCATAAGGCGGCCATCCATCGATTGTTTCAGGCCAACGATCTGGTGCTGGATGCGGATGAGATCTACGACTTGGGTAAAAGGGTTGATGTTTAGTGGCAGTAGTTCCAAGTTTGGCGTTTAGCTTGGTGATTAGAGTGTTTTGAGATCGTGGCGTTAGGAGCGGTTAGCAATTAGCTGTTAGCTTTGGTTGGTCACACTTTATCGGACAAAAAGCTAATTGCTAACCGCTTAGCTTTAGTTTCCACTTGCCGCGAGCGGCGTTGGGTGTTTTCTTGCTGCCCTGCTGCAACGGTGGCTAAAAGCTTATAATCTCGGCATGGATGAACCTATCTATCTTGACCACAACGCTACGGCTCCGATCTTGCCGGAGGTGGCAGACGCGATTCGCGAGGCTTCGCTGCGGTTTGTGGGAAATTCGGGCAGTCAGCATCAGGCGGGCCGATTGGCTCGGCGGGCACTTGAAGAGGCTCGCGAGCGGATTGGCGAGTTGCTCGGGGCACGTCTAGGCGGACAAAAGCCCGATCGGGTCTTCTTCACAAGCGGCGGTACCGAGGCGAACAATTTGGCCCTGTTCGGGCTGCTGGGCAGCGAAGCTGTAGACGCGACTGAGGCAGGGCGATTGGTGATCTCGGCCATCGAGCACCCCAGTATTGCCGAGCCGGCACGTCGACTAGAAACGTTCGGCTGGCAGGTCGACCGGGTGGGAGTCGACCGGAATGGGGTGATTCTGCTTGACGAATTAGAGGACGTCCTTCGGCCTGAAACCTGCTTGGTGAGCCTTATGCTGGCCAACAACGAGACCGGGGTGCTTCAGCCCATCGCCGAGGCTGCGGCCCTTTGTGCCGAGCGAGGCGTGCTTTTGCATACTGACGCGGCGCAAGTGGTTGGCAAGTTGCCGGTGGATTTCGCTGGTTGGAACTTGGCGATGTTGAGTTCTGCGGCACATAAATTTCATGGTCCCTGCGGCATCGGGGTTCTGGTCGTCCGAGACGATGTGGCGATTCGGCCCACAACATTCGGCGGGCATCAACAGTCTGATATTCGGCCCGGAACCGAACCAATCGCGTTGGCCATCGGGATGCGTACAGCGCTGGAGTGCTGGCATCAAGAAGCCGAGTCGCGACGTAGCCGAATCGCCGAAATGCGCGATCAACTAGAAAAGGCCCTTCTTGGCGAGTTGGCCACTGCTGTGGTGATTGGCCAGGGTGCCGAGCGGTTGCCCAACACGGCGAACATTGCGTTTATTGGCTTCGATCGGCAAGCGTTGGTAATGGCGTTAGACCTGGCAGGAGTGGCTTGTTCGACCGGTTCGGCGTGTGCCAGCGGGTCGAGCGAACCGTCGCCAACCCTGGTAGCGATGGGCCTCGAAAAGGACGTAATCGGGGGGTCGATACGGCTAAGTTTGGGGGCTACGACGACAAAGGCGGATATCGAAGAATCGATCCGCCGTATCCTCCCGGTACTACATCGCTAGGTTTGAACCACAACGACACAACGGACACGACGAAAAGGGCCTAAAACAAGGTGTTTGCCAGCTCGGGCCAAGGGGCAAAGCCTGACTACCTTGTTGATTGCATCCAATCACACGCTGGTTTTCTTTCAGAATCGCATTTCAATCTTGCTCGCCCAGCGCGTCGTTGTGCTCGTCGTGCCGTCGTGGTTCATTGAACTTAGCGCTGAAGTACTAGTATGCAAGCATTTGCGGCATCCGGGAAACCGCTGAAAAATCGGCTTAGCTCCTCCCGATTTCGAGGCAAATCGGGTAAACTTAGGGTTTGGTTTTCAGGCCGAATTGTTCGGCGAGGCCACGGCTTCTTTCTAGCCCTCAGATTCACTCACCTTCTCTCAAAACACACTCGCAAGTTCGGACGGAACCATGTTGGTCAACGGGGTGACGCGAATCGATTTACCAAGCTACCAAGGAGGCCCAGCGCTGGGACCCGAGGCAGGCTGTGGGATCGCGCTGCCTTGCTTTGTCGCGGGGCCAGAAAATCGGTTGGCTGTTCCCGTCTTGCAACGATTGCTGTCTGACGAAGCACGCGGTGAAGCGGCTCAAACCTTCAACCCGTTGGTTTTGATAGGCCCCACCGGAAGCGGCAAATCTCATCTTGCCCGCGGCATTTTTCGGCGCCTGCACGATTTGCATGGCAGCGAGTCGGGCGAGTATTTTACTGCTATCGATTTTGCGCGGGAAGTACGTGCCGCTCATGCTGAAGGCGCGTTGGAAAATTTTCGCGATCGGCTGGCAAGTTTGTCGCTACTGGTTATCGAAGATTTACAACGTCTGCCAGAGCGCGTTTTTATCCAGCGTGAATTACGCGACACCCTCGATACGTTGATCGACGCCGGGTGTACTGTTGTGTTAACGGCTCAAGGCTCGCCGGCTGCAATGGCGCCGTTGGAAGCGGGCTTACGCGACCGTATAGCAAGTGGGTTGACCATTCGGTTGAGTACGCCTGGGACCGAAGCTCGACACGAAATTTTGCAATTGGCGGCTGAGGATCGCAATCTTTCGATCAGCCCGAAACAATTGCAAAGTTTGGTTCAGCGGATCGAAGGCCCCGCTTCGCAGTTGCTTCGGGCATTGTCGGAATGGGAACTTTCAGGCTCCACCGATGACGAGACGGCTACTTTTCGCGAACCGGTGAAATTGAAACAGATTATCGCGATTGTGGCGCGATATTTTTCGTTGACCCAAGCGGCTTTGAGAAGCTCTGCCCGCCGAAAATCGTTGGTCCATGCCCGTGGCATCGCGATTTATCTGGCCCGCAGGCTAACTGACCTAAGCTACGCCCAAATCGGCCAAGGGTTGGGCCACCGCGATCATACCACCATCATGCACGCTCAGCGAAACATGCAACGTCTGCTGGCCAACGACGCTGCTACCCAACAAGCCGTTGATGAATTGCAACGAATTTTGACAGCCGTTTAACACTCACTGGTTACAAACTTAAACTGAAAACAAGAACAGAATTTCGCCACAGAGTCGCAGGGAACCCAGCGCGGCAGGGCCGCAACCAAAGTAGGTAGAGATATCTCGCAAAGGCGCTAAGGCGCAAAAGAAACACAAAAAAGGATTGTCTCGCAGAGACGCTGAGACCGCAGAGAAAATTGGAATACTGTCGCTCTTCTGTCTTTGTGTGAGTCTAAATTTCAGGTCCAACCATCCAATAACTTTTGCTCGTTACGTAAATCTGAATCGTTAGGAACACAAAGTATTTTGAGTTGAAAGAACGCCGAATCCTCTCCCTACTTCAAATTGGAAGGGACGGTTGTGTCGTCCGTGACTCGGTGGTTATTTTTTTACACTTTTTGATTTACAGATTGAATCTCAATGTTCATCGACCCTACCCAAGCATCACCGACCCGACAACTAACGATCTGGAAAAACTGTTGGCAAGATGTCCGTTGCCGACTGCGATTGGGCCAGAACAATTGCCGGACGGCCAACCACCAAATAAACCTTGATTCCTTCGACAATGGCTCGACAGGTTACCGACCGTGTACCAACGATTTATCCCCCTCGCGTGCGTGTTGCCAAGCAAGGTCTCAATAACAACTTAACTGCCCTAGCAACGAGGTTATCGACATTTGAACCTCGCTCTTTACTACTGCTACTAATTAAAACTTTATATTAGAAAAACAAATCCCAGGAGGTGTGTCTTGTCTACAGCACTAGAAAATCAAACTGCCGCGGAGTCTTCTAGCAACGACGCCTCTGAATCCCGAGGAAAGGCTGGCCCTGCTATGAAAATCTCTTGTGATCGTGAACAGTTGATGCAGGCGTTTCAGACGGTGGCGTCGGTAGCCCCGTCGCGAAGTCCGAAACCGATTTTGCAAAACGTAAAGCTGGAAGTTACCGAGCAAGGAGTGACCATCTCGGCGACCGACCTGGAGGTGGGGATTCGCCATCAGGTGACTGGAGTGGATGTGCAGACGCCTGGGGTGGCGCTGCTCTCAGTTGCCCGATTTGGGCCTATTTTGCGGGAAAGTAGCGACGAAACGCTGCATATCGAGTCGGACGGACAGAGCACCACCATTCGGGGTGAGCGGAGCCAATTTCGTCTTCAGGCAGAGGATTCGGCTGAGTTCCCGACGGTAACTGGATTCAACGAATCGAGCTACCTCGAAGTGCCAGCCCGCCTGTTGCGAGAGCTGATTCACCGCACGGTGTTTGCCACCGATAACGAGAGCAGCCGTTATGCTTTGGGGGGCGTGAAGCTGGAATTTGACGAGGGAAAGATGATTGCGATCGGTACCGATGGGCGCCGGTTGGCCAAGATGGAAGGCCCGATCAGCACAACGGGCGAGGGAGTCGATGGGAGCCAAATGACGATCGTTCCCACGCGTGCAATGCAGTTGATCGAACGGGCCATCGACCCGTGCGACGCGGAAGTGAAAATCGCTGTGAAGGGCAACGAGTTTTTGGTGCATAGCGCCCGAGCAACGATTTCTGCCCGGTTGCTCGAAGGTCGTTTTCCTGATTGGCGGAAGGTGTTTCCCGAGTCGAGTGGGGGACTGAGCCTAGACCTTGCCGTAGGAGCCACGCACGCAGCCGTGCGTCAGGCAGCCATTGTCACGAGCGAAGAAAGTCGCGGCATCGATTTTACCTTCGCCGATGGCATGTTGGTGTTGTCGAGCAAAGCGGCAGATGTGGGCCAAGCGAGGGTGGAATTGCCGATTGGCTACGATGGCGAAGAGCTGACGGTGACGCTTGATCCGCGATTTGTGATGGAGTTTTTGAAGGTGCTTGATGCAGATAAAACCTTTCATGTGGAAGTGCAAAATGCAGAGAGTGCCGCCGTATGTAGCACGGACGATGGCTATGGCTATGTGATTATGCCGTTGGCGCGTGACCGATGAAGTCGCGAAAAGACGATCCGGCGAACGAGCAGTTTGGCGACTTAGAGCGTCGTCGGACGTCGCATCGCAAATGGTTTTACGCAAAGCGTCCCAAGCCGATTGGCAATGTGTTGGCCCAATTGGTGCAGCGTCGCGGGTATGCCCAAGTGCGTGTCGCAGGCGAGCGAGACGAAGCTTGGCAAGCAGCTGTTGGCGAAGAGTGGGCAACCATGACCCAAATCGGCGGAATTCGTCGTGGCGTGATGGAAGTGACGGTGGCCAATTCGCTACTGATGCAGGAACTAACATTTTGCAAAGAAAAGTTGCTAGCCGATTTGCAGCAAGCGCTGCCCGAGGCTGGTATTAAACAATTACGATTTCGCGTAGGACAAATTTCCTAGAGAAACAACCGCCTGGAAAAAACGCGTATTTTGCGACGTTTTTTGATTCTCCCACAGCGGATAGATGTCACATATTTGAAGAGTGCAATTTAACATGGCAAACGAAGAAGTATCCAACAGCGGCGCAAACGCAGAATATGGTGCCTCGGACTTAGAGCATCTCAGCGACCTGGAGCATGTTCGCGAACGGCCGAGTATGTACATCGGCGATACCACCGGACGCGGTCTGCATCACTTGGTGTACGAAGTGGTCGACAACTCGATCGACGAAGCGATGGCCGGCTATGCCTCGCAGGTGATCGTTTCGGTTAACGCCGATGGCTCGGTGACGGTCGAAGACGATGGGCGCGGGGTGCCGGTCGAACGCCATGAGCAGCTTTCTGAGCAAATGGATCGCGAAGTATCGACTCTCGAAGGGGTGATGACGGTCTTAAAGTTTGGTGGCAAGTTTACCAAAGGGGCTTACCAAACTTCGGGGGGGCTGCATGGCGTTGGTGTGACGGTGGTCAACTTTCTTTCCGAATGGTGCGAGGTCGAGGTTTGCCGCGATCAGCACGTCTATCACCAAGAGTACGAACGAGGTTTGCCCAAAAGCGAAGTTCGCCGCGTAGGCACCACCGACAAACGGGGCACCAAGACGACGTTCAAGCCCGACCCGCAAATTTTTCAGGTAACGAAATTCGTCTACGCGATGCTGGTGAAGCGACTTCAAGAGTTGGCGTTTTTGAATCGCGGGGTGAAAATCACGATTTCAGATGCACGCAACAACGAATCAGAGACGTTTCAGTACGAGGACGGGATTCGCCAGTTTGTCATGCATCTCAACCGAGCCAGCGACGTGGTTCACGCCGAGGTATTGTCGCTCGAAGAGGAGAGCGAAGGCGTGACGGTGGGTATCGCCATGCAGTATTCGGGCGAGTACACCGAGAATGTGCATACGTATGTCAACAACATCAGCACGACCGAGGGCGGTACGCATCTAGTAGGTTTTCGCACGGCCCTGACCCGATCGTTGAACAAGTATGGCAAGCAGCAAGGGTTGTTCAAAGACCTAGTCCCATCGGGCGACGACGTACGCGAAGGGCTTACCGCGGTGATTAGCGTGCGTGTGCCTCACCCGCAGTTTGAAGGTCAGACCAAGACGAAGCTTGGCAACAGCGAAGTCGAGAGCATCGTCAACAAAACATTTGGCGACTACCTCACTAAATATTTGGAAGAGAACCCAAAAACGGCTAAGGCGATTGTGCGTAAGACCATCGTCGCTGCTGAGGCGCGCGAGAGCGCTCGCAAGGCTCGGCAGCTAATCCGCGAGCGTAAGGGAGCCCTTTCTGGCGGTGGCCTGCCGGGCAAGCTGCGTGACTGTTCGAGTAAGGACGTTGATAAGTGTGAACTTTATCTGGTCGAAGGTGATTCTGCCGGCGGTAGTGCCGAGGGTGGCCGGCTACGCGAGTATCAGGCGATCTTGCCGTTGCGTGGTAAAATCATCAACGCCTATAAGTCTCGCGAAGACAAGGTGCTGGCAAACGAAGAAGTACGCAGCATGATCGCGGCCATTGGCATTGGCATTGGCGAAGAGCTGGACCTGAGCAAGCGCCGCTACGGCCGAATTGTGATCATGACCGATGCCGACGTCGACGGTTCGCATATCCGCACCCTGCTGCTGACATTTTTCTACCGTCAGATGTACGACCTGGTTGCCCAAGGGCATGTCTACGTCGCCCAGCCGCCTTTGTTCCGCGTGCTGAAGGGCAAGAAAGTCACGTATGTACAAACCGAAGACGAGATGAAGACCCAGCTACTAGAACTCGGCCTCGGCGATAGTGTTTTCGATCTGGGCGATGGCGAATTGGTTGACGGCGAGCGGATGGAAAAGCTTTGCCGCACGGTGGCCGCTTTGGAAGATGCGATTGTCGCGCTGGAGCGTCGAGGCATCAGTCTAAAAATTCATGCTGAACGGCAAGACCCCGAGACGCTCAAGTTGCCGGTCTACCACGTTTTTCTTGGCACCAACGAACGATGGTTCACCACGCGAGCGGCCCTCGATCAGTACGTGACCGAGCAAGAGCAGGCCTTGGGCCACGAACTACGGGTCGAAGCGGTGGCTAGCAAACTGGCGACGGCTCCGGAAACCAATGGCGAGACGCCCGACGAAGAAGCGCCCGTCGGGCCGAAGCTGCGGATTGTTGAATTGCACGAGGTCCGCACAATCAACACGCTGCTCAACGATTTGAACGAGCTAGGTTTTTCGATCGATTCGTTAATCCCCGAAGATCGCACCGGCCAAGAAGGTTCGCGCTACACACTCCGCCGCGGCGAAAACGAGACCGGTCTCGAAGACCTGCGAGGTCTGCCAACCGCCATCCGATCGGCAGGCGAAAAAGGCCTAAAGATCACCCGCTTTAAGGGCCTGGGCGAAATGAACGCCGAAGAACTTCGCGAAACCACCCTCGACCCCACCAACCGCACACTCCTACGAGTAAGAATGGACGACGCCGGCGCCGCCGACGACCTCTTTCGAATCCTCATGGGCGACAACGTCGAACCCCGAAGAGAGTTCATCCAGAAACACGCTCTTGATGTAAAGAATCTGGATGTTTGATTTATGGTGCGTGTTCTGAGATTTACGGTATAATGAGACACATGACGCCTAAACTCACAGACGAAATGCGCCAAGCTCTGGTTGCCCAGCCAGAAGGACCTATTCCTGTAAAGGACGACAGGACCCAGCAAGTCTATGTCCTGATGCCTCGTGAGCAGTATGCACACTTGCACGAAGATTATGTCCGGCGTGAATTGCAGGTTGCATTCGATCAAGCGGATCGGGGCGAGTTGAGTAATCTCAATATGGATGAGATTCTTGCCGAGGCCCATCGCCGCTATCAGGCTCGAACGGAAAGCGAGTAGTGGTTCGAGTACTCAAAACGCCGGCATCGGAACTCGACATTTACAGGATTTGGGATTACATCGCGGCGGACAATCTTGCAGCGGCAGATAGGTTATTGTACCGTTTTGAGAAGCTGTTTGTTCTTTTGTCTAAAAATCCTGAAATGGGTGAGAGGCAAGACCAGCATCGCACCGGCCTTCGTTCGTTCACTGAAGGTTCGTATGTTGTCTACTACGAGTCCGATGAGACTGGCATCATCGTCTATAGAATACTTCACTCCGCGCGGCGCGTGGAAGGCTTACTTGGCCAAGATGAGTGACTGATGACATCGAATAGGAATAGACGCAAAGAAGATGACAAGCATTTTGAAGTGAGTACCGCATGTGATTTTCTCACGGCGACAAAGCTTCTAGATGCCAAGATCAAGACGCTTGCGGAGTTTGTGGGTAGTGAGCGAGAACCCACAACCAATATGCTCTACGACAAAATTTTTCCAGACGTGGTGGCGGTTTCTTCCGCAAAAAATATTGGGATAGAGCTTACCGCGTATTCAAATGTTGACCACAAAAACGGGAAAGAAGACGAGAATGCGCTATGGAAAAGTCAGCTACAAGTACATGAGTACGTTATAGATTGGAATTTGTCACACTGTTTTTTAAGGGGGTTTCACATTTTTTGGGGGCCAAATACGAGAGATGTTCTAAGTACGAATATAACGTCGGACTTTGCAGAAGAACTTTTGGATTTTGCGCGGGCTGAAGACAAAAAATTTGCATTCAAAATCGGAGATGAGCGAAAATACCCGGAGTACAGGGCGTCACCGGATTCGAATCCGTTTACAGCTTGGAAGTTACTAAAGAGATACGCAAAATCCGTCACAATACGTCGGCCAGAGGGTTGGCAGCAAAACCCAGTATGCGTTTATGCCAATTATGTAACCAGCTCCGGTACGTCGGTCGATAGTCTAGGCAAGAAAGTAGAAGAGAAAATCAAGAAGTTTAAAAATAAAGAAGCCTACAAGAAAAACATTGACGAATTTTGGCTGTTAATTCATGCCACTCGAAACCCATCGGGGAGCGCAATCGCACCACTCTCCGAATTCGAGACAAATCGGCTATTAAATTCGAGTGTTGCGAAGCAAGCACAACAGTCTGGTTTTTCACGAGTCGTACTTTGGGACGGAATCGATGGTGGTTATGTCGATCTAAAAACGGGCGAGAATTGCCCAGTACAGGTATGAGCAATCATTGCGACGTAGCAATCATCGGCGCTGGACCTGCCGGCTTCCTCGCCGCGACGCGGGCCGCGCAGCGTGGGTTGCAAACGCTGCTTCTTGAAAAAAACCGCAAGCCTGCTGTTAAAATTCTTATGTCAGGTGGCACGCGGTGTAATCTCACCCAGGCGACCGATCGGCGGGGTATCGTCGAGGCGTTTGGGCGGCAAGGTAAGTTTTTGCATTCGGCGCTGGCAGCGCTTGGGCCGGATGAGTTGGTTGCTCTGTTCGAGGCTGAGGGAGTTCCGACTAAAGTCGAACCTACTGGAAAAGTGTTTCCTGTCAGCGATCGAGCGGTGGACGTCGCGGCAGCCCTGCGGCGAATGCTTGAACGTAGCGGTGCGGTGCTGCGGCTTGAGTCGGCAGTCACCAAGATCGACCGCGACGATCAGCAGTTTGTTATTCACACCCACCAAGGTGAAATTCAGGCGGATAGTGTGATTCTTACAACCGGTGGGCAATCGTATCCCGATTGCGGTACGACGGGCGACGGTTATGCCTGGGCGAAACAGTTTGGGCATAAAATTATCCCGCCGCGACCGGCCCTCGTGCCGTTGTCGTCGGACGAGCGTTGGGTGCAAGAGCTTAGTGGGGTGACGCTGCCCGACGTCGAGGTGCGAATTGTTGATGGCGAGCGTGCCAACGAAAAACCTTTAGCTGTCCGGCGGGGTTCGTTTTTGTTTACCCACTTTGGCCTGTCGGGCCCGGCTGTGATGGATGTGAGCCGAGCGATAACCGCGCGGCCCGGGGCGACAAGCTGGCAAGCAGTCTGCGACTTTTTGCCGGCGATTGGCGAAGAAAAATTTCTCGCCCTGTTGGCAGCAGCAAAAAAGCCGACGGTTGGGGCCCTCGTTGGCGAGTGGTTGCCTCGCCGATTGGTCGAGGCCCTGTTTAGCCAGGCGGGTTTACCAACCGACCAGCGTTTGGCAGAGCTCTCGAAACGCGCACGGACAAAGTTGTTCGGGGCATTAAAACGAATGCCGATCGCGATTCGGGGCTCGCAAGGGTTCAAAAAGGCGGAGGTGACCGCTGGCGGAGTCGATCTTCGCGAGGTCGATTCGCGCACGATGCAGAGCAAGCTCTGTCCAAATCTGTACTTCGCAGGCGAAATACTAGACCTAGACGGCCCGATCGGCGGCTACAATTTTCAAGCAGCGTTTAGCACCGGATGGTTGGCGGGCGAAATGATAGGGGTTGGGGGAAATGACCAATGAAAGGGTGCCGCCCAGATTTGGGCAAAATACACACTGAGCCGCTTTGGTGTTTCACACCTGTGCGTCGTAGCTTCATCCCGTTTCTAGCGACGGTTGTGCACCCCTCTGCACGATAACGGCATGCTGCAGGGGGCAGGAGTAGCCGCAACGCGAGAAGATCGCGGTCACGAGCACGGACCCGCCCGTGGAGACACATTCAAAACGGCTGCCATCCGCTTAGGAGTTCCTGACCTGCTTTTATAGGAAATGCTCTAATGATACCGCTTCTGCCAGAACCCAATCGCTTTGGTCGTGTGCTATCGCTCGCGGAACAAGTCGGCTAGGATGGCTACACACTTGTGGCGGAGCAGCCTGGAACTTTGTGTTCTCGGCATCGCCGCAAAAACACTTTTTTGGGAAATGAACAAATGGCTGAAGGCACGATCAAGCGAATTACGGACAAGGGTTTTGGCTTTATTGACGTTGGTAGCGACAAGGACCTGTTTT
>JAADGV010000049.1 GCA_013152205.1 Planctomycetota bacterium
GGGTGCCACTGCTGGCTTGCCCAGCAGTGCGAAGCGGGTACCAGGATTCCACTGCTGGACAAGCCAGCAGTGGCACCCGTTGGTTTTGAAACAAAGCCTGGTTTAAAAATTGTCATGGCTGGAGACTCAACGTGAGTTTGCTCCCTGGGCTTCCGTTTCCGAGAGCAGTTGGCTGGCCCGAGCTACGCCGGTTAGCGATCGCAAGGTGGTTCGCTGGAACTGATTCAAGTCGTTTCGCAGCACGATGCTAACAGTCGAGGTCGTTCCGTCGGGGAAGAACAAGATAGGGGTAGACCAATCATCAGCCCCTTCGCCTTCGAGCGACTCGACCAGTTTTTCGCCTTCTTCGTCGATCGTGGACTGATCGCCACCGTGGAATTTTACTCCCTCGGAAAGCGACTCTTCGTAGTGCCAATTGTCATCTTCGTCTTGACGCAATTCGTCGGACGACTGTTGCTCATTCCCCTCTTCGCCTTGCTCTTCGTCTTGGTCCCGTTGAGAATTGCGGTTGTCTGTGTACCAGCGTTCCACACGATATTTACTATCGTCTTCGATGAAACGAAACTGGTAAACGTGCCCCGTTTCGATAGCGCGGGCACGGATTTTTGACCAAGCCGCAATCACCGAGTCGGTACTGCTTCGCAATCGGAATGAGGCCAAGCTGTTCTGGAGCAAGGGCGCAACCAAGCTACTCATCACCACAACGAGAGTAAGAACCAGCAGCACCTCGAAAAGCGTGAAGCCCGATGCGCGGTGATCTCTGCGAGCGCCGGGATGGGCCATGTCGCGATTCGTTGCAGATGGTTGCCATTGCCAGCGCATAGGAAATCGGGTTCTTCAGGAGTTATCGTGGCTATTGCTGATCGAATCCTTTTAAGTTTCACCTATTAGCGTGCATTAGCGCTGATTAGCGGTTTCCTTTTTTTGATTGCGACCAAAGGCACGCTGTGTCCTCCGTGACTCTGTGGTTATTCCCTTTTCACTTTGAGTAAATTATTTATTCTTCCTTCTTCCAATTTCCGATGTCGTCGTCGGTGCCTTCTTCTCCGTCAGGACCGTCTGACCAAAAGTCGTAGCCATCGGGGTTCATTTCGCCTTCGGCCCGATATTGGTAATCGTTGCCCCAGGGGTCTTCTCCGATTTCATCAATGTAGGGGGCTCCCCATTTCTCTACGAGATCTTCATCTTCGGGTTCTTCCCACAGGTCCTTTAGTTCCTCGGGGTATTTGTTCATGTTGAGACGGTAAAGGTCGATGGGCGTTTTAATCATCCCCACCTGGGCAGAGACGGCCTTGAGATTTGCTTGATCTTGGGTGCTTGTAAACACGCTGGCAGACAGCGAGCCAAGGATGACCAAGATAACTAGCACGAGCAAAACTTCGATCAGGGTAAATGCAGATTGTCGACGGTACTTTTGCGAGTTGGGAGAACGCTTGCGCATGAGAGAAAACTCCTTATTACTGAGTCAAAATTAGGGAGAGTATTTTAGGCGGGGTCGTGCAAAGCCAAGGGTTCGGCTTTAGGGTGGGGCCTCTATTGTAGCACATATCATTATATCGCCATCGCGGATTTTAGCATCGGCAATAACAAAGCAACGACAATTAACAACACGGCTGAGGCCATGACCAGCAGCATCAGCGGCTCGACCAGCCGGACCACGAGGTCGAGACGCCGCCAAGTCTGCTTTTCTAGGGCTTCGGCGATGTCGGTCAGGACTTTTTCGAGGGTATTCGACTGTTCAGCCACGGCGATCATTTCGACAATATCGGGGGGGAAATGTCCGCTGGCCATGAGTGGCGTAGCCAGTGCCTCTCCGGAGGTAATATTGTCTGCGGCGTTGTCGATCGCCTTGGACAGTACTTTGTTGCCCGTCGAGCCGGAGCTAATTTTTAGTGCTGCGACGATCGGTACGCCGCCGCTTAGGAGTGTGCCTAAAACTCGGCAAAACCGAGAGACTGCTAAGTTGCGGTAAATGGCGCCGACTTGGGGGATTTTCAAACGCCAGCGATCGAGGAACCAACGGCCCGCTTCGGTTGCTAATTGGGCGCGGACTAAAAAAAAGATTCCTACCCCGGCAATAGCGACGAATATCCCGTAGCTGGTTACAAAATTGCTGAACCAGAGCAGCCAATCGGTGACAGCCGGCAGCTCGCCTCGTTCTCTCAATCGAGAAAACAGCGATTCAAACTTGGGAACAAAAAAGACAACAAGCACGGTAACGATGACCACGCTGAAGGCTGAGAGAAACATCGGATAGGCCATGGCCCCCAGCACGCGCCCTTTCATTTCGGCCTGTTGGTCGGTGAACTTGGCGACGCGTTCGAGCGATTCTTCGAGGAAGCCGCCTTCGCTACCCGCTCGAATCATGCTGAGAGCGAGTTCGTCGAATGCTTTGGGATGCCGAGCCATCGCTTCAGGCAGCGACTGGCCCTCGGTGATGCGAGAGTGGATGTCGTGTAGCGTGTGCTCTAAAGCAGGCACGGTTGTTTGGCGTTCGAGTACTTCCAGCGCGCGGAGCAAGGGGACGCCGCTGCGCATCAGGGCTGCCAATTGCACATAGAACTGCACCATAGCCGGGGCTTTGACTTTACGAGAGCCCGTCCTTTCAGGCGCTTTACCAGCAGCCTTTATTTCAACAGGAAAGAGTTGCTGTGCGCTGAGCGCAGCGATCGCCTCGCGTTCGGTCCCTGCGGAGAGCACCCCTTCGATGCACTGACCGCCGGTATTTCTCGCAATGTAGGTAAAGTCTGCCATGGGTGTTGAAACTTACGACTGGTTTGTAAGTTAGCTTCGGTCGCCTTTGGTGACACGTAATACTTCGTCGATGGAGGTGATACCTGCAAGTGCGTTTCGCCACGCATCTTGGCGCAAGGTTAACATTCCGTCGGCTAAAGCCGCTTGTCGGATTTCCCAACTGCTTGCGCGGTTGTGGGCCAATTGTCGTACGTTGTCTGTTGTCGGGCAAAGTTCGAACACACCTTGTCGACCCGAATAGCCGAGTTCCCGACATTCGCGGCAGCCCTTGGCTCGGTAGAGCGGCTCGTCTTGTGCGTTGTACGCATCCCAAGGGAAGTCGCTGGGAAGATCCTCTTCTCGCGGTTCGTAGGACTCGCGGCAATGGATGCAAAGGGCGCGAACTAATCGTTGGGCAACGATCGCTTCAATCGTGCTGGCTACGAGAAACGGCTCAATCCCCATGTCGACCAGCCGCGTGAAGGCGCTGGTGGCGTCGTTGGTATGCAGGGTGCTGAATACCAAGTGACCGGTGAGCGACGCTTGAATCGCATTCTCAGCAGTTTCGTGGTCGCGAATTTCGCCTACCAGCACAACGTCGGGATCGTGACGCAAGATCGACCTTAGCGAAACGGCGAATGTCAGGCCAATTTTCGAGTGGACTTGAATCTGGTTGATGCCTTCTAGCTGATACTCGACCGGGTCTTCGGTAGTGATGATTTTGGTGTCTTCGTCTTGAATCTCAAGCAATGCGCTGTAGAGCGTCGTCGTTTTGCCTGAACCGGTCGGCCCGGTGACCAAAACAATGCCGTGAGGCGAGCTGATGGCTTCGTCGAAGATTTTTTTGACGCTCGGCTCCATACCGAGATCGGCCAACGAAAACCGAAGATTCCCCTTGTCCAACAAACGCATGACGATGCTTTCGCCGTGGATCATTGGAATGACCGAGACACGTACGTCGACCTCTCGGCCATGGACTTTTAGTTTGATGCGTCCATCTTGAGGCAGGCGTTTTTCAGCGATATTTAGTCGAGCCATAATTTTCAGGCGGCTGATAATGGCTGCCTGAAATTGGTTGATCTCTTGGGGCGTCGGCTGATCGTGCAGAATGCCATCAATTCGATATCGAATTTTGATGCCCGAGGCTTGCGATTCAACATGCACATCGCTCGCTCGGGTGTCGATTGCCCCGATCAAAATTTGATTGACGAGCGTGACAACCGACGCCTCTTGTGCGCCTTCGTCGAGTTCGCCATCTTCGCCAGAAATATCTTCCAGCAGTTCGATGTCTTCTTCCTCTTCCTCGCGCCGGGCGAGCAGGCCTTCCACCGTTTCGCTACCAACGCCCAAGTGAGCCGTCACACATCCGGCAATCGAGGCTTGGGTCGCTAGGACGGGATCGATCGACAACCCCAGGGCGGCTCCTGCTTCGTCGAGCGAGTACAAATCGAACGGGTCGGACGTAGCGACGATGATCGAGCCATTTTGTCGTGCGACCGGAAATAGCCCCTGACGGTGGATTAACTTCGCTGGGAAACCGACGAGAAGCGAGCGGTCGACTTCCATGGTTTCCAGATCAACCAACGGCATCCCCGCTTCTTCGCCCAGCGCGCGCAGGGCGTCGGATTCGGTGACGAGACCGAGTTCGACAGCTTTTTGGTCGATCCGCATGCCGTCGGTAAGGGCTTCTCGCACTTCTGCCAGACTTTCGTCGTCGAGCAGACCATGTTTTTGGAGAATTTGGCCGGGGTCCATAGAATAGTCTGGCGGAGGGAGGTGGGGCGGGGTCGCTCAAGTAGCTGCTCGCCGGGTGGGCGAGGGCATGTTCCCGACGGGCCGGGTACCAAAACTACTTGGTTGAACAATCATTATGGCCCGAAAGCATGGTTGCTGCAACGATATTTGAAATCGCGGCACTCTGGGGAAGGCCGGCGGTCCATTTACCCGCAAAGTATCGTGGTAGCCCTAACTCTATTGATTCTGGTAACTTAGTGCGAGATACCAATTCATGTGCTGACGTTTTTTTGCTTTTGCCGCAATATCCCACAGGAAAATTACCCAGGGTTACTATGGAACCGTCAGAGCTAATGCAGATTGCGATTGAGGCCTGCCGCGAGGGTATTTCTCGTGGTCAGAGCCCTTTTGGCTGTGCAATTGCGATCGGCGGAAAGCTGATTGCGCGTTCCCACAATACGGTGGTTCTTTCCATCGATATCACGGCCCATGCCGAAATCAACGCCATTCGGGCGGCCTGTTCAGCCACCGAAGACATCTTTTTATCCGGCGCGATGGTGGCCACCACTTGCGAGCCTTGTCCGATGTGTATGGCTGCCCTCCATTGGGCACGGGCAGATACGGTCTACTACGGAGCAAGTATCGCCGACGCAGACGTGGCGGGTTTTAACGAACTGACACTCTCAGCCGCCGAGTTATTGCGAATCGGCGGTAGCTCGGTGCAGTTGCAGGGCGATTTGCTCGGCAGTGAGTGTCGTCAACTTTTTGCCGAATGGCAAAAAAACAGCGACCGACGGGCATACTAAACCGGCCTTAGTTCACACAACTTTTTCATAGCAAGCGGTTAGACACATGGTTACTAAGCAAGATCTCACGCAGGATTGGTTGCCCCGATATACGGGCATGCCCCTTGAAGAATTTGGCGACTACGTATTGCTGACCAATTTCCGCAGCTATGTGCAAAAGTTTGCCAAGAAATTTGGCTGCACTGTTTACGGAGCCGACCGTCCGATGCAGGCCGCGACAAACGACGATGGGCTTACGATTGTCAATTTTGGCATCGGATCGCCAAATGCTGCGACGGTGATGGATTTGTTGACTGCTTACCATCCCAAGGCGGTTCTTTTCCTGGGGAAGTGTGGCGGCTTAAAACGGTCGACCGAGATTGGCAATTTTATTTTGCCAATTGGCGCAGTCCGGGGCGAAGGCACGTCGGACGACTACTTGCCACACATGGTGCCTGCGCTGCCATCGTTCAAGTTGCATAAATTTGTATCCGAGAAATTAGTAGAGCGAAATCTCGATTACCGCACCGGAGTGATTTACACCACCAATCGACGCGTCTGGGAGCATGACGAAGAGTTCAAGCTACGACTTCGCGAATACACGCCGATTGCGATCGACATGGAGGTAGCCACGATTTTTGTTGTCGGTCATAAGAACGAAATCGCTCGCGGGGCGTTGCTATTGGTTTCTGATTTACCGATGACCCATGAGGGGATAAAAACTCAGGAAAGCGATGCCCAGGTAAGCCATGATTGGTCAGACGTCCATCTGGAAATAGGCATCGAATCGCTCACCGAGATCGAAGAAAAAGGCGAAAAAATAAAGCACTTCCGCTACTGAGGCCAGCTTTCCTGATGCCTTTAGGAGCATGTCTCACTAGCCCGACGCGCTAGCGAGGGAAATTACGCGAAATCCCTCGCTAGCACGTCGGGCTAGATAGCTATTTCCCCCTCGAAGGGGTATCATCGCCAGTTGTCGGAAATCTTGTTTGGCGCGAGAAACCCCTAGGCGAGTCGACAGTCATGTATTCGCAACGAAGCGATTCTTGTCACCGGGCGTTTACATTAGTTGAGCTATTGGTAGTCGTCGCGATTATCGGCGTGCTGATCGCTTTGCTATTGCCTGCGGTCCAGTCGGCCCGCGAAGCGGCCCGTCGGATGCAGTGCCAAAACAATCTCAAAAATCTCACGCTGGCAGCGCTCAATTTCGAATCTGGGCAAGGCTATTTCGCGCCGGCGGCTCAAAGCCGCTTGGGTAGCCCTCCTCCTGGAGTCAAGCCCCCCTTGGCACGTCACAATGGTCTGACAATGCTGTTGCCCCACTTTGAACAAGGGAATGCCTTTGCTGCTATCGATCTGGCCTGGGATTGGAATGATTCGATTGGCTCAAATAACTTTGATGCTACTAGGCAAGACTTGAAAGGCATTTTGATTTGTCCTTCTTCGCCTAGCGGACGAGATGCTTTCCATTTGACCGACTACCTATCAGCAAGATTGGTTGATCCTGGCACTCTTGGACCACTAATCACAGCAGGTATTTTAGATGGTAAGAACGGTGCAACAAAGAACGATCCCCTATGGGATGGTATGCTACAAAATGACTTTTTGCACTATACCAACGCAAGCAAAACAGATCGTCGGCGAGTCCGTCCTAGAAATGTCACGGATGGACTCTCTCACACTTGGATGTATTTTGAAGTGAGTGGCAAGCCCGATTGTTACGATGGCTCTGGAAGATTAGTGAAAGCCCATGACTGTGGTAATAATCGCTTTCGTTGGGCCAATTGGGCAACGGCTATGGCGATCAACGACTTTTGCGGCAGCTCTCAACTCATCAACTGCAACAATGTCAACAAGCCGTTCGGTTTTCACCCCGGTGGCATTTTCGTCTCTTCCGCCGATGGGAGCGTCGCCTTCTACTCTCAAGACATGGACGCGAATGTTTTTGTAGCGCTAGTGACTATGGCGGGGCAAGAAGTGTTGCCGTAGAATTACACCGGTGACTTTGTTCAGCGTTTGCCTCCTTCCGCTCAGAGAGTGACATCTGTGAAGTTGATTTTGTTTCATGTTTCGGTCTTGATTGGTTTTTGGGGATTCGTTCAGTCGTCCTGGGCTGAGACGTCGCTGCGGATTGCCACGTTCAATGCCGAAATTCTTACCGCTCCCGGCGTTCGCAAGGGCAGCTTGCAGAAATTTCGTTGGGATTTGGCGAGGACAGCCCAGTTCGAACGAGTTGCTGCGGTGATCGAGGCGATCAACCCCGACGTACTGAATCTTGTCGAAGTGACGTCGAAAGAGGGCGTCGATCTACTCGTAAAAATTCTTCACGAAAAAGGACTGACCGACTATCGGGGTTATCATGTCGAGAGCAATGACACGTTTACCAGTATGGATGTGGCGCTGATTAGCAAAATTAAGCCAGACATGGTCGAAGGTCGAGCGATTCGGACTTACTACTCAGCTAAGGACGATCCTACTTGGCGGCAAAACTATCCGGCAAAAAGTCGCTCCGGCAAAATGAGCAATCGCTCAACCGGAGTGTCGCGGCATTCGGTTTATTTGCTAACCATCGATGGCTACAAGCTTGGCTTTTTGGGGCTCCATCTCAAATCGAATCCTAGCAGCGAGTCAGCCAACGCCATTCGGTCGGCTCAGGCACAGGTTGCTAGGCGGATCGTCCGTCAGGAGATTGTTGGTCGGGGGTACATGCCAATTGTTTGGGGCGATATCAACGACTACGACCCCGATGTGCCCGACCGCGACGAAACCCGCAGTACGCTAACCCATGTGTTGCGTGATCTCAAAAATTACGACGCCAAGCAACCAGGGGCGGAGCTAGAGAATGTAGCAAAGTTAATCCCCCGACAGGCCGACCGTTATACGTCGTTTTGGGACCGAAACGAGAATCGAGCGCGAGACCCATACGACGTTCTTACGATGATCGACCACATCTTGTTGCCGAAAGAATTGATGCCCCACGTGACGCGAGCATTTATTTTTCATAGCATTGCGCCAGAAACTTCCGATCACTACCCGCTGGTGGTAGATTTGGCCCTACCCTCTCAGCAGCAAAAAAATATAGCCCTACCGTCTCGGTAGGAGTTTTTGCTAAACCGTAATCCAGTAGAGGAACTACTAGAATGACTATCGTGTCGATGCTCGACCATTCGGTCTTAAAACCTTCGCAAACAACGGACGACTTGCGAGCAGATTGCCTGATGTGTGCCGAGCTTGGCGTTGCTAGTGTTTGCGTGAAGCCATCGATGGTGCTGTTGGCCAGCGAACTATTGGCTGGCTCCGAGGTAGTGCCGAGTACAGTCATCGGCTTTCCGCATGGAGGGACTTCGACAGCAGCCAAGGTTCGCGAGACACAGATTGCCTGTGAACAGGGGGCACGCGAGGTCGACATGGTTGTCAATTTAGGCTACGTACTAGCCCAGCAATGGCAGCAGGTGGGCGACGATATTCATGCCGTGGTCGAAGCGGCTCAAGCTGCCGGCGCGATTACGAAAGTGATTTTTGAGACCGGCCTCTTGCCCGACGATGCACATAAGATTCGCCTCTGCGAGCTGAGCGAGCAGGCCGGGGCAGCGTTTGTAAAAACTTCGACCGGTTTTGGTTATGTGACAGGCGCCGACGGCACATTGACAACCACCGGGGCAACAGAACACGATATCCAACTCATGGCTACTCATACGAGCGACGCCATGCAAATAAAAGCCTCTGGCGGCATCCGTTCGTTTGCAGATGCAAAGCGTTTTGTTGCCTTAGGAGCGACTCGCCTCGGCACAAGTAGCACAAAGGCCATCGCGATTGGCGAACAAGGCGGACAAGCGACCAGTCAAGCGTCCGACAAGAAAAACCAGGACAACTACTAAGCCGGTGCGATCAACCAAAAAACGAAACCGCTAATCAGCGTTGAGACACGCTAGAACAATTACCAATTGACGTTCCCGAGAGTCACTTGATCCCAAAGTGGATTTATTAGCGATGTCGGCCACGACATCCTCCCGCAGAACACTAGCAAACAGAAAGAAAAAAGATAAGACGCTCCATTGAGGTATGCGCCAGGAAAGCGACAGACCGGCCAGCGGGAGTGCCGGATTTAACGAGTGAATTTAGCGAGTGAATACTGAGGCCAAGTAAAGTTCCTGATGCACACGTCAATAACGATTCAAATTTACGTAACAAGCAAAAATTTCGTATGCTCGGACCTGAAAATTTAGGCTCTCGCAGAGACGCTGAGACGGCAGAGCTATGGCGCTGCGGTTTTCTCCGCTGTCTCTGCGCCTCTGCGAGACAATCCTTTTTCTTGTTTCCTTTGCGACTTAGCGCCTTTGCGAGAAATTCCTACCTATTTGATTGCGGTAAATTTCATACAATTGCAACTTTGTATTCGCCCTACTCAAACAGCTTCAGAGATGCGTAGCTAAAATGGAAAGTAACAAAACACGATGTTAGAAATTTACGATCAAGTCCAAGCGGCAGCTTCCGCGATTCGTGAGCAGTGGTCTGAGGTTCCTCGTGCCGGAATTATTCTCGGCACAGGGCTTGGCGGTCTGGCTGAGCAAATCGAATCGCCAGTTGCGATCGATTATGAAAAGATTCCCCATTTTTCAAACTCAACCGCCGTCAGCCACGCGGGACGGCTCGTTTGCGGCTATCTCCAGGGGTTGCCGATCATGGCGATGGAAGGTCGGCTCCATCAATACGAAGGCTATTCGCTCAAACAAATTACATTGCCAGTGCGGGTGATGAAGGCCCTCGGGGCCGACCTGTTGATGGTTACCCAGGCCGTTGGCGGCATGAATCCGCACTATCAGTCGGGCGACGTGATGATTATCGACGACCATATCAATCTGATGGGCGACAATCCGTTGGTCGGAGTCAACGACGAGCGGCTTGGGGTACGTTTTCCCGACATGAGCGCTCCGTACAATCCTGAACTGATCGAAGTCGGCCTCCAAATTGCTCGCCGAGAAGATTTCGTTGCCCATCGCGGCGTGATGGTGGCCGTTACGGGTCCGAATCTTGAAACCCGCGCTGAATATCGGTTTTTGCGGACGATTGGTGCCGACGTCGTCGGGATGTCGACCGTGCCTGAGGTGATTGCCGCAGTCCACAGCGAAATGCGAGTTTTTGGCGTCTCAGTGGTTACCGACATGTGCCTGCCCGATTCGCTCAAGCCAGCGGTGGTCGAAGAGATTATCGCCATCGCCAATGGAGCCGAGCCAAAGCTGCGAGCGTTGGTACTGGGCATCCTTGCACACGAAGCCAAAAAGTCTTAAGTGCCAAGTTGAACCACAACGGCACAACGGGCACAACGAAAAAATAACGTCGTGTCCGTCGTGCCGTTGTGGTAAAAATAATCCAACACAATAAAAACATGCCTGAGCTTGCTTCACAAATTGAATCGCCCGCCAGGGTTATCTCCCAGAATTGGCCGGTGACGCCGCAGGTTGGCCTGATCCTTGGTACGGGGCTAGGACGCCTCGCTGAGGAAATCTCGATCGAGTACACCATCAACTATGCCAACCTCCCCCAATTTTCCGAGGAAATGGCCGAGGGGCAGCGGGGTCGCTTGGTGTGTGGGCAATTTGAAGGCGTGCCCATCATGGCCTTCCAGGGACGTTTTCATCTTTACCAAGGCAGCTCCCCACAGCAGGCGGCCTTGCCCGTTCGATTGATGCAGCAACTGGGTGCGAAGACGCTCATCGTCTCTAACGCAGCAGGCGGTTTGAATCCTGCGTATGCGGTAGGGGATGTGATGTTGATCGAAGATCAGATCAATTTCATGTTTGCCAACCCGTTGGTCGGAATTAACGACGACAAGCTCGGACCAAGATTTCCCGACATGTCTCAGCCGTACGATTCGGGGCTTGCCGGCATTGCCGTTTCGATTGCCAGGCAACACAGTTTTGCGTTGCACCAAGGAGTCTATGCTTCGATGTTAGGGCCGACCTACGAAACTCGCGCAGAGTATCGTATGCTGCGGCGGCTTGGCGCTGACGCGGTGGGAATGTCGACCGTGCCCGAGGTGCTCGCAGCTCGTCATGCAGGCATGAGAGTGTTAGGCCTTTCAACGATTACCAACATCGGCCTACCCGACGCCTTGAGCGAAACCACAGGGCACGACGTGGTAGCGGCTGCGGAATCGGCGGTAGAGAAACTCAAGCCACTCATGAGTGGTGTGGTCAGGTCGCTATGAATCCGGTTTGGATAATCGCCAAAAAACGTGACGGGGGCGAACTCACTGATGCCGAGATTGCCCACTTTGTGACCAACTACGTTTCGGGAGAAATCCCCGACTATCAAATGTCGGCCCTGGCGATGGCCATTTTTCTGCGCGGGATGACGTCCGCCGAGACGGCCGCCCTAACCGATTGTATGTTGGACTCGGGAGACCGACTGACGTGGGATGAAAACAATTTGCCCCTGGTCGATAAGCATTCGACCGGCGGCATCG
Organism: Planctomycetota bacterium; assembly: GCA_013152205.1. Classification (GTDB taxonomy): domain Bacteria; phylum Planctomycetota; class Planctomycetia; order Pirellulales; family Lacipirellulaceae; genus Bythopirellula. The sequence goes on from JAADGV010000049.1 coordinate 11,719, forward strand.
GCGACAAAGTTTCGCTGCTGCTGACGCCGATGTTGGCTTGCTGCGATTTGCAAGTGCCGATGATCTCGGGCCGTGGGCTTGGCGCAACGGGCGGCACGCTCGACAAGCTCGAATCGATCCCCGGTTTTCGTACCGATTTATCACGGGAGGAGATGCGAAACGTCATCCAAACCGTCGGCTGCGTTATCACCGGCGCCACGGCCGATTTGGTACCCGCCGACCGAAAACTTTATGCACTGCGGGATGTAACCGCGACGGTGCCTTCGATTCCGTTGATCACAGCCAGCATCATGAGCAAGAAACTGGCGGAAGGCTTGGATGCTTTGGTGCTCGACGTCAAGTTTGGCAGCGGGGCGTTTATGAGGACTGTCGAGTCGGCTCGGGAGTTGGCCCAATCGCTGGTCGACACGGGCCGACGAATGGGAGTATCAACCACCGCGCTGCTGACCGACATGAACCAGCCGTTGGGCCGCCAGGTTGGCAACGCAATTGAAGTGAACGAAGCGGTTGCCGCTCTGGAAGGCAATGGTCCCTCCGATTTAATGGAGGTAACGCTTGCCCTGGGTGCCGAGGTGCTGGTTTCCGCCGGGCAGGCTGATGCTTCTGGCGACGCACGAAAGCAGTTGCAAAAAACGATCGACTCGGGAGCTGCCCGAGAAAAATTCGCCCAGATGGTAGCAGCCCAATCAGGCGACCTCGATGCGCCGCGCCTAGTCGCACCAAGCAGCGAGGTATTAGCGACGCGTTCGGGCTATATCGCCGCAATCGATGCCGAACTCCTCGGCCAAGCGGTAATCGCCATGCGAGGCGGTCGACAACAGTTGGGCGATACGTTAGATCACTCGACCGGTTTCGAGATGCAAGTCCGCCTAGGCGACCACGTCGAAACCGCCCAACCCCTGGCTTGCATCTTCGCCGCAAGCGACACGAGCGAAAACGGTCGAGCAAAACTAACCGAAGCAATTCAGATTGCCGACGAGCCGCCGGTGGTTGGGGCGTTGGTTTTGGAACGCGTTGTTTAGAGCGTATCTGATTTTCGTATAGCGATATTTCGTCGGTTTCGTCCGGGATTTACGCCGCAACAAACGCTACATGTCTGTCCGACACGGACTAGCTCTTGATGTATCGAAGTGAAATACTCTGCACCTCACGAAAGTGGGGCAATGCGATCGAGCGGTTCCATGTTGGTAGCCTGTTGCCAGGCTCGCAGAAGCCCATCTTGATGCAAAGCTGCCCATTCCATGACGAGCCCCATGGCGCGAGGCGAAAGGCGGCCTCTGATAACGGCCAAGGTGTTGGCATCAACAACCATCTGCTCGCTTCCGTACTCTGCATGAAAGTGCGGCGGATTGTGGTCGTCGTAATACATCTTGATAACGATGCCATAAAAACGGCTGAGTTCAGGCATCAGCAGGCGCCTTCAAAACCGGAAAGACTTCATCAGCCGTTTTGCCAGTGACTTGCAAGTAAATGGCGTCGGCGCAAAGTTCGATATCGTCGTTCCACTTAATTTCGCCATACTCGCCAATGCAAACGGATTCGAAGACCGATCGATCTTCCCACGCCTTGAAAACACCTCTGCCAACCAGTTGGGAGAGATTAACCTCGCCCGCAACTCCGTCGTTGTATTCGACATGGAGCGAGTAACCATCGAGTGGTGCTACAGCAACGAGCTTTAACATTATCGAAGACTTTCCTGTTTTCAGGCTAAAGTGACCGAGACCTTTGTAAAGGTGCGAACCAACAGAAATCCTAACCTATTATACCGTCAAGAAGGGGTTCTGGTACATGGAAGTTCCGACACCCCAAGGTTCTAAGCCCTAACGACGTTCGATGCGCTGCCAAGTTTCCCTAATTGCCGACCTCAGCCCCTAGACTGAAAATAGACTTCTTCCTGGGGCTGAATGACAACGTATCCATCGCCTTGAAATTGCATTTGGATCGACTCGCCACTTCCGCGACCGAAGAAGGTTTTTAGCGAGATGTCCGTCCTGAAATCAGGGCTTAGGTTTCCTGACCACGCGACCGTAGCATTCGGGTCGGTCATGACTGGTGCATGGGGCGTCACTTGCAATGTTAGCGGATCGTAATGAGTCGTGATCGCAAGCATTCCTGTTCCAGTGAATTTCATGTTGAACAATCCGCCCGCCAGCATCCCCGTCACCTTCCGCATCATTTTGATGTCCCAAGCAAGCCCTTCTTGAAAAGCGAGAACATCGTTCCCGTTGACATAGATGGTTTCGTCTTGCAGGTAGAGGATCGAAACTTTTTTGCCGTTGTCAGCAAGATACAAGCGTCCGTCGCCTTCGGCAGTAGAAAGTCGCGTTCCCTCTCCCGACACGGCCCGTTTCAGCAATTTGCCAACGCCATGCTCAAGGATTCCTTCTCGAACGAATCGAATGTCCCCAGTGTAGGCAACCATCGATCCCATCTTGGTCCAAACTTTGCCATGCAAATTAACCTCAAGAAGCCGATCGCTTTCGAGTTCAAAAAAACCCTCGCCGAGATCTTTCTGGCTTGTTGCCTGAACAAATTCCTCAAGCGTATACCGCGACATGATTTCTCCAATATCTTGCGACTCAGGGTAAAAACACAGGAATGCTTAAGCCCGCGAATTACGCGAAAGGACACGAATGAACCTTTTATCTACTATCGATGAACTCACCTTCACCGACGGGCCAAAAAGAGAAAGCTGAATACTCAGAAAAACGAAGCCGTTCACGGGTAAGCAAGAAAACCGGAAATTCTTGCAATTAAACGCTAAGCACGGGAAATCCGTTGCTGCGTACACAATTTTTGTTTCCCTTCATTCGTGTTATTCGTGCGATTCGTGGTTCCTTGTCTGTTTCCAACTGCGAACGGTTACAGAAAAACGAAACTTTTCGCATCTATTCGCGTGATTCGCGGGCTCCTTTTTTGTAACCGTTGTACGGGATGGAAGAAAATGAACCGCAAAGATCACTAAGGGCTCAAGGGAATTGGATCTCGCAGAGACGCTGAGACGGCAGAGCTACAACATTCCGGTTTTCTCTGCTGTCTCTGCGCCTCTGCGAGACATTCCTTATTATTGATTTCTTTGCGTCTTAGCGCCTTATACGATGAGATTGCCAACAAGGTACCGGGAGAGTTCAATGATTGTTTAAGCTTTGGCTGGT
>JAADGV010000089.1 GCA_013152205.1 Planctomycetota bacterium
CGTCGCCATTTGCCTCAGGACGATTGCAAAGTCACTGTGGGAGGCGTCTCCTGACGCCGAACGTGTCAAATACGGTGACTTTCGGCGTCGGGAGACGCCTCCCACAATCATAGATCGCCGACTTTGCAATCGTCCTGCCTTTTTCGTTTCACACTTTACAGAAGACGCTTTTCCGATGCCCTCGCAGTTCTTCCCACCGCACGATCAGTGGCCGTCTGACGGCCTCATCGCCATCGGGGGCAACCTATCGCCAGAACTGCTTCTCGACGCCTATCGCCACGGCATCTTCCCATGGCCGTCTGACGAGGAAGGCCCTTTGCCCTGGTGCTCGCCCGATCCACGGGCTTTATTGCCGCTCGACGGTTTTCGTATTTCTCGCCGATTGCAGCGGACACTTCGCTCGGGAAAGTTCACCACCACCTCGGATCAAGCTTTTGAAGCGGTATTGGACGGCTGTGCCAATGGTCCAGGTCGCGAAGGGGGCACCTGGCTCACCGGCGAAATGCAGGCGGCTTATACGACAATGCACCGGCTTGGCCATGCTCATAGTGTGGAGACTTGGCACGATGGCAAACTGGCCGGCGGCGTCTACGGGATTGCCATCGGTGGTCTCTTTGCTGCTGAAAGTATGTTCTACCGTGTCCGCGACGCCTCGAAAGTGGCGCTCGCCCATCTGGTCGAGCACCTCAATCAGCGAGGTTACGCTTTGCTAGACGTCCAGCAATGGACTCCGCACACCGGTCGGCTCGGAGCCATCGAACTCCCGCGCGCGGAATTCTTATCGAGGCTGGCGGCGGCAGTCGAGATGCCGGTCACGTTTGGCGCAATTTCAGAGTAGTCGTTCATGGGGTGACGGACAGCAGAAAAGTTTCACGCAAAGGCGCGAAGGCGCAAAGGAATTTTGACAGGATTTACAGGATGGGGCAGGATGGGGCAGGATGTTTTTTCCGGAATGTTTTGCTTAGAAAAATTTTTGCTCAATCCCGCCTATCTTGTAAATCCTGTCAAAATTCCTTCCTTAGCGCCTTTGCATGGGATAGTTGTCGAAACCGAGTTCAGACGATCAACGGCCTCAGGACTCGGTAGCTAATTTCCAGCGACTTTCGGCGGCGTTCGACCGAACCTTCAAAAGCTTCGTCTTCGACCTCGACGCATACAGGCCCATCAAAACCGGCGTCCGTCAGCGCACCGATCCACTGTCCCCAATCGATGTCGCCAAGTCCAGGAATCTTTGCCGTACTGCGGTCCATTGGCAATGCCAGCGAGCCGACCTCGTTTAGCCGATGCAAATCCGTCCGCATATCCTTGGCGTGGGCGTGGAAAATTTTTGGGCCAAATTCGCGAATCGGAGCAATCGGGTCCATCAGTTGCATTTGCAGGTGAGACGGGTCGTAATTCAACCCAAAATTGGGCGAAGGGATTGCCTCGAACATGCGCCGCCAGATCGCTGGCGAATGGGCCATATTCAAACCGAATGGCCAAGTATCCTTAAACAGCATGGGGCAGTTTTCGATGCCGATTTTTATCTCTCGACTTTCAGCATGCTTGATAATGTCAGGCCAAACTTGCTCGAACTTTGCAAAATTCTCTTCCAGCGACAACGTATGATTGGCACCGATAAAGGAGTTTACATTTGAAAGCCCCAGCAAAGCCGCCGCATCGATTACCTTGCGTAAATGCGAGCAGGCTACGCTCGCTTGCTCTTCATCTGCTGAAAGTGGGATCGAATAATAGCCCAAGGCGGAGATGCTTACGCCATACTTCTCGCACAGGGCGAGCACCTCGTTGGCTTGTGTTTGCGAAAATTCGGCGCAATCGATATGCGTCACGCCGCCATACTTGCGGTCTGGCCCGCCGGGCGGCCAACACATGACCTCGACACAGTCGTAGCCAATGTCGGCAGCGTGCTGTAAGACTTGCTCGAAGGACAAATCGCCAAAAATGGCGGTAACAAAACCTAATTGCATGATGATCGCTCTTTGTTTTGAAAGTTTGTTTTTCTACCTAGAAACCGTTACACAAGCCGGCAATTACCGTGCAGCAAAGGCACGTTCTAAATCCGCTTGCAAATCTTCGTAGGCTTCTAGCCCCACCGAGAGGCGGATCATGCCATCGGTTATCCCGTGCTTGGCACGGTCTTCGGCCGCGTAGCTGGCGTGCGACATCGACGCCGGTTGCTCGATCAACGATTCCACGGCCCCCAGGCTGACGGCAAGCTGAAATAGCTCGGTTGATTCTACAAAACGTTGGGCCATTGCGTAATCGCCCTTGAGTTCAAACGTCAGCATGGCTCCGAACGCGCCATCCATTTGACGGCTGGCGACGTCGTGCCCCGGATGGTCAGCCAAGCCGGGATAGAGTACCCGTTCGACTTGGTCATTCTCGGCAAGCCACTCCGCCAGTCGCTGGGCCGTCTGGCATTGCTCGCGTACTCGCAATTCAAGCGTTTTGATACCGCGCGAACATAAAAACGCATCCAACGCGCCCATGATCGCCCCGGTTGCGTTCTGGACAAAGTAGAGTTCGTCGTAAAGCGATTGCTCGCGTACGACCAGCGCCCCGCCCATTAAGTCGCTATGTCCGCCAAGATATTTTGTGGCTGAGTGCATCACGATATCGGCCCCTAGTTCTAGAGGCCGGGTCAGCGCGGGCGTGGCGAATGTGCTATCGACGCCCAACAATGCACCGTGTCGATGGGCGATCTCTGCACAGGCAGCAATATCGGTGATCGTCATCCGGGGGTTGCCGGGGCTTTCGATCCACACCAACTTGGTGGCCGGCGTGATGGCCGCTTCTAGCTTGGCAAGGTCGGTCGAATCGGCCAACGTGACGTTGATCCCGGCTCGATTGGTCACTTGGTGCAGTAGCCGATAGGTCCCGCCGTAGATATCGCTCCCTGCGACGACGTGATCGCCAGAACTTAGCATGGCAACCGCACAATGAGTTGCGGCCATTCCACTAGCAAAGCAAAGTGCCGCGCAGCCGCCTTCGAGCGACGCCAGGGTTGTCTCTAAGGCTTTTCGAGTCGGATTTCCGCTCCTGGAATAGTCGAACTCGCCCCACTCGCCAGCCCCGGGTTGGACAAACGTCGACGCGAGATGAATCGGCGGAACGACGGCACCTGTCTCGGGGCAGCGTTGGTTGCCTACGTGAATAGCACGGGTACGGAATTGCATGACAGCCTGTTGCTTGTCGAGTGTTGGAAAGTGATCGTTTTATTGAAGGATGCGCGGCGCACGAACTCCGTCGCTAGCATTTCTCCTAGTACTACTGCACAAGGTTGAACCACAACGACACAACGAACACGACGAAAGAAGGACGAATTTTGGGTATTACCCACGATCCAAAATCTACCAAAACGCTGTAGCTGTTGTTTCTTGTGAAAACCTCTCTCATTTGAATTGATTGACGAACCATTTCAATTGTTACACGCTCGATTCACGTCGTGTCCGTTGTGTCGTTGTGGTTAACTTGACCCTGCGCTGTAGTATTAGCTAACCCCAGGATTCCGCTGGGCGCCTCGGTTCATTGGCAGCGCAGGATCATCGGTGTCAACTACTTCAACGCCTGTTTGAGATCTTCGACGAGATCGTCGGGATTCTCAATCCCACAGGCAAGCCGAATCATATTATCTGGGATGCCATATTGCTTACGTTCCTCAGGAGTACACTGGTAATAGCTCATCACCAACGGCTGCTCGATCAGCGATTCGGCTCCACCCAAACTCGGTGCAATACGCGGAATCTTTACCGCATCAACGATGTCGGCCGTCTCTCGCCAATCGGCATCCTTCACCAAAAACGTCACCAAGCCGCCGTAGCCACGCATGGTTTGCTTAGCGATTTCATGGTACGGATGCGAGGCCAACCCTGGGTAGTACACTCGCTCGACACGCGGATGATTCTCCAGAAATTCTGCCACACGTTGGCCGTTCTCGTTGTGTCGCTGCATCCGCAACGCGAAGGTTTTAAGACCTCGCGTCAGTAGATAGACGTTCTGCGGCCCGTTCACCGCTCCCATGATGCCACGAAGATTGCGAACTGGCTCTAAGCTTTCTTTCGTACCAATCACAACGCCGGCCAAAAGATCGTTATGCCCGCCCAGATACTTGGTTGCTGAGTGCAGCACGTAGTCGATCCCTGCAGAGATCGGCTGCAAATTGTATGGCGTTGCCAGCGTGGCATCGATGAGCGTTTCAACACCGTTTTCCTTGCCGATCTTGGCAAAGCGTTCCAGATCGACGCAACTTAGCTGCGGATTGGTTGGCGATTCGCTTACCAGCAACTTTGTCTGCGGAGTAATCGCCGAAGCCATGGCCTCGTAGTCGCAAGCCGGCACCTGTCGGGTCACCACGCCGAAGCGAGCCATGTGCTTGGTGCAAAACTCTCGGCTTCGGTGGTAACATTCGTCGAAGAAGATCACTTCGTCGCCAGAGCTTAGCTTGGTCATCAACAACCCAACCATCGCCGCCATGCCGCTGGAGTAGAGAATGGCATCTTCGCCCCCTTCCAAGGCGGCCAGTTTGCGCTCGACGACTCGCTCGCCCGGATTGCCGTAGCGACCGTACTCTTCGCGAGCTTGATCTTGCTCGATGTAATCGATCACCGATTGCGTATCGGTAAAGGTATAGGTCGAGGCACAAAAGATCGGGTCGGTAATCGAATCGCCCAACTTCTGCCGACTTTCGCCCGCGTGTACCGCTAGCGTAGAGAAGCTAGCGGGGCTATCGCTAGAAGTTGGTTGGTTCGGCTTGGCCGGAACACTAGGAGATGGCTTCGTCATTTCAACGTGACTCATAATGAATGACTTCAATGGGGCTAGGAAATAACTGCGGCAACTCAACAAGTCGCCAGCAGCTTGCCACGCAGTCTCATTCGTACACGAAAAAAACCGCACTCACTCTCGGTAAATGCGGCTTATGAAGCTCTTTAGGTTGTTGTCGCCCCTCATCCTTTATGGCCTGAGTAACGACGTTTTGGCTCTTTAGCAGTTTCGGCTGCAAGCGGCCACAAATCCCGAGTTGCCCTTCAGTCTACGCGTCGACCCGTAATGTTGCAAGCATGTTTTGCGAAACCTCACATTTCTAGCCATTTTCGTATCTGCCTGAAATTGGGGGATTCAGGTAAACGGCAAAGCTGCCGCTTCGGTTGCAGCCACAGGCGGAAGCTTCGGTTTTTTCAGGCTCAACCGAAGATTCCGCTCGCGGCTAGCATGGCTTTTCGGTTTTACTGGCCGATTGGGTTGCCAGCATTCTAAGCGTGGTGTTCCTTTCGCCCCTGGCAATCCGCCTTGACACATTTTGCCAAATCCACACAATCGCCGACGCCTGGGGTAAGGAATTCGTCCAGAGAATCCCTCACGACACCCGGGGCACTTCGCAAGCGAAAACGGATTTTCGCACCGCGATCCAACAGAGGTCGACAGCGCCGCCTCCCGCAATTGGTTGGCGATTGTCGCACCCAGGCAAGGAGGCCTGGTATGTTGAATTCAAACGAACTATCTATCGGCGTCTCGCTCGATGAGCTATTCGCTGAGGCCACCCGAACCGGCGCTGGCCGTGTGATGGCCACCTCGTGCTGCACCGATTGGCGACAGCTTGAGCCGGGCGATGTCTACGTCGCGTTGCCCGATTCGGGCGATGGTGTCGAAGATGGACACGAACATGCCCGGCGGGCAGCATCGCACGGCGCTATCGCTATCGTGTGCGAACAGCCGGTGCCTGTGTTTGATGTACCAACCTATTTGGTATCAGACAGTCGAGTAGCACTTGGCGAACTTTCGCAAGCCTTGGTTGGCGATCCCTCCAATACGATTCCTGTGATTGCCGTTACCGGGAGTCATGGCAAGTCGACGACCCTTGCATTGCTAGAATCAATTTTTTCGGAAGCCGGCAAGCATTGTGGCGTGATGAGTAGCCTAGGTTGCTACGACGGCATGAGTCACAGTAGCGGCATCGGCAACTCGCCATCGGCACCATCGATTGCTGCACGGCTGGCGAGCATGGAAGCAGCCGGGTGTACGCACGCTTTGATCGAAGTTTCGAGTCGGGCCATCAGTCAGGCTCGATTGGCTGGGGTAAACCTTGACTCGATTTGTGTGACCAACGTGACCGGTGCTCACCTCGATCTGCATAATTCGGTGCAGGCCTATCGCGATGTTCAACGGCGAGTATTGGATTATCTTTCGCCCGGCGGCGTGGTCACACTGAATGCGGACGACCCCGAAAGCATGAAGTGGCTTGATGGGATTCATGGCCCTGTGCTGACGTGTGGCCTAGGCGCTCAAGCTGAGATTACCGCTCAGGTAGTGCAGCAATTTTCTAACGAACAAATTTTTGTCTTAACCGCTGGCAGTGATTCGGTAGCCATGCGTAGCTCGATTGTTGGCGAGCATCATGTGGCAAACTGTCTAGCCGCGGCAACCATGGCACTAGCACATGGCATCGACCTGCAAACGATTGCTACGGGAATCGAAGCCGTTGACCGATTGCCCGGCCGGATGGAACGAATTGATTGTGGGCAGGGTTTTCCTGTTTACCTGGATGCGGCGGATACCCCCGACGCGTTGCGGGCCAGCTTGCGAGCTGCTCGTCAACTTGCGGAAGGCCGAGTGATTTGTGTGCTGGGTGACGCCCCGCGTCATTCTGCTGCTACTGATTACACACTTAAACATATTGTATGCCGCATGGCCGACTTAGCGATCGTTTCGCGACCGCTTGCAGATGAAGACTTTGAACGAACGGGGCATGTCGAGGTTGTTGCCGAACGAGGCGAAGCAATTGCTTGTGCGGTTGCGATGGCAGAGCCTGGGGATGTCGTAGTGATTGCCGGAAGCCAGTCTCAGCCGATGCCAACCTTTGGCGGCTCGGACGACGCGGGGCTTACTCGGCAGTTGCTTTATGCCCGAAACGAAACAGCAATTCGCTTGGCCGCTTAAGACTAGATACGGAACAGATATGGACTGGATTGATACCTTGATGCTTGAATCGAAACGTGGCAACTCGGCCGCGCAGAATCGATTGCCGGCGACGGATACAGAAGTTGAAACAACCCATGCACTGTCTGCTCGGCTAATCGCCGTGCAGGGGATTTCGCTGATCCACGTGAATGGGACGACGCGAGAGGAGATCGCCTCGGCTCTGGAGCTACTGCGAGGGTTTAGAGCCACTGGGCGGCGCGTCGCTTTGTGCGACACCGCAAACATGGTTGCTGGACGTCAGCTAGGGCGTGAGCTTGTCGAAAGCGGTACCGCTGGCACAGTCATTAGTTGCGGCGTCCATGGGCGAGATTTAGCTATCGGTGCCCGCGATGCGGGGCTCGATTTGTCGAGCGTGGTGGTTTGTCGAGATTCGATTGCCGCTTGCGAAGTGCTCAGTTGCCGTCTGGCACCGGGCGACACCGTTTTGGTGTGGGGCGTCGGACGACAGATGTGCGATCAATTGGTGGCTGGGATTGAGAAACGCTTTGCCTCATCCACGGTGACAGCCGCTTAAACAGTAAAAATTTTTGGAAAGGTAATAAAGGCCCCCCCCAGAACTCACTTAAAGGTTTCCAGCGACCAGAGAAGTCTGGACGACCAAGCCGTTTTGGGATGTGCTGAAAAATACAACGAAGTTTCATCGTAGGTTTGTTGGATTGCGGGGTCTGACTTGCCGCCCTCCCTGGGGTAGGAGCACAATAGCTCGCCGGGAGCAACTTCTGGGTCAGTTGCTTTGGCGAGTGCTTCACGATGAAACTTATGTCTGAGCACCGGGACGACATTCATGTCGTCCCGGTGTCTCAGCGGATACAAAAGCCTGAACGAGATTCGCGGATACTCGTGGCAAGTTTAGGCAACGCTTTTGAAGGAATTACTCGCTATGTCGACTGCCCCTCATGTGTTGTTTGCTGGCGGTGGAGCAGCCGGGCATCTTTTTCCTGGAGTCGCCGTTGCCTCGCATTTAGCGCAGAAGGCACCTGAAACGCTGATTACCTTCGCCGGGCCGGGCCAGGCCCGCGAGAAGCACGTGGTTCGGTCGGCCGGTTACGAGTACACGACGATTCCAGCTCAGCCAGCGCCACAGAACCCTCTGCAAGCCTTTCGGTATGTTACAGACAACGTTGCTGGCTACTGCGCAGCAAAGTGGATGCTTCGCGAAAAGCAGGTGTCGTTAGTAGTCGGCCTAGGCGGATACACCAGCACATCAGTCGTAAGGGCTGCCTCGGTCAGCGGTATCCCGTTTGTTTTGTTAGAGCAAAACGCGATACCAAGCCGAACAACGCGCTGGTTATCGCCAGCTTCTAAAATGGTTTGCGCTGGTTACGAAGAAGTAAAGCCCCACTTGAATATGGAATCGCCCGTCGCTGTGACAGGCAACCCCGCACGGCCAGCTTTCGAGCAACTTTATCAGCGAACTTATGGTGCCCCGCAGTCTTCAGGAGTTGGGACGCTACCTTTATCTGGCGACGGCCAACCCCAGCAAAAACGAGTCGTCGTTTTGGGTGGTTCCGGTGGAGCGCGATCTCTCAATGAATCGATGCCAAGAGCGCTAAAGCAGATTGGCGAAGCAATGCGTGACTGGCAGATTGTTCACCAAACGGGGGAAGGTCAGTTACAAGAAACCGAAAGCCGCTATCGAGAGTGTGGCGTCGACGCACTTGCCGTGACATTCATCGACGAAATCGCCTCGGTGCTGTTCGCCAGCGACGTGGTTGTTTGTCGCGCAGGCGGGACGACCTTAGCGGAACTCGCCATCGCCGGAGTACCGGCGGTTTTGGTGCCCTATCCACATGTGGCTGACGATCATCAAATTGCCAATGCGAAGGTTTACGCCTCTGCCGGTGCTTGTCGATTGATCGACGAGACCTCCCAGTCGCTCGATGGGGCCTTGGCTCGAGAGCTGACCACGCTGGTCGCTGACGAGATGTTGCGACAAGAGATGAGCTTGAACATGCAAGGGCTGGCAAAGCCAAACGCCGCAGCCGATATCGCAGGCATGATTCACGACACCCTCTACGGATCGCAAAACACTCGCGCAGCTGCATGATTTACGGGCGCTGTCTCTAAACAGCGAGGGAACCTGATCCGACCATGCCCGCAGCAATCTAGGTAGGATTCTCACGCAAAGGCACGAGAGTAAGTGCCGCATAGTCGTTGTTCATATTTGATGCCTTGTTCTTCATCGGCGTGAAGGAGGCGGCCAACGATTTGGCATAGCCGTAAACTTCTTCTTTCGTGATGATATACTCACTACGTGAACGCATGGCAGATGACACGGTTTGACTCAAGTCATGTACCCGAGAGAGCTTGCGTTCGCCTAGAGGAAGTGGTCGTTTTATTGATGTATGCGCCAGAAACTTTACCTGCTCCAAGCATTCACTCGCTAAATCCGGCACTCCCGTTGGTCGGCCTGTCGCTTTCCTGACGCATACCTCAATAGGAACTACTTCTATTACAAAAGAGTTTCTCTGTGATCCTCGGTGACGATTTTTTTCTGATCTGATTCTAAACGTTGATGACGTAGAACGCCCATGCAACTTACATTTAAGAACGAACGTGTACTGGCCGTTGTCGCCCACCCTGACGATGCCGAGCTTCTGTGCGCTGGCACATTAGCAAGGGCGAAATCCGACGGCGCGACAATCGGTATTTGTGTGCTATGCCAAGGAGACAAAGGCCAGCCGAACCCGCCGATCGATAACCTCGTCGAAGTCCGCCGCAAGGAAATGACAGCGGCTGCGAAGTTGCTTGGTGCGCAACTTTCCGAAGGTGATTTTTGCGATGGCGAATTGTTGGACGAGCCAGAGACGCGAAAAGTGGTGATCGAGCAATTTCGCTGTTTTTCTCCGACGCTCGTGCTAGCGCATTCGAGCAAGGATTATCACCCAGACCACTGCGCTGCCTCTCGATTGGCTGAGGCAGCATCGTGGTTTTCTGCTTCGGCAGGGCACAAGACGAAATCGCCGCCGCTCGAATCGCCTCCAGCCTTATGGTGGATGGACACGATCAACATGGGCGGCTTCCTGCCAGATTTCTATCTCGACATCGGTGACTACGTTGAATTGAAGCGGCAAATGCTGCACTGCCACCAAAGCCAGTTGGCACGGGGAGAGGACGCCGATTTTTCGCCGTTAGAAACGCTGATGGTTCGGCAATGCGAGACCCGAGGCACCCAGGCCGGCGTACAAGCAGCCGAAGCGTTTTGTTCCCACGCAGTTTGGAAGCGAACACACGCCTGGTAAATGGGAAAAAGGGTGAATGGTAGTAACATTCACCGACGGGGCCTGACGACCAATGGAACAGGATTATACGCCAAGGCCCAAAGTGCGTCGGCGTTTCACTCCGAACGCCAGTTGTGAAACGCCCGTTTCCTGCGGCGGTCGATGTCTCGTAGCTAGATTAAAGTGTGGTAAGATGGTGACGTTTTATCTATCCAGTATCGAACACTGACTGGCTGAGGAATATGTACGACAGCATTACGACCATCGAGCATTTAGAATCGAACTTTCCACACCTGGCGGAAGAGATGCACGACGAGACGTGGGATGGATTGCTCCATTTGCAGGTCGCCGTATTCTCTCATTGGGCACAAGATATTATTGATAATGGAGACCTGAAATCCTGGAATCAGGTTACTAAAGCATTTCTTGAAATTTGGTGGGATTGCCATCCAGATGTAACAAATGCCTTGAACGTTTCCTTTCTCGAACACCTGAATTTTTCTGACGGAAAGAAGCAGCGGTCCTGGGCATATGATTCTATGCCACCGCAGATGCAAAATAAATGGGATGAAATGGAGAAATACAATCGGAAGCTACATGGCGGCTAGATGCTCAGTGGGCAACCATTCCGCCGCTAGAAACGAAACTTCTGAAACTACGTCGGATTCATCGACCGACTGGAGTTAGCGGGCTCCATCCTTCATCTTTGTATTAAGTTTAGATGCTTTCCAGTTGGCAATGGACCTCAAGAGATCGGCAACTTTTCGCGGCATCGGCTTCTGTTGTTCTAGCTGCCTCCACTCGCCAAACCGACGCCAAAAATCCACATTGATCGAACCAGCCACTAGCAGCCGTGTGCCTGTCTGGTCGAAATCAACTGAGGGGATCGACCATGGGCCGGTATAGAATCTGTGATCGACGGTGCCGGTAGCATTGCTGACAACAATGATTTCGGGGTCGCGGACATCTTTTCCTGAGCTGCCGAATGTTGGAACGAGAATAGTATGACGCCCGTCAGGTGAAAAAGTAGCAGAGTAGCCCAGCTCATATTCTCCTAGTGATCTTATCTCTTTGCCAGTCTCGGCATTGTACAGGGCATAGTTCATCGTGAGATAGTGAGCTACAACGTCAGAAGTATCGTCGCTTCCCTTCACGTTACGGGCGTAGAGAAACTTCTTTCCACCACTGCTGACAGCCAACAAATAACCATCCAAGCCTGTTAATTCACTTGGTGGCATATCGAATCGATCTATCTCCTTCTGGTCGAAATTGTAGACACGAACAATGTTGTACGGACGTGAAGGACCACCCTCAAAGACACTCTTTGTTGCACCCGAGACAAAGCACCAACCGGTGTTGCTAGGGCATCTCCCAATCTCTTTTCCGGTATTGATATCGAGTATTGCCTGAACGCTAGATGCTTCAAAGTTATAGATTAGTTTTCCGGAAGCGTCACGTCGAACTTCATTTGGGATGTGTGCGTTGAGGCGAGCGTAGCTGCCCTTGAAACTACGACCAAAAGGGGGGAGCTGAATAATTTCGATTTGCTTTCCAGTTGCAACGTCATAACGTTTTGCAAGCAAATTGTCGTAAATCAGGACATTGGAGCCATCTGACGAAAACTGAGCGATCCCACCCTGATCAAACTGTCGAATAGTCTTGCCTGTATTCGTATCCCACAGAACACTGAAATCGTAAAAACTGAGCAACGCGTGATTGTTTTTAGGGGAGAATTGCACATGGCGTAGATGGCCTTTATGGCTGCGGAACGTTCGTGTCATTTGCCCGGTTTTGAGATCAAACAACATTGCCTCGCCCATTTTCAAATCGAAGCCTAGCATCGGTAGCTGGGTAGCGAGTTCTCGTAATCGACCTTCGTCTTCACCTTGGCTTGTGACACTCGCTGAATGAGGCTGTTTCAGATTTGAGGTGTGAGTGGCGGGGTTGTTCGTCTCAGTACGTTTATTTGTCAACGAGGTATCATCTTCCTCAGCCATTGATTGGTTCAAGCAAACAAACCAAATCGTCACAAGAAATACTACAAGTTGGCGTACCGTGATCGTCATTGCTGTGATTCACTTAGTAAATTGGAGGCTGTTTCACAGAAAGAAGCCGTATGTCTGTAACAGCCGCCACTACGGCTGATTCGAGAAGAAGTATTATACGAGCATAACACTCCACGAACAGGAGACGCAAGGAAAAGCGGTATACTGCAGCTCGCCAACTAGCGTTCGAATTCATTGTCCGACGCAGTTTTTGGCTTTCTGACAGCCGGTTGAAAAATTCTCCTCCCTGGAGTCTATTCCTCGCCGGGCTTGTACTCGCGGGTAAGATGTTCTCGTATGGCTTCCTCGGTCAATAGACTTGTCCGCATTTTTTTCTGAGCAAAGAGCGGTGCTTGATCGTCGTAATGCTCTGAGTCGCGGCTCATGGTGGCAGCACCGTATTGATGAATGGCCTCTGAGGTTATCTTTCCATCAGCATCCCAACGCACCAGCAAAAAGTAGCAATCGCCGCCGCGTCCTTTTAGCTGCCCATCTTCCATTCCGACAATCTTGCCTTCCCGCTTAAAGGTTTGATACACAGCGCGGAGCACGTCGGGGGCACCATCCAGCGGCATATTCACGTTGCCTCGGATCATGCGGTTCACCTCGCCCCAAGCGACATCAATTTTGCCGTGGGTATCCTTCAGCAATCCGGCCGCCCACGTCATTTCTTCAAGCAACTTCTTTGTGTCGGCCTCATCAAGAGAACGTTTGTCGTCGTTCGATCCGGGGCGTAAGGTTAATACGACTAAGGCCGTGCTTGTGTTTTCTCGATTGGTGCGTCGATCCCATTTTCGCCATACGGCCAGTGCCTCTTGTGTCGCCGGGTCATCTGACTCGGCTTCGCAAAGATGCTTCCAGATTTTTACTTCATCCGATTTTTCAGAATAGGCATCGTCGAATTTGTAGGTGTGAAATTCCTCCCATGTGATCGAGTCGTCGGCCCCCAATAGCTCCAGGGCGCGCATGCCCCGATTACTCATGTACTTCTCGATCCCTAAGGTTTCTGAGAACTGAGCCGGATCAGGATTCCCTGGCCCCGTAGTAGTTTGGTAGGGCGTGTTGTTGCAGTTTTGAATAAAACCCGACTCCGGATTGAAAACCTGGGGCATCGACTCGAAATCGACGTAGTTCTGCCACAAAGTCTCGCTGGTGTTGCCGGGTAAGTAATGTTCCCAGTTATAGCCCTCATCTCGCACAGGCATCATTCCGTTATACAGATAATAAATGTTGCCTTCCTTGTCGGCGTAGATGGAATTGAGCGAGGCATTTGCGCGGAGCTGCATGGCGGTTTTCCACTCTTCAAAATTGGTGGCTTTGTTCATTTCGTACCACTGCTGTACCTGACGCACGTCTCCCATATTGGCATAGCGAATCGCATAGACGCCGTGGCTCTGGCGTACTGCAGGACCATGAACCGACCATAAGGCTTCTCTCTTGACGGTCCAACGAATCGGCCCCCAGACCTTTACTTCGAGAGGCACTTGCCGCACTTCAAAATCGAGCCACTCTCCATCGAATTTGTACTGATTGGGATTCTCGGGGTTTACCTCTAAGACGTAGATGTCAATGAGATCCGGACTATTCACCGTGTGCGCCCAGCCGAGATGCTCGTTGTGACCTACCAGTATCACAGGAGTCCCGGGGAAGAGCCCTCCAATGCAATTCCACCCTTCCTCGCTCGTCACATGGGCCTCATACCATGCGACTGGCCCCTCCCAGGGTTGATGCGAATTGATCGCAAGATAAGTACTTCCGTCGGGTGTACGCGAGGGGGCAACGGCGAAGGCGTTGGAGCCTACGGTCACACCTTCTTTATGCAACCAACGCTCGACCGCTGCCGCGGTTTTTTCTCCATCGCCCTTCTTCGAGAGTGGTTTCCCTCGATTTTCGCCGAACAGTGCCAGCACTTCATTATCGAGACCATAGAAAAATGGGCCTTTGAACACGAACCCCGCGACCACATCTTGGCCGGTCATTGGCAGGTAGCGGCGAGGCAAGTCTTCGGGGTGTTTCGAGATATAAAAATTGAGGCCGTCGGCATAGGCGTCGCACAGCGAGCGTACTTCTTCGGGCAACGTGGGATAGCCCTTGGCCACGGTCTCTTTCACTCGTAGAAGCTTGGCAAGAAAGTCGACGGGGGCCTGATCTTTTCCTGCAAACGATGCGAACTCGCCACGGGCTTGCAACAGCGACTCGCGAATCGTAGGAAAGTCGTCTTCGGCGTGGGCGTATGCTAAGCCAAAGGCCGTATCTGGATCGGTCTTCCCAAAGATGTGCGGCACGCCAAAGTCATCGCGTAAGATCCTCACCTCGTACTTTTCGCCCAGGTTGGCGAAAGTTGACGGCGCCGGTTCGCTTGGCATGGAAAAATACATACCCGACGTGAGCAAAAAAACAAGGATAGTCATAGCAATTCCTATTTTAGGCGAGCGGCAGAAGAGAATTTACCAACCTGAACTCGACGTGCCGATTTTACCACCGAGTAAGGATATTGAACCACGACGACACAACGAAAAATACGAAGAAGATTTTTTTCTTGCCACACTTTTTCGTGTTTTTTCACATCAAACTGAAAACAAGAACTGAATTTCACCACGGAGCCACGGGGGACACGGAGTATTTTGAATTGAAAGAACGCCAAATCCTACCCTACTTCAAATTGGACGGGGAGGTTGTTTTCTCAGTGTCCTCCGTGACTCGGTGGTTATTCTTTTTTCACTTTGAGTTTCACCTATTAGCGTGTATTAGCGGTTCCCTTTTTTATGATTGCGGCTAAAGGCAGGTAAATTCCTATTCTGCCGATCGCCATGAATCGTAATCCGTCTCGTGGCGGTTTAGATCACGAAGCATGGCCGCCCATTGGAACGGGTAGCGGCCTGGCTGAGTCAGAACGGCCCTGGAATGCAGTGCCACCTCGGGGGTCGCTGCGTGGACCGGTCGGCCGGTCGACATCGCATCCATGTTAACTCGACAGGTCCGTTCCATGTCGATCATGTCGATCAACGCCTGTTCCACGGTTTCAGCGCAGGTCAGCAGTCCATGATTCGCCAAAATCAAAGCCCGCTTTTCTCCCAGTGCCTCGACGATGCCTTGGGTTTGGTCAGCATCAAGGACGACACCGGTGTACTCGTTGTACAAGGCGTGGTCGTCGAAGAACGAGCAACCGGTTTGGTCGAGAGGTTCGAGCAGCATATGCAGCGTGCTGTAAGCGCTGCCAGCCGGGGGATGTGTATGCACGGCACAATTCACGTTGGGCCGCGCCTGATGGATGGCCGAATGGATGCAGAATCCAGCAAAATTGATCATACCTCCGCCATCGACGATCTCGCCCTTCGCGTTAACCAAAACGAGATTGGCTGCCGTGACTTCGCTGAAAAGCATGCCGAACGGATTTACCCAAAAATACTCCGGCGCTCCTGGCACCCTCAAGCTGATGTGCCCAGCAACCCCGTCGTCGAGTCCCTGCCGGGCCAACATTCGATAGGCGGCGGCCAACTTGACCTTTTCTTCACGAGCCTGTGCCGTGTCGGCTAATTCCACGATGCGAGTTTTTTCGTCGCTATCACTAGCCTTTTTATCATGCAGGATGACTTCAGGATTGGTGTCCACCATTCGAGACGCTCCAGATCTGAAAAGGGGAAGTCTACGCGATTACGGGAAAAGTAGACGGGTACAAGCGTAACCGCATGGTAGCGGCCTCGCCCTGGATGGGCAACATTCTTGTCCCAAAAGTTAGGTGTTCGATAGCAACCACCGTCGTACGGACGAGACAGGAAGCGAACTCCAGCAAGAATAGTCGGAGCATTGCATCCAGCCGCAGAAGTAGGCTGCGGAGAAACGCAGGTCAATCGTCTTTCCTACAAAACACGCTGGCTTTGGTTGTTCGAAGCCTTTATAGTCAGATGATTGAAGGGCGTCTGTATGCGAGTGATTGCTGAGGTTGAGTAAAGTTCAGGATGCACACATCAATAAACCTATGAAGAGCGGCAACTATTTTTTCGATTATGTTTTTCTCGTCACGAATTCGTTTGAAAGCCCTTGCTCAGCTTTGCCATCGATTGGCAACTGCGACCAAGGCGGGTATCGAGGACCGAAAAATCTGGAGCAGCGAAGCCGAGCGGGGCTCGCGTTCGCAACGCCAAATGATTTTGTTGATCAGCGACCAGTTGGCCGCCCGAAAGTCGCTCTCAGAAGCCTTGCCGTCCACGGGCAAATTTTTCCCGCCTCTTTTTCGTCGGATGGTCGAAGTTGGTGAGAAGAGCGGGCGGCTCGACGATACCTATAAACGGCTGGCCAGCCATTACGATCGGACATTGAAAGGACAACGAGATTTTATGAGCCAGCTTAGTTGGCCGTTGATCCAGCTAGGGATTTCTCTGTTGGTGGTTGGCCTACTAATCTGGATCATGGGAATGCTGCCCATCAATCGTGGGGCTGGGGGGACGCAGATCGACATCCTTGGAGTGGGCCTAATTGGCACCTCCGGGTTGATTGTCTATGTGAACATTCTCGTCGCCATCAGCATCGCCGGGTTCTTCGCCGTCGAAGCAGCTCGCCGCGGAGTTGGCTGGTCGCGATCGCTGCAACGAATGGCGATGCGCATCCCTGTGCTGGGCGGAGCGTTGAAGACGCTTGCCCTGTCGCGTTTCACTTGGGCATTGCAGTTGGTACTCGATACGCCGATGGATTTGCGTCGTGCCATGCCCTTGGCGCTCGATGCTTCTGGCAACGACTACTATGCCCAACATGGCCCTGCGGTAGCAAACCGTATCGAAAATGGGCAGACGATCCATGCCTCGCTGGCCGAGACCGGGGTGTTTCCCGTTGACCTGCTTGATAGCGTCGCCGTCGGCGAACAGAGTGGGCAACTCGTCGAAACCATGGAGCGGCTCTCGGCGGAGTACCAGCAACGTGCGACATCGGCGATCTCGTTGCTTGCTCAGTTGGCGGGCTACGCGATATGGCTGCTTGTTAGCGCATTCATTATCGGGCTGATTTTTCAGATATTCTCATTCTACACCGGCCAACTGAATGCTGCCGGCAAGATTTGAAACGCGTAGCGGCCATTCGTCGCTAGAGTTGGCATGTGCCGTTATCGCAACGACTGTAGATGCTCGGCGAGCGCTAGCTCTGGAACGGCGAGACGTTTGCTAATTCTTGTGCTGAGCGTGCCCGCATCGTCGCCTTGCCTGAGGTCGTTCAGATAGTCGGTCAAGATGGCGGCCTTATCGCCAGATTCCAGGAGGAAGTGAACCCATGCCCAAGCTTCTGCATAGTCTTCCTGAGTCATGGTTTCTGCGGCAGGCAGTTGTTCTAGCCGAGAGATATCTGGTTTCCAGCCTTCTAAATCTGCCTTCGCAGCCAGGTAGTCGAGGTGAGGTTGGTTGACGCCATGCTGTCCACGGGCGACCTCGAAATACTCGGCCAAACCCTCGTCTAACCAAAACGGAAGATTCGGAATGGCTGAGTGAAGGTAACCGTGCGAGACCTCGTGACGTAGATCGACCGCCACATGGTCGCCCCAATGGGCGTAGACCGACAGGCTGATATCGGTTTCGACAAAGATGGCTCGACGATTGGCAAAGTTTGGAAAGCGTTGATTGACGTAGTCGTGGTAAGCCTTGTCGTCTGAAAAAAGATAAACGTGGATCGGCTCGTTCGTTGGCGTCAGTTTGAGTTTCTCGCTTAGCACTCCGCGCTGCGAGATAAGTTCCTCGATCAATCGATGCTCGCTAGGCAACAGAAAATCGCTGTGGATGATTAGCGGATCACGCTCGACTTGATGCACAAACGAGGCAGGCTTGGCAGGGGCGTAAGTCGTATGAATGGACTGACAGCCACCGAGCGCAAGGCACATGCTCAAACGAATTAAATGGAAATGCAGCTGCATAAGCCCAACCATCGGGGTTCATCGAAGCATCAGAGTGCATCGAAGCGAAGCATTCTAGCGAACGGGTTGCCAAGGACGAAGGGCAGTTGGTAGGAGAGCAGGGAGCCTGAGCAAGTTCTGCTAGGAGGCCATCTATTCGCTTACGGTTAAAGGCTTGGGGTTTAACTCCTTATATCCAATGGGATTGGATCTTGAAATAGATAGCTCCACCTGTAGAATCACGCCATACGGAAGAGAAGTTGCGCCTACATCAATTGCCCTACTTGGCCTGCAAATAGGAGACGAGATGAGTTACTTCCCTTTTCTTGTTCGACACGTACCCTGTGCATCTTTTTTCCAAAAATTTTTCTTAGCTTTGCTGCTACCATTTGGTATGTGTTGTCATTCTCGTGGTGCAGAGATATGGCTTGACGTTACAGGGCGACATTCTATCGAAGCTGATTTTGTGGCATTGAAAGATGATGCGGTCGTACTGCGCCAAAGCAATGGGACCCAGATTGAGGTGCCTATTTCAAAGCTTGCCGAGGATTCTCGTAGGCGAGCAGAGTTGCTAGGTGGTAAGGAGAAGCTACCAAATGTGGAGCTAAATTTGCCAGATGCCGAGGAACTTGAGGCGGAGGCGAAGAAAATTCGGTCAGCAGTTCAGGCACTTGCTTTATACGAGATTTACTTAGCACAGGAGCGGTTGGCCCCACAACAGCGTCTTAAAGCTGAAAAGCGTGTTAGTAAATGGAGAGAGCGTGCTGAAAAAAAACTATGGCGATGGGGAGGTCGTTGGCTGCCGATCAAAGAGATTCAGAAGGATCTTGATTCTGAAGAGCAGTTGCTTCGTGAAGCGCACCGTATGATAGAAATCGGAAATGACAAGCTAGCTCGTGAGCGATTTGAGAAAGCGAGCAACCAGAATCCTGAAGGCATACGTGGGGATTTTTATCTAGGGCTATTGCATGCACTTGTGGGAAGAAATGCAAGCCTAGCTGAGAAGAGATTTTCAAGATGCGTTCAAAAGTTGGAACGGAATCCGGATGAGTTGAATGGGCTACGCCGAGCGAATCTGATTGCTGCACTGAATAATCGAGCAATATGCAGAGTAAGATTAGGGCGTCACAGCCAAGCTATGAGGGGATTTAATAAGGCATTGGAACTTGCGCCGATGACACCTGAATTAGTTCAGAATTTAGGTTACTACGGCCGAATAGCTAGCTTATTTTCGGGGTGGAAGGTATCGAGCAGTGTCGCTCGCCGTATAGCTGAACAGTATGCAAGAGTATCAGTTGCTAATCAATCTGCCGCGTTTCAAGAGAATGTTGGTTGGCTGTTTATTCCATACGTTGATGCACCATTACTTCCCGCTCTCGAAAAAGTCCAATTAGTAGATGACGATGAGCTACCTGAGGAAAGACTCAAGGATGGCAATACTGGGGTTGAACGAGATCTGCGAGTAGTTGCTTGGGCGACCGGCGTTGCAGTCGACGAGCAACATTTAGTCACTGCTCTGGCGTCAGTACAAGGCGCTTACGGTCTTTGGACAACAAAGTCTGGAAAACTTCGACGCGATATGCCGGGGCGAGTGGTTGCAATTTCTCCGGAGTATGATTTGGCTCTACTTCGGTATCATGGTTTACAAGCCCAACCTCTAACTATAGCTCGGCAGGGGGCAAATCGTGCAACCAAGTACTGGACAGCAAGCTATGCTGAGCCTGGGATATTAGGAAGTGGCATCCAAGTGGTTGAAGGTACCGTGCTCAATATAAAAACTAGCGGGGCAGAATATATTAGCAGGCTTGTATGTGATACATCGTTAAACCTGGGTAGTGAGGGTACGCCACTACTGGATAAGCAGGGTAGCATTCTAGGAATCGATATTGGCAATACCCATCTTGCTAAATCATTGGGCGGGCGTCGCTTAGCAATCAGCGCGACAGAAGTACGTTCATTGCTTACTTCAACAGGAAAAGAATTTGCTGCAATGGACAGAGTACCCACCAAAAACATAGAAGATATTGAGGAATTTGCAAGAGCCTGTGCTGATTCTAGCGTATTCCAAATTGCGGTAGTAGGACGAGTACCAAGGCTCAGTTGGACCGAACGTATAGGTGAAATTCGCGGACTCACAACGAAGGAGGGCTGGAATGCATTTGAAGATGCATGGTGCATGCGTTGTAACGGCCAAGGAACGATTTTGTGTACTCAAAAAGGCTGTAAGAAAGGGCAGGTAAGCCACAAAGAACAGTACATAGCGGGGTATTTGCCTGCAACAGAGCAGCCGATACCCAAGACTCGGGTTGTCTTTGAAAAATGCAGGAAATGCAGTGGTAAAGGAGTGATTAAATGTACGCATTGTCGTGGCAGGAAACGCGAACCTTCGATCTGATAACAGTTGACATTGGGTCTAAAGCACTTGATTAAGACATATGTGCAATCAGGGCATCGAGTTCGTCTTTTAGTTTTGGTAGGATTTCGTCGTAGGAGTATTGGCCGAGGGATTCGCTGGTGCGTTTTAGGTTGACGTAGCTGGGGCCGCACCAGAGGCCTAGGTCGGCGTCGTCGGTTTCGCCTGGGCCGTTCACTCGGCAACCCATGATGGCGATGGTGATCGATTGTTGGGCTGCGTAACGTGTCATCTCTTTGACTTGCTCGGCAAGCTCGATGAAGGCTTCGTTCTCGACCCGTGAACAGCTCGGACAACTAATGATGTTTAGCGAGTCGAGTCCGTAATCGACGACCGAGCGGACTCGTCCGTGGGCGATGTCGTCGAGAATCTGCCGACCGGCTTCGATCTCTTCGGGCTTGCGAGCGTTCGACACGGTGAGCGAGACGCGAATCGTGTCGCCGATGCCACGGCTGACGAGCTGTTCGAAGGCGATGCGTGTTTTGATAATACCGTCCGGGGGCATGCCTGCTTCGGTCACGCCGAGGTGGAGCGGTACGTCGGGCCGTTGCTCGGCAAAGCGGCGGTTGACTTCGATTACCTTTTGCGGATTGGAATCTTTCAGCGAGACGCAGTATCGTGTGAAATCAAAATCGTCGAGTGCCCGACAGTGGTCGAGGGCGCTATCGAGCATCGGGCTGATGGAATCGTTGGCTGCATATTGGGCCTTTTTTTCTGGGTCGACGCTGCCGCAGTTGACGCCGATACGCATCGCACAGTCGTTGTCGGCTGCCACGGTCGCCAGATATCGAACTTTCTCTAGCCACGGTTTGTCGCGTTCGTGGTGGTAAAGGTGTCCCGGGTTGTAGCGGATTTTGTTGACATGGGGGGCCACGACTTCCGCGAGTCGATAATTTTCTTGGAGATCGACAGCAAGGTTGGCTTCGGTTTGCTGGCGAATCTCAGCCAGCGCTTCAGCATCTTTGGTGTTGTCGACGGCGATGCGAACAACATCGGCACCGGCAGCGTGCAACGCGTTGATTTGCTCGACGGTTGCATCGATATCTTGTGTATGGGTTGCCGTCATGCTTTGGACGGCGATGGGCTGTGTGTTGCCGATGGTCACCGAGCCGATGCGAACAGCGCGGGTTGGGTTTCTTGGAGTGTTCAAGATGCGAAACTCTCCTTTGTGGTCAGTCGCATTTTTGTAACCGTGCTTGTGGGGAATGAGTTAGTTTAACCGATTTGCATCCAAAGGACGATCATGGTGTAGGCGTTGAACAATGCGTGGGCGGTGATGCAGGGGGCGAGTCGGTGAGTGCGTTGGTAGAGGTAGCCGAGGACGATGCCGAACAGAAACAGTGGGATTGGGGCGACCCCATGTCCGAAATGGGCCAGTCCAAATGCCAGGCCGCTGATTAGCACGGGCGACCAGCCGTGAGGTAGGCCGGGGAGCATTCCTGGGCCTTGCACTGCGGGAGCATCTGCTGCTTCTGCCGTGAAGCCCGGGAGGGGAAAAGAATCTTCGGGATCGCTGCTTGTGGCTAATTGGGTGGCTGCTTCGTCTTGCCGTTCGACCGGTAGAGCAGGCTGCCTTTCGGTTTCTTGAATTCCGAGTAGTTCGTCTTCTCGGCGTTCGAGCCAACCTTGGAGTAGCAATCGAAACGTGAATTCCTCGAATAGGGGTGCTGCTATCACCGCCACGACTGCGCTTACTAGTAACATCGATGTCGATTGATGTTCGATAAGCTGCTTGATGAGCGGGTGCTCTTGTTCAGGCTGCAAAACTACCGTTAGAACAAACTGAACAGCGTAGATTGGCAAAAGCGACGCGATACAGGCAAAAACACCAATGCCGATGTCGCGGCCAAGCTGTTGCGAGCTGCTGGGGAGGCCCAGGTCGCGTAAGGTGGCCCCGCAAACAACGGCAAGCCATGGCATTGCTGCGAACACAAAGCCAACTAGCACTACTGCCTCCGCTAAACGATCGAAAATGAAGTCTGCCGGGACGACTTCAACTTCTGCGGTGGCATTAGCGGTAAATGCTTGGATGAACGGATTGAGGACGCAGTAGAGTGGTACGATTATCGCGACGATGCCCCATGGGACGCGTTGTCTTGGCTCGTAGGGCAGTAACAGCTTGCCGCCGACCTGCCGGAAGCTGGCGACGACGATGGCAACCAAACTCAAGGCGAGTGCGGCAGCGATCGTAGCTGTCGCAGACGCAGTCATGGGTTCGTCCATTGGCAGCTCAATTTGAGTGGGTTATTCGGCGGTGACGAAAATCTTGATGGCAGCGAGTACGTAGGTGATGCCGGAATAGATGGTCAGCAGTACTGCGGCCCATGCGACGACCACCAATCCCGAAGACATCCACGCTGGAGGAACGGTTTGCCAGGCGCCGACGGCTTGGTCGACGTACGTCAGTTGGACGATGCTCCAACTGGCGGCGAGGCATTGCAGCGCCATTTTCCATTTGCCGATCCATTTTGCAGAGAAATCGCCTCCCTGTTGTTCGACGAAAGTGCGGAGGGCCGTTACGAGGAGTTCGCGCCCGACGATGACGACCGCCATCCAGGCGGCGATTCCTGAGGGGGCGATGCCACCCGTGAGTTGCGGCACTGCGGAGAGGAGAATGAAGGTGCCGCAGATGAACAGCTTGTCGGCGAAGGGATCAAGCACTCGCCCGAGTTGGGTGACTTGGCCATACTTGCGAGCCCAATAGCCATCGAGCCAGTCGGTGCCGGCTGTGATGACAAAGAGGATCAAGCTGGTTTGATACCAGCCCAACTCTAGGAATACGAACAGTATGACCGACAGGACGATACGCGCCAGCGTAAGCTGGTTGGGCACGTTAAGCATTCGCTTGGTATTGGTAGATTCAGACATTGCGGATGAGGGTTGCTTCGGTGGGCCGGCGAGGTTCGCCACAGGCGGCGCCGATGAGGTCGTAATCTTGGCGAGCCACGATTTCGCATGGCACTAGCGAGCCGAGAGAAAGCCCCTGCCCGGTGACATAAACCACACCATCGACATCGGGTGCATCCGCATACGATCGGCCTATCCAGGCGTCGGGTTGGCCCTCGATGGCTGAATCAATTATGACATCCATCTGGCGACCAATTTGCTTGTCGTTCCAATTGAACACCAGGGACTGCTGTTCAGCCATTAGCCGATCTCGACGGCTATTCATCACGTCTTCGGGGATGTGGTCGGACAGCTTGGCGGCTGGGGTATCCGGCTCAAGGGAATAAGTAAAAACGCCTAGTCGCTCGAATTTTTGCTCACGGACAAAGTCGACCAGTTCGTCGAATTGCTCGTCGGTTTCGCCCGGAAAACCGGTGATAAAGGTAGTACGCATGACCAAGTCGGGGATGCCTGACCGTAGTTGTTCTAACAGCGACTCTGTTTCTGCACGATTTACCCGGCGTTGCATTCGCTTGAGCATCTGGTCGTTGGCGTGTTGCAGCGGGATGTCGAGGTAGGGGATAATCCGTTGGCTTTTGCCGATGACGTCGATCAAGGGGCGGTCGATGTACATCGGGTAAAAATACATCAAGCGAATCCAGTCGAGGCCATCCACTTTGTCGAGTTCTCGGAGCAGCTCAGCAAGGCGAGGTTCGCCGTATAGATCCAGACCGTAGTAGGTGGTGTCTTGGGCGACGATGACCAACTCGCGAACCCCGTCGGCTACAAGTTCACGGGCTTCGGCCACTACTTCTTCGATTGGTTTGGTGGCGTGTTTGCCTCGCATCTTTGGGATTGCACAAAACGTGCAAAGCCGATCGCAGCCTTCCGAGATTTTCAGAAAGGCAAAGTGCTTGGGTGTGATCCGCAGTCGCGAGGTGTCGGGCAACGGGTGCGTCGGGGCGGGTTGGAAGACGGTCCGTTGTTCTTCTAAACCGCCAATGATTCGGTCGGCGACTTTGGTGACTTCCTCGCGGCCGAAAACTCCAACGAGTTGGTCAATTTCGGGGCGATCTTCTAGCAGTTGCTCGCGTTGGCGCTCGGCCAAGCAGCCTGAGACGATCACTCCTCGCAGATCGCCTCGACGCTTGAGTTCCAGCATTTCGTCGATGACGGCGAACGATTCCTGCCGGGCTTGTTCGATGAATCCACAGGTGTTGACGATGGCAAAGTCGGCCCCGGCGGGCTGATCGACTAGTTGGTAGCCATCTAGCTGCAACATGCCGAGCATTCGCTCGCTGTCGACGAGGTTTTTAGGGCAGCCGAGGCTGACAAAGGCATAGCTGCCCTTGGAATCGGCACGGCTGGTTTTGGTCGAGTAATTGGACACAGGCGAAGTAAATAGGAGAGAAAATGGGATTGGTTGTCATGTATTTTGGTGGCGCAAGGGGCCATCATAGCCGAATGTGGCCGGGTGTGTGAGGGATGTGGGGATGTTTGGTTTTGGCTAAGCCGCGAGCGGCTGGGGGGACGGAGTAAAGCGGAAAGCCGAAAGCGGTTGTTTTGACTTTGCGATTGGTTGGTTTGTTGACTGTTTGTTGACTTTATTGGACAAAATTGTGTGGGTTGGTGCTTCTATACCAGCGTATGGTGAGTTAGTTTTGGCACGAAATGCGGGGGGGCCCCATTGGGGTGGACAGAATTGAGTGCGGAATGCTGAATTCGGAGTGCGGAAGGGGATAGTTTTGTCCATTTGGGCGCGGTAAATGACGAAAAAGTTGATCGCTCACGGCTAAAAGCTAATCGCTATTGTCCCAGAAGTGGTGGCACAATTTCAACTGTAAAATTTGGCTGGGGAGGGGAGTTTTTCGCAGAGACGCGGAGACGGCAGAGTTTTTTTGACGGGATTTACTGGATGGGCGGGATTGGTCATCTGGTCGTTTCCGGCAAGTCGGCTTCTTTCATGTTGCCTACAATATTTCGGTAGCAGAGTAGGGCGATTGCTGAGCCTATTGTGGTGCCGGCAAATTGTGCGGTGGCTGCGGCTAGTAGGCCGTATTTTCCGACGAACGTGATCGCTATCGTCAGTGTGACCAAGACGCCGACCAAATGGGAACGAAAAAGAAGGTCGGTTCGTTCGAGAACGGTTAAGGCCGTTGCCGCTCCTAAAGTCAATGCGTAAACCAGCTCGGCTATCACCAGGAGAGTAATGACCGTTTGTTGGCCCCCGTAGTCGGCTCCAAAAAACAGTCTTACTAGCAGGTCGCCGGCGATCGCTAGAAAAATTGCGAAGCAGCCCATTCCCAAAGCAAGCCCGAGGGTGGCTTTTTTGACAACGCGCCGTAGGCCAGCGAGGCCTTGCTCGGCGAATGCTGAGGCTGATTGGGGAGTGAGAACATTTTGAACGGCGACTAGCAGCGGAGCCCCGAGGCACACCAGAGTTGCGCAGGCGGAGTAAATGCCTGTTTGCGATTCGTCGATCGCGATGGCAATGACCCAAGGCAACGAGTACGCGGCGACAATCATCGAGATTTGGCTTGCGACTAACCATCGCCCAAGAGTCCAGTTTTTGAGGAAGTCTGCGAAAATCAAATTCCGACGAACCGAGAATAACTTTTTTTGCTGAATCCACCAAAACAAGAGAACCAACGCATAGGCGGCGCCTACCGCTAGGAACGCGCCCGCAGCCGACAAAAGACCAAGCCAATAGAACGTAAGCATTGCGGAAATCTGGAGCGTCGCTACGGAAATATCTAGCACTAGGGCGAGGTTGAGATTTAGCGAGGCATAGTGGAACCGTCGCGCGAAGTGGCGTAGCAAACGAAACGGAAGCGTTACGGCCAGCGAGGCAATGACGACAGAGAATCGTGTGTACTCGAACCAGTAAAGCAGGGCCGCCCCGAGCGCAAGTATCGTCGTGGCGAGAACCGCGAGGCTCATCACATGGGCGATTGCGCTGCCTGCATAGGTTGTGCGATTTTCGTCTTCCAATCGATGGACAAACACCGTAAATGGCGACGTAATCATCGATTCGAGGAATGCGAGGATGAGATACCAAATTGTCATCGCCAGAGCGAAAAGCCCCAGTTCAGAGGTTCCGCAAAGACGACCGACGAGTATTGTGGTCAAAAAATTGGTGCCACCAACGATCGCTTGATCGAGGACTGCGAAGCCGCCTAAGCGAACATTGAGGCTACGATAAAGGGAAAGGAGTCTTTTCATCTTTGTTTTCTTCGCCGGCCTTTTTTCTGTTTGCACGAGTGTTTTGCGGGAGGATGTCGTGGGCGACTCCGCTAGAGCAGTTCTTTCAATTATGTAGCCACAGAGTTCACAGCGCGGCTTTTGGCCGCAAACAAAAAAAGGGAACCGCTAATCAGCGCTAATACACGCTAATAGGTGAACAAAATGCAAAAAACAGACATGCGATTAGCGATTATCAGTGTTGATTAGCGGTTTCTTCTTTCAAAAAATTGCGTCAAAAAACAAGCTTTTACGGGTTTGTCTTACAGAGAACACTGAGATAAGGTTACTCGCTCCAGTATTTTCTCTGTGACCTCGGCGTGCTCTGTGGCTATGCTTTTTTATAGGAAATGCTCTAACGAGTGGTGCTTTGTCTTGAGGAGGGTTATTGTGGGGTGGTTCCTAGTAACATGCCGCGGGCTTTGTGCCAGGTTTCTTGATATTCGTCTTCGGCGTTTGATTGGGCGATGATGCCGCCGCCGACGGGGATTTGCCACCAGCCGTGGCCGGCGGTTACGGTTCGGATTAGGATACTGCTGTCCATCTGCCCGTCAAAGCCTATGTAGCCCAGCGAGCCGCAATAGGGGCCGCGCGCTGTCGGTTCGAGTTCGGCAATGATTTGCATCGCGCGAATTTTTGGTGCCCCGGTGATCGAACCGCCGGGAAAACAGGCTCGTAATAAATCGAAGGGCGTGGCCGTCGGGCGGAGGTGCCCTTGCACGGTTGAGACCAGATGTTTGACGTAGGCGTAGGTTTCGAGCTGGCAGAGTTGTGTCACTTGGACACTGTTGTCGGTGCAGACCCGAGAAAGGTCGTTGCGCATGAGGTCGACAATCATGACATTCTCGGCACGATCTTTTTCGCTTTGTTGTAGGTCGTCGCCGGCGAATAGGTCGGCTTCTGGAAGTTGCGATCGGCCTCGTGTGCCTTTGATCGGTCGGGTTTCGACTTCGCCATTCCTAAGTGTCAAAAAACATTCGGGCGAGGTGCTGCAAATCTGCCAGTCGCCGAGGTTCAGAAAGCCTGCATAGGGGGCAGGGTTTTCATTACGCAATTGTTGGTAAAGTTGTACTGAGTCGCAGTGGGCAGGGGCCAAGAGTCGTTGGGCCAGATTGACCTGAAAAATATCGCCAGCGTGGATGTACTCGACCGCCTGGGCAATCATTTGGTGATAATCGTCACGCGAAAGGTTGCTGGTGATACCTTCAAGGCCAACGTCAAATTGTGGGGCGAGATTTTTGCGTGGGGTGGTGATTGTGTTTGCGATGGGCGACTGACGAGGTTCTTTTGACAGCCAATCTCGCATTTGGGCAATTCGGGCGGCTGCCCGTTCGCGGCGTGCGGATTCGTCGGTTTCTGGAAAACCCTGTGAGATGATCCATCCTTGGTCTCGCTCGTGATCGATTGCGATCACTACGTCGTAAGCCCCGACTGCCAGAGCGGGGGTCGGTAGGTCGTTGATTTTTGGAGCGGGCAACTTTTCTAGGGTGCTTCCCAGTTCGTAGCCGAACAGGCCGGCAACTCCGCCTTGGAAGGGGGGGAGGTCTGGTCGGGGCTTGGCTTGATATTGGTTCCAGAATGTTTCTAGTTGTGAGAGGGCGGCGTTTTCACTATTGGTGGTGGCGTGGCCGCCACCGCTAACATTTGTTGCTTCAAACCAGTGGAAGGGGTCGGTGGCTACAAATGAGTATCGGCCTAAGGTTGTTTCGCGACTGGCGCTGTCCAAAAAAATGGTGTGCGGAAGGTGCGCCAGTCGCAGAAAAACGTCGACGGCGGTGAGACCCTCGGGCAGCGATTCTGCGAGCGGCAAAGAATTCGTCGAGGAATCTGTTGTCGGGCGACTAGCGGTCACGAGAGGTCGCCTCGCGGTTTGCGTTTGAGGTAGTGGCGATTTTCGTGTTGCGTAGCCAAGCCCCAGTCGAGTGATTCATCTTGTTCGTAGGTTTTTCCTAATGTCAGGGCCGTTTTGGCTTTGCACATTTCGTAACCGAGATAAAAAGTGTGGCTAGCATCGAGGCCCTCGGGGAGCCCCCCAGAGGGGCCTGATCTTGAGAGCTCGTCCATGATTGCCATGGGGTCGACGTTGTGCAAATGCAAATTGCGACTAATCAGATGAATTTCGCCGTTCGTTGCAAAGATGCGATAATTGTTGTCGCGGATGTCTGCTGCTAATGTTGCGATATGCTCGGCGTCTGATGCGACGATCTGTTCATCACGCAGCATGACTAATTTGGGTTCTAAGTGTTTGGGAAGCACTTGGCAGTTGACAGCATGGTACATCAAGCGGCGGGCCAGGTCGCATTCGCGTACGCTGGTGCGTGCCCAATTGATTACCTGCGTGGTGAGTATGCTACGAATTGCCGTTTCTTGGCAGAAGCCTAGCAGTAGGGTGTTGATGCCAGCCGAGTCGGCATCGGTTAGCTCGGTCAGGTTGCCGATGCCCATCATCATTTCGGCATCGGGGTATCGGCGGCGAACTTCGAGGTATCGTCCGAGGCTTTCGGCAAAGCCGAAGGAAATGGGCTCTAGGATGGGGTCGATACGTAGCGGAACCTCAGCGCGGGCAAGGAAATCGATCGTGTCGTCTAACCCTGCCAGAGATTTGGGGTCGTCGGGGATGGCAACAACCGGCGTTCCCCAATCGGGGGCAGCCTCGCGGTTCGAGCTATTCACGCTCAGCACTAGTTCGGCCCCGGCCTCGACCGCTGGCTGAATTTCGCGGGGATTGAGGCTGTCGATCGAGACGCGATGGCCCTCGTCTCGCAGTGCCTGAACCGTATCTGCGACCTGCTGCCAAGGCTCGCCCGGTTCGCAACCTAGGTCGATGATATCTGCGCCATCTTCGCGAAACTTTCGGGCGATACTTAGAATCTCTGGTAGAGAAAGCCGAGGGCAGTGGTTGATTTCGGCGAGGATCTCGACGTCGTAGGTGCCGTAATCGTTGGGTAGGGGAGGGCGTGAAAAATATTGGGGCAGTTGCCTTAGGTCGCGCGGGCCGCGTTCGATGGGTAGCTGGGTGACTGACTGTAACGGGTGCAAGGGGCCTTCGCAGTAGCCTGGAATGAGCAGCTTGGTGGCTTCGTTTGGGATGCGAATGTGTTTGGCAATCCAGGCGGGTGTCATCAAGGCTGCGACGGTGATCGGCAAGACGTCGATGGAGTAGTCGAACCCCACCTTTTCGGCTAGCGGCGGAACGATTTCGGCTAGCGAATGATTTGCTAGTCGACCGGTAACAAAATGGAAGTGCTCGCGGGGCATCAATTGTTACCTGATAAAATAGGTTCACTCGGATTTAGCGTAGTTTTTTTAACCACAACGACACGACGAACACAACGGCCGTTGGCCGCAAGCAAAGTAAGTGAGAATTAGCAAGTACAACGTATCGACAAGCCAATTTCGTCGTGCTCGTCGTGTCGTTGTGGTTCAACTTTCGATTTTACCGAAATGTAGTATAGGTGGTTATCGTTGTTGGCCGCCGTTTATGTGGATGATTTGTCCGGTGATGAATGAGGCCTCGGGGGAGACCAGGAAACGCGCGGCATGGGCGATGTCTTCTGGTGTTCCCCAACATTCAAGTAGCGACTCTTTGACGGCGCGTTGCTGCCAGTAGTTTGATGCGGCAGCGCTCCAGGCGGTTTGAATCCATCCTGGCGCAATGCAGTTGACTCGGACTTGCGGGGCTAGCGATTTTGCTAGGCTGCGTGTGAAGGCCATGATCGCGCCTTTAATCGCGGCAAACATCTCGCCGCTGTCGCCTGCCATGCCGGTGTCTGCTTGGTCCCAGCCGATGTTGAGAATCGTGCCAGAGCCTCGCTGCTGCATTCGGGTGCCGGTGTTTCGCGACATTTGGATGGTTGCTTGGACGTCGACATTCCAGAGCCGATCGAGTTTTTTCTCGAACGACCAATCGGCTGCCTTGCCGGTCAAGACATCGACACCGGCGTTGTTCACCCAGATATCGATCGGGGCGATTCGCCAGGCTTGTTCGCAAAGGTTCTCGCGGGCAGTTGGGAGAGAGAGGTCGCCGAGGATGATTTGTGACTCTTGGCCAAGCTTGCGAATCGTTGCCGCAAGTTGCTCGGCTGCTTCGACTTGCTGGAACCCGTGGACGATTACGTTTGCTCCGGCTTGGGCCAATTCGATCGCGATGGCTCGGCCAATCCCCGATGAGCTGCCCGTGACGACCGCCCATTGCCCGGCAAGGGGTGGGGAATCAGGGGTAGAGCGTGTGTGTATGTTGGTTGCCACGTTTTGCTAGCCTGCGAGGACGTAAAGTAATAGTCTATCGGTTGTAACGGCGGTAGAAAAGCCTCGCAATCTAAGGTGGGAGGATGTCGTGGCCGACACCGCTAACGAATCCATTTTGGGATCAAGTGACTCTCGGAAACGTAAAATGGTAAGTTGCCCTAGAGGGCTCAGGTTGTCAGCGGTTGGTGTCGATCCTACGATACTCACAGTATGTATTGTAGTGCGGCAGCGATGCTTGGTCGGCATCTTCTTCTGCGGATCGCGTATTTTGACATCTATTTAACCCCCAGGCAATTTAAGACAATGTCGACTTCATCTTCGGATAACGAGCATGGGCAAGAAGATTCAGCACCTGTGGCTGCTCGTCGAATATGGTTTCCTTACGTTTGGACCGGTTTGTTGGTTGGCGTTGCTGTTTTTATGCAGTTGGGCGGGGCTGACCAAGATGCAAAGAATGTTTCTGTGGTGATTACTACTGCTTTGCTTTTGATTGGTCTGTCGATTTGGTTTATACGAAGTAGCCCTTTTTCGCGTCGGACTCGTTGGAGCATTGGGCTATCGCCTTGGATCGGGCTGATTGCCTTTGGGTCGTTGGTTGAGTTGATTAACAATGGGGATGTCGGAATTGTTGGTTGGCGTTGGCGTTGGTCTGCTGTGCCCGACGAGCAATTACAGATGCCTGTGAGTGCAAGTACGGCCGAGGGCTGGGAAAGTACGGCGAACGATTATCCTCGTTATCTTGGCAGCGGCTACATGGCCGAGGTGTCGGGCGTTCAATTGCAGACCGATTGGGAAAAACATCCGCCGAAGGAGTTGTGGCGGCAAAAAATCGGTGCAGGCTGGTCGGCATTTTCTATCGTTGGCAAATATGCTGTTACGCAAGAGCAACGTGGACCAAATGAGCTGGTGACTTGCTACGATCTTCGCACGGGCGAGTTGATTTGGAGCCATGCGGACGAGGTCCGATTCGACCCGGGGGGCAGCGGCGCATGGGGCGGTATCGGTCCGCGTGCAACGCCAACGATTCATAAGCAGCGAGTTTTGGCACAGGGGGCGACCGGAATTCTTAACTGTCTTGATGCGCGTACCGGGAAAAAACTTTGGTCACACGATACGTTGGCCGAGAATGGTGCGGGGAATATTATGTGGGGGAAAGCCTGTTCGCCGCTGGTGGTGCCAGGGGAGGGTGGCCGCGAAATGGTCGTAGTTAGCGTTGGTGGGCCTGATGGTCGGTCGTTGGTGTCTTACGATTTTGAGACGGGTGAAGAAATCTGGGCAGGCGGCGATCGGCGCAGCTCGTATGCCTCGCCGATTGATGCTGAATTGCTTGGGCAGCGGCAGTTGATTTCGGTAAACGAGAATTTTGTTACCGCCCATCGGTCTGATACTGGCGCAGTACTCTGGGAACATCCTTGGCCCGGCAATAGTGATACCAATGCAACCATTCCGCAGCCCGTTCCGTTGGCTGGTGACCGGGTTTTTCTTTCGAAGGGTTACGGAATCGGTTCGTCGTTGTTGCAACTCTCGCGCGATAGCGAGGGCGCCATTCAGATTACCCCACTGTGGGAGCCGGCAATTAGGACGGTGATGAAGACAAAAATGTGTAACGTCGTTATGCGCGATGGCTTTGTTTACGGTCTTGATAACGGCATCATGCAGTGTATCGATCTTGAAACCGGCAAGAGCCAATGGAAAAAACGTCGCCGCCCGGCGATTGGGCATGGGCAGATCATGCTGATTGGCGATGTGATTTTGGCGTTAACCGAATCTGGCGAGCTTTTGCTTGTCGAACCCTCGCCGAAAAAATACCGTGAACTGGCCAGCGTGCGAGTGCTTCCCGAAGAGCAGGTCACCTGGAACAACCCGGCGTTTGCGTCGCCGTATTTGTTGGTGCGAAACGGCGAAGAAGTTGCTTGTTATGAACTGCCGCTGGTGGATCAGCCGCCGTTGGTGGACGCGGCTCTTTGACAAAGCACTGGTATAGTGTCGCAGCTTGATTTTCGAGTTGAGCAAATTAGCCGTTTTGGCGCTAGCCACGGTTCATCCAGAAAAAACCGTGGCTAGCGCCAAA
>JAADGV010000004.1:0-3592 GCA_013152205.1 Planctomycetota bacterium
TAGGTAACACTGCATCGTCGTCCAGACGCCGGTAAAGCTGAGCTGGCGAGGCCCCGTCTTTGATGATGATTATCTTGGCTTTTGCTATCTTGGCTGCCTCGCGACGCAACTGCCCCACTAAATTATAAGCCACCATGCTGCAAAGAAGTTCCTTCTGAACCATCTCGTCGCTCTTGGCTCGGATGTTCTCAATTCCTGGCGTGACCTTCATGTCGCGAATGTCGTGCTCGACATCGTAGCGACGCCCATAAAATTCGGCCGCCCTCTGGCTGGAAACGCTAAGCGTTGTCACGAGGTACAATGTCTCTCCATTATCCAGTTCCACCTTGTGGAGATTAACCTCCAAACAAGCATCGTCTGGCAGGTTGGGGTTGGTCTGGCGATCTTTCGGTGACGGCTTCCAAGTCAAGCGATAGTGAGTGCTATGCTGAGTTTTCTCAATCACCTCCGCTCGACGGCGCATCGACTTGAAACGAGACTTTGTCAAACGGAACAGAATGTCATGCCCCGTACCGACCATCGAGTGAGCGACTTGGAATATCCCAAAACCTGCATCGGCAAGGACCAGCGAACCGGCTGGGATGCGCCGGCCAATCGTGGTCGCTTGGCGAGCTTCCGACGTGCTGTTATCTCCGTACATCGCACCGAATTCGGGCCATTTTGCAGACATCATAGAATGCACAGCCGCTTTGCAGTTCATGAGCGACCATCAGCATCATGACGGGCCCTGTATTTCCATGAACACAGGGGTTTCGCCAAACTGGTTGGTCGCCGGTGGATAAGCATCTCGGAGACTGCTCGTCGGAGAGAGCGTGATCGTGGTGCCATCAATAATAAAGGCACGTCGATCCTCGAACCAGGAGGGCGATTGATTGATCAAGGACTCGCTGCCTCGGTCTGCGAACTGTTGGACCATTTCCAGCGGCAGTCGTTTCCTGGCACGGTTGTAGGCCCCTGATTTTTCGGAGATCGTCCCTTCGCGAACTCGTTTGTTGGAGGTGAGTTCGTCGTCACTCAGTGGCGATTGCGGAGGAGACATGGGAAACATCCTGACATTTTGGCAGTGAATTGCAAAATGTTTGGGATATGTTTGGGATGGCGCAAATCCCGTGCCGAAAATGGCGAGGATGTGAATTATTTACAAAGTAAGTGGCATTGGGCTAGCGCCACCGCGGCTGATTTTATCGGCCGTACAGTTTTTATCAGCCGCTGTGGCGCTAGCCTGCGGTTTCGTAAGGGTAAATTCTCATCTGCCGCTCGCCTAAATATCTCGCCTAAATATAATGGCTTTTCAAAGGTAACCATTCATGGACTAGCAATCCTCTTGCAACGACACCAAGGAAAACTAGGAACCGCCGAGGGACGCAGATAAACGCAGATGCGAAACCGGAGTTCCTCGATCGGCGTCCATCGGCGTTTATCTGCGGCTTTTTCTTTTTTTCGTGAACGGTTACTTTCAAATTCACCCGCGGCTAGCGCCGACGGCTCAGTTCGGACTAGCCAAACCCCAGCGCACGAGCCGTCTGAAAAGTAATCAGCGCCGCGACATACGCCAGCGCCGACATTGAGGTGAGTTGCAACAGGGGCCACTTCCACGAACCTGTTTCGCGGCGCGTGACGACCTGCGTTGGCAGACATTGCATCGCCAGCACATAAAAAACCAGCAAGCTCAAGCTGGCAGCGGTTGTGAACACAGGTCGCCCGTCGGCATGTGTGCTATTGCGCAGCTGATCCACAAGCAACCCCTGCTCCGCGCTGGCCTCTTCGCCAATCCCATACAACACCGCCAACGTCGAAACAATCACCTCGCGCGCGGCAAACGAGCTAACGATGCCGACACTCATTTTCCAATCGAAACCGAGCGGCGCAAACACCGGCTCCAGGCCGCGACCGATTTGCCCGGCAAAAGAATTTTCTAATTGTCGTTGATCCAGCAAATTGGCTGCCGCAACGGTGTCGCCTTGTTCGGCAAGCTGAGCGAGCTGTGATTGCACGGCGGGCGCGAGATCTTCGGGGGCAGTTTTAGGATAGGTGGCCAGCGCCCAAATCACCAGCGAGATCATCATGATTGTCGTGCCGGCGGTTTTGACGAACGCCCAGGCACGGTCGACCACCAGCAGCAGCGCATTGCGAAGCGACGGCACGCGGTAGTTGGGCAACTCGATCACCAGCGGCTTGGTGCGTCCCTTGAGCAACGTTCCCTTCAAAATCCAGGCCATTGCCAGTGCCGCCACGATTCCCAGCACGTAAGCGCCGGCAAAAAGGAGCGACGCCTTGAGCGGATCGTGCGGAAACAGCAGCGCCATCACCATCGCATAAACAGGCAAGCGGGCTGAGCAAGTCATCAGCGGCAAGACCAAAATCGTCGCTAAGCGGTCGCGACGATCGTCGATCACGCGCGCAGCCATGATCGCGGGGATCGCGCAGGCATGGGCCGACAGCATCGGCACGAACGCTTTTCCGGGGAGCCCCACACGATACATCAGCCGATCCATCACAAACACGGCCCGCGCCATGTAGCCCGAGTCTTCGAGCAGCGCGAGTACAAAAAACAACATGCAAATCTGCGGCAGAAAAACCAGCATCCCACCCACGCCGCCCAGAACGCCATCGGTGAGGAGGCTACGAAAATCGCCGGAGGGCAACCATTGGCTGACCGTCTGGCTAGCCAAGCCGAACCAGCCATCGATCAGATCCATCGGGTACTGAGCCATCCAGAAAATAAACATGAACGTCAGCACCATGATCGCCGCGAAACAGACCATGCCCATCACTTTGTGCGTGAGCAGCCGATCAATCGCTTCGCTGCGCCGACCGTAGGACGAGTCGTCGCCGCGCGAGGTTGCAGCGCTGACCGTTTCGGCCCAGTCGTAGCGGGCCGAGTATTGGCAACCATTGCAAGAGCCGCACGAGGTTAGATCTGAGGGAACCACCGGAGCCGTTTGGTCTTGCACGAGCTGCTGGAGCGCACAGGTCAGTTGGTCGATGCCTTGCCCGGTACGTGCAGAGATCGGCACGACGGGGCAGCCAAGTCGCTCGGCCAATTCGTCCAACTCGAAATGGACACCATGTTTGTCCGCCACGTCGATCATGTTGAGCGCTACCAGCATCGGCAGCCCTAGCTCAATCAGTTGGCTAGTGAGAAATAGGTTGCGTTCCAAGTTCGTCGCATCCACGACAACCAACACTGCGTCAGGCTGCGGCCATTTTTTTAGTTGGCCCGTCAGCGCATCGACGGCAATTTTTTCGTCGGGTGTCGCCGCATCCAGCGTGTAGAGTCCCGGTAGATCAACAAGCGTGACCGGCTGGTCCGCAAGCAGCGCGCTGGCCCGCCGATGCTCGACGGTTGTCCCCGGAAAATTCGACGTCTGCGCCCGCAAGCCGGTTAATCGGTTGAAGAGTGAAGTCTTTCCAGCGTTGGGATTGCCGACCAGCGCAATCGTCGGTGTCTGAGGCAGCAAGTGCAGAACAGGAAGTACGTCGGGAATATCCGTCGTAGCCATGATGGAGGGCGTTTTGTTTGGCGGGGTAGTAGCTTCGTGGGCAAGTTGTGGAAATCAAGTTGTGGAAATGAGGCGGCTGAGGTTGCCAA
>JAADGV010000004.1:3626-4381 GCA_013152205.1 Planctomycetota bacterium
CGAATTTCCAAGCGTCTTACCGCCCATTCTCCTACTCAATGACAATTGACTAATGACAGATCGCTATTGAAAAATTCTTCCCCGAGCGGCCTAAGAACCTATCCCAGAACTTCCAGCTAGATAAAAACCACGGAGTCACGGAGGGCACTGAGAAACGCCATCAGTTAGAAAAATAGGGGACGGCCGGTAATTCCGGGCATTCTTCTCGGTCCTCTCCGTGACTCCGTGGTAAATTTCTTGCTTGTTTTTAGATGAATTTAGTTTTGGGTTAGGTTCTAAGTAACGGGAACGACGCCCACACCTTCTGCCAGCCGGGCAGACACACCAACCCGCGTTCCGAGCACGCGCAAAATCAACGGATCGCCCGCCCGCATCAACTGCACTTGCCGCCCCACACAGATGCCCATCGCCCTCAGCCGGGTCGCGTCTTCGGAATAGACCCGCAGCTCTTCAACGCGAGCAACGGTCGCCGGGGCAATTTCGGAAAGTGGCAGGGCTTCCATAACAGTGGCAGGCAAAGCCTGAAAACAGGGGCCTGATAAACAGGGGATTGAAGGGCATGGGGTACACTTCATTATCGCAAATGAGAATCAGTCTCATTACTGTCTTCAGTTTACGCAGAGGGGTACTTCTTTGCAAGGTGCAATTTCCGAAGAAGTCGGCGATTAGGCAATCAAAGAAACCCGATAACACTTCAGCCGAATGCCGTCCATTAGCCACCGATTCCGGCGCGCCAGGACGGATAAACCCAGCGC
>JAADGV010000034.1 GCA_013152205.1 Planctomycetota bacterium
AGAGGGGGGGGCTGGGGACAAGGGGCTAGGGACTGGGGGGGACTCGCTTCGCTCAATCTATAGCCACTTGTGTTTGGTTGCAGACTGCGAGGGTTAGTTTTGCGAGGGGTCGTTGGGTTCGCCGCCGTTTAGGTGGCGGCGTAGGTAGGTTGCCCGTTCGATATTTCGGTCGGCTGCGTCGAGTTCTACCCCGGAGAGTTTCTGTAGGTGGGCCGGTTGGGTATGGACGAAAAGTTTGTTGATGGTAGGAATCTCTAAGTCGCTGATCAAACCGAGGTTGATTCCCATGCGGACGCTGGAGAGCAGGTGCATCGTCTCTTCCGAACTGATGGTCTGCGCGGTGCGTAAGATGCCAAAAGCTCGGCTTACGCGGTCGTGAAGGGTTTCTTGGCTCTCGCGGACGAGGAATTCGCGGGCTTGCCGTTCGTAGTCGATGAGTACTGGAACCACGTCGGCGACTTTTTTTGTTAGCTCTTCCTCGGTGAGTCCCAAAGTAATTTGATTGCTCACTTGATAGAAATCGCCCATGGCTTGCGAGCCTTCACCATAGAGGCCCCGGACGGCAAGGTTGATTTTTTGCAGGCTTTTGAAGACTTTTTCGATCTGGCGAGTGATGACTAATGCCGGCAGATGGAGCATGACACTCACACGCACTCCGGTTCCGACATTGGTGGGACAGGCCGTTAAATAGCCGAGCTTGTCGCTAAACGCATAGGTAAGTTGCTCTTCGATCAGGTCGTCGAGTCCGTTGATTTTTTCCCACGCGGAGGTGAGATCGAGTCCGCTCTGCATCACTTGGAATCGAAGATGATCTTCTTCGTTGACCATCACGCTGAAACACTCAGCAGGGTCGATGACAGCCGAGCGAGCGCCTTCGCCATCGGCAAGCTCTCGGCTAATGAGTTGGCGTTCGACTAGAAACTGGCGGTCGACGTCCTCTAGCTCGCCCACATTGATGTACAAGGTATCCGAAGACATTTTGCCGGCTTCTTGCAGCGCGGTAATCCGGCCATGGACAATTTTCTCGATTTCCGCACGATCGCCCTCGGTCGTACACGAGATAAAAGGGAAATCGGCAAGATTTCGAGCCAGGCGAATTCGGCTGCTAATGACAATGTCTGACTCGGGGCCAGAGCCCTTTAGCCACTCCCCACTCGAACTTACTAGATCGTCTAGATGCATAATGACGTAACTACTTTTGGGCGGTTTTCAGTCGGATTTCAAAAACGTTTGTCGTGAAAAATTACTGGGCGTGGGAGACTACTTTAACATCTAAAATTAAAAGTTGCATTAACCACTACGGCACGACGAGCACAACGTAACTGAAGTAAGGCCAATCAGAAAAAAGGGAACCGCTAATCAGCGCTAATAGACGCTAATCGGTGAAAAAATATGTTTGGAATTAGCAATTTCTTCTTTCAAAAACGTGTTACAAGAAAACAAGTCTCTCGTTTTTTGTTCGTTGTGTCGTCGTGGTTCAACATAACGCTATCGCATTAGGGGGCGTCTTCATCCGACGTTTGCGAGGCTTCTTCGATTTCATGGATTTGATCGCGAAGTTTTGAGGCTTGCTCGTAATCTTCGGTGGTAATGGCTTCTTTCATTTCGCGTCGCAATCGAATGAGTTGCGTCTGTTGGTCTGCGCCTTGGGGGCAGCGTTTTGGCACTTTGCCAATATGATGTACCTGATCGTGAATGTTCATCAGCAGCGGCTCTAGCTCGTCTGCGAAGAAAACATAGTCGTGCGGACAGCCGAGGCGTCCTTTTTTGCGGAATTCTAAAAACGTGATTCCGCAAACGGGGCACGAGCGTTGATCGAGCCTGGCAAGTTGATCCGCGGTTTCGCCGACGGCGAGATGTTGGGCGAGCAAGCCGGCCATGGCGGGCATGACATCGGCGACATCTTCTTCGCTGGGGGTCAGGAAAGATTGGGCACACTCTTCGCAGAGGTGCAGCTCGTTGGGCTTTCCATCAATCAGATCGGTGATATGGAAAGTTGCCTGACGATCGCATCTTTGGCACTTCATCACACCACCACGTTTTCTTTGTCCAAGAAGAAAGAATCAAGGGCCGATACAAACGGGGAGTCTCGGCTAGGCAAACAGGCCGGTCGTGTAGCCCAAAAAACCCACGATCCTGAACTTATTCGCTCTTCTGCGTGTCTCTACCGCGGGCCAACATTGCCCCCCTTCGATTGACAGAGGCGGGCTACGGCGATTCTAGCCTTGCCCCCATGAGTGTCAAGGCGAACAACGGCAGCTAAGCACTTGCCAGGGCAGAAGATGGGCGCATCTGGACATCGACAATACGATCCGTTGTAGGCCTCAATCGACACTGCTAAGCTGAGTACTCTGTATCCTCATATTTTACTTACTTCTCTGCAAACTTTACTCGACCAATATTAATGCCCTACGCCCCCTCCTTTGAACAGTTTACTGAGCTGGCACGCGACGTGGACTATGTGCCCGTCTATCGTCGGCTTGTGAGCGACGCACTCACCCCGGTCCAGGCGTTTCGAAAGCTTGACGATGGCTCGACGGCTTGCTTGTTTGAAAGTGTGATTGGGGGCGAGAAAGTTGGCCGCCATAGTTTTTTGGCGAGTAATCCGTTTTTGCAAATCGAAGCTTACGGCACCCAAGTCTCGGTGGCTCGTCGTGATGCGACAGGCAACGGCACCGAGGAATCGTCGGATTGGAAGACCGAGACGATCGAATGCTCGAATCCTCTTGATATACTTCGCGAGCAGGTGGATGCCATCGACGTTGCCCACTTGGAAGAGTTGCCACCGTTTATTGGCGGCGCAGTCGGGTATGCCGGATATGATACGGTACGTTATGTCGAGCATCTTCCGGATGCCCCTGAAGACGACCGCAAGCTGCCGGACTTATCGTTTGCTTTGTACGACCACATGGTGGTGTTCGATCATATCCAGAAGACCGTTATTGTGCTGGCACTTGCCGATGTGAGAAACAAAGATGCGGATGCAATCCGTGCGGCCTACGATAGCACTTGCAAACGGGTCGACCGACTGGTGACTCAGCTCGATTCCCCCGACCAGTCGTTGAGACTTGCAGACATCCAAACCGAAGGCGACGTCACGCTCGATTACACGTCGAACCTCACTCAAGCAGAGTACGAAGATGCGGTGCGTCAATGTGTTGAATATATTCGCGCTGGCGACATTTTTCAGGTGGTGATTAGCCAACGATTGCAGACCCCGTTTAAGCTTCCGCCGTTTGAGTTGTATCGAACCCTTCGCGTGGTGAATCCCAGCCCGTTTATGTTTTATCTGCGAACTCCGCAGGTAACGCTGGTGGGCAGCTCTCCGGAAATTATGGTGCGGGTTGTCGATGGACGAGTCACGGTCCGTCCGCTGGCAGGGACTCGACCGCGTGGGCAAAACGAAACCGAAGACATACAGCTAGGCGAAGAGTTGCTTGCCGATCCGAAAGAGCGTGCCGAGCATGTGATGCTGGTTGACCTGGGCAGGAATGATGTTGGCCGAGTGGCCCAGTATGGCTCGGTCGAGATTTCTGACGTGATGGTGATCGAACGGTATAGCCACGTCATGCACATCACCTCGAACGTGTGCGGGCAGCTTCGCGAGGACTGCGATTCGTTCGATGCGCTGGCGGCTTGTCTGCCTGCCGGTACGGTCTCGGGCGCGCCCAAAGTGCGAGCTATGGAGATCATCGACAGCTTGGAACCCAACCGACGCGGCCCCTACGCCGGGGCCGTTGGGTATATTGACTTTGCGGGGAACATGGATACCTGCATTGCTTTGCGAACGGTCGTGATCCAGAACGATACGGCTTATATTCAGGCCGGTGCAGGAATTGTCGCGGACAGTGTTCCGGAGTTAGAATATCAGGAGACCCTTAACAAAGCGCGGGGCTTGCTAAAGGCGCTTGAAATTACTCGGCAGCGAATTGGTTGAATTTGCTCAGGCATTTTAGTGGCTTGGGAATCAACAATGCCCTGTAAGGGCAAAATATGACAGCCCAGGGCAGAGCCAACCGAAGCGCAGCAAAGGTTGTCGCCGCCCTGGGTTTGGTAAGCAACCAAACAATCGTCCGAGAGGACAGCACGATTTAACAACGGAGCGTTGCCGAGTCCGAAATCAAGCCGCGGGTGAATTTCGGCCTCGGCTACATGCCGGCGAGTTGGCTGAGTTAAAACTCGGCCGAAGACATTCGAGACAAATTAACCTAGGGCGGCGGCAAGCCTCGCGATGCTCGCTTGCCTTGCCCTAGGCTGTCATATTTTGCCCCTTCAGGGCAGAAGCAGCTTTGCTGCTTCGATGCAATGTTCAGCCACTAAAATCATTGAAGAACCGTATTACTTTTCCGGCCAGGATGGCCGGGCTATGGGATTTGGGTGCGA
Organism: Planctomycetota bacterium; assembly: GCA_013152205.1. Classification (GTDB taxonomy): domain Bacteria; phylum Planctomycetota; class Planctomycetia; order Pirellulales; family Lacipirellulaceae; genus Bythopirellula. The sequence continues at coordinate 4,384 of JAADGV010000034.1, forward strand.
TGAAGTCTCTTACCGGCAAATTACTGGTTGCTGCTCCGCAGTTGACCGATCCCAACTTTAGTCAGACGGTTGTGTTTATGATTCAACACGAACCGCAGGGGGCGTTTGGCGTCGTGTTAAATCGACCTAGCGACAAATCGCTGAGCGAAGTTTGGGAGCTAATTGGCAAAGAGCCATGCGACGCTGACCAACTGGTTCATATCGGTGGGCCTGTGCCTGGGCCGTTGCTGGCGCTTCATACGCTCGAGCCGCAATCGGATCAGGAAATCTTGCCCGGGCTGTATGTCACGGGCCAAGAGAATGCGTTTCAGGCGCTGGTTGATCATGACGATGCGAAATATCGTTTCTTCAGCGGCCATTCGGGGTGGGCTGACGGTCAACTCGAAGACGAACTGAATGCGGGCGGTTGGCTCACTAGTGAGGCCACGGTTGATGACGTGTTTTCTGACTGCGAAACTCTGTGGAAGCGGGTGACCAGCCGCATTGGGCTTCAGATTATTGCGCCCGGTTTGCGGCCGGAGCAGATTCCGGAAGATCCAGGAATGAACTAGACAGGATTTTCTCGCAAAGGCGCTAAGTCGCAAAGGAAAAGGAAAGAGAAGAAAATTTCGTGTCTCTTCGCGAAATTCGCTGGCCCTTTTTTAGATCGAGTAAGACTGGCCGCTTGGTTGCGGCCAAAGGCCTTGCTGTTTTTTTTTGCTTCCGGCCAGGATGGCCGGGCTATGGGGTTTGGAGTGGGGGCCGGTGCCTTGCGTTAACTTGGTTGCAGGTTGCCGGCAGGGGTTTCGGCTCGTAACTGGGCGATCATTTCTTTGGTTGCTGCTTCGACCGCCTCTTGCCATCGCTGGGGGCCAAATCGTTCGCGATAGGCTTCGCTGCGGTAGGCGAAAATGATTCCCCGCGAATTGTTGACCACGGCACCCAAGCCGCGCTGATCGAAAGCGGCGGCCACATCTTGAGCCGTGCCACCTTGGCTACCGAATCCTGGCACGAGGAACCAAGTCTGTGGCATTGCCGTCCTTAATTCAGCCAACTGTTCTGGGTAGGTCGCCCCGACGACGGCCCCGACAATGCCGTAGCCCCGTTTGCCGCTCGTTTGCTCGGCCTGCTGTTCGACGTAGTCGGCCACGATGCGATAGAGGGGGCCTTTGCCCAGCGTTTGATCCTGTAGCATGTGGCTACCGGGGTTCGAAGTTTTGACCAAGACGAACAAACCCGCGCCGCGGTCTTTTGCGACGTTGATGAAGGGCTCCAGGCTATCGGCCCCCAGATAGGGGCTTACGGTCACCGAGTCGGCCTCCCAAGCACTTTGGCCATCGCGTCCCAATATCCCTCGGGCATAGGCCTCGGCGGTTGAACCGATGTCGTTGCGTTTTCCGTCAAGGATGACTAACAGGCCCTTGCTGCGGGCGTAGGCAATCACCTTGCCAAGCGCAACCATCCCGGCTGGGCCGCACTCTTCAAAAAACGCGGCCTGAGGTTTGACCGCGGGCACCAAAGGGGCCACGACATCGACCACGCCATTACAGAACTGCTCGTAGGCCTGTGCGCGAGTGGCGAAATCGTCGGCACCGCCGGTCATCGCGTCGGGCAACTGCTCCCACCTGGGGTCTAAGCCCACTATGACGGGGTTGCCAGTCCGCTCAACAGCCGCGGCTAAGTCGTCTCCGAAATGCTTCACGTTTTTTTGGCATCGTTTTTGGATGCCCTCCTTGTTCGTCCCATCCAAAAGGTTTAACGGGCTTCGATTGTTACGCCGGGCCAATCGTCGCTTCGGAAAGGTGTTACCGGCAGGCCCTCTTTGCTGATTAGATTGCAAACGGGATTGTTAGCCCAGGCATATCGCACGGCTACCGGCGAAGGCACCGCTTCGCTGGAGACCTCGACCTGATTTTTGGAGACCAATTTTGCGTCGGCCCACACCCATTTTTTGTCTTCCCCCGCGATGGCAAAGCCCTTGATTTCTGAATAGTCGTGCTTGTGCAAGCCTTTGCCACAATCTTTGAAGCTGACCAGCAGTTTACCACCGTCTTGAGTCAACGAATCGAAACGAGGGCTTTGGCAGGGAACGTCGATCTGATAATCGTGAGCCAATGCCCAGCGTGCCAAGCGTAGGCCAACATCGAATTTTTTTCGCGGGTGAATGTCGTTTCCTTCGCCCAAATCGATAATCACGGCTTCGCCCGTGTTGGATAGCCGATCGAGGGTCATCGTTTGTGCTTCGCGTAGCTCGGCCCAATCGCTGTCACCCGGCAGGGGCTCTTCGACACGGAAGTCGGCCAGTTGTACCCAGTAGAAAGGAAAATCTCCTTGCCCCCAGGTGTCTCGCCAATTCTGGATCATCAGCGGAAACATTTCGCGATATTGAAAAGCGCGGGAAGCGTTGCTTTCGCCTTGATACCAAATTGCGCCGCGGATGGCGTAAGGGACGATCGGCAGTGTGCGAGCATTGAAAAGATTAGCAGGCCGATGCTGGCCTGTCATCGCTACCTCGGGAGACCGCGGGGTTCGTCCTGGGTTCTTCCCGTCTTTCTTTTTTTGCTTCCATTTGGCGAGTGCCTTCTCGTAGTTGGCCTTTGACTGGCCCGACTCGAAGTTGGCTTCCATTGCTTTCCAGCGTTTCATCAGCGGGCCGTAGATGGGGTCGGCATCAAGTAGATCGCGACGAATCCATGCTTCGCACGACGAACCGCCCCAGGCGTTGTCGATCAAACCGACGGGAACACCAAGCGTCTTTTGCAATTGCAAGCCGAAAAAGTAACCCACCGCCGAGAATTGTTCGACGTTTTTGGGATTCGACCGTTGCCAAGTCCCATCGATATCGTCGATGGGCGTCTGGCTACCTTGGTTGCCCACCGTAAGTAGACGGAGCTGCGGATTCTTTGTTGTCAGCAGATGCAAGTCGGCATCGAAAGAGGCACCAACCGTCCAACCCATGTTCGATTGCCCCGAGCAGACCCATACTTCGCCAACAAGGATATCATTTCGCTCAAGGCGATTTTTACCTTCGACGACCAACGTCAACGGGTCGCCCACTGAAAGCGGGGCCAGATCTACGCGCCACCGACCATCGGCGTCGGCCTTGGTTTTTAATGTTTGGTCGGCAATCGAAACCGTGACTTCTTCGTCAGCGTCTGCCCAACCCCAGATAGGCACGGCCTGGTCGCGCTGCAACACCATGTGATCGCTGAAGATGTTTGGAAGCTTGACGTCGGCAACACAGGGATTCGCCGTAGAAATGGCAAGCAATATTGCCAGGGCAACTTGAACCGTTGATGTCTTCAGCATTGTGGTTTCCTCGTGAGAACGGGTTTTGATAGTCGGAGGTTTGCGCAGGCCAAGGGCTTGCAATCCCTTGGCTTTGCCTGATCCGTTGAGACTGCCGCCTATCTTATTACAGGCATTTGCTGTTGGCTAGCATATTCGGGCAGGAATCAGGGGGCAGGTTGTTTTGATGTAGGAAACCTGGATTCCGTGGACCGCGTGGCGGTCCGGCTGGGGCAGGGTGCGTGCCCTCGTGGGCTAGCGTGGCAATTGTTTGATTGCTTTGGGGAGATCTGGGTCGACGATTCCGCGTTCGCCGCGTCCTTCTTCGTCAATGCGAAGGTTGGTCACGCGGCTGATTTCTTCGAGATCGGCATCCCAATATTTTGCCCATTCTTCCCGGGGGGGCGCCGCCAAGGGGCGTACGATCCGAAAACCGACGATCTGCGACTCGTCGCTTGCGAACCACCAAGGACTTTGGGGGCTGTTGGGATCGTAGCTGCGCCAATCATCATCGCTGGACTGACCTCGCGAGGCCGAGCGACAGGCTCGAATCTCTTCGTCCCACGATCCGCCTCGAAGCACTCTCGGGAATAAAACGGTCGGCCATCGGACGGCTTCTTTCGCGGAGGTTAGCCGTCCGGCAAAACTTGCGTAATGCTTGGCGTCGTACTCATCCAACACCCATTCAGCCGCGTTGCCGTGCATGTCGTACAGGCCCCAGGGGTTGGGTTTCTTTTCTCCGACCGGGTGCGCCTCCCAATCGGAGTTGTCGGTATGCCAGGCATACTCGCCGATTTTGTCGGGGTCGTCGCCAAAGCTGTAGGCAGTGGTCGTTCCAGCACGGCAAGCGTACTCCCACTCGGCTTCGGTTGGCAGACGATAAAAGTTGCCCGTCAACAGGCTCAGCCACTTGGTGTACTGCTTGGCCGAATACTGGGACATACTCACCGCTGGTAAATTTGGCTCTTCGCCACTTTGGTAAGTAAAGCCTGGTTCGTAGAGTTTTGAAGGTGCGGTGATTGCGTCGACTTCGTTTTCTTTGGTAATCTGCCGAATTCCTAAATCGTCAAACTGTTCGAAGACGTTGCATAGTTTCATAAATTCGTGATACTCGGCCCAAGTCACTTCGTATTTGCCCATCCAAAAAGGTTCGACTTCGACCTGGAAAATGGGGCCCTCGTCGTCGTTGCGATCGGCCTCGGAGGCCGGGCTGCCGATCGAAGCCTTTCCGCCTGGGATGGGCAGCATCTCGAACTTCGCTTTGCTGCCTGGAATCGTCTGCCCATAGGGCACCATCAAGCCAATCGCGGTCTTTACCGACCGGCCCTCAGCGGGCTCAGCCGTGACGATGCCGGTCTCTGCATGCCCTGGGGAGAAACAAGAAAGCGTAAGCGACAGGGCAAGGACGAGGGTCAAAAACAAGGATCGCCTTGGGCATAGGGCAGAGAATTTGAGCGTTAAATACTGAAGCATTGGGTAATCGCGTCTAGAAAGGGCAGGGTGGGAGACTGGTAAGTATCGTAGCTGGTGAACAGCGTTTCGTCCAAGAGCCCAGCCAGTGAACCTTAATTTTCAGTCTTGCTGCGATATCAGAGCGTCTTACCTTTTCCTGTTCGCAAAAGTGTTCTGCGGGAGGATGTCGTGGCCGACACCGCTAACGAATCTACTTTGGGATCAAGTGACTCTCGGGAACGTCAATTGGTAAGCTGCTCTAGCCGGGGTTTCTCAACCGTCTTTTGAGGAAATGCGGTCACGCATTTTTTGAAGAATGCTCAATTTCGCAGGCCAAATTCAGGTGGCCTACAAAGACCGATCGCGGGCTCGAACCAGGAATCGGATGCTCGCAGCGGTTAACAACAGCCAAAAAGTCCCCGGCTCGGGCACGGCCAGAGCGGCTGCCACCGCAGGCACACTTGTCATTCCAAACTGGCTCTGCCAAGCGAGAAAGTCTTGTCCATCAACATCGCCATCGCCATCGGCGTCGCCATCGTAGTGAGTAGCGCCTGTGGATATTCCCAATCCGGCGGACCACCTGAGCAAATCATCGCTATCAACATCCAGGTCTTCGTCCATATCCCCCGGAAGAATCGAGGCGTTCAGTTGCTCGATAGCGTCAATCTGTGCCTGCCAATAGCTGGGCAATGTGTCCCAGGGATTGGGGAACGCATCGTCGGTGATGTAGATGGCTCCTGCGTTGTTGCCAATTGCCTCGACTAACTGATTTTGCATATCGGAGACAGAAGACTCGGTGTGGATCAAATTACCGAACTGAGATCGCGGGTAATCGGCAACCCAGGACGAAGGTGTGAAGCTTGAATAGTTGGCGCCCGTATTTTCGGTGATGATAAAGCGATCGGCGGTAGGCCATGTCATGTACTGTTCGATTGTGTTTATGCCCGGATTGCCGGTCAATTCCCAGTTGGGATCGATGCCCTTCACGTAGTTGTAGATGTCGCGATAATAGTCCAGTTTTTGGGCGGGGCCCGTGTTGGCCATCTCGTCAATAAAGATGCCATCGAGGTTATACCAAGACGCGTAATCATCGATCTCGCTCAGCACGGTACTTAGGGGACGACTGCCGAAAGTGGTGTGAACATAGCCAATCACCTTACCTCCCGCCGCACGTAACGCGTCGACGGCAGCCACGTAGTCTGCGTTCTGGCCCCCCCCAGGCCCGCTGGCTGGATTCATAATGGCTGTGATTTTGACCTGACTGGCTGCCGAGTTGAGATCGTCCCAAGCGCTGCCGTTGCTAGGATAAAAATACGCAGGGACAATGACTTCGAGCTCACCATGGGCCTTAGGTACGTTGGCTGCGAGTAGTGCTATAACACTTATCGCCAGTAGGTTCATCGACCCTCGGAGTGTGCGTAGCCAAGTCATAACCTTCGTTTCCTCTTCTATAAATGATCAGGGCGCGACTGGGTCGCTCACGAGCGGCAAACTCAGGCGCGCCCCGATGAGACGGCTTTCATGATGTTTTTGTTTCGCCAAGCCAGTCCTACAATTGCTGAGCACATAAGGGCAAGGCTGCTAGGTTCGGGCACAGCCGAAGCTGCTGCGGTAGCTGGGGCAGGAGTAGCAAAGTTTGCTTCCCAGTCGGCTAGGTCGGACGCCCCCAGTGAGCCGCCAAACTCGCGTTGCCAGGTAAGGAGATCGTTGCCATCGACGTCCGAGTCAAGATCGAAATCTGCGACCAATTGTAGTTGGCCTAAATCCGTGATCTCTTCAAACTCGCTACCTATTACGTATCGTGCCCCTTCGGCGCTTTCAGAAATCTGTAGATCGGTTTTCAGGATATTGATGCCTGTGGCAGCGTCCCAAACGCCGGAGTTTGCAAAACGTATGGAGTATCGCACGTCGTTGCTGATTGAAGCCTCGAAGTCGGGCATTTTCAGTCCGACGGTGTAGGTTCCCTCTTCCATGTCGGCCGGTATGCCCAGAAAGGCTTGCACTTGGTTGCTGGTTCCCCCGCTCCAAAATCTTGGATCGACTTGCAGCGGAGCTGAGGAGATCTGGCCCGATGTGTTGTTCTCGAGCGTGACTTCGACGTTGCGCGGGTTGAACAACTCGCCGAAGCCAACATTGTCGATGTCGAACTGGATCTGTAAGAGGCCGCTCGGTTTTACTTCGTTAGGCAAGGCGGCGGTTTGCAATTCGAATCGATAGCCTAGGCGATTGTTGATTTCGTCGAAACTGCCGTCGTTGACCCATTCTTGGATCACCGTGGGATTGTAATCGAGGTTCATGTAGTCGGTATGCAGTTGCTCCATTTCTGAGATTGCATTGAGGCCATTGGTTTGACTACTTTGGACGCAAGTTTCTCCCCCTTGAGGCGCAAAACGGCTTTCGCCACCGATGTAGTCTAGTTCGTCTTGACGAGACCAGCCTGGGGTGACATAGGTTCCGAAATCGGTAGGCGAGGCAAGAAAGCAGTCGTTCACATGGCCAACGCGGCTCAGATCACTTCCGTCAAAAGCATTGGCTGCGGTGATTTTTAACGTATCGTCTGAGGGCGACCCATTGAAAATCTCACGCTTAAAATGGGGCGTCCGGATACTGACCATTCGGTCTACGGGCAGAGCGTCGAGAATGGCCGTAAGAATCTCCGTACGGTCAGCATTGTTGTCTAGCCCATTGGTCGAGCTGTGCCACTCGCCCCAGCCGCCGATAAACCCGGCGTCCATCGTGAAGATGACGTCTTTGTTGGCTTCCCAAAGGGGCTTGAGTTGCTGGATGTGGGCGAGGATCACCGATTTGGGCGCATCCGCCCCGCCATCATCGTTGTAGGCGAGACGCGGTTTTACTTTGATGCCGTTGGCCCTCGCGGCGTCGAAGCCGGCTTGGACGCTGTTGAGAAACGACTGACTGAGTGGCGAATTACGAAAGTTATCGGCCAGGATACGACCGTAGACCAAAGACTGCCCCTGGGGGCGAATGTTGCCGTAGCTCCACGGATTGGTCAGATCGGTGAAGCGAAGGAACCCCCGTTCGGGGTTGAGCACCTCGCTTGCCGATGGCTGAAACGTAATGGTCTGCAGCGGTGGCTCAGCCGCAACGGTTGAACCCGCGAGCAACAGCCAACTTAGCAGCAGCGTATTCGCCAGTTTGTACGAGTTTAGCATAGGGGCCACACGATTTGTCGTCGAAAAGGTTACCTACGAAGGCCGGTAGAGGTCTTGGGAGGAAGACCTCTACCGGCTGGGGATCGCTAGGGACGTCTCCTAGGCAACTTTGCGTCGTCGCAGCCCTAAACCGGCCATCGCGAAGCAAGCAAGCAGGAGGCTACTTGGTTCGGGCACAGCCGAAACTGCAGCCGTAGCCGGTGCGGGTGTGCCAAAGCCGGCTTCCCAATCGGCAAAGTCGGAAGCCCCCAGTGAGCCACCAAACTTGCGTTGCCACTCCAAGAAGTCGGCGCCGTCAATGTCTAAGTCGCCATCGAAGTCTCCGGGCGCACCGGGATTGGCCGCCAATGTGTAAGAGATTACGTCGGAGACGTCGCCTAAAAAACCCTGGTCGGTGTAGACTATGAGATCAAACGACGCGCCTGGGAATGCCGGAGCGCCAGGATTGGTAAACATCGTGTCGAGCGGTATGGCATACTCCTTTTCAACTCCACCCATGTTCCAGAAAGGAAAAAGCAACGCTCCTCCATTGCCTAGAGGCCCACCTGTGAGAGGGTCGCCCGTGTTGAAGTCAGGAGCAGGTTCTTGCTCAAAAGCAAAATCGTTGGAATAGCCTAAATCCGATCCGAGTCCCGCTGCTGCGCCCAAGGCGAAAACATCGAAGCCTGTGGCCGCATCTTGGTCGGTATCGAATGCCAAGAACGTACCCGAGGAGTTCGTGTCGTAATAGGAAACACGTAGGTAGATAAAGTTAGCATCGTTTGCGATTTGGATCGTGTTAATGTCGATGAAACCAGGGTTGTCTTGGGCATCTGTCGCTGCAATTGGGATACCAGATGCGGTCCAATCGTCGAATTCAGTGCCAGCCAGTTCTCCCTGTACTTGAATCGACGTCGTCCAATTACTGGGGGCAACGACGGCATGGGCCGTGGCGTGGGCCTTTTGGGTTGGTAGGGCAAAAACGCCGACAAGCATAGCCCCGCTCAGTACCGCTGTTGCAGATCGTAATAAGTTCATATCTAGTTAACTCCTCATACAAGTAGTGATAAGCACATTGTTTTTTCTCCTAGACGGGGAGCACGCACACCCGGCTAGCAACCATGCTGGACATGGTCGGTCTTTCAAAAATCGATTTCGGCAGCAGCGGGCATATGATGTCTCGTGCTATCCGCTGCTGCCCAATTTCAATTTACTTGCGCTGACGCAAGCCGAACATCATGCATCCACCCAGTAAAATGAGTAGGGCACTACTTGGTTCGGGGATAACGGCTAGTGAGTAGCGGAAATAGTCGCCTGTTGCGCCACCGGTAGCTCCATTGGGATAATAATCTTCGGGTGCCGCTGAGGCATTTAGCAAAATATCGAAGGCGTCTGGGTTGCCTAGCGCCGCCCGAGGGATCTTGATTTCGATATCAGTAGTAGGGAAATCGTCCCAAACTACGCCGCCGAGCCAATTCCAGGAGAATGCGCCTTGTGCGGCACCACCAGCGAAGCTGAAATAGCTGCCACCCTGTATTAGGTAGTCTGAGCCGGTCGAGAGAAAACCGCCGCCGCCGAAAAAGCCGGTCGACCGATCAAGATCGGTATCGAGATACAGGTTGTGCTGAAATCCGAAGAATTGAGGAGATGCCTGTGTATCTAATAAAATGCGGAAATAGATATTGGTGTCGTCGTGGGCAATCTGTAGGCCGGTAAAATCGATAGGCCCAGCATCGCCTGCAGGGTCGGATTGGTAGGACGGTACCGGAATCCAATCTGACCGATCGTTGTCGCCACCGACAACAGTGATTGCCCCATTGGCAACCGGATTGTTCTGGGTTTCGAGTAGCCCCGCATGAAGGCCCGACGAAAGCGATACTACGATCGCAAAGGCCAATGCGGTTGTGTAAAATTGTCGTTTCATAAGTCGTTACTCCCCTCAAGGGTAAAAAACTGCTTCAAAAAAAACGAAAACAACTATTGGTTGACCACCACTCCATCGGAGCGATGCCCCTGCGTCCGGTGAACCTCGGGATCGACGTTGAATGACACACTGCTGACCGAACCATCGCACATGGCCATGAAGAATCCGCTCGGGTGGGCGCTGCCGAAAAGCATTTCACCTGTAGCTTCGGAGGAGCCCGGTTTATCAGGACTGAGTACATATTTTAAACCCAACTGCCGCACTGCCGAGGTAGTCCGGAGCGTATCGTTGTTGTTTCCAGAGAACGCCGGTTCGTTGTCTCCCGCGTCGAGGCCATCGTCGTAATTATCGGTCGACATATATTTTTCGCCCACCATGTAGGTATTGGACGTGCCGTCCGTAACTCGACGGAAATTGATTTCCGAACGACCAAACACGACGCCTGTTGCTTCCCTCTCGAGTTGAAATACACTGTAAACATTCGCACCGAATTCGTCGGCCCAACTGTAGGTCGCTAATTCAGCTCGGTTTTCTGGCCAACTATCTATTTCTGGACTTAACATGTCTCCAGCGCAGGCAGCATAGTCCGTCTTGCCACACACCTCGAAAATTTCTGAATCAACAAAGGGAACTGACGAGGAGTTGTTGGCGTAAGCGTAGAGACTTGCCCCACGCCGGCTAGGGCAAGTCATCCCCTCGAAGGGCGACTGCACACGTTGCTTGGTTGCCGCGTTGCGATCTGCCCCTGTCGCCCCGCGTCCGAGTTCGTGTGTATTGCTCTGCTCAATAAACGGCAAAATATTATACATCCAGCCACCAGACTGCTCTTTGCCATATCCTTCATCCGGATACCCAAGCCACATCCATCCCCATCCGCCCGACGGTAAATGCCCATGCGTGTCGTGATGATTGTGGAACGCAAGCGCCAATTGCTTTAATTGGTTGGAACACTGGGTACGCCGGGCCGCTTCGCGGGCGGCTTGAATGGCCGGTAACAACAGAGCGACCAGGACGCCAATGATCGCGATGACGACCAGTAGCTCTACTAGCGTAAACGCCCTTATCCTAGAATAGTGACCAGAATGCTTATATCCTGCATTTATTCTCATATCTATGCTTCCGTTTCCAAAACTAAGTGTGTAGTTTTTTGGTTTTACTGCACCACATCAACCCAATTGTGTCCTACGCGAACTTCGTCGAAGGTTGCGGTCGTTTCGTCGTCCATTTCCCAGCAACGGATGGCGATTGCGTCGGCGCCCGGCTGGCCTGTATCGCGAATGATTACTTTGTTGGGTACTCGCTCGTCGGCTAACGAGGGATTGATCCATATTGATAGTCGTTCTTGATCGCCGACTGCGTCGAACTCTAGTTTGCCGACAATCAAGTGTCGGCTACCGCTGAGGTATTGCCCGCAGTCGCCGATTGCTTGCTCCTCATGCTGGCTTGTGAATGGGGCTAGGCGTCCTGAAAACTGTCCATCCGTGATGCCAATCACAGCCAGATCGGTATCTCCGTTGCTCCAGTAGTGGGGGATGAACTTGAAGAGTTCCAGCCATGCCGAGCAACGAGGGTCGGGGCCATCCACGCGGAACTCCGCCGAAAAAAAGAGTTTTCTTGCCGTAGCTAGCCCCGGGTCCAGAAACCTTTGGACAACGCCGCTGCCTGATCCGCGGGACATCGCTCCGACTGTACCAAGCAAAAACGAGACGCTGTTACTATCGGGCGTACTAATCCAGGGTCCGTTCCAACCAAAGCCACCGTTTCTTCCAACCAGACGAGTGCCTGGTCCGCCCTGGCCGAACGAATCGACCGCGAGAGCATTGAGGGCCTCTTTGCGAAGCTGGCTGTCAATCAGTGGCAACGACCGAGCGAACTGGTGCAACGGTTCAGGCATCTCTAATACTTGAACCTTGGAGCTTTGCTCATCGAGTGTCATCCTTCTTGCTGCCCCCGCCAATAGTCCGACAGAAACCTCTTCCTGCCCCGACCCAGACTGTTGAGAAGCGTAATCTTGCGGATGCAATTCCAGTTCTCCTTCAAAAACATGCACCTCAATCTCTTCGTCCACATTGACACCAAACTCAGTGCCCAGATCGACCACACGCCCAAGCGGAGTATCGACGGTAAACCCATGTGCCACCTCGGGCACGCGTGCTGTCAGCTCTCCGCTATTGAGGAAGCAACTCATGCCGGAATCGATCCGTAGCGACGCAGGACCACGCAATATAATCTCTGCACCACTGTCGAACCGCACTTTGGCAAGTCCCTCCAGAAGATTCAGCTGATCCTCACAGTGCAGCAAACCACCCTGGACGGTTGCTACGGTTTCGTCTCCCCATCGACACTCGACGTCCTGCACCACTCGCGCCACGTACTGCACACGGCTACGGCTAAAGGGAGTGGGTGTATTGCTGCTGCCAGACCAAAGAAAAATCGCGGCCCCAACAAAAACGATCGCGGCCGCCAAGCCAGCCGCTATCTTCGGAACGAATGGGCGCAGATGCATCAAACCGTTGTCACGGATATCCCATTCTTTGAGTCGTAAGACAAGCGAGTGCTGCTTCTTGCCAGAGAGAGCTACGTTGGCGGGATTGGTCTGCGAGTAAACCAAACTGGCGTGCATGTGGAGATACTGGATATAGATGGATCTCGCTTCATCCGAACGCTGTAGAAGTTGGCCTAGGTGCCTCGCTTCCGCCTCGCCTAGCATCCCTTCGCACAAGGTACTTAGCAGGTCATTTAGCTGCTTTAACTCGTAGGAGTCTAGCGGATCGTCCGACGGAGCCGGCTCGTTCAAGTTTTCTGGATTTTGAATATTCATAATTTTATGTTGTCAATAGAACTCGCAGTGGGCGTACTTTATTTTTAACTGCGAGTTAAAGCCCACGTTGGACACATTGCAATAGCTCTCCACGAATTCGCCGAAGCGAGTTACAAACTGACTCAACTGATCTGCCCAAACTGGTTGCCAACGCATTGGCAGTTGCTCCGCGAAAGTATCGCGACTTGATTAATTTTTGATCCTGCCCCGAAAGTTTTTTCAAACAACCTTTCAGCGCTTCATCCTGACTCTCTAGTAGCTCATTCATTTCGCTTGCCTGCACTGCGAGCTGAGTAAGAATTTCGTCGCCCAATAAACGCTCGCTTTTTTTCTGCCGCTCACGAAATTTCCGAACTTCATATTGAGCCACCTGCGTAGCCCAGGCTCGGTAGCTAGTCCCCTGTTTGAACTGGGGAAATTTACGCCACAACACCAGAGAGGTTTCCTGCAAGATTTCCTCGGCATCGTTCCAGTTGGGCACAAGCGTGAAGATATATGAAAATATCGTCCGCTGGTGCCGCGACTGATAATTGATGAACGCCTCGAGTAAGTCGTCTGGTGACATAACGCTATCAGCCCTCAACCAGCCCTGTGGTTGAATATGGCTGCTGAATTGTTAGGAGTAGAAAATGGGGAAATCCCTTTGCATACTAACCCGAATAAACTCGCTAAACTCATTTGAAATCTTCTCGGATTTTCAGCAATCTCCTCGTAAGTAACGAAATAGCTGGAAGTTACGAGCAAAAAAAACGAGGACGGGCCGTGACTCTATTCGCTGAATAGTTGCCGAATTGCCCCTATTTACGTCTACCGCCTAATGCCAGAAATGCCAACAATCCCCTCGCCAGAAGGCCTGATGCGACTCCAGATTCTGGCGTAAAATGAGGCAGTTACGTCTCGCTCATTCGCATGTTGGATAATCGCGATTCGCACTTCCAAGGTAATGGCCCGAAGACAAATTTTTCTGTCGCCGATTGAGGTGGAAGATACGGACTTAAAAACGCAATCTTCGTAGCCGGTAAAAACATCCAGTCTCACGTCGACGATCGTCTCGCAAATCGACGTACTTCAAGCAACTATTGATGTGTGCATTAGGAACTTTACTTGGCCTCAGCATTCACTCGCTAAATCCTGCACTCCCGTTGGTCGGCCTGTCTCTTTCCTGGCGCATACCTCAATAAAGAAGTGGCTGTTAGCTACCGACAAGCTTTTGACTCGCTGACTCGCTGACTCGATACTGCAACAAGGTCGCGGTATGTCAGTAGAGAACTCTCGTGATAGTCACAGAGCGGCAAGGGCCGCAACCTATGCGAGCTACCGCTCGGATAGCAAAAAAAGCGTGTTAAGAAAACAAGCTTTTACGGGTTTGTATACAGATCCTCTTTTGTCGTTTACTTCCGATAGAAATATTGGCGGTCTTTAGGCCTCAGCTTCTTGCGATCAAGGTTCGACCGGGGTAATATGACAGGTTCCTTCGCTCGGCGGGTGCAGGGATATTGCCACCCGCTTGGCTACGTCCTACCTCTGTCGGTTCCCAAAATGCTAGGGAGCCAGATAAGCAGTTCTAACCATATTAGATAAGGCGATTGAGTATGTCTGACCAACTACCCGTACACAACAGCACCCGACGCAGGTTCCTAAAACACTCGGCAGCCGTTTCCGCGGCGTTTAGTACTTTGGCTGTGCCCAGCAATGTGCATGCGGACGATGGCGACACCACGATCAAGGTTGGGCTGATCGGATGCGGGGGGCGTGGCACTGGCGCAGTGATCGACGCATTACATGCTGACCCACACGCAAAGCTCACGGCCATGGGCGACGTATTTCTAGACCGGGCCCAATTGAGCCTGACCAACCTGAAAGCGAACAAGGAAGTTGGTGATCGTGTGGTCGTGGACGACGATCACATGTTCTCTGGGTTCGATGCCTACAGACAGGTTGTCGAAAATGTGGATGTAGTGATTCTCACCTCGTCGCCGCATTTCCGTCCCAAGCACTTGGCTTATGCGGTTAACAAAAACAAACATGTCTTCTGCGAGAAGCCAATCGCCGTTGATGCCCCCGGCGTCCGTAGCGTCATCGAAACTTGTAAACTGGCCAAGGAAAAAGGGTTGTCCATCGTTTCTGGATTCTGCTGGCGGTACGATCAGGGCGTTCAAGAAACGATGCGGCAAATCCTAGAGGAAAAGTCCATTGGCGACATCGTGGCAATCGAGTCGCAGTACAACGCCGGCACGTTATGGCACCGGGGCAACAAACCCGAGTGGAGCCGCATGGAGTATCAACTTCGCAATTGGTACTATTACACCTGGCTCTCTGGTGACCATATTGTCGAGCAGGCGATTCATAGCATCGATAAGACGGCTTGGCTGATGGGCGACGCACATCCGATCAAGGCGGTTGCCCTAGGCGGTCGGCAGCAGCGCACCGACAAGAAGTATGGTCACATTTTCGACCACTTTACGGTGTTCTACGAGTATCCCGATCAGAAGCGAGTTTACTTTACTTGCCGACAGCAAGATGGTTGCTCGAATCATACCGATGATCGCGTCCTAGGAACTAATGGACAGGCAGAGATCTTGCGGCATCGCATTTACGACACAGCCGGCAAGCCCACTTGGCGGTTCAAGGGGAAAAAACCAAGTATGTATCGCGTAGAACACGAAGCGTTGTTCAATAGCATTCGCGAAGGCAAGCCAATTAACAACGGCGAATACATGACCAATAGCACCATGATTGGTATCATGGGTCGCATGTGTGCCTACTCGGGCAAGACGCTTACTTGGGACGAATGCTTTAACAGTGATATACGTCTTGGACCAGATAAGTATGAGTGGGGCGACGTGCCAGAGCCAACCGTTGCAATCCCTGGCAAAACAATAGTCGTCTAATATATTGGAATCGAGATTATCGGTATTTCAGGCGGCGTTGGCTTTAGCCGCTTAGCCGATTGGGCAAAACGATTCATCATGGATAACAAGGAGTCGGATATGAGCAAATGGCCACTTGGTGTGTTTGCCAGCATCGATGCTGGGCTGGGCGTCAATCTTGATGTTGCACACGAGTTGAAGGTGCCAACGATTCACCTTCACGCGCCCCAGAAATCGTCGCGTACGCCGGAGCGTGCTAAGGAATTTCTGAAGCAGCTTGCAGAACGGGAGATTGAAATCTCCTGTGTCTTTGCAGGCTTCGAGGGCGAAAGCTACGCCGATATTCCCACGGTGACAGAAACCGTTGGCCTGGTGCCCGCGGCAACTCGCGCAGAGCGAGTCGTTGAACTCAAAGAAATCGCCGACTTTGCTAAGCTGTTGGGGGTTGACGTTGTTGGCCTGCACATCGGCTTTGTGCCACACGACACGAGTTCGCCCGTGTACGCAGAGATACTTGCCGTCACGCGCGACGTTTGCAGCCACTTGAAAGCCAACGGCCAGGCGTTGCATCTCGAGACAGGCCAAGAGCCGGCCGATACGTTGCTGCAATTTCTGAAAGATACGGGTTGCGACAACCTGTTCATCAATTTCGACCCTGCGAACATGATTCTCTACGGCGTAGGCGAACCCTTGCCAGCGCTAGAAACATTGGGCGATTACGTTCGCAGCATCCATTGCAAAGACGCGACTTGGTCTGACAAGCCGGGCGAAACTTGGGGCGCTGAGATGCCGCTTGGACAAGGCGACGTGAACATGGCTGCCTATCTGCAAACGCTCGACAAGATTGGCTACACTGGCCCACTGACGATCGAGCGAGAGATTCCGCAGGAGCCGGAGCGGCAGAAGGCCGAGATTGGCCGGGCCTTGCAACTACTCAACGACCTCAAGCAAGGTGCAACCGCCTAAGAAAGGATTGCCGCGTGGGCAGTGTACGATTCCGCTTGTCGGTAATGATGTTCCTCCAGTTTTTTGTCTGGGGGGCTTGGTATGTTTCGATGACAGGGTTCATCAACCGAGCGGATATGAGCGCGGTTACGGGCGCTGCCTATACGATCGGGCCCTTGGCAGCAATCATTGCTCCCTTCTTTCTGGGGATGATTGCTGATCGTTTTTTCGCGACCGAGCGAGTGCTTGGCGTCTTGCATATTTTGGGTGGCGTCTTCCTAGTTGCTGCTCCACTTGCCGCAAGTGCGTTTTTACTGGAATCACCACCCGAAGATGCCAGCTTGTTTTACAACCTAGTTCTACATGACCTGCCAGCATACTCCCAACCGTTTATCCTCTTGCTTTTTGCCCACATGCTTTGTTACATGCCAACGATAGGCCTGACGACAAGCATCTCGTTTCAAAATTTAGAGAACCAAGAAAAGGAATTCCCAGCCATTCGTGTCTTGGGAACCCTTGGCTGGATTGCTGGCAACATTGCGGTCAGTTTTTTGCCGGGCAAGGACGAATCCGCCGGTCAATTTTATATGGCGGGTGGAGCGGCTATTCTCTTGGGGCTGTATAGTTTCTCGTTGCCGCACACACCACCGGTGGCTAAAGGCAAAAAAGCTACGCTTGGCCAAATACTGGGCATTGATTCTTTTCGGCTACTAAAAAACCCGGCCTACGCCGTGTTCATTCTCTGCTCCTTCTTGATTTGTATTCCGCTGGCAGGCTATTACGCTCAGGCCCGTAATTTTGTCGAAGCAACTGGTTCGTTGGTGAATGGTAGTGCTACGTTCACAATGAGCTTCGGGCAAATGTCGGAAGTGCTTTTCATGTTAGTCATGCCACTGTTTTTTGCCCGACTAGGTGTGAAAAAGATGTTGGCCATTGGCATGTTGGCGTGGGTCGTTCGATATGGATTGTTTGCTATGGCCGCCGACGACCAGATTTTCTGGATGGTGCTTCTCGGGGTGCTGCTCCACGGGATTTGTTACGATTTCTTCTTTGTCACAGGCATGATCTATGTGGATAAGAAAGCACCTGTCGAAGTCCGCAACCAAGCACAAGGATTTCTTGTCCTTGTCACTCTAGGGCTAGGCTTGGGAATTGGTGCAAAGCTCTTCTTTGCTCATGTGTTAATGAACACGACAGACAACGTTGCCGACTGGAACAAGATATGGACAACTCCAGCGATTATGGCAGGTGTCATTTTAGTTATCTTCTATCTAATGTTCCATGACAAAGAAGTTGACACCGAAAAACAAGAAAACACCACTGATGAGGCGACATCATGATACGCGTTGGCATTGCAGGTTTGGGGTTCATGGGGATGGTGCATTACCTGTCCTATGAAAAGCTACGCGGGGTAAAAGTTGCTGCGATTGGCGAGACCAACAAGAAACGCCTCCAGGGCGACTGGCGAGATATCCAGGGCAACTTTGGCCCTGCTGGCAAAATGATGGACTTGAGCGGGATCGATACTTATACGTCGCTCGACGAAATGTTCGAAGATCCAAATCTCGACATGATCGACATCACGTTGCCCCCGGCGATGCACGCCGACTTGGCGATCAAGGCGATGAAAGCTGGCAAGCACGTCTTTTGCGAAAAACCGATGTCGCTGAATGCGGCCGATTGCGGACGCATGTTACGAGCTTCACAAAACACAGGCAAGCATTTATTCATCGGCCACGTGCTGCCGTTCTTCCCCGAGTATGCCTGGGCATTGAAGGCGGCCCGTAGCGGTAAGCATGGCAAGCTCTTGGGTGGGTCGTTCAAACGGGTCATCTCAGATCCTTTGTGGATACGCAATTTTTGGTCTGCGGAGCATGTCGGCGGGCCGATGCTCGATTTGCATGTTCACGACGCGCATTTCATTCGCCTGTTGTTCGGCATGCCTTCTTCGGTTGTCACTCATGGCCGACAACGGGATGGATTAGCCGGGTATTGGAACACACAATTTTGTTACGACAAAACACAAACCGCGGTAAATGCCACCAGTGGCACAATCGACCAGCAGGGCCGGCCATTTCTTCACGGTTTTGAAATCCACTTTGAACGGGCAACGCTTGTTTTTGAATTTGCGGTGATTGGCAAAGAGGGCAAGTACCTGTGCGAACCCACCATTTTCGACAACAAGGGAAAAGCCAAGCCGGTCAAGCTGCCGGGCGGTGACCCGATGGATTCGTTTGCCACAGAAATTCGGGAAGTTGTTACCTGTTTAAGGCAAGACCGGCCGAGTACGATTCTCGACTCCGATTTGGCCCGCGACGCTATTCTCTTGTGTCATAAACAAACCCAAAGCCTCCTCCGAGGTCGCAGCGTCAAGATTTGACCCCTTTGCAGGTATCAAAGCCCCTATGAAGAAGAGCACTCCTTCACCTACTACGTCTTCTGGAAACAACATGTCTTCCCCTCCGCTCGACGACTACACTGCCTCGCAGGTGGAACGCATGCCGGTGCGTGTTTTCCCTCATGCCCACGATGCTTGCCGATCGGTAGCAGAGCAGATTGCGGCGTGCATTCGTCAGAAGGCATCTGAGGGAAAACCGTGTGTGCTGGGGCTTGCGACAGGTAGCACGCCGATTGGTGTCTATGCCGAACTGGTCCGGCTTCATCAGGAAGCTGGCTTGTCTTTTGCCAATGTCGTGACGTTCAATCTCGACGAATACTACCCGATGCAACCCGAAGAGCTACAGAGCTACATACGGTTCATGCGCGAACACCTGTTCGACTTGGTTGATATTAAGGCCGAAAACATACACATCCCCGACGGTACGCTGCCCATCGAGCAAGTTGCTGACTACTGCAAATGGTATGAAGCAGAGATCAAAAGGGCTGGCGGCATTGATATCCAGTTGCTTGGGATCGGTCGTTCGGGACATATCGGCTTCAATGAGCCAGGCTCCGGAAAAGGCAGCCGAACGCGGTTGATCACTCTTGATGGTTTCACACGTACCGATGCGGCAAGCGATTTTTTTGGACAAGAAAACGTGCCACGTCGCGCACTGACGATGGGCGTTGGTACGATTCTTGAAGCTCGGCAGGTATTTTTATTGGCCTTTAGCGAGAATAAAGCACCGATTGTCCAGGGTGCTGCCGAGGGTGAAGTACGGGCCAGCATTACGGCTAGTTTTTTGCAAGAGCATGATTGCGTTGAGATGATTCTCGACGAAGCTGCGGCGAGCGAATTGACGCGTTGCAAGTCGCCTTGGCTGCTTGGTCCGATTGACTGGGACGAGGACTTGGTTCGCAAGGCCGTCATTTGGCTGGCCATGCAGGTTAAAAAGCCGATCTTGAAACTCACCGACGCGGACTACAACGAAGAAGGCCTGCAAGATTTGCTTGCGGATCGTGGGCCGGCCTACGACATCAACCTCACCGTTTTTCGCCATCTACAAAGCACGATCATCGGCTGGCCTGGCGGCAAACCGGCCAACATCCGTCAGCCGGGCGACCGCCCCCAAGCCCTGGGCGATATTTTCCCCAAGCGGATTATCATCTTCTCGCCCCACCCAGACGACGATGTTATCTCGATGGGCGGCACCTTCATCCGCTTGCTCGACCAGGGGCACGAGGTACACGTTGCCTATCAAACCTCGGGCAACATCGCGGTGTTTGACGATGATGCCATTCGCTACGCCGAGTTTGCCGCCGACTTCAACCGCGAATTTGGCATTGGGGCTGAGCGGACGACCGAGTTGGAAAAGCACATCGAACAACATTTGAAGCACAAAGAGGCCGGGCAAGTCGATAGCCCCGAAGTGCAGCACATCAAGGCGATGATTCGTCGCGGCGAAGCTCGGGCGGGTTGCCGTTGTTGCGGGTTAGAAGAAAAAGAGCAGATCCACTTTATGGACATGCCGTTTTATGAAACCGGCAGAGTAAAAAAGGCCCCTCTCTCGGACAAAGACATTCATATCACGGTTGATCTGCTTCGCAAAATACGCCCTCAACAAATCTATGCCGCGGGCGATCTCTCGGATCCGCATGGAACGCATCGGACTTGCCTCAACGCAGTGCTGCAAGCATACGAAGTGTGTAAGGACGACGATTGGCGCCAACAATCTGAAGTGTGGCTCTATCGGGGTGCTTGGCATGAGTGGGGGCCCCATGAGATTGAGATGGCGGTGCCGCTCAGCCCCGACGAAGTCGACCGTAAGCGAATCGCTATCTTTAAGCACGAATCGCAAAAAGACCGAGCGCTGTTTCCCGGCTCTGATGTTCGCGAATTCTGGAAACGCGCTGAGGATCGAAATCGAGAAACGGCCGAACTCTACGACCAACTCGGCTTGGCTGAGTACGAAGCGATGGAAGGGTTTGTGCGCTGGAGCCCGGAAAAGCAACTGTTGTAAGAACGTGTTTTGAAATTGAAAAAGGCTGGGGAATGACGAAATCCGAATGACGAATGACGAATGACGAATGGATTCAGTCCGCACAGCGAACCCTACTCGGCTCGGTGTTCTCTGTGGCTTATTTTTTGAACTACGCGACTTTGCAGCCCTTCTGCGGTTTTCGGGATTTTCCTTGACGGGTCGTCTGATATTCACGATACTGAGGGCCAGGGGGCAGCTTCTCTGGAACAGGGTTTTAGCCGATGTCGATCTTTTTGCGCCCCAGGTGTGTCTTTAACTGCCTCCACTGCAACAACTACTTCCGGCAAGTTCATCGAGTGTTGATAGCTGGGGCTATCGCTTTTTCTTTGGTGGCTAATCTCGCTACTAGCCATGCTGGCGTTTTTGGACTACAGAACGTTGCCTCGGGTTTGGATTCGCCCATCTATGCGACCTATGCCCCTGGCGACACCGATCGATTGTTTATCGTCGAGAGGGGCGGGGCGGTCCGCATTCTCGACCTCAATACGGGCACGATGAACGCACAAAACTTTCTGCAAGTCCCTGACGTGGATGCCGCCTTTGAAGGTGGTTTGCTTAGTTTGGCTTTCCACCCCGATTATGCCAACAACGGCAAGTTCTACGTCAATGTCACGGTCGATAACGGCGGAATTTTTCTGGATGGTGGAGCCTCGCCGTTTAGTTCGCGCATTCGAGAGTACACGGTGTCGGCAAATCCCGACATCGCCAATCCTACTGCAACCGAAGTGGTTAGCTGGGTGCAGCCGCGAGCGAATCACAACGGCGGCTGGATAGGCTTTAGTCCGGTAGACAACTATCTGTATATCACCTCGGGCGATGGCGGCAAACAAGGCGATCCGGACAACAATGCTCAAACACTCGATGAAGTGAATCCCGGTCAAACTTTTGGAGGCGAGCCACTCGGAAAAATACTTCGTCTGGATGTCGACGGGGATGACTTTCCTGGTGACGCCACACGAAACTATGCTGTCCCCAATACGAACCCTTACGTCGGGGTGGCCAATGCGACTGACGAAATTTGGGCCTCGGGACTTCGCAATCCTTGGCAGGCCAGCTTCGATCGGGTGACCGGCGATTTCTGGATAGGCGACGTCGGACAGAACAACCGTGAGGAAATCAACTTTCAAGATGCAAGCAGCACGGGTGGCGAAAACTATGGCTGGCAACGACGTGAAGGGCTTTTTCCTTACCAAGGTGGGGTATTATTGCCAACGGACACCGAACCGGTCTACGACTATGGCCATGGCTCTGGCACGTTTCAAGGCAATTCCGTTGTCGGCGGCGTCGTTTACCGTGGGCCTGATCCGACTTTGCAAGGCACTTATTTTTTCGCGGATACGATCTCTTCAAATTTTTGGACTTTCGACAGCACGAACCCGGCGGCAACCGTTGCTAACATCAATAGCGACTTGGGCGCCGGAGTAGGTTTTCCGGTCTCCTTCGGCGAAGATGCTGTTGGCAATGTCTATGTCGTCGATCTGGGCGGCAACGTCTTCCGCATCCTCACCGACACACTGGTCGTGGGAGATTTTGACGCCAACGGTGCAGTCGATTTGTCTGACCTTGATCGCTGGGAAGCGAACTTTTCGACAACCGGCGGGGCCATTTTTTCTGACGGCGACGCCGACGAAGATGGCGATGTTGATGGGCTTGATTTTCTGGCTTGGCAGCAGAACTACGGTGGCTCAGCGCAGAGCCCGGCAGTCGCCGCGGGAACAGCGGTTCCCGAACCCAGTAGCCTTGGTTTGTTCATGCTTGGCTTGCTAGCCTTTGTGGGTCGCCCCCGAGGCCGAGCTGCCGGCTGAAATTTAGTGGCTTCTCGGCTTCTACGGTGCCAAGCACATTGACGAAATGCTTGTCCACGCTTAACTTAGGTGGGTGGCTGTGGTGGTAGAAATGCTACCCTGCCACCTTTTTGCACGCTGAAAAAAGTTCGGGCCGTGGCGCAGGCTGGTAGCGCGCTACACTGGGGGTGTAGAGGTCGCTGGTTCGAATCCAGTCGGCCCGACTTAAAAGCGGGCGGGAAACGCGACTTAGTGCGTTTCGCTTTCCCGGCCAGGATGGCCGGGCTATGGGCTGGTTGTCTTGCATGCCATCAGCAAGCTCCCTTTTTTTCTAACCCCTTGGCAGCAAACGACCCAAGCCGCTTCTACCAGCCGCGGTGTTGATTTGGCGACGAAGTCGGTAGGATGAAGCTATGAATTTTCTGCTTCAATCGACACTGCAACTTGCGACAGGGATGGCCATTGTGATTGCGGGAATTGCTGACGCCGGCGAACGTCAAATCACCCACGATGTTCAGTCCAACCACGAATTGGACAACAACGATAATTTCTCGCCTGACGACCGATTTTTGGTTTTTGATACCCGCACTGTGGAAGGTGGGATTAGTGCCTCAAAAATGGTTGCCAAGGTTGAGATTGATACTGGCGAGGTGACTTCTCTTTACAAGACCAAGGAGCCTACCGCGTTTGGCCCGGGGGCTGGGGCTGCTTCGTATTCTCATGTTCGCGATGAGGTTATTTTCATTCACGGCCCGTTCCACTCGACTGGCCCAGAGAACCAATACGAGCAATACCGCCGCGTCGGAGTCGTTGCCGCAGGCGATGGCAGTGGCGAGTTCCATTTGGCGGATGCCCGTTGTCTTGAAGGGCCTTATGCAGCCGGTGCGCTGCGTGGCGGCACCCATCGGCATGAGTTTTCTGGCGATGGCAACTGGGTCGGTTTTACTTATAACGATGCGGTGATGATTGCCTACGGGAAGAAAATTGGCCAAGATTTCAACTTACGTACCATCGGCGTTACCCAACTCGGCCAGCCGCTGACGGTTGTCGAGAGTGAACAATTTCCGAACACGGTAGACGGTTTTTCGGCGTTGGTTGTTGTGGTGGTGCCCAACCCAAAACCGGGTAGCGACGAAATCTCGCGGGCAGCTGGCGATAGTTGGGTTGGGCGCGATGGCTATCTTCGTGCGAGTGGCACACGGCAAATGGCACGGGCGTTCATCGGCACCACACGCGATGCGGATGGCAACGAAGTCGACGAGTTGTTTCTTGTCGACATTCCGACAGATATCACCCGCCCCGGCTCGCTTGGCCCGTTAGAAGGCACGGCGACCACTTTCCCGATGCCACCGGCTGGCGCCGCTCAACGTCGGCTAACCGACTCAACTCGGCGTAAAAACCCTGGATGTATGGGCATTGTTCGCACGTCGCACGATGGCAGCACGATTGCATTTTTGATGAAAGACAACCAAGGCGATTGGCAAGTCTATTTGACGACGCCCCAAGGTGCAAAACCCAAACAAGCGACTTTCGTCGAAGGAGGTGTCGATACGGGCGTTCGATGGCACCCCGATGGCAAGGCGATCGTCAATGTGGCTGGATCGCGAATCCTTGTCACCACGGTCGAATCGGGCCCGAACTTTGGCAAGAGTCGAATTCTGTGTGACTGTGCGTCGGAGCCTTTTGCCTTAGTATGGAGCCATGATGGAAAAACGATTGCTTACAATCGACGCATCCGAGTTGGTGGCCGCGAATCGACACAGATTTTTGCGCTCGACTATCCCGGCGTGGCAAACCGCAACTAACGTGGGTAAGAATTTCTCGCAAAGGCGCTAAGTCGCAAAGGCAAGGTAACAAGAAAAAGTGTAACACTTCAGCCATCTGCAGTAGCAAAGGTAGTGGAACCACAAAGACCACCAAGCAACACAAAGAAAAAGGAATGAAGAACCTTCGTACTACAAAAACGGTTAATTTCTTTGCGTGGCGTAAAGACTTTTTTGACAGGATTTACAGGATAAACGGGAACGACCCATTGAATCACCTATCTGGCGATCCTGTAAATCCTGTCATAAATTGGCCGTTTGGTTGTGGCCACAGGCCGCGATAGGTTCTTAGTGGCTCCTTTTTTTCTGTTTGAGTAACTAACCATTCATTGATATTTGAGTAAAGGAAAATTTGTGGCGAACCCAGATCAATTCCCGGGCACCAAGGGCCTGCTAGAGCAACCTGTCGTTGTAGAAAACACCGATGGCAACGTGCAAATCGTTCGCGAGTTTGAAGGGAGTTCGCTATCGGTCGGTCTTTTCGACTTCGATGGCACTATCTCGGATGAACGCGTTGGCTGGCCCAATCTGGCCGTGGCTAACAATGTGGCTTATCTCATTGCGCTGACGTCGCCAAACATGGAACATCGGCAAGCAGAAGAGATGGTGCTGGCAGATATTGCATTTACTATTGGCATACCCACCTATTTACAGATGAAACGTCTCCGGAGCATGATCGAAAAACATGGCTACACCGGCGCAGACCTCGACCCCAAGATGTTCAAGGATTCGTACAACGATACTTTGGTTGGTATGGTAGCCAGTCGCCGGGCGATGCTGGAAACGGGCGAAATGACGATGGACGACCTTCGTGTCGATGGTGCTATGGAGCTGCTCCAGCAAGTGAAACCTCGGTTGTCTCGCGGGATTCATCTTGCCAGCGGCTCGGATTTGGATGCCGTTGTTGAGAGCGTTGGACACCTTGGTTATTCTGATTTTTTTCCGGAAGATCGCATCGCCGCAGCTGGTTCTCTTGGCCCCGAAGACGATGCCAAAGAAGTGGTTATCAAACGGTTGCTCACCGAGACAAATATCCGTGGCGAAGAGCTAGTCACTTTTGGCGACGGTTTCCCAGAAATGCTTTATACCTATCTGGCCGGTGGGGTTGGTGTTGGCGTCTTGTCGCGAGACGAAAGCCACTACGAGCATCTTGGTCACTTTACCATCGAACAGAAGAAGCAACGCTTGCTCAACGCCGGGGCGCACATTCTTGTCTACAACCCTTACCAGAATGTTCCTGAACTACTCGATGCAATTTTTAAGGGCTACCGTGTCTAGCAAGAAAAGGTCATTTCCGAGGGCTGCACATGCAGATATTGCGTAATTTGTATCAGGTTGGTGGGGACATGAATGGCATTACCTGGGACGGGGTCGATGCCGGCTACAATGACGGAAATACGTACGTTCTGCAGAGGCCCGAGGGGCTCATTTTTTTCGATTGTGGTTGTGGCGCGACGCTCGACCAAATCGAAGCGAACATGAACTACTGGGATTTGAAACTGGAAGACGTGACGCATTGTATCCTCACTCATGCGCACTTCGACCACGCTGCTGCTGGGCACTTGCTAAAAAAACGCGGGATCGAGTTCATCGCTACAGAAGAAACTGCTGATGCGGTCGCCTCTGGCGATGACCGCTGTTGTGGTTACCTCTATCACAAAACGTTCACACCGTTTGAGGTCGACCGCACTGCTGCCGATGGCGAGAAGTTTGTGGTGCATGGGGTTGAGTTTGAAACGATGCATCTGCCTGGCCATAGCCAAGGCTGCACGGCATTTTTATTTCAACACGAAGGCAAGCAAATCGTAGTCAGCGGCGACGTTATTGGTACGCTTTTGGCGGGCGATTTTGGCTGGAGTGGATCGATCGATTTCGATAAGAAGTGCTATTTGGAATCGCTCAAACGGTTTGCGCAGGTCGACTCGGACATCATGCTGCCCGGCCATGGCATGATTTATTTTCATAAACCGCGACGGCGAGTGGAGCAGGCGTTGAACGCGGCACTCATGGAATGGCGATAAGCGGTCGGCAGATAGGAATTTACCTGCATTCGCTCGGTTGTAAAAAAATTCACCGAAGGAATCACCACAGAGGGCGCAGAGGATCACAGAGAAACTTTTTTTGTAACACTTCAGCCGAGTGAAGCAGAATAGAACACCGAGGACACGGAGAATCCCGTAATTTCAGCACTCGGAGTTCTCGGTGTTCTCGGTGTTCTCTGTGGCTAGATCCTTATTGGGCCGAATTTATAACTTTGCAATCCTCCTACGGTATTTGGGGACTGCCGTTGTGGCAAAACGTAGAGTCTGCGATCTTGGAAGGCACGTCACTTGCGATTAAAATAGGTAACCATGAACACCCCACTGAGACGAATTCGACGTGGCGCCATTGTTTTGGTTGCCATTTTCGTTCTCGCAGTGCTGGGGTACCGCTACCTGGGAGGCTATGAGTGGATCCACGCAATATGGATGGTGGTGGTCACGATTTCGAGTGTCGGGTATGGCGAAACCAGCACCCTGCCAGACCAAGTGCGGTTGCTATCAGTCGCAGTCATCGTGCTGGGAATGTCGGCGGCGGTCTATACGGTAGGAGGTCTCATACAGCTTATGCTTGAAGGCGAAATCCAATCAGCTCTGGGGCACCAACGAATCACTCGAGAAGTAAAGCGACTCTCGGGGCACGTGATCGTGTGTGGGTTTGGCCGGATCGGCGAGATGTTGGCTCATGATTTACGGCGCAAAGGTCGGTCGTTGGTGGTGATCGAGAGTGATACGGCGCGAATTGCTGAAGCGAATCAGCAACAGTTTTTGGCGATCTGCGGCGATGCGACAGAAGAAGAGGTGTTGGTTAGTGCTCGGCTAGAACATGCACAAACCGTGGTAACTGTACTCCCCAACGACGCAGCCAATGTGTTTATCACGCTGACGGCTCGGAATCTGAATCCCGACATCCAGATCATTGCGAGAGCCGAACATCCGTCGACGGAAAAAAAACTACGACAAGCTGGAGCTAACCGCGTGGTGTTGCCTGCGGTGACGGGCGCTACGCAAATGTCGCGGATGATCACGCGTCCCTCGACGGCTGACCTGATGGAGTTGCTATCGGAGAGCGGCTTCGACGACACGGAAATGGATGAGATAACGATCAGCACCGCTAGCGAGTTGGCCGGGATGACCGTTGCTGATACTGCCACGCGTAGCAAACATGGCGTGCTGGTGATTGCCGTGAAGCAGCCGGACGGAACGATGGTTTTCAACCCAGGGGCTGAGCATGTATTTCGCGGCGAAGACACCGTGATTGTGATGGGCTGCACCGAAGATATCGAGCGATTCCGCAGAGAGTGCGAAGTTCATCCGAGTTGATTGGCTTAGCCTGTTTTTTTGCCACGAAGGGTCCAGCGAGGCAAAGCCGTAACCAAAAATACGTAGGCATTTCTCGCAAAGGCGCAAAGGAAAGACAAGAAAAGGATTGTCTCGCAGAGGCGCAGAGACAGCAGAGCTATGGCATTCAAATTTTCTCCGCTGTCTCTGCGCCTTTGCGAGAGTCTAAATTTCAGGTCTGATCAGCCGAAACTTTTGCTCCTTACGTAAAGTTTGAATCGTTAGTAACACGAAGAAATGGAAAACGTGACTTCCAGGGTTATTGCCATGATTTTTTCGTCAACGTGAATCACACGGTGACACAGCCGACCCTTTCTCCATGTGTAGATTCTTTGCTGGTTTTCAATGCTATCTTTGTGGCCTTAGTGCTCTTGGTGGTAAAATACGGGTTAGAGAAGGGTGACCGTGCCCGAGAGGCAGCGTTGGGTGCCCTTGTCGGTTTTTACAACCAGGGCGCCGGTCGAGTCGATTCCTTGGCATGTGCCAACCACCGAATTGGTGGCAATCTCGATTTTCACCTGACGGCCGGTGAGCAGGCAACGCTTTTGCCACAGATCGCATAGCTCGGCGTCGCGCAAGCCGAGCCAGGCAAAGCGTTTTTCGAGCTGGGTGAGTGTGGCAAGAAGCACTTCGGGTAGCGAAAACTGGCGGTGGGCAACGTCGCAAAGCGAAGTGGCGGTTTCGGCAACCTCAGGCGGGGCATCAGCGAGCGAATTGTTGACGTTGATGCCGATGCCAATGACGAGTTTTGCTTGTTTGGTAGGCGGGGCCTCGATCAGAATACCGCTGACTTTGCGATTATTGACGAAAACATCGTTGGGCCATTTGAGGCGGACGTCGGCCTTGGGGAGTAAATTCTGGCAGACTTCGCAGATGGCTAACCCAGCGGTGAGCGACATCAAAGGCCAATGAGTGGGGGGCAACTGAGCGGCCTCCGCCTCGATCAGCAACGAAAAGGTCAAAGCCCCGCCGGCGGTCCACCAGCGATTTGTTCCGCGCCCCCGGCCGGCAGTTTGGGCTTCGGCCAGTACGAGCAGGGGTAAATTTTTGGAAACCTCGGTGGCCAACTGCAACGCACGATCGTTGGTCGAGTCGAGCGAGTGGTGAAACTCGACCTGCTGGACAAGAGTCTCCTGTTGCAGTCGGTGTAAATCGGCCTCAGAAAAACTGCTCAGCGGCTTCTCGTTTTCTGAATTTGCCATAGGAGTACGCTGCCAGAAGGTCCGCACTATTGCGTAGCCTCCTAGCAACGAATAACCACCCAATGCAACGTGTTTGCAGAATAACCTGCGAATACGCTATTAAATGCGTTATTTACGTCGGCGACGACGCCACGTCGAGGCACCAAACATACCTACGCTCATCAACACAAAACTGCCAGGCTCAGGGACAACTACACCTGCAAGACTGCCATTCAAGGCGTATAGCAAATTCGAGAGCACCAAGTCGGCATCGACCACATAGTCGACGGTTAGGTCAAGGTTGCCTGTGGAATGCCCTTCAACCTGACTCACCTGGCCAGAAGTATCGAGAGGGAAGGTCAGGAGGGCTGGAGGTAAGCCTGACAAATCTAAATCGAGATCTACCCCTAAGTCACTCGGTACCGGTCCTCCCAGATCGGTCAGCGTCATGGCACCTGGCAAATTCTCAGCGATGTTGCTCGTATTGCTGGTCGAAGAGATTTCCCCCAAATCGAAATCTACGCCCAACACATCCGTCAATTCTGCAGTGATCGACGTATTATAACCTGCCACGAAAAAACCTGGCAGACTATAAATTCCGTTGCTTGCAACAGGCTCGGTGCCTGGGTCTTGCTCAAAACTAAAAGCGGTGATCGACCCCGAGATATCTAATCTCAACTCAACACCATCAGCGACATCTTCTATGTCCACGTCGAAAATAATCGGATCGAACTGGAAGTTCCAGGTCGCCCCATTTCTAAAGTCGATAATGGTGTCACTCAAGGTTCCATTCGCAAGCGAGACGTTATCGAAACCGACGGTTGCACTACCAACCGGATCGGAAGAAAACGTGATGGTGTCCGGATTTAAGCTGATCGGTCTCGTCTGCAATGGAATGTTGATGTCTTGGTCGACATTGAAAAGGAAATTGTGGACGAGATGATACACGCCACTACCCGAAACCGTGATGGTGCTCCCCGGCGTGACCGACAGATCTAAACTAAAGTCCTGCGTCGGCCCGCCAAAGTTGACGCCCCCTGTCACATCGGCTGCGTGGGCGCTGGCTGCGAACAGGCTACCGAGGAAAATTGAAAGGAAAGATTTTCGAAACATGTTCATTAGGCTATCTCACTATTGAAAAAGATTAGGGAACACTCTTAATTGCCTTCCATTGCTGGGGTAAGCCGAGGAACAGTCCCCCTAGTTTACCTAAGATGCGCCAGGCACCATTCTACCCTGCGAATTACACTAGAGGAAGGAAAAAGCAGGCTCCTTCTCCCAACTACCCCTTACTAAAAAAACGTCGTCTCACCGTTCGCAGAGGCACTAGCCCCAAGGCCAACCCTAGCAGAGCCAGGCTGGAAGGTTCGGGCACTGCACCGACCGAGGCGCTCAATCCAGGTAGAGGATCGATCTGACCGAACTCGCTATCCCACAGCAGGAAATCATCGCCGAGAACGGCTTCATCGAAGTTGCCATCGCCATCGCCTAGGCTCGCGCCAGCAAGAGCGCCATTGCCCCGTTGCCAAGTGAGGAAATCATTGCCATCCACATCGCCGTCCCAATCGAAGTCGCCTGTGGAGATGTCGGCTGTAGCGGTCACTGTGCCAGCGATGTTGAGAGTCCCGTCCCCGTCATTGACATCGATATCTACGTTGACCGGGATAGTTAGTGTAACAACGCTGCCAACGCGACTGAAAGTGCCATTGGCGACAGCTTGGTTTAGCACGACCTCCCCTGTGAGGTCATCCGAGCTAGCATCGGGGCCAGCGAGAACACCACCCTCGATGTTAAAGTCACCCGTCCCAGCCGCAATGGTTAATGTTTGTGTCGAAGGGAAGGAACCCGCAGTCACGGTGAGGGGACCTCCTAGCGTCGTAATATCGAATTCCAAATCTCGCAGCGCGGCATACACATCGCCGGCCAAGAAGAAACCTGACCCAATGAACCCTCCATAGTTTGCTGGTGCAGCCGTACCGGGATTTCCAGGAGATGGGCCGCCACCCACTGCGGGAAGCCAATTGCCACTATTGTCGGCGACTAACATACTGCCGACAAAATCAATTGCAGTGGGTGCCGTCGGATCATCCACGTCAATGGTCACTGTTCCGCCGTAGGTGGTCGTCAAGCTACCGGCGCCCTGCGGGTCTAAGGAGAAACCCAAGATATCCCCTGATAGAGATAGACTCGAAGTGGGATCGATCGTCAGGGTAATCCCCTTGGCCCTAATGTGTGAATTGGACAAGGAAAACAGTAGCGCGACGACAGCAACAAGCAAACAGCGGCAAGTAGTTTTCACGATTTTTTCCTCCTAGGAAGTAGGGTGGGGTATCCGGCTGGTAGTGGCCGATACTCCCAAAACATCAAAACACATAGCGGCAAACACCCGTTCGGGTAAACTCGCCTTAAAACCCTCCAACCGTTTCCTCGCCAGCGATGGTCGACAAGGCGTGATAGGCCACCATCCCGATCTCTTCGGTCAAATAATGTACGGAGCCATCGCCATAGAGGAAATTGCAACCGCCTGGATGGTTGCTTCGAAAGTTGCTTGTTGTACTGCCATTTGCAGGACTCTGATTTGGGTTGCCGGGAAAATGGCTTTCACATTCAGCCGTTCCCAAATCAGGGATAAAGGCGTACGTTTCGGTGACCGGGTTCTTGTTCATCGGTTCCAAGGTACACGCATAAATGCCTGCTGCTCGTAAACTGCTCCTGTGTACGGTACTGACGACTTCGCCCACGATCCAGGCGTTCCAAGCATGTTCGGGGTAGTTGCCCTGGGGAACCAGATTTCCATTTCCACACGCGTTCCCCTCGCAAAGCAACCACCGGGCATCGCTGCTGGCTTCGCCCATCGCGATCGTGTTGCTCAAACCATCCGTGATTCTGGCAACCCTATAGTTGGTGCCCACATCGAACATGCCTGCCTCGTTGCGCGGAATATCGCCGGGACGGTTTAACACTCCTGGGCCTATGGGAATTATGCACCATCCATCGTAAACACCTTTGCTATAGGCGTAGTCAGTTGCCGCGTATTCGATTCGATTGGTATCGGGTGGTCCATCGCCAACGATGTCTCCCAGAGCCTGAATAACTAAAGGAGAGGGAGCCGCAGAAGAAGGGCAATTGAAGATTGGCACCGAACTGGAAAGAACAGCATCGATTTGATCTTCCCATTGTACATCGTGGTTGTAGATGCTATCGAGCGGCCCTTGTTCGAGATAGGGGAGCAGCATCACATTCGCGTTGTCTAGGAAATCGAGAAGGACCATGTTCACAGCTGGCGGAAAGTGATTTTTCGTCGACAAATGGTTTTGTAGCGCCAAACCTTGCTGTCTCAAATTGTTCACGCAACTCATGCGTCGAGACGACTCGCGGGCGGCTTGGATGGCAGGGAGCAACAACCCTACCAGCACGCCAATGATGGCGATCACCACCAACAGCTCGACAAGGGTAAAGCCGCGGCGTCCTCTTATCGTTTGCTTCATCGGTCTAATTTCCTTCAAAATTCATTTCGGAAAGTTGTTCTAGTCTTCGTAACAGCCGGAAAGTCCTTGAACGACCAATGTTCGTATGTGATCGAGCCATCGCTGCTGAAGGGCCGGCTTGCTCAAATCGATTTCGAACAAGGCGCCCACCGACTTTTGATTTGAAAAGTAATATCCACATAAAGCTAAGCAAGTCATGATGATGTAGATGACCTGCGTATCATCAATCTGTTTACCCGGCTGATCGCGTTCGATCGCTGCTCGAACGACCGCGCAAACCGGCTCGACGAAGCTACGCAAGTCGACCTGCTTCAATCCCTCCACATCATGGGAATTTTCCCAATTGAGCAAAGCGACAAACTCGGGATTCTTCTGCAAGAAAGAAAAATACTCCTGAAGCAGTTGGTCAACTACCTCGGACAGGCCGACCGACTTACCAGCCGACTCAGCAGTGACCCGCGTAACGCGACCGTACACATGCTTGATAACTTCCTGGTACAAGCCTTCTTTGCTTCCGAAGAAGTGGTAGGCCATTCGCTTGCTGTAGCCAGCCTGTCGAGCAATCTGCTCCATCGTGGCAACATTGGGCCCAAGCTTGGCAAAAAGAGCCGACGCGCTCTCAAGAATGAGACGCCTCGTTCGCTCTGGATCGCGAGTTCCCTCAGCGCCATTCCTTAAACGAGCATTCTCTGCGTGAGTCGCGTTAGCCATCGCTACACGTATCTCTCTATGAGAAAAACAGGACTAAACAAGCTTGGCCGAACGGCCCATTGGGACCGAATGGCCCCGCATGCTGGCGATGGTAACCGGCCAGTTACAAACTGTCAATGTTTTTGTTCAAGAAAGAGCAAGAAAATTGGCGGTGCGAAAATAGGCAATTTGACCACATAAGGCCCTTGTAGCCCTTTTTACTCAGCACGATACGCGAACATGCGATCTTTCCAGCGCGGCTAAGCCGCAAGCGGGCCAGTATTTTTTTGACTGAAAAAAACAGATGGACCAGAAGAGAGGCCGTCCGACTATCACGAATTTGATTGGAAGAATCTGAATCAGCGATAGTGAAATTTGTCTCGTGGTTCGCCCCGCGAACCAACGTTTTTGTTCGCGAAACGAACCACGACTATACGGCAATTATTCTTTACTCTCTTGCGCCGATCCTTAGCGTCTAACTCAGTTTGCGAAGTCTCTGTGGCATTCCTGCTCGTCGGCTTTGGGGCAATTTCCATAAACTATGGCTCGGTAGATACCTACCTTCGTGGCCTGTTAGCAAAAAACTGGTTTGTCTTTCTGGCTTAACCAAGTTACCTTGGTAGGCATTCCGGAGGGCTACAAAGTCTCTGTGGGAGGGCGGTTATTGTTCTTGGGGAGTACACAAATGATCAAACGAATTCTTGTTGGGTTGGGGAGCCTGGAATACGCTCGCACCGCCACCGCCAAGGCCATTGAACTGGCAAAGACGCACGATGCCGAGTTGACCGGTGTCACTCTGTTTGACGCCGACCGCTTGGACGACATGGGGCCGATCCCCATTGGTGCGGGACAGCTT
Organism: Planctomycetota bacterium; assembly: GCA_013152205.1. Taxonomy (GTDB): domain Bacteria; phylum Planctomycetota; class Planctomycetia; order Pirellulales; family Lacipirellulaceae; genus Bythopirellula. The sequence goes on from JAADGV010000034.1 coordinate 38,438, forward strand.
GCCAAAGAACTCAAAGAGAGTCGTCTGAAAGACGCTAGCGATGTGATCCGCGCAGCGGAATCGTGTTTTTCGGAGCAGTGCGACCGTGCAAAAGTAAAGTATCAGGTGCAGCGCGAGACGGGCGATCCGTTGGAGGCCTTGGTTTCGTTGACTCGTTATCACGATCTGGTGATTTGCGGACTGCAAAGTCTGTTTGAACATAGCGTGGTTGACGAACCACCGGACGTATTGGCCATGCTGATTCAAGAAGGAATACGGCCACTGCTAGCCGTGACCGATGAAGACCGACCGATTAAGCGGGTGCTGATCGCCTACAGCGGCTCGATGGAGTCGGCAAAAACGATGCGACAGTTTGTTCACTTCCGAATGTGGCCCGAAGCGAAGCTGCGAATTGTGACTTTTCAAGAAGACAAAAAAACTGGGGAAGCCCGACTTGCAAAGGCGGTGGAGTATTTCCATGCTCACGGCCTACAACCAGAGACGGAGTGTGTTCCTGAACCTCCGCGAGATCATTTATTGCCTTACGCAGATGCGTGGGGAGCCGACTTGATTGTTCTTGGCAATAGTGCCAAGAACATGCTGCTGCGACGAATTTTTGGGGAAACCGCGCTGCATGTGATGCGCAACTCGGAGCTGCCATTGTTTTTGGCGCAGTGATTGGGGCGATATTTTTTCGAATCTCAGATTACAACTCTCGATTTTTTTCTTGTAGCAAGGTGAAACTCTATGAATGATGGTAATGACAAACGTGTATTCTGGGGCTGCTTTTTAGCGCTGATTACGACAGCATTTGGCTTTATTAGCCGAATGTTTCTGATTGGCGAATGGGCTACCGAATTTGATCTCGACCCAGCACAGGCTGGCCGTTTGGCCGGCATCGGCATCTGGCCGTTTGCCATTAGCATCATCGGATTCAGTTTGTTTATCGATCGCATCGGCTACAAAGCTGCGATGGTTATTTCCTTTGTTGGGTACATGATCTGGGCGGTGATGGGAGTGAGCGCGTTTTTCGTATCGAAAGGTGGCGAAGGAAACCCGGACCTCGGCTTCCAGTTGCTTTATTGGGGAAGCTTAATTCTCGGCCTAAGCAACGGCACGATTGAGGCGTATATCAATCCGGTAGTCGCCACGATGTTTAACAAGGAAAAAACTAAGTGGCTCAACATCCTACACGCAGGTTGGCCTGGCGGCCTCGTGATCGCCGGTCTGGTCACCATCGGGCTCGATCGGTTTGCCATTGATTGTCCCTGGTGGATCAAGGTAGCCATTATCGCACCCCCGGCGGTCGTATTTTTCTTGATGCTCTTGCCGCTCAAATTCCCTGTACAAGAGCGAGTGGCCTCGGGTGTTAGTTATCGCGACATGCTCGGCGAATTTGGTGTCCTCGGCGCATCCGTCGTCGGCTTGCTGATCTCGTTGCAGTTGATGGACTTCTTTTCTAACGGTGGAGCGACTGTGCTTTCTCCCATAGAGAAATACACATTCATCGGCATAGGCATCGCGATCGTGGCCGGCTTTGGCCTCTATACGCGTTCGCTCGGGAGTCCCCTGCTTTTCGTGTTAGCCCTGATCATGACGCCGTTAGCCACCACCGAAATCGGAACCGACGGTTGGATCACGGGCATCATGGAGGGCGTGTTCAATGAAGTCCATCCAGGTTGGCTGCTGATCTATACTTCGCTCATCATGATGATCTTGCGGTTCTTCGCAGGATCGATCGTACACAGAATATCACCGCTGGGTTTACTCGCTGTCAGTTGCCTACTGGCAATCGCGGGATTGTATTGGCTCTCGGACGCAACGGGCATGGCGATTGTCGGAGCGGCTACTCTTTATGCATTCGGAAAAACTTTTTTCTGGCCAACCATGCTGGGTATCGCATCGGAGCAGACGCCCAAGGGCGGTGCTCTGACGCTTAACGCTCTTGGTGGAATAGGAATGCTGGCTGTTGGCACGCTTGGTTTTCCCTACATCGGAACACTTCAAGCAAGCAAGGAAGTCGAAGCAGTGACAGCGAACGAGGAAATTATTGCGGCGGTGCCAGGTATTATCGAGAATGGGAAACTTACGGTTCTCGAAGAAAAGAGCGTCTACGAAGTCATCAAGTACGAAACGATCTCTCAAGAAAAGCTTGACGAGAAACTTGCTGGTTTGCCAAGTGAAAAACAAGAAGAAGTCGCCGCTCAGATTGCGGACGTAAGTGCCCGAAGTAAGCAGGGCGCGTTGGCCAATATGTGTATCTTTCCGGCCATCATGTTAGCTGGCTATGTTCTGCTGGGCTTTTACTTTGCATCGCGTGGCGGTTATCAGGCGAAGCATCTGGATGAATTCTACACAGGCGGTGTCGAAGGCCCGGTGGAATAGCGAGGGCTTCGAGACGTTTGGGTTTTCGCTGTTTTTTGGATTTCAAGCAGGTTCAAGCCGAGGGGTTGCAACCCCTCGGCTTTGTCTTTGTGCGGACACTCGGTCGAATTCAGAGTTCTAGGCCTAGATAATCGCGGGCGTTGCCGTAGCAGATGTTGCGGATCATGGGGCCGAGGAGGGTGTCGTCGTTGGGTAGGGCGCCGCGCTCGACATCGGTGCCTAACAGATCGCAAAGGCAACGGCGGAAGTATTCGTGGCGAGGGTACGAGAGCATCGAGCGGGAGTCGGTAAGCATGCCGACGAATCGCGAGAGCAAGCCCTGGCTGGAGAGGGTGTTGAGCTGTTGCTGCATGCCCTCCCATTGGTCGAGGAACCACCAGCCACTGCCCCACTGGATTTTTCCGGCGACCCCTCCGCCCTGGAAGTTGCCGATCATCGTGGCAAGAACCGCGTTGTCTGCTGGGTTGATGTTGTAGAGGATCGTTTTGGGAAGGGCATTTTCTTGGTCGAGTCGGTCGAGGTAAGCCGACAGGCCTCGGGCTTGGGGGAGATCGCCAATGGAATCGCAGCCGACGTCGCGGCCCAATTGATTGAACAGCCGTGTGTTGTTGTTGCGCAGCGGGCCGAGGTGGATTTGTTTGGTCCAGCCTTTTTCGGCGTCCCAGCGTCCGAAGTGGAGCATCATGGTCGCGGTGAATCGGGCAACCTGGGCCGCTGAAGCGGGCTCGCCTTGCTGGGCTTTGTTGAATAGCTTTTTGGCTTCGTCGTCGGTGGCGAATTCCGAGGGGCAGCACTCTAGGCCGTGGTCGGAGAGTCGGCAGCCTTGGTTGTGAAAGAAGTCGTGGCGTTTTTTGAGAGCGTCGAGCAGATGGTCGAGCGACGTGATGTCGGTGTCTGCTACGGCTGCTAGTTTTTCGACCCAAGCGTTAAACTCCTCCGGCTGGTCGATACGCAGGGCCGCATCGGGGCGGAAGGTAGGATAAACCTTGGTTGGCAAGTCGCTTTGGGCGATTGCCTGATGATGGGCCAAGTCGTCGGTAGGATCGTCGGTGGTGCAAACGCAACGGACGTCGAACTTTTCGAAAATCCCCCGAGGCGTGAGGTCGTCGCTCTGCAACCGTTGGTTGGCCTGATCCCAAATCTTGCGGGCTGAGTTTTCGTCTAGCAGGTCGTCAATGTCGAAATACCGCTTCAATTCCATGTGGGTCCAGTGGTAGAGCGGATTGCGGAGCGTGTGAGGAACGGTTCCTGCCCAAGCAAGGAATTTGTCGTAGGGGTCGGCATCGCCCGTGCAAAGCTGCTCGTCAACGCCGTTGGCCCGCATGGCCCGCCATTTGTAATGATCGCCCGCCAGCCAGATGTCCGACAGGTTCTCGAAACGCCGATTAGTGGCGATGTCGTCTGGCGGCAGGTGGGTGTGATAGTCGAGAATCGGCTCGTTGGCAGCAAACTCGTGATAAAGGTGCTGTGCGGCTTTGGTTTGCAGGAGAAAATCGTCGTGGATAAAGGTCATCGAGAGGGCCTCTCAAGGGCAGCGAACAGACAGCGGACACGTAAATCACCGGAGATGCCTCTCATCTTACGCAAATAAACAATTTACAACATGGCCGGCTGCCGGTTTTCTTACCGACGCTAAGCAGGCTACAATGGCGGGTTGCAGGGGGTCGATGGGCCTGCCCTTTTTCGTACCACCTGACGGTCTCACCAACTATGTTTGAACTTGCCCTTACCTTCTCTGGTTTGCTTCTGTTGACTGTGGTTGTGCAGGCCATTTTGGCCCTGGGCTTTGTGCGTAAATTGCTTGCGGAACCGCCGGAACTCATTTCTGACGAGCAAGCCCCACGGGCCGCCGTCATCCTCTGCCTACGCGGGGGCGACCCTTTTCTTGCTGATTGTCTGAGAGGCCTGCTCAACCAGGACTATCCCAACTACGACATTCGGATTGTCGTCGATCATCCGGACGACCCCGCACACCAGATCGCCGCTGAGGTCGTGGCGGATTGCGACTCGTCGCGTGTTTCGCTGGAGTTTCTCGAAACCAAACGCTCGAGCTGTAGTTTGAAGTGCAGCTCGATTTTGCAGGTCGTCGAGTCGTTGGACGACTCCTACCATTTCATTGCCCAGCTTGACGCGGATACGCTTGCCCATCCGACTTGGCTCAGGGAGCTAGCCACCGGTCTGGCGGACGACAGGGTTGGCGTAGCGACTGGCAATCGTTGGTACATGCCGAGCCGCCTCTCAACGGGTTCGCTTGTCCGCTATAACTGGAACGCCGCCGCGGTAGTGCAAATGTACTGGTATCAAGTCGCCTGGGGTGGCACTCTCGCGGTGAAGACTCGGCTGTTTCGTGAAACCGACTTGCTGGAGAAATGGGGCAATGCGTTTTGCGAAGACACGATGCTCTATAGCGTACTGAAAAAGGTTGGGCTGCGTGTTGCGTTTGTTCCTTCGCTGATGATGATCAATCGTGAGGAATGCGACCTGGACGGTTACTTTCGATGGGTCTGTCGGCAGCTAATGACTGCTCGACTGTATCACCCGGCATGGCCTGCGGTAGTAGGGCACGGAGTCGTCACCACCCTGGCCCCGGCAGCAGCGCTTGTTGCCATGTTTTTTGCACTTACGCAAGGTGATCGTGTTGCTGCTGGTTACCTTGCCACGGCGTTTTTGCTGTACGAAGCATCGCTGGCAGTGCTGCTTTGGCCCATGGAGGCTGCCGTTCGGAAAATCGCCCGAAGGCGTGGCGAACCGACCGAGTGGCTTTCGTCGGGAGGGTTGTTGAAGTCCTTGGCGATCGTGCCCGTGACGCAGGTTGTCTATGCGGCGGCGCTCGCGGCGGCCGTTTTTGCTCGCTCGACCGTATGGCGAGGTATTGCGTATCGCGTGAAAGGGCCTTGGCAAATCGAAATGCAGCAGTATCAGCCCTACACAACACCGGAGGAGGCGGAATTGACGAAGTCGCTTTAGCCCACATTTTCCCATGACCACCAAACGACAAATTGATATCGGCGAGAAGTATGGCGAGGTTTTTTTCTCGACCTTGGACCGAGACGCGGAAAGTTCCGCTCGCATCGTACTAGAGATCCTTCGTAGCTTGCTGACGATTAGTAGCGTTGTTGACGTCGGCTGCGGCAACGGCGAATGGCTGCGTGTGTGGCAAGAGTTGGGCGTCGACGACATCGTTGGCATTGACGGGGATTTCATCAACCGGGCAAGCCTCCGTATCGACTCCGACCACTTCGTCGCCCACGATTTGAATCAACCACTCGATCTAAGGCGCAAGTTTCAACTGGTCCAGTCGCTGGAAGTCGCGGAACACTTGCCAGAGGCATCGGCTGAGGTGTTTCTCGATACGCTCGTTGCCCACGGGGATTTGATCCTATTTTCCGCAGCCGTGCCAGGACAGATGGGAATCCAACACGTCAACGAGCAACCCTACGAATACTGGAGAGATCGATTCGCCCAGCGCGGTTACGCCCTACTCGATTGGATTCGGCCCCAATTGGCGGAACGGCATCAGGTCGCCTATTGGTATCGCTACAACATTTTGCTGTTCGCCCGAGAAACGTCGCTGGAGCGGTTGCCGAGTAATGTCGTCGCCTCGCGAATTCCCATCGATCGACCCATTCCCGACGTATCGCCACTGGCCTACCGCCTTCGACGAGCGGTAACGCGGTTGATGCCAGTCGCCATGGTCGATTGGATTGTCAACCGCCTCCACCTGCGAGAACAGCGAAAGCTCCGTCGGTCCCATTAGATGGCCTACGACCGCGGCAGGATCGCCCCGATCAGCCGGGTCGAGATCGAATCAACGCTCGCCGCCGTTGGCGTCCAGCTCTTTGACCATCGCTTGCAGTTTACCTTCATTGGTCAACACTTTGCCTACGGCTATGTGAGGATACGACCAATAGCGAGCGAACGAGAGGAGTACGGAACCCAGCGAAACTTGCCAAGGCACACGCGGGGATTGCGTCTCCGTAGCTTCCGACTGTTTCTCCAGGACGATCGGATTCCAGAAAGCTCGGCCATCCACGGCACAAAGGCCGTTGCGCTCATAAAGCGACTTGATCTGGCCACTAAACCGACGATTGCTTTCTAGATGGGTCGAGACTCCCTGGTGAACACAATAGAAAGGGGCGTGGACCAGCAACTTACCACCGGTTCGCAAACGCCCGGCCAGCCAACGAACCGTTGAAACCGGATCGGGGACATGCTCGAGGACATCTAGGCAAACGACCGCGTCGTAGACTTCTTCGCCCACCGCGGCAGGGTCGTCGATCATGTTCACTTCGAGGTTCCCGTGTGCAAAGAGGCGACGAGCAAATTCGGTGCATTTTTGCGATAAGTCGAAATAATTTACGTCGTGCCCTAACTCTGCCAGATAGTAGGCGTCGATCCCGAGGCCATCGCCGAATGTCAAGATTCTCTGCGGCTGCGGAGACTGGTCACGCAGGTACGCACCAATCCAACGACGCATGTCGTTTTTCAATGGCGAGCGATTCCAAACGATCGTCTCGTACAAAAACGCGTTGGTTTCGGCGTAGAATTGTTCGAGCGGTTCGCTCCAGACGTAAGGTGTAATGCCGCGCTGGGCTAGCTCCTCGCGAACGCTGACACCCAGGTCGTAATGCTCGCGAACGAATTGCTTTAAGACTTCATCGCCCGGCGTACCGGCGATGTCAGCGATCAATTCAATCAGGAACCGGTTATCGCGAAGTGGCGCGATCAAAGGATCGGCTTGTGGTGTTGAGGGCATCGGGTAGGAAATTCTCCAAGCTTATGTTTACGGGTGGTTAAGCAGGACAACTGCAAAGTCGGTACGATCGACCAAAGTTTAGAAAAAAGAATAACCACAGAGGACACGGAGTAGCACAGAGTGCCTTAAAAAACCTTAAAAAATAGATTTCCTCTGTGCCCTCCGTGTCCTCTGTGGTTCAAATTGTTGCGGTTTTTTTGTGAAATTGTGACTTTGCCGTTCCCCTGGGGTGGTTAAGTCAACGAGTGTTCATCGGTTTCTGTCTGTAGGACTTGCGCGTAGGGTCGATAGTTTACCATCCGAATTGCATCGGGTGGGATTATCTGGTAATCCACGCCTCGCCAACAGACCTGCTGGCTAAATGTCGCGCTGATGACGGCCCAAGAGATTACGACCAACGCCACCGGCAGCGCTAGCAATAACCTGAATCGTGTAGGCCAAGTGATCGGTCGGTAGGGTTCGTCCTGAACACTCGCTGTGCGCCGTGAGATGGCTCGATGCAACCATTCCACCAAGAGCTGACTCGTAACCCACTGGATCATCATCGCAACCGCCAAAACGGTAGCAACCAACCATTTGCCCGTCGCGGCAGTAACGAGGGTAGTCACAAACACGGTACTCAGCATCAAATACAAGCCGATGACTAGCGCCACTACTTGAGGCCAGCTTGAATGGTAGAGGCGTGTCCAGATCAATTGTCGGCGAATAAACCCGAAGCAACTTTTGAGCGTACACTCTTCGCGGTTGAGTATCATCACGTTCGGCTGCAACGCGAGCTGTAGGTTGGTGTGTCTTGCTGCTTCCTGAATAGCATTATCTTCGCAGGGAGTGTTGAGCATCCGATCTAAAAAAAAGTCGCTGGCGAATACTTCTCGCCTCATGCTCAGCGACCCACCCCATGTCGCACGCATAAAATACATGGGCACTACGCACGCCGCGTTGTAGATGTAACGAACAAGCGATCCCCAGTGGCACAGGTTCGGATCATACCACCGATTCCCTGTCGCCACGCCAACGCCAGCGACCGTTAGCGGAGCCACCATGTCTCGTAACCAGCCTCGGTATACGAGCGTATCAGCATCGGCCAACACGGCCACCTCGACCGATGGATTAAGTGTTTCAACGCCCTGTCGAACGGCACTCGTCTTGAGGTACGCCCCGTCAGATCGCTGACGCAGGAAAGATAACTGGAGGGGATGATCCGGATGAACTGACATCCATTTTTCAACCACCTCGAGAGCAGGATCTGTGGGATGGTCGACGATGACATGCACTTCGTAGCGTGGGTAGTCTTGCGTCGTAAGCCGGTCGAGGCATTCGCCAAGAAAAGGATCGGCCCCCCGCAAACTCAGGATGACTGCTGCTCGCGGCAACCTCGCGTCGGGAACCCTAGGAACGGTTTCGTTGGCCAGCCAACGGACATAGCGGCTGACTCCAACGATTTGCACCATCATGATAATGGCCATCAGGGCTACGGCGATAACAAGCATGCGCTGGGATCGTCCCCTAACCTTTCCGCATCAGGCAATGTCGGCCGCAACCTTGGGCGTCGGCTGGCCTGGGCGATCGGTCGTTGAGCTGGGCAGTAAAATCGCCGTGGCAAGTCGGTGTTCCTCCTGCGACAACTTGCGTCCCATCACTTCGAAAGCAGATTGCTTTCGCTTGGATGCCGTCGCGAGAAATTCCGAGGAGGCAAACACCAGCGTGGTCTTGCATGAAGACGATAAGCCTTGCTCGATCGCAACTAATCCGCTGTCAGACAACTTCACGCTCCACTGCCCACCGCCTGGCCCACGAACATCTAGCCCCAAAGTCAGCTTAGCCTCGATCGATTTTCCCGACCGTCGATCGACCGCCTCGATCAATTGCATAAGATGCGAGCTGACATCAACTGGAACCGTTGTAGGTTTCTGCCGTCGTTTTCCCCAGCGGTCATCCTCGCCGTACTTCATGAATCGGTGCAACATCGGTTCGTCGATTTCAGGACAAGGCAAGTGACCGGCAAATTTTTGTACATTTGTGGTATCGAATTCCGGGTCGCTGTCTTCGTACGAGCGATACATGGTCGAGTTCTCGTAAAAATCTCGCTCCAGCCCCTCTTCAGATCGATCCTCTGAACGGCCAACGAACTCGACACCAGCTGAATTGTAATAGGTATAGCCGGCCTCAACCATCTGCCGTGCTGTCATACAAGTCTGTGGCACCAGATGAAAGGTTCGGCCGTGCGACTCAGGAGTCGTAAGCAAATGGGAGATCACCGCCGAAGTCCAGTCGACCGGGATCACATTGCGTGGTTCATCTCCGGTGGTGTCAAGCTGCATCGGGGTCTGCCGAACTCCCTCCGAATCAGGCTCGGTGTTGCGGGCTAGGATGCACATGATTTGCAGATACATGAACAAGCCATGATAGGTGTTCGTGTAGCCGGTCTTAGAATCTCCGGCGATGACAGCCGGACGGTAGACGGTCACTTGTTCCAGATCACTGTCTTTGCGGACCATCGTCTCGGCTTCGAGCTTGCTTCGCTCGTAGTCGTTGCGAAACGACTGCCCTAGATCAAGGTCGTCTTCCATGATGCGTTCGCTGCGCGTGCCGCACACGTAAGCAGTCGACACGTAATGCATCTTGCGGATCCCGGCATCACGGCAGAGTTGCAAGGCATTGCGAGTACCCTCGACGTTCGTCCGCCACGGCTCGCCATCGTTTTCTTCGTGAAATTTTAGAGCTGCGGCGCTGTGGAGCATTGAATCACAGTGCCCGGCAATCCACTGACGCGAAATCTCGTCTAAGCCAAGAAACTCTTGGCAGATGTCACCCTCGAAACAAACAGGGCGAGGAAGCGGGGCGCCGAGTTCTGCTTCCCAGGGTTGAAGAAACGATTCGATTCGTTCGGCGACCGTTTCTTTTTTGGTCGGCCGAGCAATGATCGCTACGTTCTTTCCTGCCAGCAAAAGATCGCGTAATAGATAGCGCCCCAAAAGCCCCGTGGAGCCAGTCAGGAGGATATAGTTGGGCACGATGTGAAACCTGAGTTGCAGTCAACATTCCGTTGTGGGGGGGTGAAACTAAAATTCTCCATCCCTGCGCAAACCGCCCAGTCTACTACACGTAATAAGTGATAGCAAGCGACGGGTGATCAAAAGCGGCATTTTCCGTTGAGGATGAAACCTAGCCGCGGATATACGCCGTTAATTGGCTGAGTTTAAGATTATCAATGGGTGTGTTCTGGGGGCTTTCGGCAGGATGGCCGGGCTATGGAGAATTCGACTTCGGAGCAGAGAGGCAGATCTACGGCACTTGGAAAATTAAACGAAGCCGTGCAGGAGAAAGTGCCGCTCTAAAAAAGACCTCGTGCGGCTGGATTTTTCCATTGCCAAAAGGCGATAAAAAAAGAGGCGCCGGGCGGATTCGAACCGCCGATGTCGGATTTGCAATCCGATGCCTTAGCCACTTGGCCACGGCGCCATGACCCTCGCCACGTCTTCTGAAAAGTTAAGCGATCAGTGGATATCGGTCAAGTGCAGGTATTGTATCGGCTAGCCATGCTGGGCAAGTTGAGAAGAAATTGCCGCCTAGAACGATGCCGCCGACCGACACCGATCTATTGGAGATTCGGGCTGTGTCGATTCGATGGAAGGAAGAGTCCCACCGTCAGACGGATTAGCCCAGATAGGAAGGAATCGCCGAAATGTATCAAGGAATAGCCAAGTTGCTAAACAAACCCTCTTCTGAGGCCATCGACGCGGTTGTGCGTCAGGTGGCAGAACAAAGCGTGGAAGGCGTCTGCAAACAGGTGGCAGCCCACGTAGATGAGATGACGCTGTCTGAGGCACGAGGTTATGTTCGAGCACGAGCCGCCAGGATTGTTCGTCGGCAGGCGCAACAAGTGATTTCTCGACAACCTGCCGCGATTCAGGAGCTAACCGACGTGGTAGTCCGAGCCGCTACGGAGCGAATTTTACCAGCCGTACTACGCCAGACAAGCGTGGGCGTCCCTCGCGCCTTTGAATTGCCGATGGCGGCGTAGTTTGCCAATCACTGATTGCCAACCACCGAGAAAAGATACGATGGACACAAGCGACTATCCCTCGTTGCCCAATTTGGCACAGATGCACGTCCGGCTGGCCACTGACAATCGACGAGTCGAGTCGATGATCGATGCGCAGCTAGACGGCATCGAGCGGCTGTTTGTTGCCACAACTGCGGAGGACTGGGGAGCAGTTGCCGAAGCGACTCGTCAACTGGCAGAGATGAAGCCTGACCAAGTTAGCGAGGCCGTCATCCAGAACGCTCGCCAGCTTTGCCAAGAGTTGGGGAACATGCCAACGAAGCCGGTAAAGGCCCCTAAGCATCTTGCCAATCTGCTGGCAGCTTGCCACGCAGCTCGCCAACGCTCGAAGTGAACCTGCTGGCTAGTTTGTGTCTTGCTAGCCACAGAGCACGCCGAGGTCTCAGAGGAAATACTGAAGCGAGTAACCTTATCTCAGTATTCTCAGTGAACTCTGTGGCTACACACTTGAAGGAACTGCTCTAATACTACAGTTGCGTTTTGCTAAGGGAGTGGGTCTCCGCGTGCTTTGTAGTGACATTTTCTTGCATTGGCTTGGTGGTTTCTTCGCCATCGA
>JAADGV010000100.1 GCA_013152205.1 Planctomycetota bacterium
GGATAACGGGGATTGTGCTTCGCTCATGAGGATTCCTTTCAAGGGTATTATTCTACCCCCGAACGGTATCCGTCAATCTTGGGCTATCGCAAACACCGCTAAAAAATTCCGGTTATTGCTGACGTTACCCGACTAAAATAACTACTGACATCACAATGCCTTCACTCCAACGTTTCGCTGTCATCACGTTGCTCGTGAGTATCTGGGTGAACGTATCAGAAGTGTTTCGCTACTTTGCGATCGTCATGCCGGCAATGAGGCGTGATCTCGCTGCGATTCCGAACGTCGCTCCGATGAACTGGCCAGTGTTTGCTGTGTGGGGCGTATGGGACACCATTCTCGCGGCATTTGTCGTTTTCCTGACGCTGTTTTTGCTTCCCGATACGGGCACTCAAAACGGACCGCATTGCTGGCTGGCACATTCGCGTGGATGGGGTTCTTCCTCCTGTTCTGGCTCGGCCTGTACAATATGCGTCTGACAACTCTCGCGGTTGCGGCGATTGCACTTCCCCTTGCTTGGTTGGAAATGGTGATTGCCGCAATGCTGACACTTTGGATTGAACCCGCCGCGTCAGCCGGTAACGATGTGCTTGATTGACGGCTTTGGATGAACACAATGCAAAAAACATGCAACGTCGGATAACAGATCGGTGTATGCGGAGCCGCGGGTCGCGTGGTTTTTTGAAATCAATGTCGTTCGCCGCGGCCCGGTGACCTCAAGCGTTCGCCATCCCGAGAATCTCCCAATGGAAAAGATCGACTTTAAGAAGACGTTGAAGCACCTCTACGGGCCATCTGCCAAGCAAGTTGTCTCAGTCGACGTTCCGGCCATGAATTATCTGATGGTCAATGGAAATGGCGCTCCCGGATCGCAAGCCTACTCCAATGCAATTGAAGCATTGTACAGTGTCGCCTACACCATCAAATTCGCACTCAAGAAAGGATCATCAGCGATTGATTTCGGTGTGATGCCACTTGAAGGCCTCTGGTGGGCCAACGATATGTCGCAATTCTCTGTAGACGACAAGGAAAGTTGGAAGTGGACGATGATGATTATGCAACCCGACATTATCACACAAGAAATGGCGGATGCTGCAATCATCGAAGTCCGAAAGAAGAAAGCCCCCGAAGCGATTGACTTGGTACGGTTCCAAGAATTGTCAGAAGGGAAATGCGCCCAGATTCTTCATCGCGGGCCTTTCTCCGAAGAAGGTCCCACCGTTGAAAAAGTACACCAATTCATCAAGGATACCCAAAGCAAACGAATTGGCAAGCACCATGAGATCTACTTGAGTGATATTCGAAGAGCGGCTCCAGCCAATTGGAAAACAATCATCCGTCAGCCCATGCAATGATGGGAATAATTGCGTGAACCGGAGCAGCGAATCCGGGTGTTTTCAAATGGCCAAGTGAGGTGGACCCCAAAAACCAGATAACCAGTCGGTGAGGCTGAGCTGGGTTTAGCTGGCCAGTTCGCTTCGCTCAGTTACATCCACTCCAGGCCTAGTTACCTCAGTCGTTATGTTGCCATGAAGAGTTCAGTTCGATTGAATATGCATACTATTGTTCGGATCGAACGTTTGTTCGCATTTGGCGAACGAGCCAAGGCCAGGGAACTGTTGATGAAGTGGTCCGATCAGCGTTTTTGCCACATGCAGTCAGAAGCGGAACGGGTGCGCTTTGCCGCGCTAAAAGTCTGTGATGGCGACCTGGGAAAATTGGCGGATGCGCTTGAGTTGGGCTATCGAGATGATATTTTAGCCGCTTCCTCTCGAAAAGGCCTAACATCTTGGTGGCAATCATTTACAGCCGGAAGAATGGTTGCTAATTTATCGTGTTAGATTAAGGTAAACTCAGCCTACTTCTTGTTACCCGACTCAAATCCATGCACATTCGCATGTTCCAACCTGACGACGAGTCCGCCGTGATCCAACTTTGGGATCGGTCTGGATTGACTCGCTCATGGAATGACCCGCGAAAAGACATTTGCCGCAAACAGCGAGTCCAACCGGAGTGGTTTCTTGTCGGTGTACTCGATGAACGCATTATTGTATCCGTTATGGCTGGTTTTGACGGACACCGAGGTTGGATTAACTACTTGGTGGTCGATCCCGATTTTCAGCGTGCCGGACACGCGCGTGCCATCATGGTACAGGCGGAAAGAATGCTCCACGAATTCGGATGCCCAAAAATCAACCTTCAGATTCGCAAGAACAACTTGGACGCCATCGCATTCTATGAAAACATTGGATTCACGGAGGACGCGGTCGTAAGCTACGGCAAACGGCTGATTCCCGATGAGTGAATCCAATGTCAGATGAGTCGGTGGTGATTTTGATGGTTTTGCGGCAAGACGTGCAGCCCGTACGATGACACACACATAGTCGATCATGAATCCGAAGGCATACATCGAGACTACCGTCGTCAGCTATCTAACCGCGCGGCCTTCGCGTGATGTGGTGATTGCTGGGTATCAACAGACTACCCGTGACTGGTGGCGCAACGCGGCTGATCGATTCGAATTGGTCGCGTCAGAACTCGTTATCAACGAAGCCGGCGCGGGTGATGCCGATGCCGCTCGCGACCGCCTGACTGCACTTGCATCCGTAACACTTCTCGATGCGACCGAGGAGGCAGCAGAACTGGCACAGCAATTGATCGAATCTGGGGCAATTCCCCGAAAAGCAGCCGAAGATGCTGCCCATATTGCCATTGCCGTTACGAACGGCGTGGATTATCTGGTAACATGGAATTGTCGGCATATCGCGAATGCAACCACACGATTTCAGATCGAACGGGTTTGCCGAAATGCAGGTTACGAACCAACGATTATCTGCACACCTGCTGAATTAATGGAGCCCGATGATGAAAACGAATGACCCCATCGTCGCCGAAGTCCGGGCGGCGCGCGACAGGCACGCGGCTCGGTTCGGCTACGACATCAAGGAAATCTTTCGAAACCTCAAGGTCCAACAACAATCTTCCGGTCGCAAATACGTGCGATATCCTGCTCGTCCTACAACTGTAACGACAACCCAGTAGCGGTATAACTCAAGCACTATACGGATCGAAGGGTACGCGTATGAAACTTCGCGCAAAGCACCTCCTTGTCCTTTGGCTGATCGGCTTCTTGGCGTCACTCACGATACAAAGCGTCTTTCAGGGATGGTTTGCGGAAGTGACCGCCTGGGGCGGGAACGTTGGTTGGCAAACAGAGATCGCTATCTGGAACGCCGGCTTGGCTCTTGTTCTTGTGTGTTTGCTCCGCCAACCGGAAGCGGCTCAAGCAGCCGCCATACCAGGGCTCACTCTGTTGTCGATTGCTTTCGACCACTTGCAGGCGGGAATTCTTCAACCAGATCGGATCGGGCATTGGATGGGTGCCAGTGCGAACTTCACGGGCGTCTTTCTTTCGGCGTTCTACTATATTGCTGCAAGGCGTTCTTCTTCGAGCGAACCCGAGGCATAGCGAGGCGGTGAAGACTAGAGCATTTGTCGCTTGCGTGTTCCGTTCCACCGAGACGGTGGGACTATATTGCTCAACCCTCTGGGGCAGCGTGGCCGCAGACACTAAGTAGGGGTAATCCGATAGCGTGGTGTTATTGGCGGAGGACTAGGACGGGGCAGTGGGCTAGGCGGACTACTCGCTCGGCTACGGAGCCGATCATGAGGCGGGCGAGGCCGGTTCGGCCGTGCGAGGGTAGTACGATGAGATCGACGTTGTTCTTTTCGGCATAGCGGGTGATTTCGTCGGCGGGGTTGCCGAAGGCGACGAAGGTTTTGAGGCCTTTGTATTTATCGTCGCGAAATACTCTATTGATTTCGTGGTAGAGGTGTTCGCTACGGGTTTCGTCGCTGACGGTTTGCCAGGCGACGGCAGGGTCGCCGACCGAGAGGGTGTTGAGCGGTGGAGCGACATGGATGACGGTAAGTCGGCTAGCCTCGCCGGCCATCGCTAAGCCGGTGTCGACAGCATCATGGGCCTGATCGGAAAAATCGCTAGGGACAAGCACCGAATTGTATTTCAAGGCGGTCATGGTTGTGGCTCCTTTCCTGATGGTGGCTGCTCTTTTTCAATGACAGTGACGAGGGCAGCGATAAGGTCGAGACTCGTGACAACGCCTACGGGTACGCTATGGTCGTCGAGAACAATCAGACGATGCAGGTGTTCACCACACATACAGTGGGCAATTCGCAGTAGCGAGCATTTTTTGTCGATCGTCTGCACGGCAGGAGTCATGTGGCGTCGGACTAGATCGTGCTGGACGTCTTCGATTTGATAACAACCCAATGAGGAGTGTGGCGAGGCGACGCTGCTGGCGCCGGGTTCGAGGTGGCTGGCTTCGCTATGGACGTAGTCGGAACCGCTGAGAACCCCGACGCAACGCCCGACTTCGTCGACGACCGGGGCACCGCTAACCTGACGTTCGCAGAGGACGTCGGCAGCTTCGGACATGGTGCTATTGGCAGTCACAACGATAACATCGCGCGACATAATATCTTCGGCATGCAGACTGCGAAGGCGTTGGTTGGGGGTGTTCATGTCCTGGCACTCCTGTGTATTGAGTCTTGCGTACTGCTGAGGCCATGGCATGAGACGACATCGATGCGGTTGTCGATCTGTTGGACCTCAGGCAGGGCGCGGAGCACGGTTTGCAGCACTTGCTTTAGGTAGAACGAGGGGAGCCGGCCAGTGATGACGAGGCGTCCATCTTGAGATTCGATGGCAATTGAGTTGGAGTGGTAGCGGAAATGGTCGTGGTGACTCAATTCGTCGCGTGCCAAGCCAACAAGATCGGTGCCAGCATCGAAGGTCAGAAGTTTGGGAGATGTGGGACATTCTTTGACGCTTGCAAGTCGCATGACAAAGGGCCTCCGTTATTGGTGTGTACACCAGGAATTTTACTTGGTCTCAGCATTCATTCGCCAAATCCGGCACCCCCGTTGGTCGGCCTGTCTCTTTCCTGGTGCGACCCTCAATAAAGCCGCCAGCGGGTAACCTTCAAACGACAAAATAGGGTGCAAACGGTGGGCCAGATTGAGGAAGCAAGGCAGGTGCGATGAAAACGGAATATGGATAGAATGATGCGCGCGGCAACGCACGGTGAAAGACCAAATTCGCACGGTGATTGCTCCAACGTAGGTGACTTCCGCAAAGTTTTAGCGGCTGGCAAGAGGCGGTTGGAGGGACGGGGAGATCGTGTTAAAAATAGAGGGAAGAACTACCAACTTTGGGGGGTATTGGTTTCTATGTCGATGGCATTAAGTCAGAAGTATTTTGAATTGCAACGGTATGTCGGTTGGACAGACGACGACCAGCAACGAGTGGCAGCGGTGCGAGAGGGGTTGCTGGCACATGCGGATTATCTAGTCGACGACTTTTACGATGAGATTCAACGCCACCCGCGGACAGCCCGGGTGATTGTGGGCGGCCAGGAGCAAATTACTCGTTTGAAAGTAACCTTGCGCCAGTGGTTGCGGCAGTTGCTGACGGGGCCTTATGACCGCGACTATGTGCTGATGCGAACCAATGTTGGCCGGCGTCATGTGGCGATCGGTTTGGATCAGGTCTATACGAATGCGGCGATGTCGAGATTGCGGATAGGTCTTTGCCAGCAGGTTTATGCCTATTGGGAGGGTTCGCCAGAAGACATGATGCGGACGCTGGCATCGCTGAACCGGTTGTTGGATCTTGACTTGGCGATTATCGAGGATGCTTATCAGACCGAGTTTTTATCTCGTCAGGAAAGTCTGAGCAAAGAAAACTTTCAGTTGCGGGCAGCGCTTGAGCGTGAGCAGACGAACCCAGAAATCGTTGGCGAATCGGAGGCGATGCAGGAGGTGTATCGGCTGATCGAGCGGACGGGGTCGACTGACAAGCCGATATTGATTCAGGGAGAAAGTGGGACGGGCAAAGAGCTGGTTGCCACCGCTTTGCACCAGGTGAGCCGATTTTCGGACAAGCCGATTGTGGTGATTAACTGTGCGGCGCTGCCCGAAAATTTACTGGAAAGCGAACTGTTTGGACATGAAAAGGGCGCGTTTACAGGGGCCGTGGCGAGCAAGCCGGGGCTGTTTGAGGTAGCCGATGGGGGGACGCTTTTCATCGACGAAATTGGTGAACTGGCAGGCGGCTTGCAAGCGAAGTTGCTGCGGGTGCTTGAGGATGGCTCGCTACGTCGAGTTGGTTCGGTGAAGGAACGCCATGTGAATGTGCGTTTGTTGGCAGCAACGAATCGAGACTTAAACCAAGCCGTAAATGCTGGAACTTTCCGCGAGGATTTGTTTTATCGGATCAATGTACTGACAATTTTGTTGCCGCCCTTGCGAGAACGTGGGGCCGATATTCGGTTGTTGCTGGAGCATTTTGCAGCCGATGAATGGCGATGGGATGAGTCTTTTTTAGACGTACTGAGGAACTACAGTTGGCCCGGCAATGTGCGACAGCTTCGCAATGCGATCGATCGAGCGATGGTTCTGGCAGAAGACGATACGTTGTTGCCTGAGAACCTGCCTCCTGAGATTTTGCGGCACAGCCAGGAGGAGGCCATGCGTACGGCTCGTGAAGGGTCGAACCTCGATACGGTCAATCGACATCATATTTCGGATACGTTCCAGCGATTCGAGGGCAATAAGGCGCGGACAGCTCGGGCGCTGGGGATAAGCCGACGGACCCTTTATCGTTTGCTAGAAAAGTATGCGATCGAGTACGAGCGCGGCGGAGTTTAGCTAGGGTTTCGTAGGACGATTGCAAAGTCACTGATTCTGTAGTAGCCGCGGTTTTTTATGATTCCCGCGATAGATTTGGTCTGGCGTGGCCGCCAGCGCTAACAAGGGGGGGCACATTTGAGCGTGCGTTTCTGAGGTGGGTGCTGTGCGAATTGGCGCGCTACGAGAGTCTCGTAAGCCTGCGAAAGCAGGGGTATGAAAAAATACACGCCATTGGCACTGCGTTTGCGGCGATCTGCTAATGTTGTGTCGACCTGCGCCCCGGAGTACTTGCTATGTCAGAAACTGGTAGTGACGCCTGCCCGGATGATGCTGTCGCTCGACAACACATTCAGATTGAGGGGCTGCTCGGGGCGTTGCACAACCGGTTTGAGTCGGGAAGAGAATTGAGCTGCAATCTTGTCTCGTTGCTGAATTCGTTGACATCTCATCTGGAATCGCACTTTGAGCTAGAAGAAGATGGGTACTACGCGGAGTTAGTGCAAATTGCGCCCCGCCTCTCAGGTCGTGTTGATGCACTCATCCAACAACATGGCTTATTTCTTGATGAGTCGCGAAAGCTGGCCGTGATGGCACAAGAAGCTTTTGCCAACAGCGTGGAAGCCCCCGAGTTGGCAAAGCGTTTTGAGCAATTCCGTCAGGAGTTGTTAGCCCACGAGAAGGAAGAAACCGGTATATTGCAGGAGGCGTACACTCGCGATTTAGGCGAAAAAGACTGACGGGGGAGCGGCTGGCTATCCTTGCTGGCAAGAAAACAAACTTAAATCGCAAACTCAAGCTGGCTTTGCGCTCGGTTAACGACGACTTTTTAGTTCTGTAATGCGATGCCAGGGGGCCGCCATGAAATGAATCCAGACAAGTATTGCCTACCGCTTGGGCAAACTAAAAGCGTTAGCAGACGTGATGCGATTTCCGCAGGTTTGGCTCTTGTTCTTGTGTGTTTGCTCCGCCAACCGGAAGCGGCTCAAGCAGCCGCCATACCAGGGCTCACTCTGTTGTCGATTGCTTTCGCACTTGCAAGCGGGAATCCTTCAGCCTGATCGGATCGGGCATTGGATGGGTGCCAGTGCGAACTTCACAGGCGTCTTTCTCTCGGCGTTCTACTATATTGCTGCAAGGCGTTCTTCTTCGAGCGAACCCGAAGCATAGCGAGGCGATGAAGAGCCAGAGCATTTATCGCTTGCGTGTTCCGTTCTACCGAGACGGCGGGACTATATTGCTCGACCCTTTGGGTCGGTGTGGTCATCGAACGTGTTAAATACGGCGACTTTCGGCGTCGGGAGACGGCCCCTCACAATCACAGATTGCTAAGCCTGTTTCGACAGCGTCGTGGGCCTGATCGGAAAAATCGCTAGGGACAAGCACCGAATTGTATTTCAAGGCGGTCATGGTTGCGGCTCCTTTTCTGATGGTGGCTGCTCTCTGCCGGATTGGTTAAGTATGTTTTACAGAGTTCTTCCGTTGCGCATAAAAAGAGTCTGGCAGTCCCTCGGACTGCCAGACTCAACAAAAGGCCTCTTCTCTGTATTATACCCGTCGGCGACGCATCAGGCCACACAGACCGACCAAACCCATGCTAGCCAAAGCCACCGAGGTAGGCTCGGGCACGATGCTGATCGTAATTGTCGCCAGCAATTCGCCGGAGCCTATGACGACATCGTTGATGATTGCACCCGTCGGAGTTTCCAAGCCTTGGAAAATTGAAAAATCGGTTACCGAGGTGATAACACCATTTTCGTCGGCACCAATAGACCCATCGACGCCGGCAACAAAAGCAGCACCACCAGCGACGGATGCGTCATTGATCTCAGTACCGGCATCGTAGATATCGCTGCCGAAAATCTGAATGGTGAACGTACCGCCGATGAGGTTATCGTCGTTGTCGAACACTCGGTAAGCCATCGCATTGTCATTGCCGATGAAGGTGTCGTTGGTAGGAATGACCATCGAAGCAAAACTGAAATACTGATAGGCCGACGGGTTGATTGGGGTGACAAAACCAACACCCGTTTCGCCGGGATCGACTGGCGGAGGACCAACATCATTACCCACCACGACACCTTGGAGGTCGCCCGGGATACCCGGAGCATCTGTAAAAGAAGTGGCTAGAGGACCGGTCATTCCCACTTCGGCAATGGTTTCCAAGGCGGCACTCGCGGCACTACCGGCATCGAAAAAATCGAAATTACCGTTGTGAAAACCAAACCAAACGGGAGTCAGAAAGAAATCGGAATTTCCTTCGTTGGTCACCTCCACTCGGATGTCGCCGACAGCTTGAGCCGAAGCTCGTTGCCCAGCAAACAAAACAAATACCAATCCAACGACAGCACAGCCAAACAAGCCTTGGGTGATGGAAATTTTCAAGTGATTACGCATTGCTAGTTTCTCCAAAGAAAATTTGTGTTTAAGGTCTCAAAGACAAAGCAGGCTCGCAACAAATGGCTTGAGGCCATACGCGACCGCTAAAGAACTTGCAGAATGCAAGTATTGACGCAGAGCCAGCATCATGCAGACCTACCGAGATGGCATGGAGTTGCAAAACTAGCTCTGCAGTTTAGAAGCTCAGTAGCATTAGCGTCCAAGGTTGGTTCGATGTTTGCCTAACAAAAGAGAGAAGTCAGGCACAGTTTTTCAAAATTACCCGTTCTTTGCCGGAGGATCCATTATTGCCTAGGACACCCCGACCGACGGCTATATCAATCTGCTCCGGAGGGTTGGTCGCAGAAATTGGATAAACCTTACAAGAAAAATTGAAAACAGCTCGAATCTATTGCCCCTCTGCAGCTCGGCGTAGCAAAGTCTTGATTTCCTGCCGACGGGGCTCGGAAAGAGAAGCATCGCTTGCGTAGACAGCGGCCAGCATCTTTGGCGAGGCTTGCGACAAGAGAAGTCGCAGAAATTGCAACTGTTTTTTGAATCGACGACAAGCAGCGCAGATGACCACGTGGAAGCGCAGGCCCCAGCGCTCGCGGCTCGAGAGCTGCCGCTCCTCAGATTCTGAAAGCAGTAGGGTTGCGTGTTTGCAAGTCATAAGAGAGGGGAGGACGATCCGTAGGAAAACTGCTATTCAAACCATTTTTCTTCCAAGCACTGTCGCAGTAGAAGACGCGCCCGATGGAGACGTACTGACACATTTGACGAAGTGATCTCGAGCAAGTTGCAGATATCTTTCGTCTTCGCGGATTTCAACTCGCGTAACCGCAACACATAGGCTAAATGGGTTGGCATATCTCCCAAGCAACGAGTCACCACCGTCCAAAACTCCCGATTTTCGACCAATTTCTCGGGAGACGCCGACCACGATTTTGGCGAGCGCGTCCATTTGCCCTGCTTGTTGAATAGGGGCTCCGACTCTTCCCACTCGTCGGATTCGTCGAACGAGTAAGACGTTCGACTACCTTCCCGACGGAAATGGTCTGCTATTTTGCGCCGCAGGATCGACACCAGCCACGTCGAGAAACGTGAACGCCCTGCAAAGTTGCCTTTGCTCTTCCAGGCGACCAGGAAAGTCTCTTGAACTAGGTCTTCAGCAATATCTCGATCGCGCATTCTCGACAGCGCATAGCTCAAAAGCATGTCGCCGTAGAGATCGACCCACTCGGCAGGATCTTCCGACTGGATTTGTTCTTTCGTTTGTCTGCTGGTCATTGAAATCCTAGGTGCTCCTCGACGGTAGTCCCAAATAGACCGCCTAGTTTAGTCGTATTGAAACGTGGTTTCTTACAAAACCTCCTCATTTTGGCTAGAGTCTAAGGAAAGGTACGTGATCTATCCCACAGAAAGAGGCCTATTCGGCAGAATTCCGGATGCCTATCGTAAAGAAATGAGTACCGATTCTATTCGCTAGAGACGTTCCGACCGCTACTTGATGGCATGACCAACTGGCCGGGGGTGATGGATGCACTGGCGAAGGTGAATTACGACGGCTACGTTACGCTTGAGTACTTTCATCCCTACCCACACTATCCTGAAGCACTGGTTTATCAGACATCGGATTCACTGGATCGAATCCTGGGCCGGTTGGGAACTTAGCAGGTCGTTGAAGACGAGCCCCTAAGTCTGCCTAGGAAATCGAAAGAGGATACACGGATGCAATCTAACCTGATCGGTCGTCGAAGCTTCCTTCAGTGTTCCGCCGCTGGCGTTTACGCTCTTTCTTGTCCGGGCAGCAGCTTTGCCAAAACGGATACCGACTCGCTGTTGCGTTTCGGCGTCATCGCGGATGTTCACAAAGATCTGGTTTACGATGCCGACGAGCGGCTTCGTGTGTTTATCGACGAGATGACCAGGCAGAAGGTGGACTTCATCCTTCAGTTGGGAGATTTTTGCATCCCGTCGCCAGCCAATCGAGGTTTTCTGGAAATCTGGAACTCGTTTGTTGGCCCCCGTTATCACGTTCTCGGAAACCATGATACCGACATCGGCCAGTCGGGGCGTCAGCAACGATATGAACGCGAAGAGACGGTCGAGTATTGGGGGATGGAGAGCCGTTACTACTCATTCGACGTCAAGGGAATTCATGCCGTTGTGCTCGACGGAAACGACCAAGGTCCGAAGGAGGAACCGTGGAACCGGTGGGTAGCGGACGATCAACTCGCTTGGTTGGAAAAAGACCTGGATCAAACGGATCGGCCAACCATCGTGTTTGTACACCAAAGTCCCGAAAGACCGAATAAGGGAGGCCTGGAAAATGGCGCGGTGGTTCGGCAAATTATGGAAAATGCGAACCAGAAGGCACGTCGTCGGAAGGTGATCGCTTGTTTTACAGGTCATCACCATCGAGATTATATGCGCCGCATCCAAGGGATCCTTTACTCGCAAATCAACAGTGCTTCGTATTTCTGGATCGGAAAAAAGTACGAAGTCGTGCGGTACGGACCCGAAGTTGATAAGGCCTATCCTTCTGCCAAGAGAACGGTTCCGTACAAAGATTCATTATTCGCAATCGTGACGATCGATTTGTCGCACAGCTTTCTCGCCATCGAAGGACGTAAAAGCGAATTTGTCGGCCCCTCGCCCTGGGAGATGGGGGCGACATCCCAAGAGCTGGATGCCCCGACCTTGGTGCCGAAAATATCCAACTGGAAAACACCGGTCTAGCCAACGGCGTTTTTTTGTGTTCGGGTACTTTTTTTTCTCTTTATTTGCCGCGGGTGGCCCAGGCAACTTGTTGTCTGGGTGACATCGCTGCATGGGGAACGCTCTTGTCGCTGCGCAACCCAGACACATTTCAACATCACTTCAAAACAATGTCGACCATTATTGTTGAAATGTGTCTGGGCCACCCCGCTTACCAAATTGGCGGACTCTTATGGCGTCGCCCCCAACAATTCAGCTATCTCTTCGGCTTGCTTCTGGCCAGTTGTTGATATTGAAAACATAGAAGACACTTTGGCTTGAATCAGGGGTATAGAATAAACGTGACCATCAACTATCAATGCTAGAGAACGCGGTGTGCCATCATCGCGAGGTAAGTTATTCTCAGTTAGTTGACCCAGGAGAGATTCTCCTGGTTGCGTTACATAGATGGTGACCGCTGGAATTCCCATTGCATCAAGATTACCTAAGCGAACTGCCTCGATATGCTTTTCGGACAAATCTGTTGCACCATGCACAACAAGCACATCGATGCCATTCGGTCGTTTACGCGTTACGGTTAATTCGCCGTCGAGAATTCCATTGGCAGCGTCACTATTGGATGCAACTGGATACCAACGAGCAACGACTCGGCCATCCTGCATGACTTGCTGACCTTGTTGCTCATTGGCAGTTGCAACTATTCTAGCATGATCTGCTCGGTTCGCCAAAAGTCGACATGCGAAAGCACCGGGTGGTGGTTGAAAGGTAGGTTTACACCCAAATGTAGCAACAAGCACAAGGAGGCATATCAACCGCAACAGTTTTCCTATTCTAGGTATAACAACGATCATACGATGGTCTCGATCAGACGCCTAACAGTTTTCTAGACGACACAATGTCGCAAAGTGAGTTGAGATTGAGAGGTAGAGGCAATAGTCGATGAGTTATCACCTCCGTGGATTGTATCTTTTTACGCTTCAGTATGGCAAAAAAGTGTCTTTTCCTACAACCTATTAACTACGGAGGTGTGACACACCTCCGTCTCGAACGGCACTTCGCTAACTGACTAAGGCGGCATCGTCCTTAGTCAGTAGGGTGCGCGATCGCCGCCCAATTTGGTACGTCATATGGGAGTAGTGCGTTAATGCCAGTTCACTCTTTGAAGCCATGAAACGAACGCACCGTTTTTTCAATAACCGCGCACCCTGTCGCCTGCTCATCGCAGTATCGTACTACGAAGCGATCCGGCTTGGTGCGTTACGCTATCGCTTCACACACCCTACGGAATTTTGCGATTTATTTGCCGTTGTTGAGGGCTGCTTGGGCCGCTGCTAGGCGGGCGATTGGAACTCGGAAGGGGCTGCAAGAGACGTAATCGAGTCCTACGTTGTGGCAGAACTCGATCGAGTCGGGGTCGCCGCCGTGTTCGCCGCAGATGCCGCACTTGAGCTTGCTTTTTACTGAACGGCCCTTCTTCACGCCCATTTCGACCAGTTGGCCAACGCCTGTGGTGTCGAGCGACTCGAAAGGGTCGCGAGGAAGAATCTCTTCGCTGAGGTAGTCTGGCAAGAACGTGTTGATGTCGTCGCGGCTGTAGCCGAAGGTCAATTGGGTGAGGTCGTTGGTGCCAAAGCTGAAGAAGTCGGCAGCAACGCTGATTTCGTCGGCGGTGAGAGCTGCGCGGGGGATTTCGATCATGGTGCCGATCAAGATGTTCAGCTTGCCTTTGAACTTTTTGTCTTCTTTCACCCTTTCGATAACGACACGGGCACGTTTGCCGAGTAGTTCCAGTTCGCGGACGGTGCCGACGAGCGGGATCATGATTTCGGCCTGGGCATCGATTTTCTTGTTTTTGCAGGCGATGGCTGCCTCGGTGATGGCGGTGACCTGCATGTCGAGGATTTCGGGGTAGGTAACCGCGAGTCGGCAACCACGATGGCCGAGCATCGGATTCATTTCGTGCAGGGCTTGCACACGGTTTTTGACAGTCGATCGCTTGACGCCCATGCGGCTGGCCATTTCGGCTTGGCTTCGGTCGTCGTGCGGCAGGAATTCGTGCAGCGGAGGATCGAGCAAACGGATGGTAACGGGCAAACCCTTCATCGCGGTGAAGATGCCGATGAAGTCTTTGCGTTGTACTGGCAACAGTTTTTCGAGAGCTTCTTGACGATCGGCCAGGTTTTCGGCGAGGATCATTTCTCGCATGGCCATGATGCGTTCGCCTTCGAAGAACATGTGCTCGGTGCGGCAGAGGCCGATCCCCTGGGCACCGAAGTCGCGCGCCCGTTTGGCGTCGGCAGGGGTGTCGGCATTGGTGCGAACACTCATTCTTCGATACTTATCGCTCCAGGCCATGATTTTGGTGAAATCGCCGGAGAGCTTGGGCGTTTGGGTGGCGACTTCGCCGACCATGACTTCTCCGGTCGAGCCATCGATTGAGAGAACGTCTTTGTGAGTAAAGGTTCTCTTGCCGATGGTGATCTTACGGGTTTTTTCGTTGATCTGAATTTCGCCCGCTCCGGCAACGCAGCAACGCCCCCAACCTCGGGCGACCACAGCGGCGTGGCTGGTCATGCCGCCAGTGCTGGTGAGGATACCGGCAGCGGAGTGCATGCCGTCGATGTCTTCAGGGTTGGTTTCTTTGCGGACCAGGAGAACCTTTTCGCCTGCTTGGGTACGTTCGACGGCCTCGGCAGCGGTGAAGGCAGGCCTTCCGAAGGCGGCCCCGGGCGAAGCGGGAAGGCCACGGGTGAGGACTTCGGCAGCCTTTTTACCAGCGGGGCTGAAGCTGGGAAGCAGTAGTTGGGTGAGGTCGCCAGCAGGGATCCTCAGGAGGGCTTCTTTTTCGCTGATAAGCTTTTCTTTGACCATGTCGCAGGCAATTTTGACGGCAGCCGCCCCGGTACGTTTTCCGTTCCGGGTTTGCAGCATGAAGAGCTTGCCTTTTTCGATGGTGAATTCGATGTCTTGTACGTCGCGGTAATGCTTCTCGAGTTGGTCTTTGATTTTGAGAAGTTGATCGAAGATTTTTTTATTCCACTTGGGCATCTGCTCGACTGGTTGGGGCGTGCGGATACCAGCAACGACGTCTTCGCCTTGGGCGTTGATTAGGAATTCGCCGTAGAACTTGTTCTTGCCGGTCGAAGGGTCGCGAGTGAAAGCAACGCCGGTGCCGGAGTCGTCGCCCATGTTGCCGAAGACCATCGACTGGACGTTCACTGCGGTGCCGAGCAAGCCGGTGATGTTTTCGACCTGACGGTAGCGAATGGCACGATTTTGCATCCAGCTTTTGAACACGGCCTCGATGGCCAGTTCAAGCTGCTTGATGGGATTCTGCGGAAAGGGTTTGCCAAAGTGCTTTTTGAAAACTTTCTTGTAGACCGCGCACAGTTCAACCATGCCCTCGAATGGCACGTCGTTGTCTTCGGTGGCACGGTACTTCTTTTTGACCATATCGAAAGCATGTTCGAAGTATCTGTGGTCGACATCGCAGACCACGTCGCCGTACATGTTGATTAGTCGACGGTAGGCATCGTAGGCAAATCGTTCGTTGCCGGTAGCGTTTGCCAAGCCGACGACTGATTCGTCGTTGAGGCCGAGGTTGAGGATGGTGTTCATCATGCCGGGCATCGAAACGGCTGCCCCAGATCGGACCGAGACCAGCAGCGGCGACTTGGTGTCGCCGAACTTTTTGCCAAGCTCTTTTTCGAGCATTTTGATATTCTTGTTGACCGCATCCATCAAGCCGACGGGAAGCTTTTTCTTGTTCTTGTAGTAGAGGTCGCAGACTTCGGTGGTGATGGTGAAGCCAGGAGGGACGGGCAGCCCAATGCTGGTCATTTCGGCCAAGTTGGCACCCTTGCCGCCAAGGAGTTGCTTTTGTTTGCCATCGCCTTCGGTTTTGGTTTTTCCGAAGTAATGGGTCATTTTGGTGGCACGTGCAGCTTTCTTAGCCATGGTAGATTTTTCCTCTTTGTGCTTTGTGACGCGGTAATATCGCGAGATTTGGTTTGTAAATGGATGTTTACTACGCAGGAACTCTGCGAATCCTGACCCCTTTGCTACCAAACTGTGCTGCTTGAGGGTCTAAACCCGGGCTGCGGTCGATTTCGGAAGAAAGGGGCAAGAGTGTATGGTCTTGGCGAGAGAAATCGAACCACTCAGGCTAGCGGACTAGAGGGTGATCGTCAAGGTGCTGGCGTGGGGCAGTTTGCAGCCAAATGGCTGAAAGCGGGGTGTCTTAATGACCAATGTAAACGAATTCGTGCCTCAAGAATTGGTCATTTGGGCATTGTGCCTTGGTCGTTGTCACCTACGTCGTATCCAGTCTGCTTGTTTCTGGTTGGCATCCGATATAATCGGGCTGCTTAATTGGGCCACGGAGGAGGACGCTTATGATTGGCTGGCCACGCACGCCTAGACTTACCGGTTTTGCGTTGGATGAAAACCCGTTGAGGTGGGTCGGCAAGTCAATCAAGGAATAGTGATGGGTGGCAAAGAGGAGCTCTGGTTTTTTGCGATAGACGATCGCTCCGACCTGCTTCCCACTGATTCAAATCGAAATTGTGACTAGCGAAATCTAGGAGTCCGAACATACTGACCGTTGTGTATCGAAACATCCGCTTTTAGGTGCTGGGCTTGCTTGGCGCGGGGGAATGTTGACAATTGAGGCACCCGGCGCGGCATGGCCGCAACTTGGTAAGTAATATTTGACAAGATAACCGTTGCACTCCCTTTGCGAGAGTCCTATTGGATGGCCTAAGCAGCCGAGATTTTTGCTCGTTGCGTAAATTTGAATCGTTAGAACATATCACCATTGTGCGTTCCGCCACTCCGACCCAGAGGGTCGGGCTATATAGTCCCACCGTCTCGGTGGAGCGGAACACTCAAGTGATAAATGCTCTAGTAACACGAAAGACGGTTTTATGATATTAAAATCGTCTCTCGCGGTCGTGTAGTCTTCTGCCTACGAATTTTTGAAATCAGGTGCCCTCATGCCACGAAACAAGACTTATCAACACGCCGCCGAGGCGGTTGGCGAAACCCCGATGATCCGTATCAACCGATTGGTACCCGAAGGTCATGCCACGGTATTTGCCAAATGCGAGTTCTTTCAGCCTTTGAATAGCGTAAAAGATCGTATCGGTGCTGCGATGATTGCGGCCGGTGAACGGGATGGAAAAATCAACGCCGATACACACATCATCGAGCCAACCAGCGGCAACACCGGAATCGCCTTGGCCTTTGTTTGCGCTGCGAAAGGATACCGCCTGACGCTGACGATGCCTGAGTCGATGTCGGTCGAGCGGCGTGTTTTGTTGCGAGCTATGGGGGCTGAGTTGGTGTTAACACCAGCTGCGGGCGGAATGAAAGCGGCGATCGAAAAAGCCACCGAGATGACCGAAGCGGGCGACAACACCTTCTTGCCTCAGCAATTTGAGAACCCGGCAAACCCTGCCATTCACGAATCGACGACTGGGCCTGAAATCTGGGTCGACTCGGGGCAAGACATTGACGCGATTGTGGCTGGTGTCGGCACCGGTGGGACGATCACCGGCTGTAGCCGATTTTTGAAGAAACAGAATCCTGAATTCAAAGCGATTGCCGTCGAGCCAACCGATTCGCCTGTTATCGGCGGAGGCAAACCTGGTCCACACAAAATTCAGGGCATCGGTGCTGGGTTTATCCCGAAAAACCTCGACACCACGCTCGTCGACGAAGTGGTTACCGTCAGCAACGAAGAGGCCTTTCTTTGGGCGCGTCGATTGGCCAAAGAAGAAGGCATCATGGCAGGCATCTCCAGCGGTGCAAACATGTGTGCCGCTGCCAAGATTGCGGCCCGCCCCGAGTATGCTGGCAAACGCATCGTAACGATCATGTGCAGCCTGGGCGAGCGATACTTGTCGACTCCGCTGTTCGAGGGGCTGGCAGGCTGAGCGTGACAGTAGGCTAGCAAAACAGTGAAGGCATTTTAGACCACAACGACACTACGGGCACGACGACAGGCTTGTAGGCAAGGTGGCAACCACTATTCACTGAAGAGCCTGCGAAGCTACAAGGCGTTTTGGAACAGACGTTTGGCTTGCTGACCAAAACACCTACAATACAGGTTTTTTTTGTTGTGCCCGTCGTGTCGTTGTGGTTCAATCCAGTCTAGTGGTGATAGATTTCCTTACCTTTCGGAGCGGCCGCCTGTGTCTTCGCGATTGCCTGTTGATGTACCAAATTCTCGTGGAACATTGCCCAACGGGCATGCGCGATTGCCTGACTGGCTTCGGGTCAACTTGCCATCGGGCGGAGCCCAAGCCGCGTTCAACGGCACACTGAATGTAATCCAGGGCAACGTACTTCATACGGTTTGCGAGGAAGCTCGCTGCCCGAATGTTCACGATTGCTGGGCACGCGGCACCGCGACGTTTATGATCGCGGGCAAAGAGTGTACGCGTGGTTGCCGATTTTGCTCGGTGGAAACCCTAAAGCAGCCCGACCCGTTGGATGCCGACGAACCCGAGCGGTTGGCCGATGCCGCCGAGCGGATGAGCTTGGCCCATATCGTCATTACGGTAGTCAATCGCGACGATCTGCCAGACGGCGGAGCGGATCATTACAAACGCTGTGTCGCGGCAGTTCATCGCCGGTTGCCCGAAACTACGATTGAGTTATTAAGTAGCGACCTGGATGGGAATTGGCAGGCATTGGAACATCTGCTCGAAGAGATTCCTCTGCGTGTGTTCGCACACAACGTGGAGTGCGTACCAAGGCTCGACCTCTTGGTGCGCGACCCGCGAGCCTCGTTTGCCCAGAGCCTGGAGGTACTTCGCCGGGCAAAAGAGCTGCGAGACGATCTCTGGACCAAAAGTAGTCTGATGGTGGGTGTTGGCGAAACCGACCGTGAGGTAACCGATGCTTTGCAGCAGCTTCGAGATGTTGGCGTCGAGCTGGTTACCTTGGGACAATATCTGGCCCCAGATCGCGCAACCGCAAAGTTTTTGCCGGTGGATCGATTTGTGACGCCCGAACAATTTTTGTTTTGGGCCGAGGAAGCCCGAGCTATGGGGTTTCGCAGTGTCGCTTCTGGCCCGCTGGTACGCAGCTCCTATCGGGCCGGCCTTGTGCTAGAAGAAGCCGAAACAGGCCGACGCCTCGTTCAGCTACCATCTGCCGAACACTGATAGCAGTTCCAAATTTGGGGTTGAGCGAATTAGCCGTTTTGGCGCTAGCCACGGTTGATGCAGAAAAAACCGTGGCTAGCGCCAAAACGGCTAATCTCCAAAATTAAGCTTTGACAAAGCGCTAGCCTTTCGTCCGATAAAACATGACCAACCAAAGCTAACCGCTAGCAGCCCTCCGCGTTGCCCTTGACCCTCTCTGCAAGGGTTCGCTACCCTTCCGCGTCGTTTTGTCCTCCGCCAAACGCTGCATGTCGGTAGGGCTGCTGTTCTCCTCACTCATACTGCCACGCAAAGCAATATGTCCAAACTGTCTGTCATACTATTGGCTGCCGCTCTGTGTCTTTCGGCCACCTGTTCGGCTCCTACGCTTGCCGCTGGTTGGCAATGGCCTTCGTTTTTCTCCGGCCAAGGCAATCCCCCCGGATCGCCTGAGTGGTGGAAGAGCAACAAGAATCGTGCAGTGTTCGAGCCTGGCAAAGGATACCGAGTGGAGGGCGTCGAAGGCTATTTCGATCAAGAGGGCCGATCGATGAAGTCGCGAGCTGCTAAGGTGGAAAATAAGGAGAAAGACAGCGGCTTGCTGAAAGATGTGAGCGTCTCAAAAACTGTCGCCGACCTCAAAACTCAAGTAGGCTTAGGCCCCAATCAGGAAAAAGCCGAGCAGGCCTATGCCGCCGGCGAAGATTCCTTTCGTCGCGAAGCTTATGGCGAAGCAGCAAAACATTTCAAGCAAGCTATCTCTAGCTGGCCCGACTCTAAAATCGAACAAGACGCCATGTTCTTCTTGGCCGAAAGTCAATTTTACAACGACAAATACCCTGATGCGATCGAGACCTACGACAGACTACTAAAAAAACACTCGAACACCCCGCATCTCGACAAAGTCATCCGGCGTCAATTCGACATCGCCCGATACTGGGAGAAACATCATCATTACAAACCCCATTGGGCGGTCACCCCGAATTTTTTCGACAAGACTCGTCCGCTCTTCGATACCAACGGTCGCTCGTTGAAAGCCTACGAGAACATTCGGATCAACGATCCCACAGGCCCTCTGGCCGACGATTCGATTATGGCAACTGCCAATTCGCACTTTCTCCGCCAGCGCTATAACGACGCTGATTACTACTATGAACTCCTTCGCCGTGAGTACCCTCGTAGCGAGCACCAGTTCGAGGCTCATCTCCTCGGCCTGCGATGCAAACTCCAAAAATATCAAGGCCCCGACTACGATGGCACTCCGCTGCTAGAAGCCAAAAAACTCGTCAAGCAACTCAAAACTCAATTCGCGGGCGAAATGAGCGAGGAAGAACGAAACCGCGTGGCAGAAACTCGCGGCACCTTAATCAAACAACTGGCGGCCAGAGATTTCAAACGGGCCAAAGGGTACGACAACACCGAGCATTTCGAGAGCGCCCGTTTCTATTACGGCCAGCTTATTCGCGACTACCCCGACACACCGCTGGCCGAACTCGCGAAAGAGCGCTACCTGCAACTCGGTGGTAAACCGGCTCACCCTGAATCCAGCATGGCCTGGCTAATCAACATGTTTCCCGAAAGCTCTGAACGTAAAGCAATCGCCCAGGTGCCGTTGATCAAACCGGTTAGCCCAATCCAATTCGATAACCAACCCCAACTTGCCGGCCAACCCAAAGGCAGCCTCGACACCCCTGGTCAAACCACCCTACGCTAAAAAGTAGGGTGCGTGCAGCGCAGTGCCCCTATCCGTTTCACGGTGAGTGCATCAAATTCCAATGTACCAAACTCGATGACCCCTCAGCAGCAACTTCGATCGATCGTACCAGCCGCGTTTCTGGCCATCGTTCTAGCTCAGCTAGTCGGTTGTGCTGCGTACCGCGTTGGCTCGCAAACGCTTTATGCGTCTGACATCAAGACGGTCTATGTCCCGATGATCGAGTCGACCAGTTTCCGCCGCGGCCTGGGCGAACAACTCACCGAAGCCGTCGTCAAAGAAATCGAGCTAAAAACGCCTTTCAAAGTCGTTGGCACGCCCAACGCCGACAGCATTCTTTCTACCCGGCTAGTCAGCGAAACCAAACGTGTCGTCGTCGAAAACCAAAACGACGATCCCCGCGCAGTCGAGGTCAACCTGATGGCCGAAGTCACTTGGCTAAACCGCCGCCGCCAGCCTCTGCAAGTCCCCGCCAACCTGGCTCTCCCTGCCGATCTACTCACGATCGGCCAAACCTCGGCACTCCTCCCCGAAGCGGGCCAATCGATCGCGACCTCTCAGCAACAAGCCATCGAGCGTCTAGCCCAGCAAATTGTCTCGACCATGGAAGAACCCTGGTAGCCAGGCTCCATTTTGGGTAGGTCAGAAGGGGGCCTCGCAACACTAGCGCGTCGGGCTAGTGAATTCACGATGCTCCGCGATATAAGACAGTGAATGCCCCTGGGCCATCCTGCGCCTTTCTCCGCAACTTCTGCGACCTACCAAGCGTCAAAGCCAAGGGGTTGTACCCTTTTGGCCCAACCAACACGGTTTTACCCAATTTACCCGCCCATTACCTGTCACCCCCTACAATGCAAGCAAACGCGGCTGGGGATTTTTTTTGAACCCTTTTCCCTCTCTTTCGACACTGATATCAACATGAGCGCTGTAAGTGAGCAAACCCAAGTCGATCTGGCGAGTCTGGTCCACAAGCATCAGGCAAATGTGTGGCGATACCTGCGCTTCCTGGGAGCAACGGCCGCCGACGCCGACGATCTCACACAGGAAACGTTTTTGGCTGTGAGCCGGTCAAGCTTTCAGCAACGAAGCGACAAGCAGACGGCAAGCTACTTGCGCACCGTTGCCCGTAACCAACTGCTACAAGCCCGTCGACGCGAGGGACGCGAGATCAACACGGTCGAACTAACCGCCGCCGAGCAGGTTTGGGCAGCGGCACCCGACATGGACGGTTACTTAACGGCGCTCGGCAACTGCTTGAAAAAACTAGACGGTCGGGCAACGACGGCCATCAACCGGTTTTATCGAGACAAGCACAGCCGAACAGAAATCGCAGCCGAACTCGACATGAAACCCGAGGGCATAAAAACCCTACTAAGACGCACCCGAAAAATCCTACGCACCTGCATCGAAAAAAATCCCGCCCCACCAAAAAACAATAACCACGATCTTACAAATCGCCGGGCCTCCGGCGATCTGTAAGATCGCGGCTAAGGAGCGAGTTATCGTTATGAGCACCGAAAACCAAAACACTAACGACCTACACGATCGCCTTGTCGACCAAGCCTTACAAGAAATCGTAGGCGACGAAACTCCACCCGACCTCTCCGGGAAAATTCTCGCCGCAGCAAATACGCAAACAGAAAAACTCTCTACCCAGGCAACAGGAGACGAGACGATGATTGCGAACCACGAGAAGGGCCGAAAACGTTGGGTCATGTTGGCCGTCGCGGCAAGTTTGCTGATGGCTGTGGGGTTGATCCTTCCCTCAGTCCAGTCATCTCGCAAGGCAGCCCAAGGCTCAAAAACCACGTCAGTCAACACAAAAGAGCAAAATAAAAAAAGTACCGAGAAACCAACAGACCACCTGCAGTTGATGGTTAAGCCACAGGTGATTTCTGAGGGAGATAGCTCAGAGGGAAGGGACCAGCTAGCCCCAGCGGCGCAGCATCCCAAGTCGCAAATGGGATTGCAGGGACTCATCAACGAAGCCTATGCTGCCACTCCACCAGCAGAAACGTCAGAATCTTCTACAACCATTTACGAATTGGGTGATTCAAAGGGCGAAAGTTCTTCCGAACAGTCAGGCCTTCGACGCACAGGACGAACAACGAAAGACGGTCGACTCAATCGCAATGCATCCGGCGGCGTCGGTGGAGGCGGTGGTGGTGACTTTGGTGTTGAAACTCTACGTGCATTGGAACCTCCCATAATCAGCACGGATACTTTCGAACAACGCCCTCAAAGAAGAGAAAAATGGGCGTATGTTGATTTGGGGGGACCATCCAAACCGGAACGCAGGTTACCTGCAATTATTATTGAGTCTGAGGGAGAAGAAGAACGCCTCGGTATAGAAAAAGGCTCAGGCCCCGGCACCTCCGGCGACCAATACACTCGCATCCACGAAAACCCCTTCATCGTTGCCGCTGGCGAAGCTGCGGTCAGCACGTTTTCGATCGATGTCGACACCGCCTCGTACGCCAACGTGCGGCAGTTTCTCATGCAGGCAGGCCGTCTGCCGCCGCCCGATGCCGTGCGGATCGAAGAACTGATCAACTATTTCGACTACAACTACAGCGGCCCCACCGGCGAAGTACCCTTCGCATCACACGTCGAAGTAGCCGCCTGCCCATGGCATCCGGAGCATCGCTTGGTGCGAATCGGCATCAAAGGCCGTGATATCCAACGCGAAAGCCGCCCGCAGTCGAACCTCGTGTTTTTGATCGACGTCTCCGGCTCGATGAACAATCCCGCCAAGTTGCCCCTGCTGGTCAGCGGCATGAAGTTGCTCACCCGTGAGTTGGGCGAGAACGACCGTGTGGCGATTGTCGTCTATGCGTCGAGCGAAGGCTTGGCGCTGCCTAGCACCCGCGGCGACAAGCAAGATACGATTCTCGCCGCCTTAGGAAACCTCCGTGCCGGCGGCTCGACCGCAGGCGGCGCAGGCATCCAGTTGGCCTACCAAGTTGCTCAAGACCATTTTATCGAGGGCGGCGTCAACCGTGTGATCCTCGCCACCGACGGCGATTTCAACGTCGGCACCACCAGCACAGCCGAGCTTGAACGCATGGCCGAGGCAAAAGCCAAAGAGACCGGCATCTTTCTCACCGTGCTCGGCTTTGGTCGAGGGAACCTCAACGATGCGATGATGGAAGCGATCTCGGGCAAAGGTAACGGCAACTACCACTACGTCGACAACCAGACCGAAGCCCGCAAAGTGCTGGTCGAAGAAATGGTCGGCACGCTCATCACCATCGCCAAAGACGTAAAGATCCAAGTCGAATTCAACCCCGCCCAAGTTGCCGGCTACCGATTGATCGGCTACGAAAACCGCATGTTACGTACCGAGGATTTTAACGACGACAAAAAGGACGCCGGCGAAATCGGGGCAGGGCACACTGTCACCGCATTGTACGAGATCGTCCCCGCTGGAAAATCAGTCGACGCAGGCTCTGTCGATCCACTGAAGTATCAACCGGGCGAGAAGCCAGCCAGCGCCGGACTCGCGAACGAAAAATCAGGCCCTGCGAGCGACGAACTACTCACCTTAAAGATTCGCTACAAAAAACCCGACGGCGACAAAAGCACCAAACTAGAATTCCCGATCAACGACAACGGCAACTCATTTGCCGAAGCCACCCCCGATTTCAAATTCGCAGCAGCCGTAGCCAGTTTTGGTATGTTGCTACGAAACTCAGAGCATCGCGGCGAAACGTCGTACGACGCCGTCCTAGAAATCGCCGAATCAGTGGTATACATGCCCGTCAGCGGTCGGGAACCTGACCCCCACGGCTACCGAGCCGAGTTCCTAAAACTAGTGCAACAGGCAAAAAATCTGGCCGGCGAGTAACACTCACAAAGACCAGAAAAGTGGCCCCGGGTGCCGGAAGGCTTACCGATGCGGCAAAATCACAAGAGGTCTCCTAGTGATGATGGTAGCAGACGTTGCGATTGGATGAGGGATTGACTTGCCTGCCATTGATTCTTGTTGTCTTGCAACCCCAGTAGGCTAACGCCAATCAGGGCCACCCGCGGGGCTGGTCCAGCCATTTTGTCTACTTGACTTCTTCCTCGTTTCCGTTTTTTGCGGGGAGCATGAAAAATAAAATGATAGAGTTTAATGCAAAAAAACTCGCCGCTAGAATTGCCGCAAGATGTGTGTATTTGAAAGCACCTGATACTAAATAATCTGGAATATCTCGCCAATGCTCAGAGAACTGCCCATCTTTGTATTCCTTGAGGGCGTCTTGGTTTGTAAGTCCGTTTAGGTCGAGTTCGCGATAACGGCTTATGACGTAGAGCTTACCTGCCCCCGAAGCCATAGAAAACAAAGGGAACACGGCTATGGCGCAAAGTACATTTATTACCAGAAGAATTAGTATATTTCCACGCATATTATCACATACCGTATAAGGGATGATTTGCCCGCTGCCCACTACCGATCTGATCAAAATGGAGGAAGGTTTTCAGGGTCGCGGGGTCGAGTCTTCTGCCAGTATACGGAAGTTCGTTACGGATGTCATTTTTTTGGATTTCCGAAATGGGACGGTTCGGCTAGATGGGTTGTTTGTGCTGGGGTGATGGCGTTGTGGCGTCCCTCGGCTCTGGGTGGGGGCGATTTGCTTGAGTTGCCATGGCCACGCCGGGGCGTTAGAATGACGAGTCGCGGGGTTTGCCTTTTTGTCACCAAATGGCTGGCGATGGGGCGGCACTTGTTGGGGTAGAACCTGGACGCTTATCGGTTAGCTGGCTTTAGACCGGCGACTATAGAAAGGGATCAGTGGGGCGGGGAGCTTCCTGTAACGCCTTTTGTCGGATGATGAGAGAAGACAAGTTTGTCGGCTCGCATGATTGGGCGAGGGGACAGAACAAGAATCCTCTTTGAGGGGACCATGAATCAATTATCTTCTGACAATGCTTTTGGCGCTGTTGAGTTTGCCGAGAATCCCGAGCCGCGCGTTCCTTGTGTGCTGGTGGTCGATACGTCGACGTCGATGCACGGTCCGCGGATTACGGAATTGAATGCTGGGTTGCAATCGTACAAGAAAGAGTTGCTGTCTGATCCGCTTGCTGCGAAGCGGGTTGAGGTGGCTGTGGTGACCTTTGGCGGTCGCGTTAATCGGTTGATCGAGTTTGTGACGGCAGAAAACTTCGAGCCGCCGAAGCTTCAAGTGATTGGCGGTACGCCGATGGGCGAGGCGATTCGTATCGCTCTCGACATGGTCGAGGAGCGGAAAGAGAATTACCGAGAGCATGGCATCGCGTATTATCGCCCTTGGGTGTTCTTGATTACGGATGGCGAGCCGAACGACCATTGGAAGCCGATTGTTTCGCGAGTCCATGCGGGCGAGCAGCAGAAGTCTTTTTGTTTTTTTGCTGTTGGCGTTGAAGGCGCGAATATGGAAGTGTTGGATGAGATTTGCGTACGAAAGCCACTCTGGCTAATGGGCACAAGATTTCGCGAATTGTTTAGCTGGCTGTCGAATTCGCAGCAAGCCGTCTCTCGATCTTCGCCAGGCGATGAGGTTCCGCTCGAGGATCCCACGTCAGGGCCAAACGGCTGGGCCGCGATATAGGTTGATACCCCCATGTGGAGACACCTAGGTTACAGCATTCGTGGAGCTGCGCACGAAGCAGACGGAAGTCCTTGCCAAGACAGCCATTTGGTCCGGCTGATCGGCGACGAGGCGTCTGGCACGCTTTTGGCATGTGTGGCAGATGGTGCAGGTAGCTCGAAGCATAGCGACGAAGGGTCTGCTTTCGCGTGCAGTGCGATCGAAGAAAACGCCGTTGCCTATTTCAAGAAGAATGGTAGCTTCGAAAACCTGCAACGTGACGATGTCGTCAAGTGGTGTGAGGATGCTCGCCAGATGATCGAGATCGAAGCCGCTTTGCGAGATTGCGACTCTCGGGAATATGCCACGACGCTTTGTGCCGCAATTTTAACCGATCATACTTCGTTTTTCTTTCAGATAGGTGATGGGGCGATAACCCTTTGCAGTCGAGGCATGTACGGGGTCGTGTTTTGGCCTCAGTCGGGTGAGTATGCCAATTCGACAAACTTTCTAACCGCCAAGCAATACGCCGACCATATAGAGTTTGTGGCAGTTTCTAACAGCTTTTCGGATGTTGCGATTTTTACCGATGGGGTTGAGCGGCTGGCGTTGATGTTCGATACGCTGACACCGCACACACCTTTCTTTGAGCCGCTGTTTGGAACCTTACGGTCAGCGGATGATATCGAAAAGCTGGGCGAAGATTTGCGCCGTTTTTTGATGTCGGAGTCGGTTCAATCTCGCTCGGATGACGACAAATCGCTCATTCTTGCATCACGAATAGATGGGGAGGGTAGCTAGGAATGATTGATTCCGAAGGCCGCCCCATTCAGCTAGGAGCTGAGATTGGTAAGGGGGGCGAAGGCAGCGTTTTTGAGATTGAGGGGAAACCATCGGTTGTCGCCAAGATTTACCATCAGAAACCGTTGCCAGAAGATCAAGTTGCTAAATTAGAGATTGTGATCAAGCAATGGTCGGAAACGTTGGATGCCATTTCTGCGTGGCCTCATTCTTTTGTCTACGACGAACGCACGAAGCAGCCTCGCGGCTTGATAATGCCGAAGATCGTCGCGGCGCGCCACTTGCACGAATTGTATGGTTCGACAAATCGACGGTTGCATTTCCCTGAAGCTTATTGGCACCATTTGGTATTGGCTGCCCGGAATGTGGCGGCTGCTTTCGAGGCGTTTCATTCGAATGGCATCGTGGTTGGCGATGTGAATCAAGGCAACTTGATGGTCGACCAAAGTATGTGTGTGCGGATGATCGACTGCGATTCGTTTCAGATCACGGGGCGCGATCAGACATTTTTTTGTCCTGTGGGGACACCGCATTTTACGCCGCCTGAGTTGCAGTCGAAAAAACTGCGTGACGTCTATCGTACGAAGAACCACGATGCGTTTGGCATGGCGGTGCTAATTTTTCATCTGCTGTTTGTCGGTCGGCACCCGTTTGCTGGGCGGTATCGGGGTGCGGGGGACATGACCATTGAGAAGGCGATTGGCGAGCGCCGATTTGCCTTTTCCAAGCATCGAGGCGAAACACTCCTTGATCCACCGCCGGCCTCGTTGCAACTGACCGATTTGCCGCCCAGCTTGGCAGCGTTGTTTGAAGCGGCCTTTCGTGCGGATGTCGAGAATGGCGATGTTCGGCCGACTGCCAAGCAGTGGGTCATTGAGTTGGAGACGCTTATCAAGCAGCGAAAGAGCTGTAGTTTTGAGCCGGTTCATGTTTACTTCGGGGGTTTGCGAGACTGCCCCTGGTGTCGGATTGAAGACGAAGGCGGGCCTGCATTTTTCATTACCTCGGGCAATACGACCATAATTTCGCCGGAACGTCTTGATTTGCTGGACGAGAAAATCCAGGAGCTGCGCATCAAAGCGTTTCCCGACTTGTCTATCAAAAGGCTGGACTTGCCGGGAATCCCCCTACTGAAAAAATTGGAGGTCATGCCAAAGCGTCAAAAAATTGATGCTGTGGCTTTGGCATTCGTTGCGATGTGCGTTTTGTCGCTCGCAGGGATTTGGCATGGCGGGGCATTGTTGGCGGGAACAGTCGGGGCGCTGGCCTGCTGTGGGTATTTCTTATTTGGTAAGGAACCAAGTGGCCGACGGAAGAAGGTTGACGGGTTTATTGCTGCCCTGGCCAACGGTCACGAAAAATTGTTGAAGGTGGCACGTGGAATCGCTGGGGCACATCAGCAACGAAATAGGGAGTTCGACACCGCAGTCGAAGGGCTAAAGGTAGAAATTCAGCATTACGGTGCAGAAGGCAACGAGCTGAAAGAGGTACTCAAACTCCATAGTGGTAGTCAGAAACGTGATTTTCTGCGTAAGCATTTGATTCGTGACAGCTTCGGGGATATTCGCGGGCTGAAGCGGATGATGGTGCCGATGTTAGAGTCGTTTGGGGTTGATTCAGCCCTGGATATCAATCGATTAAATCTTTATGGCGTGCCGAGCATCGATCCTAGTTTGGTGATGGAGTTGCTAAACTGGCGTGCGACCATCGAACAGAAGTACAAATTTAAGCCGAGCCACGGTGTCACGATTCAAGAAATGAAGCGTTCGGAGCAAGTGACAACCCATCGATTCAAACTTTCGCAGTCGCGAAAAGTGTTGATGGCGTCTACGCGTTTGAATTCGCTGGCAGATGGCGGCAGGTTGGAACTGGAGCGTTCGATTAGCTACTTTGACAGCTTGACTGGGCAGTGGCTTGGAGTGGCGAAACAGTTGCGAGACTTTCAGAGCAGCCGCTATCGTACGGAGCGAATGATCAACCATTCGCCGGCCGTGCTGCTGGGAATAGCCCTCGGCGTGCCGTTCGCCAGCTTGTTGCTTTATTTGATGTTCCGTTAGAGCAAGGCATCACCGCTGAGGTCTCGATTGGCCCCTATTACCAAGCCGAGATGCCGACTAATTCTTGGAAGCTGGTGACCCCGGCCAATAATTTCTGTGCGGCATCGTCGCGCAGTTGAGGCATTTTCTGTTCGCTTGCGTAGCTAGCGAGGTCTCCTTCGGAGCAGCCTTCGACAATCCGTCGTGCAACTTCTCGATTGATGGGCAGCAATTCGAACAGCCCAACTCGACCTCGAAATCCGCGATCATTACACTTTTCGCAACCCTGAGGCTCGTAGATGGTCGAACCTTCGGCTTGAGGGTGACCAATGACTTTTGCCTCAGCCGCAGATAGTTTTCGCGGTTTTCGACATTCGGGGCAAAGTCGACGAATGAGGCGTTGGGCGATCGAGAGACGTAGGGTGGCGGCAACTTGATACGGTTGGATGCCCATGTCGATCATCCGGGTGATGACCCCTGCGGCAGAGTTGGTGTGCAACGAGCTAAGGACCAAGTGGCCAGTGAGCGCGGCTTTGACAGCGATGTCGGCAGAATCGTGGTCTCGGATTTCGCCAATCATGATTACGTCGGGGTCACTGCGCAGGATGTTGCGAAGCGCGGTGTCGAATCGGAGCTTATCCCCGGGGTCGACTTCGGCTTGGGCAACGCCAACCACGTCGAACTCGACCGGGTCTTCGACGGTGATAATTCGGCCGGGGTGGTGGGCCAGGCGGTGCCTTAGCGCAGCGTACAGGGTGGTGGATTTGCCGCTTCCGGTCGGTCCGGTGAGTAGCACGAGGCCTTGCTTTTGGCCGGTGTGCTTGGCGAAGATTTCCAATGCTTTCTCTGACATGCCAAGTCGATTGAGGGTGAGTTGCTCGGTCTCTAGTGCCAAGAGCCGTAGGGTCATGCGCTCGCCATGGGTGGTTGGCAGGCAGGCCGAACGAATGTGGATTTTGCGTTTGTCGGGTCCAAGTTCGCGGATGAAGCGGCCATCTTGCGGCAGGCGGCGTTCAGCGATGTCCATTCTTGATAGGACTTTGAGTCGTCCGATGAGCGGGCCAAGAATGCTTTTGGGGAGTTTACGGAGCGGTTCGAGTTCGCCGTCCACGCGCAACTGAATCAGAATGACATTTTCTTCGGGGTCGATGTGCAGGTCAGACGCCCCTCGTTGGAACGAGGTTTCGAGTAGCTCGTCGCAAAGGCCGACAATATCGGGTGGCTCGATGGGGGCGAGAGGATTGCTAGATTTTTTTTTCTTCGCTTCGGCTGATTCTTGCTCGGCGTCAGCCGCTTTGTTTTTTTTGCTCAACCCACGGACCATCTTACCGAGCGATTTGCCGAGGCTTGCCTCGTCGTCCGCGGCAGGTGCTATGACCTCGGGGGCCATGGTCGTGAGTTCCAGGCCAGGGACATAGGCCGCGATGATCCACTCATCCGAATCGGCTTTACGAACTCGGTGCGTAGGCATCAGGTTGCCAGCGGCAGCCCACTTTTGAAGTTTCTCCATCGTAAACGGCCCGTAGGTGTTGCCGTCGCCAATTTCAAAATACCATTGATCGTTCATAGGAGAGCTAAATGGTTGAAGAGATGGAGGCTTGGACCGCGGACTGCAATCCCGCGGCTTTGTCATTGCGATTTAGGTAGTCGCTTTGGGGTTGATGCGGTGTACTCAGTATAGCGTATACCAGGGTTCCACTGCTGGACAAGCCAGACAGTGGTATCCAACCCCTCAATGCAAGCCTGACGAGCCACTAGCCAGATTCTGAGGAATCGGCAGGGTAGGGCAAGCCAAAGTAGTCGTGGATAAATGCTTTGCGGTCTCCGGTCCAGTTGGCGTATTCGACCAGGGTGTAGAGTTTTTTCCGGTCGCGTTGGAGTTTTTGGTCTAAGCGATCTTGGTCGAGCAGGGCAGGGGGCAAGTCATCCAACACTTGCAGTTTGCTGTCGTTGTCGCCCCGCTGGATTGCTCCATAACGGTCGAGCATGGAGAGGACGGTTTCTAAACGGAAGTCGCGCGACTTGCGGCCGTAGATTTTCTCTTCGACCCATTCCCAGCCGAAGGCTTGAACTTGTTCTTGGTTTCGAGCTAGGAGATCGTAGACCCGTCGGTAGAACTCTGCGTCGGGGTTGTTGGATTCGATGAAACGCATTTGGGTGGTAAGGTCGTGTTCGTCGTAAAGAAGTACGCACTCGGCAGGGAGACCATCGCGACCTGCACGACCGATTTCTTGGTAATACGATTCCATCGAGCCGGGAACATCGGCGTGGAGGACAAATCGAATGTCCTGTTTGTCGATCCCCATGCCAAAAGCGTTGGTCGCCAGCACGAGCGGTGTGTCGCTTTGCATGAATGCCTCTTGGACCTGCTTGCGCTGTTGGCGATCTAAGCTGCCGTGGTAGCAGGTGTGTGCGATTCCTTGGCTCGTAAGTTGCTCGCTGAATGCGGTTAGCACTTTGATGAGTGTGAAGTAGACGATACCGCTTCCGTTTTGCAGTTTTTGGCTGGCGGCTTGGCTGATGCGAGCGATTTTTTCGTCGTCTCCCCAGACTTGTTCGACCGAGAGCTGCAGGTTGGGCCGGTTAATACCTTCGTGAAAAATGGGCATTTGTTCGGGGGTAAGCCCTAGTTGTTTGATGATATCGTCTTGTACCTCTGGGGTTGCGGTG
Source organism: Planctomycetota bacterium (assembly GCA_013152205.1). GTDB lineage: Bacteria > Planctomycetota > Planctomycetia > Pirellulales > Lacipirellulaceae > Bythopirellula. The sequence continues at coordinate 31,733 of JAADGV010000100.1, forward strand.
GCCGTGAGGGCTAGCGTGGTGGGGTTGTCGAGCAGGTCACGGATTTCGTCGAGACGTGTGTAATCTGGTCGGAAATCGTGTCCCCATTGGCTGACGCAGTGGGCTTCGTCGATGGCGAGCAAGCGAATTTTTCGTTGATTGAGTACCTGGAGGAAATCTGGCTTGCGGAACCGTTCGGGAGTGACGTAAAGCAGATCGTGTTGCCCCGCGGCTAGGGATGCGTGGCGGGCTTCGCGTTGGCTTCGCGAAAGTGACGAGTTGATGAAGGTGGCATCGACGCCTTTGGCGAGGAGGCTTTCGACTTGATCTTTCATCAGGGCTATGAGAGGAGAGATGACTAGCGTCAGGCACGACCGATCGTCGGAGTCGGCACTGGCGTGTACCAAGGCGGGGATTTGGAAACAGAGCGATTTCCCCATGCCGGTGGGCATGATTATCAGCGCATGTTGGCCTGATAGTACACGATTAACGACCGCCTCTTGTTGCCCCCGAAAGGCTGGGTGTCCGAAGACGTTTTGCAGCACATCTTGTGGCGTTCGAGGCGTGATGGGGCTACTCCGCTAGTTGTTCCAGCTCTTCCCAGCGGGAGTAGGCAGTGGCAAGTCGTTGTTCGATGGCGGTGAGTTCCGCTTGCTTGCTGGCGAGTATTTCAGCGGGCTGTTTATAGAAATCGGGTTCGGCCATTGCCTGATGTAGCTGGGCCGCTTCGGCTTCGAGGGTTTCGATCGTGCGTGGCAGTTTTTCGAGTTCGCGTTTTTCTTTGTATGCCAGACGACGCTTGTTTTGATTGTCTGATTTGGGCGGCGTGTTTTTCGTAGCGGCTGTTTTACTTTTTTGTTCCGAGGCCGATTTACTTTGCTCGCTGCGTTGGCGTACCCAATCGTCGTATCCACCATCGTATTCGTGGACGCCGGTCGACTCGAAGACAATGGTGCTGGTCACGACATTGTTTAAGAACGCCCGGTCGTGGCTGACCAATAGGATGGTGCCTGCGAAGTCGACAAGTCGTTCTTCGAGAAGTTCGAGCGTTTCGGTATCGAGATCGTTGGTGGGTTCGTCGAGTACGATGATGTTGGCAGGCTTGGAAAATAGCTGAGCGAGGAGTACTCGGTTGCGTTCGCCGCCTGAGAGGAAACGGACAGGCGAACGGGCCCGTTCGGGGGTGAATAGGAAATCTTGCAGGTAGCCAATCACATGCTTCTGGCGGCCGGCGATGGTGAGCGTCTCAGCCCCGTTGCCAATGTTTTCCTGGACGGTCTCATCTTCGTCGAGTTGGGCGCGAAGCTGATCGAAATAGGCAATTTCTAGGTTGGTGCCCAAGCGAACGGAGCCTTCGTCGGGCTGAAGTTGGCCGAGAAGCAGTCGCAATAAGGTGGTTTTGCCTGTGCCGTTCGCTCCGATGATGCCCACTTTGTCACCGCGCATGATCGAGGTTGAAAAATCGCTAACAATGGGGCGATCTTCGTAGGCGAACGACATGTTTTCGACTTTGGCAACTAAGGTGCCGCTGCGATCGGCTTCTTGGATTTTCAGCCGGACTTTTCCGGTCGCCTTACGTCGTTGGCGATGTTGGTCGCGCATTTGTTTGAGGGCGCGTACTCGGCCTTCGTTGCGAGTACGGCGAGCTTTGATGCCTTGGCGGATCCAGGATTCTTCTTGGGCTAATTTTTTGTCGAAGAGAGCGTTTTGCTTTTCTTCATCGGCTAGGGCCTTCTCTTTGCGAACGAGGAAGGTCGTATAGTCGCAAGACCAGTCGAAGAGTCGACCGCGGTCGATTTCTAGAATACGAGTTGCCAGGTTGCGAAGGAAAGCCCGGTCGTGGGTGACAAAAAGGAGCGTGGCAGGCCAACGAGCCAGGAAATTTTCTAGCCAATCGATGGCGTCGATGTCCAGGTGGTTTGTTGGTTCGTCGAGCAACAAGACGTCGGGCTTTGAAACGAGAGTCTGGGCTAAAAGTACCCGACGTTTCATGCCTGAGGAGAGAGTTTCGACTTGATCGGTCGGGTCAAGCTTCATCTCAGACAGTAGCCGCTCGATATGCTGTTCGCTTTCCCAGGCGTGGGCTTCCTCCCTCATTTCCTCGGGCAGACCTTGCAAGACGATCTGGTGAATGGTGCCAGCAAGATGATGGGGCACGTCTTGCGGCAAGAGTGAAACGCTGGTTCTCGGGGCAAGGATACATGCGCCATCATCAGGGGAAATCACGCCACTGATGATGCGCATTAGCGTTGTCTTGCCCGAGCCGTTTCGGCCCAGCAAGCCGATTCGCTGGCCCGATTCGATTTGGCAATTCACCTGATCGAGCAGTGGCGGACCGCGAAAGCCGATGCTTAGGTCTTGGAGTTGAACAAGGGCCATGCGTCAGCGATACCACGAGGTAGAAACTATCAAAGCGAATGGGGATTTACTCGTCACTGATAGCGAGCTTTTCGAGGGTGTCGCCTTGCGCGATTGCGTTGACAACCGTTTGGCCATCGTCGAGTACGCGACCAAAGACTGAGTGTTTGCCATCAAGGTGCGGCTGTGGGCCGTGGGTGATGAAGAACTGCGAGCCGTTTGTGTTCGGACCGGCGTTGGCCATCGAAAGGATTCCAGGAGCGTCGTGCTTGAGTTCGGGGTGGAACTCGTCCTCGAAGTTGTAGCCGGGTCCGCCGGTACCTGTGCCTTGTGGGCAGCCGCCTTGGACCATGAAATTGTCGATGACTCGGTGGAAGGAGAGGCCATTGTAAAAGCCATCGCCAGCGAGTTTTTCGAAGTTGGCAACGGTTTTGGGTGTTTTGTCGTCGAACAGCTCGATGCGAAATTCACCTTTATTGGTGGTAAAAGTGGCAACTTTCATGGCCAAAGTCTCTCGGATTGGGAAGGAGGGGGTTGTGGACAGGGAGCGTTTAACGCCAGAGGCTGAACAGGTTAGGATGGCAGTCTGGCGGTGATTCTGCAAGCCCCTGATATGGACTGCTCCGGCGACCTGTAAGGTCGCGGCTAGGGAGAGATTTTCTAGGTGCGGAGGGATTGGCTCATGGCTGCGGCGATGGGCAGAAAAATGAGAATTGGGAGCCAAGCAGCCAAGGTTGGCCGGAGGAGATTTAGGCCGCCTAGCGACTGGCAGGCGAGCGTAACGATTGAGAATGCCACGACGACTAGCAGGCAAAGTCCGATGGATAGGAACACGTTTCGGTTGCGGCGAGAAAACATGAGTGGCAAGCCGAGCATGAGGAGCGTGGCGTCCATCACGGGCTGGGTGAGTCGTGCGTGGACGGCGACGCGAACGTCTGCTCCGAGTTCAGAGCTTGGGCGACTGAGTTCGGTAATCAATTCGCCCGTCGAGGCGTAGTGTCGCCATGTTGAACCGCTTGCCAAGATTTGGAAAGAGACTTGCGAGACGACAAAGACTTGGCCCGGCTTGAGCCAAGGGGCGTCGCGAGAAGTGATTACAATAGGTTCGTTGTCGAGTTGCAATGAGGCTAGATTGTCGATGCCTTTGGGGGTCGAAACTTTGTCGAGTAGGTATCCGGCAGGGTGTTCGGCGGTCGCCGGTTGGTAGTAGGCGTTTTCGGCAACCAATTGTTTGTCGTATTGGGCCAAGCGACTTGGGAGGATGAAGGTCGGTTCGAGGATTCGTTGCTCTTTGGCAATGGTTTTTTGGCCGCTGATGAGTATGTCGGTGCGGCCATCGAAACGAGGTTCGAGGTCGCGAGATTCGGTGCCGCCGAGATCGTTGGTATCTCTTGCGAGTTCGTCGCGAACGGTAGGAATGATAAATTCTCGATTCGCGACCCCGAGCAAGCTGACAGCAATCGTGGCGAAGATGAGCGGCTTGATGACACGAAATTTCGAGATGCCAGCGGCCAGCATGGCGGTAAGTTCTTCGTGCCGTTGAAGCCAAGTGGCGGTAAAAATCGCGGCAATCATGGCCAGGATGCCTCCGGCACGATCGAAGAAGCTCAGCGAACGGTAGGCATAGTATTCGCCAATGATAGCGAGTAAATTGCCATTCTCTTTGGCATAGCTAGAGAATTGGTCGAGGTGCCCAAAGGCATCGATCACTATGTAGAGACCCATCATGCTCACGAAGCAGATCACAAAGATCTGGACGTATTGCCGCAGGAGGTAGCGGTCGAGGATCATCATGCTTAGGTGTGCCGGTGAGTTGCGAGGCGGGTGTGGCTGGGAAGAGTACCGAAGGAGGTTTAGTAGGGTCAAGAGAAGACCGGTAGAAACGTAGAGAAAACGGTATAGCACTAGCCGCAAGCGGAGGCTGCGGATGAGCCTGGAAAAACCGCGGCTTCCGCCTGCGGCTACAACAGAGTCTGTGACTTTGTGGCTCACATGCGGTAGATTGCTGATTACGGAAGACATTTATGCTAGCACTGGGGGGTAATTCGCCATGACGATGGCTAGGACAGCGTGGTTGCGAAAGGCGGGCGGCGGATTGCTCGACCTGCTGTTCCCGCCGAGTTGTCTGGCCTGTGAAGCGGCTCTCGAAGAAGTCGTCGGTGGTGTGAGCCTGTGTGAATCGTGTTTGGGGCAGTTGGCCAGTATCAATGGGCCCGTTTGCCAGCGATGTGCCCAGCGGGTGCCGGAGATTCCAGGAGACGTTGCCGACTGTGGGCATTGTCGGGAGGATAAGCTGCGGTTCGACCGAGCGCTAGCATGGGGCAAATATGAGGGACTGCTTCGCGAATTGCTTTTGAAGATGAAGCATGATCGGAGCGAGCGGTTGGCTCGAATGTTTAGCCGACTGTTGATTGCCGATTTGGGAGAGAAGTTGTCGGCAGGCAATTTCGACGCGGTGGTGGCTGTGCCGATGTCGGGCTGGCGGCGGTTCGTACGAGGAACCAACCCGCCGGCTGTGATGGCCCAGATTGTTGGGCGCGAGCTGGGTGTACCGTTTATGCGGAGAGGGCTGCGTCGCCGTAACTCGTATCCCCAGAAGGGTTTATCTCGTCCGGCGAGATTTCGGAACATGAAAAATGAGATGTGGGCTAAAGCGGGCTATCATTTAGGGTCGTTTCGCGTACTGCTGATCGACGATATCCTCACGACCGGTGCCACCTGCAGCGAAGCTGCTAGAGTGCTAAAGCAAGTAGGTGCCGCCGAAGTGACAGTGTTGGTTGTAGGCCGGACCTCGGCAAACTAACGCTGGCTGCTAGAGTCTCTCTCCCAACCCAGCGGATGAATTTTGGCCTCGGCAACGTGCCGGCGGGTTGGCTGAGTTAAAAACTCGGCCGAAAATATTAGGAACAAATTAAACCTAGGGCGGCGGCAAACCTCGCGATGCTCGCTTACCTTGCCCTAGGCTGTGATGTTTTGCCCCTTCGGGGCAGAAGCAGCTTTGCTGCTTCGATGCAATGTTCAGCCTCTAATAATCCTCGAAGAACCGATTCACCGAATAGATCGCCATGGACGTCACTGAATTACCAACCGGCAAGAAACGAGGTTCGCTCGACCCCTTTCGTCGAGCGGTGCTTCGTGGTCTGGCTGTATTGCTGCCGCCGCTGCTGACGGTTGTGATTTTTCTGTGGGTTGGCAATACGGTCGTCAACTATTTGCTTGAGCCGATGGAGGCGGGCGCAAGACAGCTGCTGGTTGGCCACTTCAAGAAACAAATTCTTACTCCAGAGGATGTTTCAGCGGATCAGATTCGGGATGGTCTTGAGGAAAATTTTGCTCGACCGTATCAGAAGACCGAAGACGGGCTGATTGTACCGTCGGAGATGTACGATTTCGTCGACAGCGAAATCACCGATGCTGTCCCTAGTTTGGCCAACGAGGTGATGAAGGTCTATGTCGAGCGGAAATTCCTGCGGCGACAATATGTTATCCCGCTATTTCTCTGCGTGTTTGTGCTGGTGCTTTATTTGCTAGGAAAATTTCTGGCAGCAGGTGTCGGCCGATTTTTCTGGATGCAGTTCGAGCGGGTAATCAACCGCCTGCCCTTGGTGCGCAACGTCTATTCGTCGGTCAAGCAAGTGACCGATTTTATGTTTAGCGAGCGGGAAATCGAGTACACCCGGGTGGTTGCCGTGGAGTACCCACGCAAAGGCATCTGGACAATTGCGATGGTAACCGGCGAGAGCATGTTGGACATTCGGTGTGCGGCGAACGAGCCGGTGCTGTCGATTTTGGTGCCGACGTCTCCCATGCCGTTTACTGGGTTTACGGTGACGGTCAAGAAGAGCGAAACGATCGACCTGAATCTAACCATCGATCAAGCATTCCAGTTTATCGTGAGCTGTGGAGTGGTGGTGCCGCCGCAACAGATGGTGCAGGCAGTGGCCGATCGAGAACAAGCGGCGGGTGGCAATCCTTCGCTTCTGCCGCCGAGTGACGAATAGCTTAGCGGAATCTGGGCCGATTGCTGGTTGGTTGTTCAGCGATTACCATGAGGAGCTTCTTGCACCCCGCGATCCTCTCTTTGAAAATGCAGGCTGTCTTTGTGAGTACGCCACTTATTCGTATCGGTACCCGCGCTAGTCAACTGGCGCAGTGGCAAGCCAATTGGGTGGCTTCGCAATTGCGTGCGTTGGGCGCGACTGTCGAGCTTGTTGAGATTACGACCCAGGGCGATACGCAACAGCGGGGGCCGATTGCCAATATTGGTTTTCAGGGCGTATTTACCAAGGAGATTCAAGCTGCGGTGCTGGCTGATGAGGTGGATATTGCGGTCCATAGTCTGAAAGACTTGCCGACCGAAACGGTCGACGGGCTGGTGTTGGCTGCTGTGCCTGAACGAGAAAGTTCGGCGGATGCGCTGGTTGCCAAGAAAGCCGATTCGCTGATGGCGTTGCCGGCTGGAGCGAGGGTGGGGACTGGAAGTTTGCGCCGGCAAGCGCAGTTGCGGCACTTACGTCCCGAGTTGGATGTGGTTGGCATTCGAGGCAATGTTGATACTCGGCTGCGAAAGCTGGAAGACGGGGAATACGATGCTGTGATTCTTGCCGCCTCGGGGCTGAAGCGTTTGGGATTGGCGGATCGCATCGTTGAGTTTTTAGAGCCGCCACGGATGTTGCCGGCACCAGGGCAGGGGGCACTGGGACTAGAATGCCGAGCGCAGGATGCTGCGGTTCAAGAACTGCTGGGGAATCTTGACGACCGCGGTTCGCATCGGGCGGTCGATGCCGAACGGGCAATGCTAGCAAAGTTGCACGGCGGGTGTTCGGCACCAGTGGGGGCGTGGGGCCGTCTTGAGGGTGGCCAGCTTGTGCTTGATGGGTTAGTCGCCACAGTCGATGGCAGTCGGGTTCTTAGGGCAACTGCAACTGGGCAGGCTGACGACGCCACCGCGATTGGCTACGAGGTGGCAGGGCAGCTATTGGCCCAAGGGGCCGCAGCGATTGTCGCCGAGGCACGGGGCGGCTGAATTTTCTGCTAGCGGCAAGTGTTGCCGACTAGTTGTCTTGAAACCGGCATTGGTTGCCGCTCGAAGAGAGTCATTTTGATTTTCCGATCAGGGCTTGTCGGTATTTTTTGCGCAGAAAACGCTATAGGGATAGGGGCCGTGCGTCGATTCGGTGGGGCACGAGCCGCTTTGGCATGGTGAGTGCGTAGACAGAGCGGCAGATCGCAGGGGGGCGCACCTGTTGATCAGTCACTATCATGCCATACGGAATGTATATCTCGGCCGAGGGCGCCAAAGTTCAGGCTCAACGCTTGGAGTTTATTGCCAATAATTTGGCGAATGTTGAGACGCCCGGCTTCAAACGTGACGTGCCGACTTTTCAGGCACGGTTTTCAGAAGCGATCCAACAAGGCCACGACTACCCCGGCAGCAAGTCGGGTAACGACATTGGCGGCGGCGTGAAGCTGGTCGAGGTAGACACCGACTTCTCTAACGCGACGCTACGCCAGACAAATATCAAGACCGACTTCGCCGTACATGGCGAGGGGTTCTTTCAGGTTCGCACTCCGGATGGAGAGATGTTGCTTACGCGAGCCGGCGATTTCGAGATCGATTCGCAAGGACGACTGGTAACCCAGACAGGTCGTTATCAGGTACTCGACGAAGCGGGCGGAGGAATTAGCCTGGATGCTACGAAGCCTTGGACCGTTCAGCGCGGCGGTGTCATTACCCAGGAGGGCCAGAATACGCCGATGGGGCTGCAACAGCCCGCGTCGCTTGGCGATTTGGTGAAGGTTGGTAACAACGCGTTCCGCCCCTTAGGTCCGATCTCCACCGTGCCGGCTGAAGATCGTGACATACGCCAAGGTTTTCTCGAAATGTCTGGAGTGAGTTCCACCTCGGAAATGATGACGATGATCGAAACGTCACGCGCCTTTGAAGCCAATACCAAACTAATTCAACATCAAGACAGTATGCTGAGCAATTTACTGAGCCGCGTTTTGACAGCTTAATTGAATAGCTAGAAAACCCTCCCTCGACCAGGAAATACTGACGGAAAAACTATGAGCGTTCAAACACTTTATACCGCTGCGACGGGCATGAATGCCTTGGAAACCAAGTTGGATGTGATTGCCAATAATATGGCAAATATCAATACCACGGCATTCAAGAAGGACCGAGCAAATTTTGAAGATTTGATCTATCGTCAACTTCGCTTGCCTGGAGCTACCGACTCGGACGGAACGATCACTTCCACGGGCATTGAGGTCGGGCTGGGAACGCGAGTTTCCAGTACGCAGACAAATTATTCGCAGGGGGCGATGCAGGCGACGGATAATCCTTTGGATATTGCGATCGAAGGAAACGGCTTTTTTAAGGTGCTCGCAGGCAGTTCGACTTTTTATTCAAGGGCCGGTAATTTTGGTGTCAACGCCAATGGCGACTTGGTTTTGGGATCGTCGCAGACAGGTTGGACGTTGGATCCCCCCATTAACATTCCGCCAGAGGCTTCGAGTATTGCGATCTCTGCTGATGGGCTCGTGCAATTCACCACGGCTGCTTCGCCAGAGACGACTCAAACCGCGGGGCAGATAAATCTGACTAGCTTTATCGACCCTGATGGCTTGTTGAAAATGGGCGACAATCTTTACCAACGAACCTTTGCAGCGGGGACGATTACCGAAGCGATTCCTGGGAGCCCTGGACTTGGGACGATACGGCAAGGGTCGCTTGAAGCGTCGAATGTGAACCCTACCGAAGAATTGATTGACTTGATTACAACACAGCGAGCGTTTGAGCTTAACTCGCAGGTTGTTCAGGCCGGCGATCAAATTATGCAGGTCGCAGCCAACCTTCGTCGTGGTTAGTAAACATAGTAGTTAGCGATTAGCTGTTAGCAATTAGCTATTCGTCGGGAAAAACAGCGAACTTAGAACTACTGAAACAGTACTTGATACACCTGAGAAAACGATGCTCCTGTTTGTTTCAAAAAAACTTGTCTTTCTGTTGCCTCTGGCAGTTCTTCTGCACACTTCGTCGGTTTGGAGTGCGGATCTCACGCTTCGCGAACGGGCAACTGTGAGCGGTCCGGTGATTCGCTTGGGCGATGTGGCGGATATCTCGGCTAGCACTTCCACGAGATTGAAAAATCTGGTGACGACTCCGTTGTTTCCGGCCCCGGCGCCTGGTACTCAGCGGTTTTTGAGTCAGTTGCAGGTTCGAGATTTGCTCGTGTCACGCGGTATCGACATAACGAACTTGCGCATACGTGGTGCCAAAGTAGTTGAGATCGGAAACCAACCTGCTGCCGTAGAGCCAGCGGCTCCTGCAATGTCTCTGGCAGAGACAGAAGCTGCGCTCGAAGATGCGATCAAGCGACATTTGATCGATCGTACTGGTCATGGCCAATGGCGTGTCGCGGTGAAACTTCGAGAGAGCGACTACATGCAGGCCGCAGGTTGGGGAAGCGATTTCACGGTCGAAGGTGGTCGGCAGCCGAAGACGGGGCGTCTGCGTTTCCAGATTGGCGCTCGGGGTATCAAGGAGTCGGTGCAAATAGAGGCAACCGTTACAAAAATACACTCGCTGGTTTTTGCACGTCGGGCAATAGCTCGCGGCAGCTTGGTGCGAGTTACGGATATCGAAGTTCGACAGCACGAAGGTTCGGTTCCGAGCATGGCTATTCGAGATATGAAGCAGGTGATCGGGATGGCCGCCAAGCGGGCGATCTCGCCTGACGCAATTTTGACGGAAGGCCACGTAAGTGCGCCCATCCTGGTGAAACGCGGCGAGACCGTAACGGTCTTTGCTCGCACGGGTGGGGTTACGGTTCGGACGATGGCAGTGGCCCGACAGGACGGGGCGATGGGCGACCTTGTACAAGTGGAGAGTATGAATAGCAAAAGCAAGCAAAGGTATGCTGCCAGGGTTTCAGGCAACCGTCGATTGGATGTTTACCCAACTGGCGCACGAGTTGAGGACTTTGCAACCCTGGGACACAAGAGTTCGCATCGGCAGTAACCATTGTCGGGTGCTGGACGGTTAGAGATAGACAAGAGTTTTTTTGAGGCAAGCGAATGATCAATCAAAACCAAACACGTGTGCTGCTTGCCGTTTTGCTGGCATTTTTGCCAGGGGTTGGCACGACGTCTGCGCAAGACGGCAGTTTGTTTTTGCAGCCCTTGCAGTCGAAAGAAGGGATGACGTTAGCAAACAGTTCGTTTATCTATCGCCAGTTGCCGCCGGAAGCTCGGCCTCGTGAGTTGCAGTTGCACGATATCATCACGGTACTCGTGGATTTCCGGTCGAACTTTCTTAGTGAGGCGGATGCCGAGAATCGCAAAACGGCCACTCTTCAAGCGGTCTTGGCCGACTGGTTACAGATTGAAGGAGGTTCGTTGAAGCCTGCGGTACAGGCGGATGGCGATCCTAAGGTCACGGGAACATTGAATAGCCAAACTCGAGTTCAGTCGAATGTGGAATTAAACGATTCGTTAACATTTCGGATTGCTGCCGAGATTGTTGACATTCGGCCAAACGGAAATTTGGTAATCGAAGGCCATCTCACGATTCGAAATAACGAAGAGCGTTGGCGGATTTCGCTGACTGGCGAGGTTCGGCGCGAAGCGATTCAAGCGGATCGGACCGTCAGTAGCGACTCGGTTCTAGGCCTCGACATTGACAAAAATGAGTTGGGTCAAGTTCGCGATGGGTATGCCCGCGGCTGGTTGGGACGATTTTACGATCGTTACAAGCCCTTTTAGTGTGCGTTTGGAGAACTGGATGTCTCGCGTAGTAAAAATTATTAGTGTTCTGGCCGCCGGTGGTTTGTTTTGCTTTGTGCAACTTGCGCATGTAGAGCAAGCGAATGCCCGCACGCCGCTTCGCAACATTTGCCGTGTGAAGGGGCAGGAAGAGAATGTGTTGCGTGGCCTGGGATTGGTCGTCGGCTTGAGTGGCACGGGTGAGGTGAACGATCCGGCCACGATGCGGGCCTTGGCTCGTTCGATGGAAATTATGGGGAACCCTGTTTCGCAACGTGGCCTGCCGGGCGAGGAAAGTTTTGACGAACTAAAGAAGATAAAGAATGCGGCTTTGGTTTGGGTGACTGCGAGTGTACCAGGCACGGGAGCCCGTCGGGGCGATAAGCTGAATTGCAAAGTAAGTGCCATCAACGGCAAAAGTTTGAAGGGAGGCAGCCTGGCATTTGCTGCTCTTCAAGGACCGAATGTCAATGACAATCGAGTTTATGCTTTGGCTGAAGGACTCATTCATCTTGATTCTCCGGACCAGCCGCTAGTGGGTAGCATTCATGGCGGTTGTCAGATGGAGGAAGATGTTTATACACCATTCGTTCAGGAAGGGTACGTGACCCTTGTCCTAGAGAAGAATCACGCAGATTTCCAAACAGCCGCTGAGATTGTTGATATTATCCACCAGACGCATTTCAAAGAAGATGAAGATCGGCAAGATGTTCGAGCGGTGAATGCTGCGAATATCGTCGTTAAAATACCAGAGTCGTACCGCGAAGATCCTGTCGGGTTTGTTTCGAACCTGCTGGAATTGCAGGTCTATCAGCCGGAGCCAGAGGCTCGTGTGGTGATCAACGAGCGGACGGGCAGTATTGTCATTAGCGGCAATGTTCAGATTGGCGACGTCGTTGTTTCGCATCGCAACATTGTTGTTGAAGCCAACGAGACCGGAACGCCGTTTGCTGATGTCACGCTAGAGGAAGGCGGGGCTGCGAAATTGCAGTCGTTGGTAGATGCACTTAATGCCCTGAATGTGCCAAATACGGATGCGATCGATATCATCAAAAGTATCGAGCGAAACGGCAAGCTGCATGGGCGTCTCATTATCGATTAGTGAAGGATAAACCCTCATTCGTAATTTGACTACTATTTATAGTTTTGAGCGAAAATAATCATGGATGTCAACGCGATTCAGTTGAACACCTTCCGCCCTTTGCGAGCTGGCCAGGGTACGGTTGAGCAGCAGGTACAAGAAGCGAAGGAGTTGCAAGAGACCTTTCGGACGTTTGTTGGCGAGTCGTTTTTTGGGCAGATGCTGAAGTCGATGAAAAGCACCGTCGGAAAGCCGGCCTATTTTCATGGTGGTCGGGCAGAGGAAATCTTCCAAGGGCAATTGAATCAGTCGATGGCGGAGGACATGACCAAAGCGAGCGCCGACACCATTGCCGATCCGATGTTTCGGCAGCAGTTTCCACAGCAGGCGAAGTTGTTGCGCGAGGCTGAAGAGAATCAAAAGAGTGGTTTCGCTGACCTTGATCAGTTGCGCCGACGGTAAGGCGTTTTCAGTAGTTCCAAATTCGTATCAGGGTGGCTGGGGTCAGGTTGTCCCAAGGCAGCTCAAATCCTGAGTGAGATGTTGCCGACAACCTGCCCCCAGTGCGTCACATACTACCATTGCCACGTCCTGGGGGCAGTTGCCGGCCGCGTATTGCCAAAAGGTCGGGGGTAACTCCGGCAACCTGACCCCAGCCACCCAAGTCTACCACGGCTTGAATTTGAAACTACTGATTGTAATAACAACTGGCCATCTGGGCCAAAAAAATAATCGAGTTGGAGAATCACCGGGATGGATATCAACTGGGCGTCTGAACTTGCGGAACTGTTGGGCCGACTTTCAGAGACGCAAAACCAACTGCTAGCGTTGCTTGCCAGCAAACGCGAATTATTGATGCAACGCGACCACGAAGGGCTAGCATCGCTGGCACCTCAGGAAGGGGCGCTGTGTGATGAACTCAAGTCGTGCTACGAGCAACGCCAGCACTTGTTGAAGCAAGCAGCAACGGCTGGTTTGCCCTCAGATAGCATTCAGTCGTTGGCGACGGCATTGCCTACAGAGCAGTCTCAAACGCTTCGTAAGCCAATCGATGAGTCAATCGAACGGTCGCGTCTGTTGAGGCATGAGAGCATTACTCAGTGGGTCGTGGTGCAGCGGACGATGCTTCATCTTTCTCAGATTCTAGAGATTATTGCTACTGGAGGCCAACCACAGCCGACATATGGAAAAGGCGGCGTACAAGAGAATAGTGGTGCGCTGATGGACCGGGCAGTTTAGGTAAAGGAGGCGCGAGTTGTGGGGCGCTAGGCGCTAGTTTTCAATTTCAAAACTAGCACCTGGCGCCTCGCCACTCCATACTCACACATGTCGATTTTCGGCTCAATTCAGATGGCGGGCAATACGCTGCAGGCGATGCAAATCGGTCTGCAAGTGGTTGGTAACAATATTGCCAACGCCAATACGCCCGGTTTTGTGCGCGAGCGCGCGGTCTTTACCACGGCACCTGTCCAACGGATCGGTAATCTTACGCTCGGGCTGGGCGTTGAAATTGATGGCATTGTCCAGATTATCGACAAATCGCTTGAGAATCGGCTGCGCGATGCGGGCGGCGATCGAGCTAGCGCCGAAGTACAAGAAAAAGCCTACCAAGATATTCAGACGGCCCTTGGGGAACTGACCGAATTTGATATCAGTACGGCGATCACCGACTTCGTCAACAGTCTCGACCAAGTCGCTCAGAACCCCGAAGACATTGACATACGCAATCTGGCAATCGGAAATGGTGTCCGACTTGCGGAGCGAATCAGCAGCTTAGACCGCCGGGTGACCACCGTCTATCGCGACTTTAGCGATCGAGTGGAGAATGTTGCTGACGAGATCAACACGCTGAGCGAGCAGATACGCCAACTGAACTTGAAAGTGGTAACAGCAGAAGGCGGTGGCGGAGGTAGGGGAGAGGCCGGTGGACTCCGTAGTCAGCGTAGCGAGGCGTTGAAGCAGTTAGCGCAGATTGCAGACATCACGATTAACGAACAAGAAACAGGTTCTGTCAATGTTTCTCTCAATGGCGCGATATTGATTTTTGAAGGAACGCGTCAAGAAGTTGAAGCGGTTTCGACCACCGACAATGGTTTGAAAACGACAACGGTCCGTTTCGTCGAGAATGGAAGTCCGCTTTCGGTCGGTGGCGGAGAGCTTCAAGGTCTGTACGAAGCACGCGATACGATTGCTGGTGGTTTTTTAGACGGGCTCGATGAGTTTGCTTCGACTCTGGCCTTTGAGTTCAATAAGATCTACTCGCTGGGGCAGGGGATCGAAGGGTTTAGTGAAGTAACGGGAACGGCTCGTGTCTCCGACCCGAATGCCGTGCTAAATAATGCAGGATTAGACTTTACACCGGTCAACGGAAGCTTCAATCTGTTGGTGAAAAATTCTGCTACAGGTGTAGCGGGGACTACCGAGACGTATACGATCTCGGTCGATCTGAATGGTCTCGATGGAAACGACACCACGCTCGCTTCGCTGGCTAGTGCGTTGGATGCGGTCGACGGGATTTCCTCAGAGGTTTCGATTGATAACGAGTTGGTGATTCGAAGCGATTCGCAGGATATTGAGTTCAGCTTCGAGTTGGAAGCGGGCTCCAAAGATAGCAATGTGTTAGCCGCCTTGGGGATCAATACCTTTTTTACCGGCTCGTCGGCTAGAACCTTGGGCGTGAACGAGGTTCTCACAGCCGATCGTCAGGGGGGGGCAAAATTTGCCGCTAGCCTCAGTGGGATCGGCGAAGGTGTGGGGAATGCCAATCGATTAACTGGTTTCTACGATGAGTCGATCGAGGGCCTCGGCGACAAAACAATTCGTGGGGCTTACGACCAATTGGTCAATCAAACGACCCAAGGGGCAACCATCGCTACCGCAGTAGCCGACGGGTTGCGTGTTTTTGAAGGGACGCTTCAGGCCAGTGTGCAAGCGGTGAGCGGAGTGAATATCGATGAAGAAGCCATCGATATGCTCCAATTGCAGCGAATCTACCAAGCCTCTGCCCGATACATACAAACTTTGTCTGAGTTGCTTGATGTGATTGTGAATTTGTAATGCAAGAGGACCGAAGTCAGGCCAAAGAATCCCCTGCCTCCTCAATCCCCAATCCCCAATCCCTAACCCCCAGCCCCCCACCATGGCCGGCATCATCCCTATTCCGACGACCCGCATTAGCAGCGCGTTAATGACGCAGCGGCTTACTCAGCAGGTTCAGGGCGATCAGATCGATCTGTTTCGGTTGCAACAGCAGATTAGCACGGGGCAGCGTATTGTCTTGCCGAGCGACGATGCGCCTGCGGCTTTACGCGCCATCACTCTTCAACGGTTGCTCGAACGGAAGGGGCAACTCGAAAGCAACGTCGCTTCGGGGCAAACGTACTTGGTGAACACCGATAGTACGCTCAACGATGTTGCGAACAAGCTTAACGAGATCAAGAGTGCCACGCTTGGTGTTGTTGGTACGGTTTCGAGCCAAGAAGAACGCGATGAGGCAATTTCTAAAATCAACGAAGCCCTGAGTTCCCTGGTGGGGCTAGGCAATCAGAAGTTTCAAGGCCGGTATCTTTTCGCTGGCTCGCAGACGAGCCGGTTGCCATACTCGTTTGACGGCGATAATGTTGTCTACTTTGGCGACGATAGGGCGGTGCGTAATTATTCGAATATAGGCGTGTTATTTGATAGCAATGCGACCGGTCAGGCCGTGTTCGGCGGCATTTCGGAAGCGGTGCAGGGGAACGTCGACCTTGATCCCGAGTTGAATTTCAGTACCCAGCTTGGCAGCTTGCGTGGCGGTCGAGGGATTAAGCCCAATGGTGCGATTTCGATCTCGGACGGTACCAACACGTCGATCATCGATTTGAGCAATGCGGCGACGATTGGTGATGTGGTTCGGTTGATTGAAGAGAACCCGCCAACAAGCCAGGCCGTCGAGGTACGGGTTTCGGCTACGGGACTGAACCTGCAATTTGCCTCGGGTAGCAACATCATTGTCAACGAAGTTGGCAATGGCACGACGGCTCGAGAGCTAGGAATTCTTGAAGAAACCGGCGCTGCGATCCGAGTTGGTGATGACCTCGATCCCAAATTATTGAGAACGACCTCGCTCGATAATATTTTGGGTTCGAAGGCACGTACGGTTATCGAGTCGGGGGCATCGGGTGACAACGCCGATATTCTGCTCACGGCAGGTGTGAACGGGGTTGATTTGAATGGCGTGTCGGTCCAATTTGTGAACGACGGTTTGCTTACGGCTCAGTCGGGGCTTTCCTCGGGTAACGAGATTGCCGAATACGATGCCAGCGCGCGATCTTCCAGCGCGGCGTTGACATTCTCGGGGCTTGGAAACGACCTTATTGTTACCGCAGTGGTTCCAGGCGTGGCAACCAATAATGTTCAGATCAACATTACGGATGGTGGAGCCATCGGCGATGCAGCGGCTGTCAGTTACGATGCGGTTACAAAGGTTCTAACAATTGCCGTTGATAACACCGGAGCCACCACCGCACAGACGGTGATCGACGAGATTGCGTTGACGGGTGTTTTTACGGCGGTACATGACAATAGTGTGGAAGGGGTATTCGACCCAGCTGCAACGATCGATGCCAGCGAGATTGGGATTGTTCAAGGAAACACGGGCAATAGTGGGGGGGCTGCCAAAACGCTTTATGTGCGGATTGCCCCGGGGTCGTCGACCGCGAACGATGTGATTTCAGCAATCAATACCGAAGGAACATTCTCGGCGGTCGCCGATCTGTCGGATTCGACTTCTTCGTCGGCAGCGGGTACTGGCTTGGTCAATTTGAACGCGAATCCCGCGATAACCTCGGGAGGTTCAGGCGTTGCGTTCGATCAGACGTCAGGCATTCGCGTGGTCAATGGTGGCGAGACCTATGACATCCGGTTTGGTTCGGCAGAAACTGTCGAGGACTTGCTAAACACGATCAACAGTTCTGATGCAGGGCTGGTGGCAGAGATTAACGCCGACAGCACAGGGATCAACGTACGTTCGCGCTTGAGCGGCAATCCACTTCAGATTGGCGAACTTGACGGCGGGCAGACGGCGACTCAGTTGGGCATCCGTACGTTCAATGCGAATACGACTTTGAACGAGTTGAACTATGGGGTAGGGGTGCCGACGTTTGGCGGTTTCGAGTTGCCGACGACTGATGGCAATGATATTACGATTCGCACGATCGACAACCAGGAATTCAATATCGATTTGAGTGGCGCTAGTTCTATTAGCGACGTGATTGATGCGATTAATGCCGCCACTGGTGCAAGCGTAACCGCGTCGGCAGTCTCAACCGGCAATGTGACGGTGGTGCAATTGGTCGACAATAGTGTTGCTGGGGCCGAGCAATTTACCATCGTCCAAGAGACAGGGAGTCTCGCCGCGAAATACTTGGGGCTTATTCCCAACGATAGCTCGACACAATTCGAGAGTTTGACAAACACGGTTGTTGGCAGTGATGCCAGCTACACAGATTTTACGATCACGGCAAAGAATGGCCAAACATTCAGTGTTGATCTAAGTACCTCGAATACTGTTGGAGATGCCCTCACCCAGATCAACAACGCTTTGGCCTCGGTGAACGTAACGGCCCAGTTGGCAGCGAGTGGCAATGGCATCGAATTGATCGATACGACCGGTGGCGGCGGTCCTTTGACGGTAGCCGGGGTCGGAAACAGTCAGACGGCAGAATTTTTGGGGCTCGTACCCAAGGGTCAAACCACCAATTCAACAACTACCAACACTCTCACCGGCGAAGATCGCAACTATCTAGAAACCGAGAGTGTCTTTAACACGCTCATCAGCCTTCGAGATGCTTTGGAAGCCAACGACCTTCCTGCGATTACGCGTGCTGCGGCCAAGATCGACGATGATATCGATCGGGTCACTTCTGCTCGGGCCGAGGTGGGGGCTCGCGGGCGCGGTCTCGATCTAACGCTTCTTAGCCTGCAAAGCGAGGAGATCCAGCTTCGCTCGGCCCTGTCTGAAGAAATCGACGTTGATTTGGTCGAGGCGATCTCGGAACTTACTTCCCGGCAGGTTTCGCTCGAGGCTTCGCTGAGAGTGTCAGCCAATCTGTTGCAGCTCACACTACTCAACTTCATTTAGCCAGATTTACTGGCTTTCCTATCCCCCCGCCGTCGATACTACCCAGGAGTCGGTAATTGATGCGCTTGTAGCGCCGACAGCCGACGTACGTGCCTGAGTGCCAATTGCACAAACGCGTGCCTATCGTTTTCTCTGCGATTTGCAGTCGGAGTGACGGGCACGCATTTTGGTAATTAGCGCTAGATTATGGATAAGGCATAGCTGTAAGCAAGTCATGGAAGGCGTGGGTAGGCAAATGGATGTCTTAACAACCCGTTTTGGGACGCTATCGGTCCCTCCGCAAGACGAACTGTATTTCGACCAAGGGCTGATCGGGCTCGAGGATTGCCGACGTTGGGTCGTGCTAACCGATTCTGACAATCTGGCCTTGGGTTGGTTGCAGAGTCTCGATCATGGACATATCGCGATGGGCATTGTGAGTCCAAGACGATTTGTGTCGGATTATCAGCTTCGTGTCGATCGTAGCGATTTGCGGACTCTTGAACTTGCAACCGAGCGCGATGCCGAAGTTGCTGTGATTGCCAGTCGGCAGTCGAGTGGTCTCACACTGAATTTACGTGCCCCGCTAGTAATCAATGTCGAAAATCGACGTGGTTGCCAAGTGGTTGCCAAGGATTCGTACCCAGTGCAGTTTCCGCTTTCTTCGCCAACGGTCCCACTGCGGCGGACGGCGTAAGCAGCGTAGCGATGTAGCAAAGTTGGCAGCGAGCGGCGTTAGGTCGAGTTGAGCTTTTAGATTCCCCCCCCGAACAACCCATAAAATCCCTTCACGATGGCGGCGTTTGCCCCCGTGTGTGGCGAGGAGTGTAAGATGTTGGTTCTGTCGAGACAACGCGACGAGAGCATTATCATAGGCGACAATGTCGTCATAACCATCGTCGACGTCCGGGGGGACAAGGTGAAGCTGGGCATCGAAGCGCCGAAAGAGATCCCCGTGCATCGCCAGGAAGTCTATGAGGCGATCCAGCGCGAAAATCGCCAAGCGGCGCTGCTCAAACCGCACGATGCCAAGCTGTTAGGCCCCAACGCCGGGGCCAGCGAACAGACTTAGGATAGCGTCGCAGCTTGATTTTCGAGTTGAGCAAATTAGCCGCTTTGGCGCTAGCCATGGTTTTTCCTGCCTTAACCGGGGCTAATCCGAAAATTGAACTGCGGCAGAACACGAGGGCAAGCTGCCACGTCTTTTCTGGCTTTCTTTTCAAAGCCTTTGGTCAGCGTCGGGGCGCTATCGGGTATCGACTTTGCTGGCAGTGCTGGCTGGGTATAGCGTGGATGCAATTTGTCTCAAATTCCATGAGAAAAGCACGGTTCCATCTAAAGCACCCATTTTACCAAGACGATATCAGCCCTTAGACGGTCCGCCAGTCGGAGTAAGCGTTTATCAGTTTTCTGATGCACTGCTCGAAAAGCGTCCTAGAGTTGCTTAGCCGATTTTTTCGGACAACCAACAACAGGGCGGGGCGAGATGGATGCCGAGGGCCGTCACCAACGATAGGACAACGGTGAAGTTTACTAGCGAGGGAGTGTCCTCGGCGCCGTGTGATGAAACATGTGAAGGGCCGGAGTCGTCGGACTCCCCAGATCCGGTCTTCCGTAGAAAACTGGTTTTTTTAACAGGGGTGTTTGAACAATGACACGAATTAACACAAATGTAAGCTCGCTGGTTGCCCAAAATACGTTGGGTCGGTCGAATGCAAGCTTGAACCAAGCCTTGACCCGGTTAAGCACTGGTTTGCGAATCAACACGGGTAAGGACGATCCTGCCGGTTTGATTGCTAGCGAAAACTTGCGGTCCGATATTACCGCAATCCGCCGTGCGATCAGCAATACCGATCGTGCCAACCAAGTGATTGCCACCGCCGACTCGGCGTTGGGACAGGTCAGCTCGCTGCTGAACGATATCCGTGGTTTGGTCACCGAGAGTGCCAACACGGGTGCCCTCTCCGACGAGCAGCTTGCTGCTAATCAGTTGCAGCTCGACTCTTCGCTGGAAGCCTTGAACCGAATCGCTCAGACCACGACGTTCCAAGGTCGTCGTCTGCTTGACGGTAGCCTCGACTTCCTGACGACCGCTGGCACAGGCTTCGGCAATATTTCCGACCTACAGATCGATCAGGCCAACCTTGGCAGCACAGGTTCGGTCGCTGTCGATATTAATGTTTCTACCTCCGCGACTCAAGCTTTGGTCCAGGTTGCAAGCGTTCCAGGTGCGGTCGCGGGCGTAACTGCTTCAGATGGTGAACTTGACTTCACGACGGCTGCCGTCGCCGGAGTTACAGGCGTTACCGAAGTCTTGGCGAATACGGCAACCGACGGTACCACGATTGACTTAACGAATGCTAGTGCCACGATTGATGTTACTGCAATAACAGGACAAGATCTCGCAGGAGCGGATGGTAACATCACTATCGCTTTTGCCGACACAGCGACTGCAGACAGCTGTTTTGGTTGGTACTACGCTGACAATCGGTGTTGAATCGGGCACCTCTACTCTTACCCAAACCCTTGCTGCGATCAATGCCTATGATGGTGGGGGCACTGCTGGCGCTGATTTGGCTGCAGTATTGACAACGGGTGCTGGTGCCACCGCATTTAACGCTGGCGACAATGGAGTGACAGGTGCCTTGGCTGGTGGTGTTACCGAAGTTACCGCAGTTACGGCAGTCACCGAGGTAGACACTCAAATCACGATTGCAGCTACTTCAAACGGAGCCGCGTTTAATCGGACGATAGTTTTTGATGACACAGGTGCAGTAGGCGCTGGTGTTACGGCTACCGACGCTGCAGGGACCTTGACGATTGCAGTTGATAGTACGGCGGGTGCCACGTTTGCCGAGATTGAAGCCGCAATTGAGGCTGAAATCGGCACTACCGATTTCACAACCACAGTAACCACTGCTGGTAGTACAGCCGCCGCGCACATTTCTTCAAATACCCTTAACAGTGATCCGACAGTAACCGCTATTGGTGCGACAACTGCCGGTGTCACTGCCAGCGGTGGTCTTGCCCAAGAAATTGTCATTGAGTTGGGTGGAACCGATGGATCGGAAGTGCTGAGCTTTGGTGCTGGCACGAGCATTGCCGAGTTGGTGACAGGTATCAACCTGGTTAGCGATGCAACGGGCGTAATTGCCACGGTAAACGGTACTACGGCGACCACACTCGACCTGACGTCGTCTGCTTACGGCTCGTCGGCTTTCGTGGACCTTACCGCGATCACTGACGGTGCCAGCCTAATCACCGATGCCCGCGATGATGGCACGGACATCGTTGCTAGCATCAATGGCGTAACAGCCACGGGCAAAGGAAACGAGCTGTCGATCAACACCGCGACGCTCGATCTTAGTGCAACGCTTGCCGCAGACTTTACAGGCTCCGCAGCCTTTACGGTCACGGGTGGTGGGGCATTGTTCCAACTAGGCCCCGACGTGGTCTCCAACCAGCAAGCTCGGTTGGGTATCGGCAGTGTGAACACGGCCCGACTGGGTGGTGTGAGCGGTAAACTGTTCCAGTTAGGCACCGGTGGTAGCTCGGACTTGACGAGTAACGACCTCGATACGGCAGCGAAGATCGTCGAAGAGGCGATCGATCAGGTCACCTCGCTTCGTGGTCGACTCGGTGCATTCCAACGAACGACGCTCGAGACCAATAAGCGAGCCTTGAACGACACCTTGGTGAACCTATCCGAAGCTGAGAGCTCGATCCGCGATGCTGACTTCGCTGCCGAATCGGCTGCGTTGACACGGTCGCAGATTCTCGTGCAGTCGGGCACCACAGTGCTTCAGATTGCCAACCAGAATCCGCAGAACGTTTTGGCCTTACTCCGGTAAGCTGACGGTTAGCGAAAGAAGATAACACAAACCGGTTCGGTCCCTGATGGGCCGAGCCGGTTTTTTTTATGAGCCGTTCGAGAAATGATGGTCGTAATTTGCAGAGCAACGAAGGGATTTTTCAATAGTTATTTGTCATTGGGCATTGGAGATGGGAAAAGGAAAGATGTGAGGGAAGCAGATGACCAAATGGCAGTAGTTTTAAGTTGGGTGTTGATAGTACCGGGCGCAAGCCTTTTACGCCAAAGGCGTTTCACACCGTAGCCCAGGGTCGCCGCGCAGCGGCGCACCCTGGGTTGCGGGTCTCCGAAAACCTCAACCCTGAAAGGGTTGCACAATCGTCGTGCAATCAAAAAATGCCTGAAAAACGTAATGTTTCAACTTGTAGAACCCTTTCAGGGTTCTTTTATTTCTACGAACGATTACCCAGGGTGGCGCGGCTTCGCCGCTTACCC
>JAADGV010000048.1 GCA_013152205.1 Planctomycetota bacterium
GGTCGAAAAACGATTTGAACGGCATGTTGGATCCTAAGATTGAGCGGAAAACAGAAGGTAATGGCGAGGCATTGTGAGTGCCAACGATATCCTACCAACATCCCAATAAGACGACACGTGCAGCTAATCCTTAAAAAGATAAATAACTCAATTACCGGAGGTTGCCTAAAGAGTTTTCGCGTCCATTCGCGCAATTCGCGGGCTCTTTTTTTCGTGCCCCGAGCGTTTCGGTTCGAAGTACCTGGACGCAACGTGCTCGCTATCAAGCAGTCAAGTGCTAGCATTTTTTCGACTCGCTTCTACCACATTTTGGTGTCTGGCGCAGACCATACACAAGCGAAATCCAGCGTTCACATCAAAGCACTAAACAGACGAACAGTGCTCAAGAAATAACAGTGATAGCGACCGAAAGAAATTTTTTCACCTGCTGGTGAATCCGGCCTTGACCAAGTTTGAACCCTCACGTATTCTCCCCACCCACGAACGAACAACACGCTGCCGAACATCGCAAAGGCAAGGAAGCCAAGCACGCTCAGTAAAAAAATCTGACGGCACCTTCTTTACTATTGCAGCCCAACGGCAGACCTGATACTTAACCGCTGCAAGGAAACAACACCGAGACCGGAACCATGTGGTTGGGTCGACTTAGTCAAACGAATGAGTCGATCCCGCAGCGGTTGGAGTAGGCACGGAAGCCACCCATCCGCTACGACACACTCCCCCGGTCGCATAGCCCGACACATCTGTGCGACCGACGGCACGCAAGCGTCACTGCTTTCGTCCAATCGCTCCCGGAAAAGTAACAACGTCCTTTGCCCCCCTGGGACGTGTGCTTTTCTGGGAGCATTTTTTATGCGCCAATCGCAGCCATTAGCGTTCGGCCTTTCTCGCATTAGAGCAACGTACCAATTTACGCTCTCGAGGATTTCTTGAGCCCAAAGTGGATTCGTTAGCGGTGTCGGCCACGACATCATCCTGCAGAACGCTTTTGCGAACAGAAAAAGGCAAGACGTGCTAGCCGGAGGCATACTTGCCTCCGGGGCCCCTTGGACCGCGTGGCGGTCCGGCTGGGGATCGATTCGCGAGTCTAGAAAATCGCAACAGATAGTTTTCAAGTTGTTCGGGAAAATTACCGATTGCTATTGGTATACCTCAAACCAAAAGGTATTGTCTCGCATCATGACCAAACGACGAACCAATCCCGACTTCCTAAACGGTGTACCAGAACTCGTGGTGCTCGAACTTTTGAGCCAAAGGCCGATGTACGGCTACGAACTGGTGCAAGCAATCCAAGCCGAAAGCAACGGCACATTGCAATTTGGCGAAGGTTGCATCTATCCGCTGCTACACAAGCTAGAAGAACGGGGCGACCTCGCCTCGCGACGGCTGGACGTCGGTGGTCGCCAGCGCGTTGTTTACCGTGTCACCACGTCGGGCCACAAGCAGAAGGCCCAATCCCAGGCACACTGGTCGCAGATCGTCGACTCCGTGGGCCGCATCTTGCACGGAGGCAAGTATGAACACGCAAGAACTGCATGACAGCATGGCGACAGGGCTAGCACAACGGGGCCTACCCTCTGAATATGCCGAACGAGCAGCGGCAGAGTTAGCCGACCATCACCGCGATTTGGTCGAGGAACTCACCACCGCAGGCATGGACAAGCCGACAGCTCTCACCAAAGCAAGTAGCCGCCTGGGCGACCAAAAAACATTGGTCAAAAAGGCCGTCCACGAATACCAACGCCGCCACTGGTGCGGTCGTTGGCCATTGCTGACTTTTATCCTCGGAGCGCCGCTCACCGTAGTTGGAACTTGGGCAGCCATAGGTATTTCCCTGTATGCGATCTCTTTCGTGGCACCGTGGTTATTCACCCCGCTATATGCTGACGCTTACGTTGCAATGTCGAAAGTTGGGCAATTTTGGGTGGTGTGGTTTGCGATGCTGGTCACAGTGCCGTCGCTATGCGCTGTACTATTTGCAAGGCTTGCCTATCGTTCCGGATTGGGCTGGCCTTGGGCTCTTGCCAGTTGTTTCGTTGTAGCGGTTCTGGCTGGGTTGCCTCGTACGTGGATCGACTGCGAACAAGTAATGGGGGTTATCAGTTTGAATTTTAGCCTTTCCCCAACGCACATCTTTCGTTGGTACTGCGGGCATGGCATCGGCGGAGGGCCAGCACAGGCGCAGCTACTCCAGTGGTTGATGCCGTTCGCTGTTGGCCTTTTCGTAATTTGGCAAGCGCGTAACCATGCTGCCTTGAAGCTCGCGAAGCTGTGATTGCTAGCATTGCGACTTCCTTGGCCGAAGCCACGTTGTGTCGGTAGGGCGGGGTGATTACAATTCGCCCCTCTCTTCCACACCTCGTTCGCGCCAAGGAGAACGGTTCGATGAGTGCTCAGCCAGCTCGCAGTTTGCAATTCGATGATTCAACTTCTACCAAAGACGAGGTCTTGTGCCTTGGCCGAGAGGTGATTGGCGTCGAATCGCGCGCAATTGCTGGCCTGGTGGGCAAGCTCGACAACAACTTTTATCGAGCGGTCTGCTTGTTGCGACAGTTGCGTGGCAATCTGATTGTGACCGGCATGGGTAAGGCCGGGCTGATTGGCCAAAAACTGGCCGCCACCTTTTCGTCGACCGGCACGCGAGCGAATTTTTTGCATCCCGCCGAGGCGCGGCACGGCGACTTGGGCCGCGTGCATCAGGGAGATGTGGTGTTGGTACTCTCGCAAAGTGGCGAGACGGGCGAAGTGGTCGACCTACTGCCTTCGCTCAGCCGGCTGGGCGTGCCGCTGATTGCGATTAGTTCGAGCATTCACAGCACACTTGGCAAAAAGGCGGACATCACTATCGAGCTGGGCGACTTGGCCGAGGCCTGTGCGTTGGGGCTTGCGCCGAGCACAAGTACCACCGCGATGCTGGCCGTCGGCGATGCCTTGGCGTTGGTGGTGAGCCGATTGCAAAACTTTCGGGCTGAAGACTTTGCGCTAAATCACCCAGGCGGCTCGCTCGGGCGGAAGCTGAGCCATGTCGAAGACCACATGCGCCCGCTCGACGAATGTCGCATGGCCCACGACAAAGAAACGATCCGGCAAGTGCTGGTTGCTTGCACCAAGCCGGGACGTCGGCCCGGGGCGATCTTGCTTACCGACAGCAAGGGCCAACTGACGGGCCTATTTACCGATAGCGATTTAGCACGATTGATCGAAGCACGCAACGACGCGGCTCTCGACCGGCCAATATGCGAAGTGATGAAAACGTCGCCTACGACGATCAACGCAGGCGCAAAGATGAGCGCAGCCGTGGCGATCTTAGAAGAAATGAAAATCAGCGAGCTGCCGGTGGTCGATGCCAACGGGGCACCGCTGGGCATCATCGACGTGACCGATGTGCTGGCGATGATGCCCGAATCGGAAGGGGATGCGCCATCAGATAGCCGGGTACATAAAATGCGAATCTACCCGTCGTACTAAAAGATTAAATTCACCACGGAGTCACAGAGGACACTGAGAAAACAGCCACTCTGTCCAATTTCAAGTAGGGTATGATTCGGCGTTCTTTCAATTCAAAATACTCCGTGTCCTCCGTGACACCGTGGTGAAATTTCACAGGAAGTACCGAAGTTGTTGATGACCCGTTCCTAAGCGAGCATTGCCCGTCAATTGCCGAATATGAATTTTGCTGAACAATGTGCGAAGATTCGTTTGATCCTTAGCGATGTCGACGGAGTCATGACCGATGGTCGAGTAATTTTCGACAACCAAGGGATAGAATCCAAACAATTTCACATCCGCGACGGGCAAGGCATCCGTGTGTGGCAACAAACGGGCGGGCAGTTTGGCATCGTCACAGGCCGAAGCTCACAGATCGTCAAACTACGCGCTGCCGAACTCGACATCGAAATCGTGCGGCAAAGGGTCGATGACAAGTTGGGTGTGGTGAAGTCGATTTGCAACGAACTAGAGCTTGAACTGGCGCAAGTTTGTTACGTCGGCGACGATCTGCCCGACTTGGCACCAATACGAAGTGTCGGCCTAGGGGTAGCCGTCGCTGACGCAGCCGAGGAAGTCCGCCAAGCGTCTGACTACACGACCAGCATTGCCGGGGGCCACGGAGCACTACGAGAAGTGATCGAACTAATACTAAAAAACACCGACCGCTGGGAACCCGCCCTACGTCGATACCAAAGTTAGCCCCGTCGCCCACGACGATACGAAAAAAATTCCGCAATCCCCACTCCGAATTCCGCACTCCTTCCATGCTAACCCGCCTCACCCATGCCGCGATTGCCTTTGCCATCACGGCGGTGACATACCAACTGTATGTGTTGGCGGTTGTGCCGTTTGTCGAGCCTTCGCTGGTCGCCGATACGCCCAACGTGGTGGCTACTGAACAACAGCGGATTGAGGCGCGACAAGTGTTGCACCGCAATCGCGGGTTGTTTGCAGCATACTTCCCGCCCGACCATTGGACGTTAACCAGCCCGCCCAAGACGTTTGAGAGCGGCAAGGCGATCATCGTGTTAGACGATTATCAGCCCAAAGATAACGGCCAGCTACGGGTCAACCGATGTGTGATCCTGTTCTTCCCCACCGAGCGAATCCAGGGCGAGCCTGCCCCACGCGATGCGATCGTACTCGAAGCGCCGCACGGGGCCGTATTGCAAATGGACGAAGAGTTTCGCCCCGGGTTGGGCGGTATCGGCAAGTTTCAATGGGGAAAGCTACTCGGCGAAATCACGGTACGCAGCGACATGCGCGAGCCGGGCCCCCAAGACGATTTAACGCTGAAGACTCGCGATCTGTACATGGATTCAGACATGATTCGTACCGACGCACTGGTCGAGATGCAGCTAGGCGCGCACCGAGGACGTGGGCGCCGGCTAGAAATACGACTGGTAGCTGTGGAACGCGCGAAATCGGGGACAGCAGGGCCGAGCATTGGCGGGGTCGATACGCTCAAGATTATGCACGAAGTCGAGGCCCAACTTGCTCCCAGCGAAGGGCAGTTGCTCGAAGGGATGGGCAATGTCAGCTCGCCGAATACCCCGGTAACCGTGACGAGCCAGGGGCCGTTTACTTTCGACTTTACCCATCAAGTGGCCTCGTTCGACAAAGACGTAAAACTCCTTCAGGTGCACGACACCGGAGAGCGAGATCAGCTAGTAGGCGACCGGCTGAACCTTTACTTCGCAGGCGAACAAGACACGGTGGGGCCGACCGTCGATCGAACGGTGAACATCAATGCGGTGGGCGCCAGATCGCAAGGGCCGGGCAAGTTGCACCCTGCGTTGATCGAAATGATCGGGACAGAGCAGATGCCGGTCAGACTCGATGCCGAATCGCATCAGGCAATGGCCCGGTGCCTCTTGATGCGAATCGAGGTGGGGGCTAGGCGAATCACCTTCACAAGCAGCAGCAACAGCGAAGTAAAGCTTGTCTACCAAGGCAACGAAGCGCGTGCCCCCATGTTGCAATATCAGGCCCCGCCAGCCGATTCAGCCCAGCGAGTAGGCACGCTACTGGCGGCAGGCAGCGGTTGGATTCGTGGCAAATCCGAAAGCAATAGCCAGGAACCTTTTAATGTACGCTGGACCGAAAAGATGCAGCTTCAACGCATTGACGGCCAGCCGGTCCTGTCACTCCATGGGCGACCGCGTCTCGAAATGGCGGGGCTGGGTCAGCTCTGGGCGAACTATTTGCGAGTGTATTTGCGCGAACGGGCCGCCGACGGCAGCGAAGACGACTTGCTGCCCGCCGATGTCGTGCCCCAACGCATCGAGGCCAGCGGATTGGTCGAGATCAACTCGGCTGAATTGCAGGGCAAAGTGAACAAGATGGAGGTGCGTATCGATTATGCCCCCAGTGGTTTGGTGTTAGGACAGCCTGACGGAAACAATCCGCGAACGAAGAGGCCGATGCTCGGTCGGCGCGCGAACAATCGTTCGCGAATGTATGACATCAAGGGCGATCAACTTGAGGTGCTACTCACGGTACGCGAGCGGCGTCCCGAAGTGACGGCCATCGATGTAGACGGGAATGTTGTATTACGCGAGACAACTCCCGTGAACGACGGCAGCGAACCGATGGTTGTACAGGGCGATCATGTACGGGTAGAGAATGCCGACACGCTCTCGGCCGAGATTTCGCTCGTCGGCCAGCCATACGCCACCATTACCGCAGCCGACATGTCGATTCAGGCTCAGCAGCTAAATGTAAATCGAGCCGCCAGCCGTGCTTCGATCAACACGCCTGGCGAACTACGATTGCCGATGAAGCAAGATTTGGCCGGCAAGCCGCTGCCCGGCCCACAGTTTTTGGTGGTTCGCTGGCAAGGTGGCATGGTGCTCGAGCGAGATGTGATCACCTTTCATGGCCGCGTGGTGGGCAGTACCAACGAAGGTTCGTTCCAAACCGAACAGCTAATTCTCCGACTGACGGCACCCGTACAGTTTGATGGCGCAACGCAGCAACAACGGGTGGAGTTAGCACAGCTCGAATGTCGCGGGGGCGTGAATGCCGAATTCACCCAACGCGATCAACAAGGGCTTACTTCTGTACAGAAAATGCAGTTGCAGTCGTTTGTTGTCGATCAACGGACGGGAGAGTTAAGCGGCGTCGGCCCTGGCTGGCTAGAGTCGGTTCACCTGTCCGACAGCGCAAACAACTTTGCCGCCATTGGGCCGAGCAAGCCGGTTGTGCCACGACGCGCGGTGCAGCGACTACGATTTCTACATGTCGAATTCCAACGCGGAGTACGAGGCAATCTAAATCGCCAAAAAATCGAGTTCTTTGGCGATACCAAGACAATCTACGGCCCCGTAGATGCCTGGGAGCAGCGCCTAGCGATCTCGGTGCAGAACGATCCCGGGCCAGAGACGATCGTCATTTCTGGCGAAAAACTAGTCGTTGCCAAAAGTCCCAATGCGCGACCCGATCCCACGTCGAAGTTTGGCCCCGTGGAACTGTCGGTTGAGGGAAATGTAATCATCGACGGTAGCTTGGGCACGCAGGGTTTGTTCAATGCCCGCGCGCACCGGGCTCGTTTCGATCAACAGAAAACAATGTTTGTACTAGAAGGCGATGGCCGTCGACCGGCGACATTAACCCGCCAAGAATACGTGGGCGCACTTCCCCAAGAGGTATCCCTCCAAAGGCTATATTACGATCAGTCGACAGGAAGAGTCTGGGGAGAAGGCCTCACCGGCGGAAGTTTCAACCAAACCGATCTCGGCCGACAACCGCCAAGACCAGGACGTCCCGGAAGCCGCTAAGGAACCTACGAGAAATTAGTGTCGCCCAAGGAGTTGGGGCAAAGCATTTGTCATTCAGCAGTTCCAAGTCTGGTCCAAGCAGACGACTCGCCATAAGGCGAATACCCCGAAGGGGTTGCACATCGTAGCCCAGGGTAAGCGGCGAAGCCGCGCCACCCTGGGTAATCGTTCGTAGAAATAAGAGAACCCTGAAAGGGTTCCACAAGTTGAAACGTCACGTTTTCCAGGCGATTCTTTTGATCGTACGATGATTGTACAACCCTTTCAGGGTTGGGGTTTCGGAGACCTGCAACCCAGGGTGCGCCGCTGCGCGGCGACCCTGGGCTACGATGTGAAACGCCTTTGGCGTAAAAGGCTTGCGTCCGATACTATCAGGCACACCCAACTTGGAACTGCTGAATGACAAATCCCTTCCTTGCTCTGCAGATCAGACAATTATTTCTCGAACGGTCCTAACTGGTGCGCCATCTCACCTCACTCAGCAGCACCAAAGCCAAGGGGTTGTAACTCCCCGGCTTTCAAACCACCCGCAATCGTTCTTGCTCAAGCCGTTCGGCAACAAAGCCAACAGCCGCTTCGGCCATGTGCCCAAAATACGCCCAACTGTGCCCCCCGGCTGAGGTTTCCAGGTCACACTCATGCGGAACCCCGAGCGAGTAGAGTTTCATACGCAGCCGATCGGCTGAGTTGTGCCATCGGTAATCCACAGGATCGCAGCAAAACCATTGATGGCGGGGCCAATTCAGTGGATGGATGTGCAAGGTGGCCGTGTCTTGGCGGGCGTCTTCTGCATCGCGATACATCTGCGACAACACCGGGTCGCCTTCTTCGATGCGAATCTGAAAATCGATCGACGGAAAGATGGCCGCCAAGACCGGAAAGAGATTGGGGTGCTTGTAGGCCAATCGCAACACGCCTTGGCCGCCCATGCTGGCACCCATCAACGCCAGTTGCGGCGGCTTGCAATCCCAATGCGATTCGACAAACGGCAGTACATGCTCAAGTAAATACCGCTCGGCTGAAATATCGGGGTCGAATCGAGTACAGATACGGTCAGCCCACCAGCTATGCTCGGCTTTGGGCGAGATGACCCGCAGACCGTGACGCTCGAACTGCTCGACAATCGGCTCGTGGTAACCCAGTCGCCCCGCTTGCAACCCGTGCAGGTAAAGCACAGTGAACCCATGTTCCGAGGGACGATCAGGCTCAAACAGGTCGCACCGATGACCGGCAACGATTTCAGAGGTCCAGTTACCAAATTGTGCAGTCATCGTTGATTTCGAGGGTAAGGCGTATAGTAGGCGATCTGTGACTGTGGGAGACGCCTCCCACAGCGACTTTGCAATCGTCCTGAAGTGAAAGCCAAGCGATTAGCGGTTAGCCATTAGCTTTGGTAGGCTACGTTTTATCGTTATCGGACGAAAAG
Source organism: Planctomycetota bacterium (assembly GCA_013152205.1). Classification (GTDB taxonomy): domain Bacteria; phylum Planctomycetota; class Planctomycetia; order Pirellulales; family Lacipirellulaceae; genus Bythopirellula. The sequence goes on from JAADGV010000048.1 coordinate 8,695, forward strand.
CTAAAAGCTAATCGCTAACAGCTCCCCAGATCATAAATCAAACATCCCACATCAAACATCCCCCCCATGCCGTTGCAGATTCTTCACCTGATTGCCGAACTCAATGGCTACGGCGAAACCCGGCAGCTACGTTTGTTGGTCCAGCAGCAGCTAGCTGCCGGCTACCAAGTGCGCGTCGTTGCCCTTTCGGCTGACGCCGAAGTACGCGCAGCGTTCGAGGCGTTGCCGGTCGAGTGTTGCGTGCTGCATCGCCGATGGGTCGCAGACCCAATCGCCGCTTGGCGTTTGTCGCAAGAATGGCAGGCGACCGGACCCGATCTGATTCATACTTGGGGCGAGACAGCCCTCAACTACGGGCTTGCAGTTCGTTCAGAGGAGGCATGCCCACTGGTTTCAACCCTGTTTGAAGCACCACGCAGCACATTGTGGAACGCATGTCGAAAAGCCTATTGGGGCCATGCCGCGCGGACGGTGGTGCCCAGTCGTCGAGTCGAGCAAGATTGCCGGACGCACGGATTTCCCGAGGAAACGACAACCGTAATCCCGTTAAGCGTCGCTGGGCCGACCGCAAGCGAGGGGTCGCGAGAGCAGTTTTTAGCCGAGTTGGGAGTCTCGACAGACACCCAGTTGATTGCGATAGCAGGGCCGCTGGTGCGTAGCAAGCGAATCGAAGATGCCATCTGGTGTTTCGAGCTAGTGCGCACTTTGGAAGAACGGGTACGACTGGTAATTTTTGGCGATGGGCCCGATCGACATCGGCTGGAACGTTACGTCCGATTGGTTTCTGAAGCAGAAGCGGTAGATTTTTTGGGTTACCGCGCGGATATGCTCGAGCAACTAAAGCACGTAGAGGTACTCTGGCAGCCGGGCGAAGAGACGACGCTCGCCGGCGTGATGCTCGAAGCGATGGCGGCCGGGGTGCCGGTGGTGGCCTCCGATGTGCCGGTACACCGCGAGGTGATCGACGAGGGCCACACAGGCCATCTTTTCCCTGTGGGAAGCCGTGCGGGTTGCGCCCGACAGACCCAACGGCTGCTAAACGACAAGGCCCACACGTCCAAAATTACAACCGCCGCCGAAAAATGGGCGTCCCAGAGATTTTCGCCCACAACCGCAGCTAACGCCTACACAGAGATTTATCAGCAAGCACAAAGCACCAGCCGGACTGCCACGCAGTCCAAGCCCCCCCCCTGAGTGCCCAAAAGCACCCTTAATTGCGATCAGAGCTTTTCCGTTTTTTTAAGCCAGGCAAGGTACATGAAACACTAGCCCGACGCGTTAGCAAGGGATTACTCGCGATTTCCCTCGCTAACGCGTCGGGCTAGTGAATTCACTATGCTTCGCATTGTAAAAAAATGAAAAGCCTTGTAACTGCGATAACCGTGCTTTGCTTCGACGCAACAACCCACTAAAATTGCAGGCGGAGTAACAACCGGGCGATGTGGGCACCAAGGAGGAAAGCAGGCCGATGAAAGACGTTTTGGCGGTAGTTCTTGCAGGCGGCAAAGGCTCGAGGCTCGAGCCGTTAACGCGCGATCGCGCGAAACCGGCGGTTCATTTTGGCGGCAATTACCGCATCATCGACTTCACGCTGTCGAACTGTATCAACAGCGGAATTCGCAAAATTCTGGTACTCACCCAATACAAGGCGATGAGTCTCGATCGCCACATCAATACCGGCTGGCGCGATCTGCTCAGCCGCGAGTTGGGCGAGTTTATCGACGTCGTGCCACCGCAGCAACGGATCGACGAGCAGTGGTACCAGGGCACCGCGGACGCCGTTTATCAAAATATCTACACGCTCGAAAAAGAACGCCCCGAGTACGTCGTGATTCTTGCTGGTGACCATATCTATAAAATGGACTACAGCAAGATGGTCGACGCTCACATCGAGAACAAGGCCGACCTGACGATTGGCGCACTGCGCGTGAGCAAAGACGAAGCTCGCAGCTTTGGCGTCATGCAGACGGACGAGAACAATCGAGTGATCGGGTTCGACGAAAAGCCTACCGAACCAAAAACTATGCCGGGCAACGACAATAGTTGTTTGGCGTCGATGGGGATTTACGTTTTCAATGCCCATTTTTTATTCGATCAATTGTGCCAAGATGCGACCCTGCCCGACAGCGCCCACGACTTCGGCGGCAATATCATCCCGTCGCTTATTCACACCCACCACTTAATGGCGTATCCATTTCTCGACGAAAATCGAAAAAACGACGCCTACTGGCGAGACGTCGGCACGCTAGATGCCTATTACGAAGCGAACATCGAACTAACCAGCGTCCACCCTTTGTTAAACCTCTACGATTACCACTGGCCCATACGCACCGACCAGCCGAACTTGCCTCCGCCAAAATTTGTGTTCGACGAAGACGAAGGACGTCGCGGAGCAGCCCACGATAGTATCGTCGGCGCTGGCACAATTGTCTCAGGCGGCAAAGTAACAGGCAGCATCGTGGGCCCCAACGTGCGCATTGAAGAGTGGGCCGAGGTGAGCGAATCGATCCTCTTCCGCGGAGTTCGCGTAGGAAAAGGCGCGATCGTACGCCGAGCGATTATCGACAAGTACGTACACATCCCCGACGGAGCCGAAGTGGGCGTCGACCTCGACCTCGACCGACGACGAGGTTTCACCGTGACCGAAGGCGGCATCGTCGTCGTCCCCGTGATGGAAGGCTCCGAAGAATTGTTCGCCCAAAAGTAGCCAATCGTTAGCGGTGGCGGCCACGACATCCTCCCGCAGAACACTCTTGCGAACAGAAAAAGTAAGACGCCCTAAACAAGCCGCTCCCCCCCACTTAATTCAAGGCACCTCCCAATGGAAGATCCCGCACAAACAAAAAGCATCTGGCGTAGGCTCCCTCGCTGGTTACGGTTCGCGATAATTGGGTCGGTTTCAATCGTTGCGTTGGCCGCGGCTCTCGTCGGTACCGGTTGGTGGTATCTAAATCCTACGGTCGATCGTACCAATGGCATCGTGTACGGCCAACGAGGTGAAAAGCCGCTGATGCTCGATGTCATTCGACCCACCCAACCAAACGGGCTTGGCGTGGCGTTCATGGTAAGCGGGGGTTGGAAGTCAGGAAACCCGGGCGAGCTGCCCGAGTGGATGGTGTCGCCTTTGCTCCGGCGGGGTTACACCCTCTTTGCGATCTACCATATTTCGCAGCCCGAGGCGTCGGTCATGGAGATCATCGAAGACGTGAATCGCGGCGTGCGATTTGTTCGACACCACGCAGACGAGTACAAGATCGACCCCGACCGCATCGGCGTCACGGGAGGCAGCGCGGGAGGCCACCTCAGCCTGATGCTAGCGACGCGCGGCGGGCCAGGGCCCGAGGATGCTGACGATCCAGTCGACCGAGAGAGCAGCGCCGTCCAAGCCGTGGCGATTTTCTACCCGGTCACCGACTTATTAAACCTGGGCGATTCTACCGAGAATCTAGGAGACGGCGGGCCGCCCAAAAGTTTTCTAAAATCCTTTGGCCCAAACAGCTCAGACATGGCCGTCTGGAAAGAGATCGGACGCGATTGTTCGCCGATCTACCACATTACGTCCGACCTTCCGCCGACTTTAATCTACCACGGCGATGCCGATACGCTGGTGCCGTTAGAACAATCTGAGCGGTTCCGCGATCGCGCAGCCGAACTCGGGCTAGAAGTAAAACTCGTAGTTCATCCCGGAGGAGAGCACGGCTGGCCAACCATGATCTGGGACTTCCGAAAGCTAGCCGATTGGTTCGACCAACACTTGAAACCAACCGCCGAACGCGAATAACCGAACCGGCACTAATTCGCAAAAATCCCCGTCCCGTACCAGATGCCGTTTCGGCCCCGTTTGATGTCGTAGCCGAACAACCGATGCCGCGCCCGCACGGCTCCCCAGTGGCCCGACGAGTGGCGCCAGCTTGCCACACAATCGATGCAAGAATCGATCATCGTTTGGTTGGGCCAACTTTCGGCAACAACCTCTTTGGCATCGCTCACGCTCACCGTATTAACGATCTGCTGATATCGGCCATCCCAACCCTGATGCCCCTGACGCTGCGTGCGGGCTTGGCTTTGAGAGTGGTTCGTAGCGGCGGCGACAAGATGCGGATCGCATTTCCCGCTCGTACTTGCCGGACGTTCGGGATGAATCCTTACCGCCCAAACCATCGTGCGTTGGGTAAGTGTTCCCGCAGGAAGATCGACGATGCATGGCAAGTAGTCGGCACGCCAATGGTAGTATTTGCCCGTGGCAAACGGAAACGCACTCACCACGTTGCCGTAGTAAGGCTTGGCCTCATGCTTCAGGTCGATAATAGAAACCCCCGGCTTGCCATGCATCTCTTGAAAAGCCGCCTGCGAAAGAAGCTTTTCTTTCTCGCCATCGATCGGTATTTCCGATTCGTGCGAAAGTCGCAACAGCACCAACTGCCGCAGCTTTTCCTGCAACGAAGCATCTGCCCCGATGGCTTGCTCCATTTTCTGCTGATCGTCTTGGCGGCTTTCGCCCAGGAAGTTGATCAACAGCATTTTCTTTTCCTGCTTCGCCTGACGATAAGCGACCATATAGTCGGTGTGCCATTCAAGCCCAGCGACCGTATCTTGGGCCGCAAAACTAGGCTGCACGCCGGCCAAGCTGCCAAAAATTACCAGTGCCAAAAAAAGCCAACGCAATCGGTCGACAGCAAATCGAAGTGAAATAAACACGCGAGGTTTCCTCTCCAGTAGTCAAATCATCAAAAGCATTTCACAACAGCCAACAAAGCCCAATCAGAGCCGCAGGCGTAAGCCAGCGCCCCCCAATCTACACGTCACTCTTGGGTAACTCAGTAAACTACAAAAGCTACCCGCATTCTGGCAACCCCTCCCCCGAGGGCAGACCCCAGGGAACCGGCAAAGCAATGCTGCCCCAAGTGGCACCCGTTAGCGATGGCGGCCACGCCATCCCAGTCTGCTACAATGTCCGACACGTCGCTTCGAACCCAAACACACACAAAGGCCCCCCATGCACGTCCGACCATTCTTCATATTGGCCATCATTTCCGCGTTAGCATCACCAGCCCTCGCCGACGGCGCAGCCAATTGGCCACAGTTTCGCGGCCCCAACAGCGATGGCCTAGCCCAGGTCGACCAGCTACCCAACACTTGGGATGCGTCAAAAAACGTCCGTTGGCGGGTCGACACGGCCGGCCGCGGCTGGTCGTCGCCCGTGGTCTGGGGCGATCGTGTGTTTCTCACGACGGTCGTGCAAACCGGTGAGGGCGAGGAACCCAAGAAGGGGCTTTATTTTGGCGGCAACCGTCCTAAGCCGCCCGAAACGATGCATCAGTGGCGAGTGCTTTGCCTCGATCTAAAAACCGGTGCCACGTTGTGGGACTACCTGGCCCACGAAGCGCCGCCCGCCACCGCGATTCATCTAAAAAACAGTTTTGCCTCAGAGACACCCGTTGTCGACGATCAACGGCTCTACGCTTACTTCGGCAACCTGGGCATCTTTTGCCTCAGCCACAAGGGCGAGCTGCTCTGGGAAAAACCCGTCAAGCCGCGAAAAATGCAGCTCGGTTGGGGAACCGCCTCGTCGCCCGTCCTACACGATGGCGTGCTGTACATCGTGAATGATAACGAAGAGGCGTCGAGCCTGATGGCGATGAATGCCGCCACCGGCGAGGTGAAATGGACCGTCGAACGCGACGAATCCAGCAACTGGGCCACGCCGTTCGTCTGGGTCAACGACCAACGCACCGAACTGGTTACCTCGGGCAACATGGTGCGTTCCTACGACCTGTCGGGCAAGCCGCTCTGGCAGTTGGGCAACAATTCCTCGATCATCATCCCCACGCCGTTCGCTACCGACGGCCTGCTGTACGTCGCCAGCGGCTATGTGCTAAATCCACGCAAACCGGTCTACGCGATCCAGCCAGGCGCAGAAGGTGATATCACACTAGCCCAAGACGAGACGTCCAACGATGCCATCCGATGGTCGCAATCAAAGGCCGGCCCCTACAACACCTCGCCGCTGGTCTACCAAGGCCGCCTGTACGTGCTATTAGACCGAGGCTTTTTCTCCTGTTACGACGCCACCACAGGCGAAGTGATCTACGAACGCAAACGACTGCCCAAGGGCCGCGCCTTCACCGCTAGCCCCTGGGCCTACGACGGCCGCATCTTCTGCCTCAACGAATACGGCACGACCTACGTAATCAAAGCCGGCCCCGAGTTCGAAATCCTACACACCAACACCCTCGACGAAGACGCCATGTGCATGGCCACCCCCGCCCTAGTCGGCAACAACCTCCTAATTCGCACCGCAACAAGCCTCTACTGCCTACAAGAAGGCGCGACCCTAGAGCGGTAACCCGCAGGGCGCCGGTTGAAATTGCGTAAATTTTGTTCCGCCTTACTTAACTACTCAAAATGAAAACGCAGGCGTGATAAAGCCCGCGAATCACGCGAAAAAACGCGAATGAATTCAATTATTATCGATGAACTGGCCTCCCCATACCAACCTAAGATGAAAGTCGAATATTCTGAAAAAGAGTCTTTTTCGCGTCCATTCGCGTAATTCGCGGGCCCCTTTCCTTTCAGTATGAGTAATATCTATGGAGAGTCGCTTTTATCTCGACCCGGACATAGTGCGGCACTTGCCGCAGGCGCAGGAGACCAAAATGACTAACGATCCTTTTCCGCCCGGATGGAACGAGCAGCGAGTTCGCAAGGTTCTTGAACACTACGAGAACCAAACTGAGGAACAGGCCTTCGCCGAAGACGAGGCCGATTTCACAGATCGCCCAGAGACGGTCGTCAGCGTCCCCGTCGACTTAATTCCTGCCGTGCGCGAACTCATTGGAAAGCAAAATCCAGTTGATAGCTGATAGATAGACCGTGGTTGGCTCAGGCACCCCGTTGTCTAGTTGCCAGAAGCACATGAGGACAAAAGGAAACCCACCATGATCTACCAAAAAACATTTCGACTGCTGTTCATTGTTGCACTAGTAATAATAAGCTCGGCCCCATTGCGGGCTGCCGACGAAACCTTGAAGGCATTCAAGCAACCAACCTTCAGCGTTGGTTTTGCAAAACAAGACATCACGCCGAAAGCCCCCGTGCCGATGTGGGGCTACGGGGCCAGGCACGACATGCTATCTGACGGCACGCTTAGCCCGCTCTTTGCCAAAGCGATTGTTATCCAAGTCGACAAAGACAAGGTGGCCCTCGTCGGCCTCGACCTGGGCCGCGGCCCGACGCGTCCGATGATGGAAAAAATCCGTCGCGAGATCGCCAAGCAGGCCAACATCCAGCATGTGATGATCAGCGGCAGCCATACGCATCACGGCCCAGTCATCGAACTGCTCGACCTCGATGGCTTTGGCAAAGGCCGTTTCGATGCGGCCATCGCCTACAGCCAAAAACTCCCCGATCTATTGATCGAGGCGATCTTGGCAGCCGACCGCAACGCCCAACCGGCGCGAATCGGCGTAGCCTCCAAGCAAGTCTCGCTCAACCGAAACCGCCATTCCAAACGTATCCCCAAAGCCGTCGATCCCGAATTGTCGATCCTCCGTTTCGATCCCCTCGAAGGCAAAGAGTCGGACAGCCCAATCGCGATACTCGTCAATTACGCAGCTCACCCGGTAATGACCGAGGGGGCCGTTCTCAAATTCTCCCCCGACTACCCGGGATTCTTAGAAGACAAGGTCGAGCAAGAATTGCAGACTGGCTGCGTCTTTATGCAAGGCGCCTCGGGCGACATGAGTGTCAACTCACCAGAAGGCGTCCACGGCCCCCAAGCTTATGGCGAGTTGTTGGCAAAGCATGTCATCAAAATGGCCAAAGCCACGCAGACCGAATCGCCCAAAATACCTGCGGTGCAAGGTCGAGTCGACCATTTTCTGTTCAAGTCGCGAGTCGATTTCAACAATCCGCTCATCACCTATGCCTATGGCGAGGCCTTTTTCCCCGAACTGATCCGATGCTTTGCCGATGAATTAAAAGAGGGTGTACCACCTCAGCTCAACACGGTACTCCTCAATAAAGAGATCGCCCTAGTCGGCGGCTCAGGCGAGTTTTTCTGCAACCACTCCAGCCGCCTAAAAGAACGCAGCTACGTAAAACACACCTTCTTCTTCGGCTACTGCAACGACCACTACCTCTACTTCCCCACAATCGAGGCCGTCTCTGAAGGCGGCTACGGCGCCGACCCCTCGGTCTCGCCCGTAGAAATAGGAGCCGGCGAAAAAATGATGAACCAAGCACTCGTCAACATCTACACCATGCTCGGCAAATTCCCCGAAGAAGAAACAACTGGGGAAGCAGAGAAACAATAAAGGTAAACCGCTAATCATCGCTAATAGGTGAAACTCAAAGTGAAAAGAGAATAACCACAGAGTCACGGAGGACACTGAGAAAACAACCACCCCGTCCAATTTGAAGTAGGGTAGGATTCGGCGTCCTTTCAATTCAAAATACTCCGTGTCCCCCGTGGCCCCGTGGTGAAATTCCGTTCTTGTTTTCAGTTTGATGTGAAAAAATACGAAAAACAGACATGCGATTAGCGATTATCAGCGTTGATTAGCGGTTTCTTCTTCCAAAAAAAGTGTGCCAAGAAAACAAGAATTTACAGGTTTGTATCGCAGAGGTTTTTTGAGAATTTCCCTCCGCGATACTCCGCGTCCTCGGTGGTAAAACCAATATGCCCAGCCCTTTACGTCGTGCCGTTGTGGTAAAAACCTATCGATGTAGTACCAAAGCAACTTCCGGATGGCCCCCCAGTCAACTACGAACCGACTCCACAAGCGTCCGCATCAACAGCCCGAACTCAATATCGCGATCGCTCATCGAATCGACCATTTCCGCAGGGATCGGCACTTTCACAATGTGCCCGCTACCCGGGGCGACCTCGATCGGCACGTTTTCCCGGCTCCGCAATTCAGTTAGCGTGAAGGTGACATTCCGCGCCGGTGTCATCAATTCAATTTCGTCGCCGATCTCGAAGTGATTCTTCACGTCGATCACAAGCTTGGCCCCGTCTCGCTCGATCACGTCCCCAACAAACTGCTGCTGATGCGAGATCGAGTGGCTGTCTTCGTAGTTCTGCAATTCAGAAATTGGCCGGCGACTATAAAAACCGTCGGTGTAACCGCGATTCGAAAGGCTGTCGAGATTTCGTAAGACCGATTCGTCCAGCTCGCGACCTTCTGCCGAATCGTCGATCGCCTGCCGATAAGCTTGGGCCGTTCGAGCAACATAAAAAAAGCTCTTCGTCCGCCCCTCGATCTTCAACGACGAAAGCCCCATCTCGGTAAACTGCCGAACGTGCTGGGCAGCCCGCAAATCACGCGAGTTCATGATGTACGTTCCGTGCTCGTCCTCGAAGGCTGGCATCAACTCGCCCGGTCGCTCGGCCTCTTCAAGCAAAAACATTCGCCCATCAGGTGCCGCCGATTCCGAGCTACAGCAGTTGGCCGTCGCCTGTTGCGGCTCGTTCAGCACTTTAAGCTGAATATCCCCCTCCGGCGTCTGCACGGCCTCGTTCACATCGTAATTCCAGCGACAAGCATTCGTACAAGCGCCTTGGTTCGAGTCGCGGTGGTTCATGTAACCCGACAGCAGGCAGCGACCCGAATACGCAATGCAAAGCGCCCCATGCACAAAGACCTCGAGTTCCATGTCGGGGCATTCCTGCCTGATCTCGGCGATCTCGGGAATCGACAATTCGCGAGAAAGAATCACCCGCGTCAGACCTTGCGACTGCCAGAATCGGACCGTGGCAAAGTTCACCGCATTGGCCTGCACCGAAAGATGGATCGGCATCTCCGGCCAGCGCTCGCGGACCATCATAATTAGCCCCGGGTCAGACATAATCAGCGCATCGGGCCCCATGTCGATCACCGCCGGCATGTTCTGCATGTACGAACGCACTTTAGTGTTGTGCGGGGCGATATTGCTGGCGATATAAAATTTCTTACCCAGCCGATGCGCCTCAGCAACCGCCTCAGCCATCACCTCAAGCTTATTGAATTCGTTTTCACGAACCCGCAAACTATACCGCGGCTGCCCCGCATAAACAGCGTCGGCCCCATAGGCAAACGCATAACGCATCGCCTTGAGAGTACCAGCAGGAGAAAGCAATTCAGGACGCATAGGGCAGTTCTTTGAGCGAAGGGAAGGAGAGATACTCCTCAGATTATTCGTCCCAACAGAGAAACTGTCGACCCTACCTCCACAATCAGCCGCGATCTTACAGATCGCCGGAGCTCACCAACAATTTTGTTGTTGAAATTGTGCCACCACATCTGAGATAATAGCGATCAGCTTTTAGCCGTGAGCGATCAGCTTTTTCGTCATTCGTCATTCAGATTTCGTCATTAACCGCGTCCAAATGGACAATATCATCCCCTTCCGCACTCCGATTTCCGCATTCCGAACTCAATATTGTCCACCTCAATGGGGCCCCCCCGCATTTCGTGCCAAAACTAACCCACCAAACACTGTCATAGAAGCACCAACCACCACAATTTTGTCCAATAAAGTCCCCCAGCCGCTAGCGGCTTAGCCAAATCAACAATCAAACATTTCACATCAAACATCCCCCCTATCGAGAAGATTTCCCACCGTCCTTAGTCGCCGTCTTGGCAACCACGGGCGTAAACAATTCCAACGAGTCGACAAGCTCACGGTCGGCGTCATTAAAACGTTCCAATTGCGATTGTTCGACAGTCACAGCAAGCGTCACGCGGGGCATGCCATCCGCAGCGACGAGGTAATAACGCCACTGGACGGCAACACCCTTGACCTTGCCATTGGCGATCACGCCCAGGCAGTCGAGGCCCTGCGAGGTGGTCCATTGAGTGGCAGCAGCGACCTCGTCGAGGTTGTCTCCCAGCGAGACGCGGACATCCCCCTTAAACTGTTCAAGAGTAGTGCCACGACCAGCAGATCGGGCGGGCTGGGTGGTCACATTGCAATGAGAAGTGAGGTCGCTATCTTGCAAACAACGAAGCGAAAGCAGGTCGCGTTGCTCAGCCGTAACAAACCAATGCGTACTATGCAGAAACTGATAGCCTTGCTCAGTCGATTGATAACGCAAAGCACTACGCAAAGGCTGCGAAACATCGCCGGTTTGCTCAATCAACGCATCACTAAAAGGCGACTCCGCTTCAGCGGGGGAAATCACAATTTTCACTTTAGCAACGACGTCCAACCCAGGAATAACCTCGCTAGTAGCCCGTTTTTCTTTGATGGCCAGATTGAACTTCGTAATTCGACCAAGCTTCTGATGGAACAAATAAGCGCCACGCAGATCGATTTCGGTGGTGGTCCCGTCAATCGTGCCGTGGACCGTGCCAGCAATGCGAATCTGAACTTGGTTGTGAGATTGCCCAACGATAACACTGCTGACCTCGCAAACGGCAACATGGTCCATGCCGAGCAGCGCCCCGAGAACGGCACCATCGTGATCCCAGTTTTCGCCCTCAGCCATTTCGCGACCCGGAAGCAGTTGGTCGAGAGCGAGGCTGTTGCCCACCACATTGATCAGGTCGAGCTGCTCGCGACTGAGCGGGCTCTCGCAGCCGTTGATGGTGCTTTGGCCCGGCCCAAGGTCGGCCGCCACCAAGTGCAACTCGGCAGGGAGGCTCTTTTCGACACGACGGTCATCAACCTGGATGGTGGCCGAGGCTTGGTCGTATTTTCGCAACGAGCGAACAAAGTCAGTCGACCACGCAACGATCTGCTCCTGATATTTCAGAGTGCCAGCAACCGACATAGGCAGCTTCTTTTCCTTCGAGTTCTCGTCTCGAATGATGAGATCGCCACCGACTTCCAGATCGACAGAGACAACCGTAGCATCGCCGGGCGACAGATCGGCCTGGAGCAGATACTGGGCCGATTCCTCAGCCGCCAAACTCAACGGGAAACAGGCTACGACGAGCGACAGTGAGGAGAATGCCAAATTTCGCATAGACTTGAGCCTTATGTATAGGAAGCATGTAAAACCGAAGAATCAAGCGTTCGTTAGCGGTGGCGGCCACGCCACAACGAATAGCAAAAACGCTCCACCAAGAGTGCATATACGGGCGTCATCGTCCGTCCCCGATCCGACAGTTAAGCCGAATCGAGGCGAGATAGATAGTTTGCGAACTTGGCGGCAAGTGGGTGCTAGCTAAATGACAGAAGAGTAGCAAAATTTACAATTTGCAGAAAAAACTTGACTATTGCCATAAGTCGTTTATTACAAAAGGCTTGCACGAAAAAAATGGCTTCGGGAACGCCGAAAGGTGCTAGCGGAAAGCGAACTTTCTATCGACCCAATGCGACTATTCTGCGTACAAACGACTAGGTTACGGACGGGCTAGCAGTGGTGGCGGCGGTTTATAGGTGCCGCAAGTCGCTGCTTGTCCTGGGCGTGGCCGGTCGCTCGGCAAGAAGTGGATAATCCGAGCGAATGAACAGCCTGTTCAGCAAAACGGACAGCAACGGTGCTGTCGGAGGTTACTAAGTAGAGAGTTTGTCGGTCGTGGGCGAAGGAATCGCACGGAACACCACACCAGCTCATTTGAGGAAAGACCCCGAGAAGAGGTGGACCATGCACAACGATTTCAAAAATCCCGTAATTCGCTGGCTTCGTAGCCGCCAACTCCAACGAGCGACTCGCGAAGAGATGTTGGCTCAGATCGAGGCGGCGGAGCGTTTGATTTCTAACCTGGAGGCCGATCGTAGCTACCCGGCGGCAGAGGTGGTTTCGCAGATCCTGAGCGAATCGCTTCCCGAGGCCGGGAATCGAAAGATTTCGGCAGCCGATTTAGTACACGATTTACGATACTTTGTCGAAGATTTGTCGGACGCAGCCGAGTTGAATGCCGATGCTGTCGGCGAGCAAGTATTTACCGTTGAACAACTGGCCAAGCAATTCAATGTCTCGACCAAGACCATCTCTCGTTGGCGAGCTTTGGGATTGGTGAGTCGACGCTTGGTGTTCGATGGGCGAAAGCGAGTAGGGTTTCTGCGTAGTAGCGTCGATCGTTTCGTGAAGAAGAACTCCGATCGCGTAGAACGCGGAGCCCGTTTTAGTCAATTAACCGACCAGCAGCGAGAAGAGTTTGTCGATCGCGCCAGGCAGATGGCACATGCCGGGGGCGGGCAGGCAGAAATTGCTCGGCATTTGGCCCGGCGAACTGGCCGCACGGTAGAAACGATTCGAGCCGCGTTGCGACAATATGACTCGGAACATCCCGAATCGGCAATTTTCCCAGCCGGCTTAGGGCCCCTTACCGAGGTGCAGAAGGCAAACATTTTTCGGGCGTACCGTCGAGGGACGGTCGTTGAAAAACTGTGCCGAGACTATAATCGTACGAAGACGACGATTTATCGGGTGATCAACGAGATGCGAGCCAACCGAATTGCCGAATTGCCGCTCGACCGGATTGATAACGCTCGGTTTTCTCGCAAGGGTGCCGAGAAAGCGTGCCTAGGGCCGATGCCGGAGAGCGATACCCCAACGCGCAAGCCGCGCCGGCCATCGGGGCTGCCGCCGTATCTGGCGAGCCTATACGAAATTCCCTTGCTCACGAGAGAGCAAGAACAGCACTTGTTCCGCAAGTACAACTTCTTAAAGTACCAAGCGAGCAAGCTGCGGGATCAGTTGGATAGCGATCGTCCCAAGGCCGCGTTGATGGATGAGATCGAGCAATTGTACGAGCAGATTGTTGATCTGAAAAATCAGATCGCTCGCTGCAATTTGCGACTGGTGGTGTCGATCGCTAAGCGGCATGTGACGCCAGATCAAAACTTTTTTGAACTGGTTAGCGATGGCAACGTGTCGCTGTTGCGAGCGGTTGAGAAGTTCGATTTCGCACGGGGCAACAAGTTTAGCACCTATGCGAGTTGGGCGATCATGAAGAACTTTGCCCGCACGATTCCGGGCGAATACCGTCAACGCGACCGATTCCGAACGAGCCATGACGAGCTATTTTCGGTCACTCAAGAGCAGCGAGCCAACCCCATGGTCGAGGAGACGATGCAGCAAGATCGGATCTCGAAGATCCAGCGAGTGCTGAAGCGACTCGACGATCGCGAACGACAAATTATCGTCGGACGGTTTGGCCTAGACCACTCCTGCGAGCCACGCACGCTCAAAGAAGTGGGTGCTGAGCTAGGAGTGACGAAAGAGCGAATTCGCCAGATCGAAGCCCGAGCGCTGACGAAACTTCGCTTGGCCGCCAAGGAAGAGAAGATCGCCCTAGAGATGTAATCTCCTGTGGCATAGAGAGTTAGCCCTAGTGCAAAAACAGCCGCCGTCTTCGGACGGCGGTTTTTTTGTGATTGTTGACCGGAAAGTTCTTGCCGTATGACGCCCACGGCTCTACAACGTCCATACAGGACTTCCTAGAGATTCATTCACTCACGAGACGGAGATAGTGCTAATGTTCGGTCGGTATATTTTGGCGGCAATAACAGCCTTTGGGCTCTTATTCACTACTTCTGCGGCGAGGGCACAGACGGTCGATATGAGTCTGGATCTCTACTACAGCGACCCTGCCGACACTAATTCGGCCGGTACTTGGCAATTCGTTGCCCTAGCCTCAGATCGCGGGTTGGCGGGGTTGGACGTCGGATTTTTCGGACTGAATCAGAATCCGGTTTTCGAAGCCCCCTGGGGCAGCGGAACAGGCGTTCCGGTAGCTGGATTCTTTGAGTTCTATAACAATGGGCTCACACCGTGGGACATAGACCAAGATGGCAGTGGTGCAACTCTTGACATGCTTTTTGGTCAGAAACCAGTCGGCTCCCCTGGCCCGCAAGGCTTGTTCTACGACGTAGGCGTCCCTGGTGGTGCAACTCAGCCGGGCGAAAACGGCACCCCACCGATTGCCGGCTTTGTGCCGGGGAACAATGTTCCCTGGAATTTCACGGATACGTTGGGCGATCTTTTCGACGACAGCATTCTCAACGGCAGCGGTGCTTTTGAAGGCGGCGTGTTACTTGCATCGGGTACTTTTAATGCCAACAGCAGTCCGGCGTTTTTTGGTGAGGATGCCAACGCTTTTATTGCAATGGGCACTTCGACTGATCCGCCTTCCTTTGGAAGTATCGTTTCAGCCACACTCACTACACAGATTCGCGACAACACTTTTATGGCTATTCCCGAGCCATCGACCCTGATGCTAGCCGGTTTTGCCATGACTCTGCTGGGTGGTGGGCGAAGACGCAAAAGAACAAACTGAGCACCACAGGTCGCATAAACTTCTCGCGACGTCCTCCAGCCGGACCGCCACGCGGTCCAAGGCAAACCCTGAGAAAGTGCGAAAAAGGCTTAGGTGTCGCACATTGCCCTGTTGAGCGCACGGCAGTGCCCCGTACTCGGAAATAGCCGTTTCCACGGTGTTTTTATGCAGAGTTCCTGCGCCACAGCCGATCTGCGGAGGCAAAAAGTGTTTTTGCCGACCCTCGTTTCTTGTGGGCATGTTAAAATGGCACCGGACGAGATGGCTAGGGACATAGGTAAGCAAGGCGATGGGTCAAAGGTTTTCTACCGCGATTTTTGCATTGGCGTGTGCTGCGTTGCTTGCCAATGCGCTTCCGGCAGCGGCGTACGAAGCCACCGGTCGTTGGGTATCGACGGCGTCGGGTTCTGCGGGCGTCGCTGGCGACCCGGTCACACTCACCTGGAGTATTGTTGCCGACGGGACGAATCTCACCGGCCAAGGGCCAAGCGACTTGGTGAGCTTTCTCGATACCAACCTGGGGCTCGGCCCAGGGGGCTCAGATCTAACGCAACGCCCATGGTTTCCGCATTTTTCCACAGCTTTTGATCGCTGGTCGGAGCTTAGCGGTATTACCTACGTATATGAGCCAAACGACGATGGAGTGACCCAAGGAGACACTTTTACGGGTATCTTAGGCGTGCGCGGTGATGTGAGGCTTGGCGGAGCATCAATTGACGGGGTTGCTGGCACGGTGGCTTTCAATTACTTCCCAGATATCGGCGACATGGTACTCGATACCGACGACGTAGATTATTTCTCGAACAGCTCCTTCAATTTTCGGCGGTTTCGCAATACGGTGATGCACGAAGCAGGGCACGGATTTGGTCTTGCCCACATGGAATCGAGCACGAGTCGCTTTTTGCTAGAGCCGTCTATTCCTCCTCTATTCGATGGTCCGCAATTCGATGACATCCGCGGAGTGCAGGCTCTGTACGGCGATTTTTACGAGAAAAGCAACAGCAGCCTAGGAAACGATAGTGCCGCTTTGGCGACCGGCCTGGGGGCGATAGCGGCTGGTTCAACGGTTTCGCTCGGGTTGGATGCGGTCGATACGGTGGTTGGTTGGACGGATATTGATTTTCTGAGCATCGATAGCAATGCGGACACCGATTTTTTCTCGTTCACGGTGGATGGCCCCTCGCTGCTTGAGGTGGCGCTGACCCCGTTGGGGCCGACTTACAGTCAGGGACCCGAGGGCGGATCGCAGTCTTCTATCGATACTTCGGCACTTAGCGACCTAGCTTTGGCTGTTTTCGATACTGACGGGATATCACTGCTGGGGACGGCTGATCTGGTTGGGGTGGGGCTGGCAGAGTCGCTAACGGCGTTGAGTTTGCCAGGGGCGGGTGAATACTACGTCCGCGTTGCGGGTGCCGACGCGGCGATCCAGTTCTATCAGCTTGATTTATCGGTGGAGAGTGCCGTTACCTATTTTGAAGCCGATTTTAATGAGGATGGAGACGTCGATGCCGATGACTTGAGTGCTTGGCAAGCATCTTTTGGAGTGGACGCTGGCGGAGATACCGACGGAGATGGCGACTCGGACGGAGTGGATTTTCTTACTTGGCAGAGCCAATTGGGTAGCTCAGGCCCGTTTTCTCCGGCAATCAGCGTTCCTGAACCGAGTGCTTTTGGGTTGGCGTTGTTGGCAGGGCTCACTTTGCTCGTACGGCGTGTGTGAAAATGGGCGAACTTGGCCGATCGCGTCGGAGTTTGGCTGCTGTTAGGCCCCAATTTGAAAATTGATGAGGATTGGCGCGGAATTCGCTGCTAGCCGCCTTGCGGCTCTTTGATACATGGCTATATTAGGTGATTCGCACAAGTTTCCCTGCCCTAGTGCATTGGTGATTCTGGCTTTATAGGAATATAGCAAAGCACTCGGCTAGCGTAGCTCAATTGGCAGAGCAGCTGATTTGTAATCAGCAGGTTGTGGGTTCAAGTCCCTCCGCTAGCTCGTCAAGGTAAGAGTGAGGTTGGCAAAAAAGGATTAGCGTAGGGAAGAAGTAGGACAGTGTATCACGCCGAGACGGATCGAAGCCGACAAGTTTTTAATAAGAAAAAGTAGGACGATGGGCAGGTGGTTTGTCAGAGTTCATGGGGCCTATAAGGTCCGTGAGGCGATAGTCTCCAGCTTTTGTCCGCAGGGCCAACTGGCTTGTGGTTCGATGAGTGGGCCGGGGGGTTACCGAAGCGGTCAAACGGGTCAGACTGTAAATCTGATGGCTCCGGCCTTCGCAGGTTCGAATCCTGCACCCCCCATTAAAATTTAGATTGTGAAATTCGGATAAATAGAAAGACGATTGAAGGGGAGTTCAGTGTGTTACTTGGCGTGCAGATAAGTTAGTTCCGCACTCCAAAATCCGGATTCCTCGATCAATTGGCGGGTGTAGCTCAATGGTAGAGCAACAGCCTTCCAAGCTGATGACGAGGGTTCGATTCCCTTCACCCGCTTTTAAGGGTCTAGAGTCGAGGGTCGAGAGTTGAGAGATAGAAAGAAAGATAAAATGTTTGGCTCTTGACTCTAGATCTTCCGCTCTCGGCTTGGCTGCTGCTGTAGCTCAGTTGGTAGAGCACGTCCTTGGTAAGGACGAGGTCATGAGTTCGAGTCTCATCAGCAGCTCTCAATATTTGTAGAGTGAGATTTTTTTAGTAACGCGTTAGAGTTCGCAAAAAACTCCATTTTTGTCACTGAAGCACACGTTTTTTAAGAAGTTAGGGAGAAAAATGGCTAAGGAAACCTTTGAGCGCTCCAAGCCGCACGTCAACGTAGGCACCATTGGTCACATCGATCATGGGAAAACTACCACCACTGGGGCCATTTTGGCTGTTCAGGCGCAAAAGGGCTTGGCTAAGTGCAAGTCCTACGCTGATATCGCCAAGGGTGGTACCGTTCGTGATGCAACCAAGACGGTGACCATCGCCGTCGCGCACGTTGAGTACGAAACCGACAATCGTCACTACGCCCATATCGATTGCCCTGGGCATGCTGACTTTATCAAGAACATGATCACCGGTGCCGCCCAGATGGACGGGGCGATCCTGGTTGTCTCGGCTGCTGATGGCCCTATGCCGCAGACTCGCGAGCACATCCTGCTCGCCCGTCAGGTAGGGGTTCCGAAGATCGTGGTTTTTCTGAACAAGTGCGATCTGGTCGACGACGAAGAGTTGCTCGAATTGGTCGAATTGGAGATCCGCGAGTTGCTTACCATGTATGGCTTCCCGGGCGACGAAGTGCCGATCATTCGTGGTAATGCGAAGGGTGCGATTGAGTCTCCCGAGAACGAAGAGTACGCCAAGCCGTTTGGCGAGCTGATGGATGCCATTGATGCCTACATTCCTGAGCCTGTTCGTGAAAACGACAAGCCATTTTTGATGGCCATCGAAGACGTTTTCTCGATCGAAGGTCGTGGCACGGTCGCAACTGGTCGTATCGAGCGTGGTGTCATTAAGGTTGGCGAAGAAGTCGAAATCATTGGTTTGACCGAGGCACCGACTAAGACTACCTGCACTGGCGTCGAAGCCTTCAATAAGACGATGGACGAAGGTTTTTCGGGCGACAACGTAGGTTGCCTGTTGCGTGGCGTGAAGCGTGAAGATATCCAGCGTGGTCAGGTGCTAGCCAAGCCTGGTAGCATTACTCCTCATACCAAGTTTGAGGCCGAAATTTACGTCCTCAGCAAGGAAGAGGGTGGTCGACACACGCCGTTCTTCAGCGGCTATCGTCCCCAGTTTTACTTCCGGACAACTGACGTCACTGGTACTGCCAACTTGGTTGGCGATGCAGAAATGTGCATGCCTGGCGACAATGCTCGGTTGGCAGTTGAGCTGATGAAGCCAATCGCCATGGACGATGGTGTTCGCTTTGCCATCCGCGAAGGTGGCAAGACGGTTGGCTCGGGTGTTGTTACGAAGATTATTGAATAATTTGGAAGGTGGAGGGCGGAAGGCGGAAAACTTGAGGGCAGAAATGTTCTGTTCGGCCTTCGCCCTCCCTCCTTCTTACAGGGGCGTAGCTCAATTGGCAGAGCACCGGTCTCCAAAACCGGGGGTTGTGAGTTCGAGTCCCACCGCCCCTGCCATTTAGGTGCGAATGATGTGTCTGGTGCAAATGGCTTTGGTTTATTCAGAGCCGGGGCAGCAGGCAAAGCAGAGTAAGTAGTGTGTAGTTCGATGTTACCCACCATGGGCGGGCTGGTTTCGATTGCGGCTGATGCCGTGGTTCGAAGTGCCTAAAAGCTAACTGGGAAAAGCTGTGGCTGAGTTAATCGCAGGAATGTTTATTGCTTCGCGGTACAAGCGAAGTCAGGGCAGGATGGCCCGGCAGCTAACGTTTGCAGCCATGGCGTTGGCGGTTTCCGTAGGCGCTTGGAAAATCAGCAGTAGTTCGGCTACGGAGGTAGGGCAGTACTTCATCCCCGTGGCAGTGTTGGTGGCTGGTTTGTGGGCAAGTTTTCGATTGATCAATCTTCCTCGTTTTGCGGATTTTTTAATCTCCGTCGAAGCGGAGATGAACAAAGTTTCGTGGCCTGCTCGTAGCGAGTTGTGGCGAGCCTCGACGGTCGTTATTGTGGTGATCTTTTTCCTCGCTGCGACGTTGTATGCATATGACATCGTGTTGAGGTTTGTGATGGGGCAAGTTTTCGGCCTCTAGCAACCGTTGATAGGTTGTGGCGTCGTAACGACAAAACCAAAGGAACGCTCAAGTGAGCGAAGATTCAAATAAAACAGCAGACGAAGCATCGGCCGAGCCCGAAACCCCAGTCCAGGGTGAGGAGCAAGTTGCGCCCCTAGAGGGGGTGGCTGCTGAAAGCGTTGCTGTTGAAGACGAGGTCGTCGAAGCAACCGAAGACGCGGCAGAAGTAGCTGAAGCGGCTGACGAAGAGCAAGAAGAAGCTGCGGTAGAAGAGCAGGTCGATGAGGTTGAGCCGGACGAAGCCGAACCTATTGCTGAGGAAGCAGCAGATGAGGAAGAGTCCAGCGATGCCGTTCAGATGGATTGGTACATTCTCAAGGTTCAAAGTAATCGTGAGCGGTCGATTTCCGAGGCACTCCGTCGCAAGATCGCGATCGAGGGGCTAGAAGACTACTTCGGCGATGTTATCGTGCCGGTAGAAAAGGTTACCGAGTTCAAGGCTGGGAAGAAGAAGGTTGTCGAGCGGAAACTTTATCCAGGCTACATCGTCGTGAATATGCACATCAACGATGACACTTGGTTTGCAGTCCGCGAGACGTCGGGTATCGGTGATTTCACCGGCTCGGGCGGCAAACCAACACCGATGTTGCCTCATGAGGTAACACGCATCATCCAGACAGAAGAAGAAGAGACAGAAGACTCGCCGAAGCTGAACATTACGTTCAATTTGGGCGATCAGGTGAAGGTCAAGGAAGGAACCTTTGAGAGCTTTGAGGGCGAGGTACATGCGATCGACGAGCACAGTGGTCGCGTGACAGTAATGATCAACATTTTTGGTCGAAGTACTCCAGTCGAACTGGAATACTGGCAAGCAGAGCAAGTGTAAGAAATTGAAATTCAGAGTTCAGAAGTTTGTTAGCGTCGTCGGCCACGACGATAAATTGTAAGTAAGAAGTTTCGACCCAAGAGCACTCATGGCAAAGCAACTCGTAGGATCAGCAAAGTTTCAAATTCCTGGTGGGCAGGCAACTCCTGCACCGCCGGTTGGTACGGCGCTAGGTAAGTTTGGTGTGAACCTCGGGCAGTTTGTCACGGCGTTTAACGACAAGACCAAAGATGCCGGCGGCATGATGATTCCGGTCGTTGTGAATGTCTACAACGATCGTTCGTTTGACTTCATTACCAAGAGCCCCCCGGCGGCTGTGTTGCTGAAAAAAGCGGCCAATATCGCCAAAGGCTCGGGTGTGCCAAACAAGATCAAAGTGGGCAAGGTGACACGAGCCCAATTAGAAGACATTGCAAATACCAAGATGAACGATCTCAATGCGAGTGATCTCGATAATGCTGTGCGGTTGATCGCCGGGACAGCCCGAAGTATGGGCTTAGAGGTCGAAGGTTAAAACTACTCAGAACTCCGGTCGTGGTTGTTTATCTCATCGAACAACACGGTTCCGGCAAAAAGCGAAATAGAATCATGCCAAAATTAGCAAAACGAATGAAAAAGTTGGTCGAAAAACAGCCCAGCGAAGCGTTGCCCGTGCCAGAGGCAGTCGACGTACTGAAGCAGTTTGATGGCACCTCGTTTGATCAGTCGGTCGAGATCTCGATGCGTCTTGGTGTCGATCCTGCCCAGGCGGATCAGATTATTCGTGGCTCGATTGTCTTGCCTCACGGCATTGGTAAAAAGCAGCGCATCATCGTATTTGCAAAAGGGCCTGCTGCCGAAGAAGCCAAGGAGGCAGGGGCGGATCACGTTGGCGACGACGATCTTGCAAAGAAGATTTTGGGCGGTTGGACCGATTTTGATGTCTGCATTGCCACGCCCGACATGATGAAGGTAGTTGGCCCATTGGGTCGGGTCTTGGGTCCACGTGGTTTGATGCCTTCGCCTCGTGCGGGCACGGTGACTCCGGAAGTTGTCAAAACGATTGGCGAATACAAGGCGGGCAAGGTGGAGTTTCGCAACGACAAAGGTGGCAACATCCACGCAATTGTTGGCAAGCTAAGCTTCGAGCCTCAGCAATTGGCTGACAACATCCAAGCGTTTGTTAACTTGATCGTTGGCATGAAGCCCTCGTCGGTGAAGGGCGTGTACCTTCGCACAGCGCATATCAGCGCAACCATGAGCCCTAGCGTTAAGCTGGCCGTTTAGTCGCAGAACATTTTTTACCGTCCACTATTCACTAGCTACCGTTCACTTCCATGAGTAAGTACCTCAAAGATCTGATTACCAACGAGTTGAAAAGTCGGCTCGAAGGTATTGACGACGCATTGGTTGTCAATGTTGTCGGCATGGAGGCGAACGCCAATGTCGAATTGCGTCGTTCGCTGCGAGAAAAGAATATGCACCTGATGGTGGTGAAGAATAGTCTCGCCACTCGTGCCACCGAAGGAACCGCCTTGGCCCCTGCTTTTGAGGGAAGTGCCGGTACGTTGGCCGTAGTTTGGGGAGGCGAAGATGTTGTCTCTCTGGCCAAAGAGGTGGTGAGATTATCGAAGAACGAAGAATACGCCCCATTTGCTCCGAAGGGTGGAGTGATGGATGGTTCGAAGCTGTCTGCCGAAGATGTTACGGCGATCAGCAAGTGGCCTAACCGGGATGAGCAGCTCAGCCTGTTGGTTGGCCAAATTTTGGCGCCAGGGGCAAACCTGTCGTCGCAACTTACTGGTGTTGGCGGTCAGCTTGCCAGCCAGATTAGTCAAAAAGCGGAAGAATAAAGTTTCAGATTTTTCAAATCTGTGAATCGTAGATTGCAATTTTCGGGCGAATGACCCAAGTAGTGAGAAAGGACGAAGTTAAGATGAGCGATGCAGCAGTTGCAGAGTACTCAGCAGAGACTAAAGAAATGGGCGATAAGATCGTGGCTTTGACGCTTAAAGAAGCAAAAGAGCTTAGCGATTACCTGAAGGACGAGCACGGCATTGAGCCCGCTGCTGGTGGCGGCGCAATAATGATGGCTGCCCCTGGCGACGGTGACGGCGGTGCTGCCGAAGAGCAGACCGAATTCGACGTCGTACTCGAGTCGTTCGGCGGCAACAAGATCTCCGTGATCAAAGTAGTACGCAGTGCAACAGGCCTTGGCCTGAAGGAAGCGAAAGACGTGGTCGAAAGTGCTCCTGGCAAAGTCAAAGAAGGCGTTAGCAAAGAAGATGCAGAGAAGCTAAAGGCCGACTTGGAAGAAGCTGGCGCAACGGTCACGATCAAGTAAGTCAGCAAGTCGAAACGTCCCCTTGCCATCAGGGTTCGTGGGACGGAAGTCTAGCAGATGTTGATTTGGATTCCGGTATTGTAGGGCAAAGGAATAGCCATGCCTCGGCAATCGTACGATTTCGTTGTCAGCAACAATACCGAAATTTTTTGCGTATCTAATATTTTTACCTGGCGAGTAGCAAGTGCCACCCGACCCGTGCGCGGGGTGTCGGTGGGTGCAAATCGTCGGGTTCCTACCTCGTGAGAACGGAGCAGTTTGCCCTATGGCAGTCACGGCTCAGCGACGCTTGGCGACTAACGACATTCGGGTTTTCGGGAGTAGTCGAACTGGCTATTCCATTCCGGATTTAACTAAAATTCAGACAGCAAGTTACGAGCGATTTCTCCAGTATCGCACAGGCTCGGTTGAAAATCGGAAGGCAGAAGGCCTCGAAGGTGTCCTTCAGGAAATCTTTCCGATCGAGAGCTATGATAAGACGATCCGTCTGGAGTACTTGCGCTACGAGCTAGGGAAGCCTCGTTACGAACCGGACGAATGTCGGCAACTGCGGCTGAGTTACGGTCGGCCGTTCCGGATTTGGCTGCGCTTGGTGAAAGACCAGCCGGTCGAAGAGGAAGTCTATCTGGGCGACCTGCCGATCATGCTTGGTGGTGGTGAGTTCATCATCAATGGTGCCGAGCGCGTGGTCGTTAGCCAGTTGCATCGTAGCCCTGGTATCGACTTTGTTTCTGAGGTCGACGCCGGCGATCGCCGTATGCATAGCTGTCGGGTGATTCCCGAGCGTGGTAGCTGGATCGAACTGAATACGACCAAGAAAGATAGTATCACGGTCCGGATTGATCAGAGCGGTAAGTTTTCGGCGACGACGTTGCTTCGTGCACTGACTCCCAAGCTTAGCATGGATACGGATATCTTGCGTACGTTCTACGAGGCAACGAAGCAAAAGGTTTCTGATGGACGTAGTGCCATCAAAATCGAAGGTAAAGTGGCAGTTGAAGACGTGGTGTATCCGGTCGGCAGCGAGCGAGCTGGCGAGATCATCATCGAAGCAGGCCAGAAGATTAGCAAGAATATTGCGGAGATCATTTGCACCTCGGATGTGAAATCGGTCGAGGTAATTGATCCGCCGCCAACTTCCCATCTGCTGAACGCCCTGGCTGACGATAACACTTCTAGCCACGAAGAAGCGCTGCTCAGAATCTACCAACGACTGCGTCCCGGGAATCCTCCCCAGTTGGAGAAGGCTCGCACGCTGTTTAACGAAAAGTTCTTCGATTCGAACCGCTATCGGCTGGGTCGCGTGGGCCGTTTTCGTATCAACCGAAAATTGGGCCTAAAAGTCTCAGAGAACGAGATGGTCTTGCGACCAGAAGATTTGATGGCTTTGCTTCGGTACCTGTTGAAGCTAGTTGCCGGTGACCCGGAAGCGGAAGTCGACGACATCGATCACCTTGGGAATCGACGTTTACGTACGATTGATGAGTTGGCGTGCGACGAGATTCGCAAAGGATTTTTGAAGTTGCGCCGGACAGTTCAGGAGCGTATGAGCCTGAAAGATGCCGACGACATGACGCCACGTAGCTTAATCAATCCAAAAAGTATTTCAGCAGCGATTGAGTACTTCTTTGGTCGTGGTGAGTTGTCGCAGGTAGTCGACCAGACTAATCCCCTGTCGATGCTTACGCACGAGCGGCGTCTGTCTGCGTTGGGGCCTGGCGGTTTGAATCGTAAACGGGCTGGCTTCGAGGTTCGCGACGTTCATATTTCGCATTACGGTCGAATCTGTCCGATTGAGACTCCCGAAGGTACGAATATCGGCCTGATCTCTAGTTTGGCCATGTATGCCACGGTGGATGATTATGGCTTCTTGGTCACGCCTTACCGCAAGGTGACGAAGGGCAGGCTCACCGACGAGGTTGTCTGGTTGCGAGCGGATCAGGAGTCGGACGCCTTTGTGGCTTCGGCAGATGTGCCCGTCAAAGACGATAAGATATTGGACGCTAACGTCGTTGCCCGGTACAAGTCGGACTTCGAGTTGGTGCCCGTCGACAAGATCGAATACACCGACGTTGCTCCGAGCCAGATGATTGGTGTTTCGGCTGGTTTGATTCCGTTCTTAGAGCACGACGATGCCAACCGTGCGTTGATGGGGTCGAATATGCAGCGTCAAGCCGTGCCGCTGTTGGTTGCTGAGCCGCCCATTGTAGGTACGGGGTTAGAAACCGATGTCGCACGCCACTCAGGCATGTTGGTCCGAGCTGGGCACAAGGGCACGGTGACCTATGTTGATGCGGATCGCATTGAAATTGGTCCAGAAGTGCATCTGATGCGTAAGTTCGTCGGCCTAAACGAGCGGACTTGTCAGAACCAAAAACCGTTGGTGCTTCCTGGCGACAAGGTCGAGAAGGGCGATGTGATTGCTGACGGGGCTGCGACCTTCCAGGGCGAGTTGGCTCTGGGGCGTAACGTGTTGGTCGCCTTTATGTCTTACGAAGGTTACAACTTCGAGGACGCGATTATCATCAGCGAAGAGTTGGTGCATAACGACACTTATACTTCGATCCATATCGAAGAGTTTGATGTCGAGATTCGCGAAACGAAACTCGGTCGCGAAGAATTCACTCGCGATATTCCAAACGTCAGTGAGAAAGCCCTTCGCAATCTTGATGAGAGCGGCATCGTTGGTATCGGCACCTACGTCGAGCCGGGCGATATTCTGGTAGGTAAGGTTTCGCCAAAGTCGAAGACCGAGCTGACTCCGGAAGAAAAGCTGTTGCATGCGATCTTTGGTCGTGCTGGCGAAGATGTGAAGAACGACTCGCTGGAAGCTCCGTCGGGGGTTGAGGGGATCGTGATTGATACCCAGAAATTCTCGCGTCGCATGAGCTTGGGCGAAGACGAGCGAAAGCTCTTTGAAAAGTCGTTGAAAGATGCCGAACTGGAAGGCAACGAGATCATTGCGGTCGCGTTTACCAAGTTGGTGATCGAGATCGAAGAGGTTTTGCAGAAAAAGCTGACCGACGAAGATGGCAACGAACTGGTTCACAATCAGCAGCCTCAATTCGTTGCCGATGCGGCGACAATGTTCCGGCTGGATTCGATCGATGTTCGCAGCCCTCAACGGAAAAAAGATATCGAGAAGATTTATCGTGCTGGTTGGCCTGCTGTTGAAGAGGTGATTGATGCCCGGGATCGTCGACTGAATTCGATGAAACGAGGCGACGAACTTCGCAGTGGCGTTTTGCAAATGGTGAAGATCTACATCGCAACGAAGCGAGTGATCTCGGTGGGCGATAAGATGGCAGGCCGCCATGGTAACAAGGGCGTGATCTCCAGGATTTTGCCGATCGAGGACATGCCATTTTTGGAAGATGGCACGCCAATTCAGATCATGCTTAATCCATTAGGTGTGCCTAGCCGTATGAACGTCGGCCAGATTCTCGAAACCCATCTTGGTTGGGCAGGTGCGAAGCTCGGCTTCCGTGCCATCACTCCAGTCTTCGACGGAGCCACCGAAGAGCAAATCAACGATGCTCTGGAAGAGGGTGGATTGCCTCGCCACGGCAAGGTGCGATTGTTGGACGGACGCACGGGCGAGTCGTTCGAGCAAGAAACCACGGTTGGCTATATCTACATGCTCAAGCTCCATCACTTGGTGGATGACAAGGTGCATGCAAGAAGCACAGGTCCATACTCGTTGATTACGCAGCAGCCTCTGGGTGGTAAAGCCCGGTTTGGTGGCCAGCGATTTGGTGAGATGGAAGTATGGGCACTCGAAGCTTATGGTGCGGCTTACATTTTGCAGGAATTACTGACGGTCAAGAGCGACGACGTTGAAGGTCGTACCAAGATTTACGAAGCAATGGTCAAAGGCGAAAACACCTTGCAGGCAGGCACACCCGCCAGCTTCGACGTGTTGACCAACGAAATTCGTGGGCTTGGCCTGAATATGCAGCTTGAGAAACGTCAACATTAAGAAGTTATTCTCAGGGGCACTGGGCCGAAGTTAGCAAGCCTTGTGCCGACCTGTTGTTAAATAGAGATGGCTTGAACGGTGCATGTCACCGATTACACAAGTTTTATAGTCGCTGGCGATAGCGACGGAGTGAGGAGCGTCGGATGAGTGTTCTTGAAAGCTCGAATTACGACCGCGTAAACGACTACGGTTCGGTGAAGATCAGCTTGGCCCGACCGCACGATATTCGCAGTTGGTCTTTTGGCGAAGTGAAGAAGCCGGAGACGATTAACTATCGGACTTACCGTCCAGAAAAAGACGGGCTTTTTTGCGAACGTATTTTTGGTCCAGAAAAAGACTGGGAATGCGCGTGCGGCAAATATCGCGGCATGAAGTACAAGGGCATGATCTGCGACCGTTGTGGCGTGAAGGTCACTCACAGCCGAGTACGTCGCAAACGAATGGGTCACATCGAATTAGCTGCGCCGATCGTTCACATCTGGTTCTTCAAAGCGATGCCCAGCCGATTGGGTAGCTTGTTGGCAATGAAGACCTCGAGCCTGGAAAAGGTAATTTATTTCCAGGATTACGTTGTTGTCGATCCGGGCGAGACACCGCTGCTAATGCGGCAATTGCTGACAGAAGAAGAGTACCGTACTGCTCGTGAGCAGTATGGCGAGGGTGCGTTTGAAGCTCTGATGGGTGCTGAGGCGGTTCGCAAGCTGCTCAATTCGCTCGACTTGGTTAAGCTGTCCGAGGAATTGCGTCAAGATCTCAAGGAAACAGGCTCGAAGCAAAAGGCCAAAGATCTTATCGGTCGATTGAAGACGGTTGAAGCAATTCGAGACTCGGATAACAAGCCGGAGTGGATGGTTCTGGATGTCATCCCTGTGATTCCGCCCGACTTGCGTCCGTTGGTTTTGCTCGACAGCGGCAACTTCGCCACGAGCGATTTGAACGACCTCTATCGTCGTATTATCAACCGAAACAATCGGTTGAAGAAGCTAGTTGACCTGAATGCTCCGGAAGTCATTATCCGTAACGAAAAGCGGATGTTGCAGCAATCCGTCGATGCATTGTTCGACAACAATCGTTGCAAGCGTCCGGTTCTTGGTAGCAGCAACCGACCGCTGAAATCGCTTACCGACATGATCAAAGGTAAGCAGGGCCGATTCCGTGAAAACTTGCTAGGCAAGCGTGTCGACTACTCGGCACGTAGCGTGATCGTTGTCGGACCGCGTCTGAAGCTGCATCAATGTGGTTTGCCAAAGAAGATTGCTTTGGAGCTATACCAACCATTCATCATTCGCCGGCTCAAGGAATTGGGTCATGCCGACACGATTAAGTCGGCAAAGAAAATGTTGGAGCGTAAGGACGAGGAAGTCTGGGATATTCTTGAAGACGTGATTGCCAATCATCCTGTGCTTCTCAACCGTGCTCCTACCCTTCACCGGATGGGTATCCAGGCATTCGAGCCGACGTTGGTCGAAGGAAACGCGATCAATCTCCATCCGCTAGTATGTAAAGGTTTCAACGCCGACTTCGATGGTGACCAAATGGCGGTTCACTTGCCATTGTCGATTGAGGCCCAGGTTGAAGCGCATACGCTGATGATGAGTACGCATAACATCTTCAGCCCTTCCAACGGTGCTCCGATTATCAGTCCGTCGCAAGACGTCGTGATGGGTAGCTACTACCTGACCATGAACGTGCCCAACGCCAAGGGCGAAGGCATGATCTTCAGCTCGATGGAAGAGGTCGAGACTGCCTATGCCGCAGGCAAGGTAGGCACGCATGGAAAAATCAAAGTGAGATTGCCTCGCAATCGTTGCCTGCGTGATGAGATGGGCGATAAGTCGAAGTATGGAGAGAGAATCGAGACAACCGTTGGGCGCGTGATCTTCAATATGATCTTGCCACACGGTATGCCGTTCTACAACGTCGCTTTGCGGTCGAGTGAGTTGGCAAAAGTAATTTCCGACTGCTACCAATTCGTTGGCCGACGTGCCACGATTGAGTTGCTCGACGACATGAATCAGCTTGGCTTCCGCCAAGCGACGCTAAGCGGATTGTCGTTCGGTACGGACGACCTGATCACGCCTGCCACCAAGGGCAAGATTATCGGCGATGCTGATAAGACCGTGTTGAAGTTCAACAAGCTTTTCATGCGTGGCGTAATTACCGAAGTCGAGCGTTACAATCAGGTGCTTGATGCTTGGACACACGCTCGCGAGCAGATTACGACCGAAATGATGGCTGCCTTGGAAAGCGACTATCGAAAAGAGGGGTACGTCAACCCAATCTTCCTGATGGCCCATTCGGGTGCTCGTGGTGGTGTCGAGCAGATGCGTCAGCTTGGTGGTATGCGAGGTTTGATGGCCAAGCCGTCCGGCAAGATTATCGAGACGCCGATTAAGGCGAACTTCCGCGAAGGTCTCACCGTGCTTGAGTACTTCAGTAGTACACACGGCGCACGTAAGGGTTTGGCCGACACGGCACTCAAGACGGCTGACTCCGGTTACTTGACTCGTAAGCTAGCCGACGTTGCTCAAAATGTCGTGGTGACGGCCGACGAATGTGGCACAACGCAGGGAATTACCAAGGGTATTCTCTATCGGGGTGAAAAGGTTGAAGTGAGCTTGGCAGATTCGATCAAAGGTCGGGTGAGTCGCGCCAGTATCGTCAACCCAATTACCGACGAGGTGGTCGTTGCTGAGAACGCTATGATTACACTCGATATCGCGCAAAAAATCGAAGAAATGGGGCTGGAAAAGATTCAAGTACGCAGCCCGATGACCTGCGATGCGACGCTAGGTATTTGCCGTGCTTGCTACGGCATGGACCTTTCCACCGGTTCGATGGTCGAAGAGGGAATGGCGGTTGGCATCATTGCCGCCCAGAGCATTGGCGAACCCGGTACACAGTTGACAATGCGTACCTTCCACATCGGTGGTGTTGGCCAGCGTGACGTGGAAGATAGCGACATCAAATCCAAGAAGGGTGGTATCGCTAAGTTTGCCCGCCTGAAGACCGTGCGAAACGAATCTGGTCAGCTAGTGGTCTTGGCTCGTAATGGCGAGATCGCCCTACTCGAAGAACGAGGGCGAGAAGTCGAGAAATATGAAATTCCGTCCGGAGCGGTTCTTAAAGTCGAAGAAAACGACGTCGTCAAACCTGGCGATGTTATTTGCGAGTGGGACCCACATAGTATCCCAATTATTGCCGAGACCGGTGGTAAGATCCGTTACGAGGATCTGATCGATGGCGAGACGATCCGTGGTGAGTTGGACCCGAGTGGTAAAACTCGCTTTGTTGTCATCGAACACAAGGGCGACCTCCATCCACAGGTCGTGGTTGAAGATCCGAAAGATGGCAAGATTCTCGACTTCTACTACATGCCCGAGCGTGCTCACTTGGAAGTAGCTGAGGGCGATGTCATTGCGCCGGGTACGTTGGTCGCGAAGACACCCCGCGAAGCCTCGGGTACTCAAGATATTACGGGCGGTTTGCCTCGTGTTACCGAGATTTTCGAAGCTCGGAAGCCTAAAGACCCAGCTGTTATTGCTGAGATCGACGGGGTGGTTGAATTGCTTAGCGAGAAGAAGCGAGGCAAGCGATCAATTCTTGTTCGCAGCGAGACCGGCATCGAGCGTGAACATCTGGTGACGCACAGTAAGCATCTTCGAGTTCACGCGGGCGATTTTGTGCGTGCTGGCGAAGCACTAGTCGATGGCCCACTTGTGCCGCACGATATCCTTCGAATTTCGGGTGAGGAAGCGGTGCAGCAGTACCTGACTCGCGAAATTCAGAACGTCTATCGTAGCCAGCGTGTGGAAATCAACGACAAACATATCGAAATTATCGTTTCACAGATGCTGGGTAAAGTACGAATCGAATCGCCGGGCGATACCGACCTGTTGCCTGGTAGCGTGATCGACAAGATTGATTTCCGAACGGCTAACGAAGCTCTGACGAAGTGCCTGCGAGTTACGCATCCAGGGGACAGCGACTTTAGCGAAAGCGCCATTGTGCCGAAGGATGTGCTTGAGCAGGCCAATGCACAAATCGAGGCCTTGGGTGGCGACATTGCCAAAGGGGCCAAGCCCAAAATGGCGACGGCCAGTACTCAATTGTTGGGTATCACGAAGGCGTCGGTCCAAAGTTCTAGCTTTATCTCGGCGGCCAGTTTCCAAGAGACAACCAAGGTGCTAACCGAGGCGGCTTTGGCCGGCAAGACGGACCACTTGGTGGGCCTCAAAGAGAACGTGATTCTCGGACATTTGATCCCAGCAGGAACGGGTTTCCGTTCGATCCAGAAATCGGAAGTTCGGATTCATCCAGCAGCTCTGCAAGAGCTGGCGGCTGAGAAAGAACGTGTACTGGAGCGGTCGTTCCCACTGCTCGAATCGGCTTTGCGGGGCACTTCCGATGGTGCCAGCAATGGAGAAAGTGCTACACCGCCAACGGGCGATCCTGTTGCCACCAGCAACGTACCGCCGAGCGGGTTGGATGCATTGCTTGGAGCAGGGGCAGAGGTGAGTCCGCCACCAGTGGAAATACCGACTGCGGAGGCACCCGCACCCGTGGTGCCAGAAGCACCGGTAGCCCCTGAAGCGGCGGCCCCAGAGCCACCAGCTTTTGAGGCTCCGCAGCCCACCGCGGAGGAGCCAGAAGCTCCAAGGCCAGACGAAGCCGGGCCGGGTCTGTAATAATTGGCTCACCCAGATAGAAGCGTGCAGTTGACACCTCGGCTGGGCGCGGTAAATTGATTGGTTCAACACATACCAACGAGACATCCCCAAAGCGATTTCAATGCCCACAATTAACCAACTCGTCAAGAAGAGCCGAAAGGCGAAGCGCAAGTTCAGCAAATCGCCAGTGCTTGCCAAATGCCCGCAAAAGCGAGGCGTTTGCCTGCAGGTTCGTACGATGACCCCGAAGAAGCCAAACTCTGCCCTACGGAAAATCACGCGTGTGCGGCTTTCTAATGGCAAAGAGGTGACGGTCTATATTCCCGGCGAAGGCCATACGTTGCAGGAACACAGCATCGTGTTGGTCCGAGGGGGTCGAGTCCGCGATCTTCCTGGTGTGCGTTACCAAGTCGTCCGAGGAGCACTGGATACCCTTGGGGTTGAAGGTCGCAAGCAGTCCCGTAGCCGTTACGGTACGAAGAAGAGTTAAGTAGCATAAAGCACTCAGTTGTCAGCACTTTGTTGTCAGCTTTTTCAATCAAAATCCCAGATCGCTGACAGCTAACCGTTGACAGCTCCACCGCTATGGCACGAATAACCGCCAGTCGTAAACAGTTGAAGCCCGACCCGAAGTTTGGATCGCTTTTGGCTGGTAAGTTTATCAATTGCCTGATGCACGATGGCAAAAAAAGTGTTGCTCAGGGCGTTTTTTACGATGCCTTGGATATCATCAAAGAGCGTGTTCCGGAGGAAGAGCCGATCGAGGTCTTCACTCAGGCCGTCGAAAACGTCAAACCTGGTATTGAAGTTCGCTCGAAGCGAGTCGGTGGTGCTGCCTATCAGGTGCCGATGCAAGTGAATCGCGTTCGTCAACAGTCGCTGGCTTTCCGTTGGATCCTGATGGCCGTACGCGACAAGAAGGGACGGCCCACTGCCCAAAAATTGGCTGACGAGTTGGCAGCAGCCTTCAAGCGTGAAGGTGCTGCGATGACTCGTCGCGAGAATGTGCATCGCATGGCCGATGCAAACAAAGCATTTGCCCATTTTGCTTGGTAATACGGAGTCAAAAGCCAAGTGCCAGTGGCCGGGGTTCAAAGAGATCCTTGGTTTCCAGCACTTGGCTTTTTTTGTGCGCTGAACGTAAAGGCGTCGGTAATCGTGGGCCAAATACTGCTGACGGTTTGAATAACTATGGCCAAAGATCTCACCAAGCTTCGCAACCTAGGCATCATTGCCCATATCGATGCGGGCAAGACCACCGTCACCGAGCGGATGTTGTATGTTTCTGGCACCAAGCACCGAGCGGGTGAAGTTGACCGAGGGACGACAACAACCGACGACGATGCCGAGGAGGCGGAGCGGGGCATCACGATCTATTCGGCTTGCGTGACGTTCTCTTGGAACGATGTCGATATCAATCTGATTGATACGCCCGGGCACGTCGACTTCACTGCGGAAGTAGAGCGCAGCTTGCGCGTGTTAGACGGAGCGGTGATCGTCTTTAGCGCGCGCGAGGGGGTCGAAGCGCAGAGCGAAACCGTCTGGCGACAGGCGAATAAATACAATGTTGCCCGCTTGGCTTTTATCAATAAGCTAGATCGCGAAGGAGCCGATTTCGAGTCGGTTTTTAAGGAGATCAAAGACCGGCTGGATGCCAGGCCTGTGGCCCTGCAGATACCAGTCGGCCAGGGGCCTGCGCACATCGAGAATTCGTTCCGTGGCATCATCGATCTGGTGAACGAGCGGATGCTTGTCTTTCCCGAGGGGAAAGAGGGGCGCGAGGTGCTGGTCGAGAAGATACCAGAGGATCTTGCAGATGAGGCAGCGGTTTGGCGAGAGGAGCTTATTGGTGAGCTTTCAAACTATAGCGACGAGTTAATGGAGCTTGCGTTGGCTGAGGAGCCTATCCCCGCCAAGCTGATTCATCGCGTGGTTCGAGAGGCAACCGTGCATCAGCAGATTCAGCCGGTCCTTTGCGGCTCGGCTTTGCATGGGGTGGGGGTGCAGCCGTTGCTTGATGCCGTGGCGGCCTATCTGCCGAATCCCCAGGAAATGCCTCCGGTCGAAGGCATCGACCCTATCGGCAAGGCGAAAACAAAAGGCAAAAGCAAAAAAACACCTGACGAGCCGGTGAAGATTTATCGCAAGCCGGTTGTCGACGAGCCTTTTAGCGCGTTGGTTTTCAAAATCTTGCCCTACAAAACGGGCGACCTGAGTTGGGTGCGCATTTACTCTGGCAAACTGGCTGGCAACAGTCGTGTGTTGAATTCGGGGCGCGACAAAAAAGAGAACGTCGCGCAGCTTTGGCAGATTCACGCCAGTAAGAAGGACGAGCAGTTGCAGTCGGCACAGGCTGGCGACATCGTCGGCATCATCGGTCTGCGTGAATCGGTAACCGGGGATACGTTGTGTGATTCGCGTGAGCCAATTTTGCTCGAGTCGATCGAATTCCCCGAGACGGTGATTTCGATGGCAATCGAGCCTGAAAGCACCGCAGACAAGAAAAAATTATCTGACGCCCTGGATATGCTTCGCAAGCAAGACCCGACCTTTACGGCCAACGAAAATGAAGAGACAGGCCAAACGCTGATCGGCGGTATGGGCGAATTGCATTTAGAAGTGATTCAACATCGGCTGGAACGTGATTTCAAGTTGAATGTGAAAGTTCATAACCCGCGAGTGAGTTACCGCGAGACGATCAAAGAAGCGGTGGAAGTCGAGGGCGTATGCAACCGGCAGATCAACGGAGTGCAACACACGGCAAAAGTGAAATTGCGCGTTGAACCGTTTGAAACTCGTGGCGGTGGGGTGATGATCAGCAATTCGCTTGAGCATGGTTTGCCGAACGAGATGCTTACCATCGTGCTTGAGGAGTTGGAGACGGCGGGCCAAGGTGGCGGGGTGCTTGGCTTTCCGTTGATGCGGGTCAAGGCCACTTTGCTTAGCGGGAAAATGCACGAGACCGATTCCACTGACGTTGCTTTTCGCATGGCAGCGAACCTTGCGCTGGATGCCGGTTTGCGAAAAGCGGGCACCGTGTTGCTCGAACCGATTATGAAGCTAGAGATTAGCACCCCCGACGAGCACGTTGGCGACTTGGTGGGCGACTTGCAGCAGCGTCGGGCAATCATTCACCAAACCCAAAGTCGCGGTACCCTAACCGTCCTTCATGCCGATGCTCCGCTTGCTGAGTTGTTTGGCTATTCCAGCGCGATGCGGAGTCTCAGTCAGGGTCGGGCCAGTTGTTCGATGACCCCTACCGACTATGCGGCTGCGCCGGATGAGGTGTTGCGGCGGTTTTTGTAATCGTTATGGGGTTTTTCTGGCCAGGATGCCCTGCCCGTGGGCGATGCGATATAAATGTACACTAGGTAGTCGACCCTGCCAAATCCTCGACGTGCTACAAATAGCGGGTGCATAATTTGTTCGCGGGCGCTATAATTTGCCAAGTTTTGATTCCTTTGGTTCCGAAAGCTGGCAAAT
>JAADGV010000028.1 GCA_013152205.1 Planctomycetota bacterium
TTCAACTTGTAGAACCCTTTCAGGGTTCTTTTATTTCTACGAACGATTACCCAGGGTGGCGCGGCTTCGCCGCTTACCCTGGGCTACGGTGTGCAACCCCATCGGGGTAGTCGCCTTATGGTGAGTCGTCTGGTTGGACCAGACTTAGAACTACTAATGACAAATGCTTTGCTAGCATAAGCCCGTTTCGGTCAGTCCGGCTTTAGTGACTGCATAAAAGGGGCCGATATTTCCAGAGACGGTGCATTGAGAGTGACCTACGCTTTGGTGCGGGTTCTCATTTTTCTGAAACAATCCCCCTCTGGCTGATAGCTATCAGTTCCGATACACATGGGCAGAATCTCTTCAAACGTGGGCTTGATTACCGGCATTCCGATTACGGATACCGTGAATCAACTGATGCAGGTTGCCGGGGCTCCTCGCGATATTCTCGCTTCGCGAAATCAGGAAATCCAACAGCAGCAACTAGCGATCAATGCGCTAGCCACGCGAGTGCTCAGCCTAAAGTTTGATTTGAGTAAGCTCAATGTGAGCGACCCGTACCAAGCTCGCACGGTGACCTCTCAGAACGAAGATGTGCTGACAGCCCTCTTGTCGAGCACCACGAATCCGCCCGTGGGTAGTTTTAAGATTCAACCGGTCCAAACCGCATCGTCTCAGCAGTTGATCAGCCAGCGTTTCGAGTCGGTCGAAGACATTCAGTCGAGCGGGACGCTGAGCTTCGGCTTTGGCGGGTTCATCGATAAGGGGATATCGCTCGACGAGCTGAATAATGGTTCGGGCGTATCTCGTGGCGAGATACGAATTACCGACTCAAACGGCGCGACGGCGACTATTGACCTGACTTTGGCGACCAGCGTAGACGATGTGCTGGATGCGATCAATCAGAGTAGCGAAATCAGTGTCACCGCCGGTGTGAGCGGAGATCGTTTTACGCTTACCGATACGGCAGGTGGCGGGGGAACTCTCGATGTGGTGGAATCCGCGGGCGGATCGACGGCTGCCGATCTGGGGCTTCTTGATCCGACCCCCGTGGGAACGCTTTTGACAGGCGACGATGTTTTTTCGTTGCATTCAGGGACGCGCCTGACAAGATTGAACGACGGTAACGGTATTCGTTTTACCGACGACGTCACCGATATCGACGACTTGGCCATTACGCTAGCCGACGAGACTTCGGCTGGCGTGGATCTCTCAGGGGCGACCACGCTTCAAGACGTCGTTGACGCGATTAACAACGACGCCGATTTTACGGGAAAAGTCACGGCAGCCATCTCGGCGGACGGCAACCGCTTGGAGGTTACCGACAGCACAAGCGGCGTCGGAACTTTTACGATAGACGACGGAATCACCGGCTCGGCTGCCGAAGATTTGGGGCTGAAGAATACGGCTAGCGGAGGGGTGATTACCGGAAATCGATTGGTTTCTGGCTTGCGAGATACTTTGCTTTCTTCGCTGAAAGGCGGTGCAGGGCTTGGGACGCTGGGGGATATTTCGATTACCGACCGCAATGGCGGTGGGCCAGATGTGGTTGATCTTTCCGCTGCCGAGACGGTTCAGGATGTCGTTGATCTGATTAACGGATCGTCAGCTGATGTGCTGGCCAGAGTGAATGACGCTCGCAACGGTATCGTCGTCGAAGACACTTCCGGAGGCACCGGAAATTTAATCATCAGCGATTCGGGTGCCACGACTTCGGCAACGGCCTTGGGAATTGTCAATTCCAGCAGCGTCGCTTCGGTTGCAAGCGGAACGCTGGGGCGTCAGATTTTGGGCGAAGCAACTTTGTTGTCGTCGCTTAACAGTGGGCAGGGGATCACGGCGAGCGATATTACCATTACGGATAGCAATGGTGCCTCGACCTCGATCGACCTGAATGCCGCAGGGAGCGAGGCGAAGACCATCGGGGACGTGATCGACGCGATCAATAGTGCAACGTCGATTAGCGTGACGGCAAGTATTAACACCACCGGCGATGGCATCATCATCACAGACACTGCGTTAGGGACTCAAACGCTAGGTGTTAAAGACGTAAATGGTACGTTGGCTGCGGATTTGAATCTGACACGCGCTAGCGAAGTCGTCGATATCAATGGGCAAAACACGCAAGTGGTTGATGGGACGAGTCGGTTTTTGGTCGATTTGTCCGACATCGATGGTTCGGCCAGCGCGATCAGTCTTGCTTCGCTCAACGAGGGAGCAGGCATAGATGCCAGCGATATCAAGATTACCGACTCTTCTGGTGGGACGACGGTTCTCGACCTCAACGGCGTCGATGCGGGTATCACCACGGTTGGGCAGCTGATTGATACGATCAACGACCGATCGTCCACTGGGGCAAACATCACGGCAAGCTTGAATAGCTCGGGCACCGGCATTCTCTTAACTGACAATGCCAACGGTAGCGAGAACCTGTTGGTCGAGGATATTAACGGCACCGCTGCGGCTGATTTGAAGATTTTGAGTACCGACACAATCACGACGACCATTGATGGCGTCGGGCTGTTTAGCGCTCAAAGCGAAAGCCAAGGCGCGTTGGGAGCGGTCGCCGAGCGAATCAACGAAACCGATTCCGGAGTGACGGCCAGCGTATTTTTCGATGGCGTCGGATACCGGCTCTCATTAGTGGTTGATAAGACCGGTGCCGCGAATGAGATATTGCTTGACGCCGAGGGGACCGGGTTTGAGTTTACCGAAACTTCCAAAGCCCGTGATGCGCTGATCGTATTAGGCGAGCAGCAGACGGTTGGAGCGGGGGTTTTGATACGCTCTTCGACGAATGAATTTAACGAAATCGTCGCGGGAGTCGATTTGTCGGTTGTTTCTATAAGTGATACTCCGATTGACGTCACGGTTGAAAAGTCGGACGAAAAAATCGTGTCGCTGGTCGAAGATTTTATCGAGTCTTACAACGCCCTTCGTACCGATTTGGATGGCTTTACTGAATTCAACGAAACCGATCTTACCACTGGCTTGCTGTTTGGAACCAACGCAGCTTTGAGAGTCGACACCGAGCTTTCTCGTTTGCTTACCGACCGATACTTAGGAGTTGGTTCGTTTGAGTCGTTGGAAGAGATCGGCCTACAGGTGGACGACGAAGGAAAACTCGAACTGGATAAGGCGAAGTTGCAAGAGGCATTTGCTTCGGACGCCAAGAGCCTACAGTCAATTTTTTCGGATACGGATCGAGGCGTTGTCGCGAAGTTCGATCAGGTCATTGAGAGGTTGGCAGGCGAGGATAGCGGACTACTTACGAATCGTAGCGACGCGTTGCAAGCAACCATCGATTCCAATCAAACACGGATTGACCGATTCAACGAATCGTTGGATCGACAACGCGAGCGACTTCTCCTTCAGTTTTACCAACTCGAACAAGTGATTGCCGGGTTGCAAACGAGCCAGACAGCCCTGAATGCACTTTCGCCAATTGCCCCATTGGTTAGCGCCAGAAGATAATTTTTTTCTCTCATTTCCCGAAAATAGGTAAGAGTGAAGTATGCCCCGACCCTCGACTACCCAATATCTCGACGCGAAAATCCTCACCGCTTCGCAACCTCGCCTTCATCTTATTTTGCTGGATGGAGCGTCTCGTTTTATGCGACAGGCAAAAGAACGCTGGAATGTCGAAAATTTCGCAGAGACCGATCAGCTCTTGGGGCGTGCAGCAGATGTTATTGGCGAGATGACCCATGGGGTTGCTGATGGTAGTGAAAAGGTCTCGAAGCAGCTAGAAGAGCAGTATGCGTATATCTACCGTGAGCTGGCAGATTGCCGTATCAACCAGTCGGCTGAGAAGCTGAATTCTTGTCTCAAACTATTAGAATACGAACGCGAGACGTGGTTGCTAGCCTGCGAGAAGCATGAAGCCGATACGGCGAACCCTGGGCTGCCTGGTGGGCCTCATCTGCAAATGGAATCGTCGCCGGCGAGCCAGGGCTTGTCTCTCGAAGCATAGAAACGGCTTTCGGAAATGCGAGATCGTCTAGCGATTGACGGGTAGCCAATCCCACGCCTATCATTTGGGTTGCAAGCCATGGGGCTGCGATCCCGTGGCCTTGTCCTAGATTGCCTTTCTGCGCGTACGTTCTGAGGAGAGTTCTGCCGTGACAGCTACCGAAACCAAGCAGCTAATTCGTGTTGGGCATAGTCCCGATCCCGACGATGCGTTCATGTTTCACGCTTTGGCCAACGATCATATCGATACGGGGAACTATCAATTTACGCATGAATTGGTCGATATCGAGACGCTCAACCAACGGGCATTCCGCGCTGATCTCGAACTAACGGCGATAAGC
This sequence comes from Planctomycetota bacterium, assembly GCA_013152205.1. Classification (GTDB taxonomy): domain Bacteria; phylum Planctomycetota; class Planctomycetia; order Pirellulales; family Lacipirellulaceae; genus Bythopirellula. Next base: position 4,296 of record JAADGV010000028.1, read on the forward strand.
ATCCATGCCTATGCGTTCTTGCACGATAAATACTTGCTGTGTAGTTGCGGGGCGAGCATGGGCGATGGGTATGGCCCGATGGTGGTTGCCCGCGAGGCTTGCGGCGTTGACGACCTCAAGTCGAAGAAGATTGCGGTGCCAGGAAAACTAACCAGTGCTTTCCTCGGTTTGCGAATGTGCCTGGGGCAAGATTTTGATCATGTACTGGTCCCCTTCGACGAGATTATCCCAGCCGTCCAACGTGGCGAGTATCAAGGCCAGCCGATCGAAGCGGGGCTAATCATCCATGAAGGACAGTTGACCTACGCCGATAGCGATTTGCAGTTGGTGTTGGACCTGGGGGTGTGGTGGCAAGAGCTTACCGGTGGCCTACCGTTGCCGCTGGGCGCTAATGCGATTCGTAAGGACTTGGGTGCGGAAGCGATTCAAGAGGTTCAGAGACTGTTATATGCCAGCATCAAGTACGGGCTCGACAATCGCGAAGAGGCCCTTGCTTACGCTCAGCAGTATGGACGAGATCTCGATTCGGAGAAGGCAGACAAATTTGTGGGGATGTATGTCAACGACTGGACGCTCGATTTTGGCCCGAAGGGACGCGAGGCCGTGGCTAAGTTTTTGGCGATGGGACATGAGCAAGGCATCTTGCCCGAGTTGATCGTGCCTGAATTCGTCGAGCTGTAGTGCCGCAGATAGCTGAAGTATTACTTCAATCGTAAATCTTATGGCCTGGAAAGCTCAACTCGACGCGATTATCTCTCAACAAGCCGCCGAAGTTGTTGCTTTGCGGCGGCATCTGCATGCCCACCCCGAGCCGAGCGGCGAAGAGCTAAAGACCAGCCTCCACCTCTACCAATTGCTAGAGAAACTCGGCGTCGAAGTGCGAATGGGCCCCGAAGGCTGTGGGGTGATCGCCGACGGCGTGGCCGCTTCAGCGGCACGCTGCGTAGCAATCCGCGGCGATATCGATGCCCTGCGAATCCATGATGAAAAGAACGTCGCGTATCGTAGTACCTGCGATGGACTCATGCACGCTTGCGGCCATGATGTCCATGCGGCAATAGTTTACGGTGCGTTTTCGGCGTTGGTGGCCTTCGAGAAGAGTGGCCAGGCCCCTTGGCCCATGTCGTGGCGGGCCATTTTTCAGCCAGCCGAGGAGACCGCAACCGGGGCTGCTCGGATGATCGAAGCAGGTGCCCTGGACGGCGTAGTTGCGATTCTTGGGTTGCATGTCGACCCGACTCGCCGGACGGGAGAAATCGGGCTCCGAGCGGGAGCGATGACCGCGAATTGCGATATGTTGCAGTTTACGGTTCGGGGACAGGGGGGGCACGCGGCTCGACCTCATGAGTCGAAAGATCCGATTGCCGCCGCTGCTCAGCTGATTAGCACCCTCTATCAATTTGTGCCGCGAGCCACCGATAGCCTTGATGCCGTGGTGCTCACCATTGGCCAAGTACGCGGTGGCCAAAATCCCAACGTCATTCCCAACACCGTTGAATTATGGGGAACGTTGCGTACGCTCGACATTGAAGTTCGTTCCCGCACGATTGAGCAGACCCGGATGGTTGCCCGTGGGGTCGAAGAGATCACAGGCACGAAGATCGAAGTGGCCTATCACGTAAGTATTCCCTCGGTGTACAACGACGCTGAACTGACTCGGCTAGTATGGCACGAAGCCGAGGAGGTCGTTGGCGCCGACCATGTGCAACATATTGCCCGACCTAGCATGGGAAGCGAAGATTTTGCCCGATATCTGGACAAGGTGCCCGGAGCAATGTTTCGACTTGGCTGCACAGCAGACCTTGCGACAGCTACGGCCCTACACACGCCGATGTTTGATGTGGATGAAGCAGCGATTGCGATAGGCACACGTACCCTCGCCCGAACCGTTGTCTCTGCGTGTGGGCCTGATCGCACAGATGCAAATTGACTTGTCGTAGCGTAAGGAACTCTAGCGATGACAACGCTTGACTTTCACCGAAATCTAAGACCAACACTCGGCATCGAAATTGAATTGGGTTTGGTCGATGGGCGAACGATGGCGTTGTCGAGTTCTTTTGCCGACTTGGCCGAACTGCTCCACGCCAATGACAACTCAGACTATAAGCCGGAACTGATGCAGTGCGTGATTGAGATCGTCACCGGCGTGTGCGAGACCGTTGATGATGCCGAGGTCGATCTTCGCGAGAAGATCAGTCGGGTCGAAGCTGCGGCAGACCAGCTTGATCTTCGGCTGTGGTGGGGGGCCACCCACCCTTTTTCCCCCTGGCGAGAGCAAAAGGTTACTCCGGATGAGCGATATTACCAGCTCGTTGAACTGTTGCAGGAATTGGCGCGTCGGCTGGTCACTTTTGGACTGCATGTGCATGTGGGCGTAGATTCGGGCGATAAGGCCGTGATGATCTGCGACCGTATTTTGCGTCACTTGCCGACTTTGCAGGCGCTATCAAGCAGCAGCCCATTTTGGGAAGGCCGGCAAACCGGCTTGCAATCGCACCGGTCGAAAATCATGGAAGGTCTGCCGACGGCCGGTATGCCGACCTTGATGCGCAACTGGAGCGAGTATGTTTGGCTGGTGAATCACATGGTCGACACCGGATTCATCAACACGATTCGCGAAATCTGGTGGGATGTACGGCCACATCACATTTTTGGCACCGTCGAAGTACGCGTCTGCGACATGCCCGGGAACCTTGAGGATACGTTGGCTATTGCGGCCTTGGTGCAGTGCTTAGTGAAGGCGCTATCTGACGAGATTGATGGCGGGACATATCAACACGACTGCCATCCGATGATGGTTCGACAGAACAAGTGGCGAGCAACGCGATTCGGCACCGGAGCCCAATTGGTCGATTCCTTCAACTACCAAGTGGTAACCGTTGAGCAAGCAGTTGACGATTTAATTCGCAAGATTAAACCTGTAGCGATTGAGCTCGGCTGCGAACGTCACCTAGAACATTGCCGACATATTGCCGCTTCCCCCAGCTGGGCAGACCGACAACTTTCGATCTTGGCAGACACCGGCAGCGCCGAGGAAATTGTGCGACAGCTGACCGAAGTTTCGCGCGTGTCGCCTGTTGCAAAACGCCCCTCTTGATCTTGGCGTCTGCGTTACCCGCCAAAGTATTCAGGCGCGTTGTCGGCTTTCCATTTGATGTTGCAGCCCAGGCTTGGGGTTTGATTTTCTGCGGGTGCTTTGCCTTCTAGTACCGCATCGAGTGCTGCACGTAGATCTTCGCCCGTGACCGGGATGCCGCTCTCAGGACGGCTCGAGTCAAGTTGGCCTCGGTAGGCAAGTTTTTGATCGGCATCGAATACGAAAAAATCGGGAGTACAAGCAGCGCGGTAGGCGTGGGCAACCTCTTGGCTATCGTCGTAGAGGTAGGGGAACGGGTATCCACGTTGCTCGGCTTCGGCCACCATTTGTTCGGGCGAGTCGGCAGGGTAGTTGGAGACATCGTTTGAGCTGATGCCTACGATGGCTACGCCGCGTCCCATGTATTCGTGAGCCAAGGCGGCCAAATGATCGGCCACATGGACGACATACGGGCAGTGATTGCACAAGAACATGACCAGCAACGCTGGCGCGTCGTCGAAATCGCTGAGCGAAACGCTTTTGCCATCGACGTTGACGAGAGAAAAATTCGGTGCTTTGGTGCCCAAGGGCAACATCGTGCTAGGGGTGAGAACCATGGTTTGAAACCTCCAAGAGACCTGAGTTAGGCTGTGGCTGATCGTTTTGAGCTTAGGCAAGCACTCCAGTATTGAGCATTGGCCAGGTTTCAGCAATCCATGGGCGATATTGCAGGTTCCGTAGTAGCCGCAGGCGGGAGCCGCGGTTATTTCAGACTCAGTCGCAGCTTCCGCCTGCGGCTACCATGACTTTGCCGTTCATGTGATATTCGTTGACAGACAGGTGATCATCGCTGATAATTCGCCCGTTGTGGCGAGGGCGAACCTTTTGTCGCCCTGCTACGTCTAATAAACCGTAGAAATATCCATTTTTTGGCGGTTGGCTTGGCCCCTTGGCGGGACATGCTGCTGCACTGTTAAGGAGATACGCCGTTATGGGCATCCAAGAAATCGACGATACGAGCTTTGAAGCTGAGGTATTACAAGCGTCCGAACCTGTGTTGGTCGACTTTTGGGCACCTTGGTGCGGGCCTTGCCGTCAGATTGCGCCGATGGTCGAAGAGTTGGCCGGCGAGAATTCTGGTTCGGCGAAAGTAACGAAGCTGAACATCGACGATTCCCCGAATTCAGCTCAGAGCTACGGCGTGAGCAGCATCCCCACGTTGATGGTATTCAAGGGGGGGGAAGTGGTCGACCGTTTCGTCGGGGTCCAGCCAAAGGCTCGCTTACAAGAAGCGTTGGATGCTGCCAAGGGTTAAGGGGTCGTCAAAGACCTTTGCTGAGCAGTTCAGTGGGTGGCAGCGACACCTGTCCGAAATAGACCTATACGGTAGCAACGTCAACTCCGAACGACTTCGGTGCCACCCGCGAACGTAACTCTGTTCGGTACGTTAGGCGTTATGCCCAGCACGTAGCTTCTGCCGAACCTGATCGAAGAGCTTTATGGTACATGAACATACGTCCCCCCCCGTACGTCAAGGCGATTCTGGATAAACCGACGAAATAAGTGGCGATTTGTCGGAACTGGTGCTGCTGATTGACTTTGCGAATCGGCAATTATAGGATATGCTCTATGTTCTGTAGAAAGTTTTTTGTCTACTTATCGTTATCTGGCCTAAACCCACCGCATGATCGACGTAGCGACTGGCAACATTACGATCCACAACACAGCCATCGCAATTGGACCACCATTAACTCGCGATGACTTCTTGGCCTCTGCGCTCGGTCGCAACGCCCCAATCAACGTCGAGAACGAATCGTACTGCTCATACAACGCACGCATCGCCGCAGGCGATCTCATGCCGTTGCCCGCAGATCTGACGCTCTACTTCTACCACCAACAACTGGAATCTCTATCCATTGTGGCGTCGGATGATCGTTTCGGTGCGTCGTGGGATGACTGGTCCGAAGAAAAGGAACTCTCACGAAAACAGTTTCACGATCTATGGCTTGCGGATATCGCCGTTTCCGCAAATGCTTACTTTCTGTGGGGCCAACTGTCGTCTGACTATGACGCAAAGTCTGGCTTTAGCGCCATTCATCTGCGATACTCGTGGAAAGGAAAACCTTGGAGACCTACAACTACGGCCAGATAACAAGGCGTTGCACCGGAGCACGCTCGTCTTTCGGCTGTTCAACGTCTTCTCCTTCGTTTACGCTTTCTGGTTGTTCAACGTTTACTCGCCTTGGGCCGCGTGCCCGGTGAACTTGGCCGTTCTGACGCAAGGCAACCCGTTAGTAGCCCTAGACGACTGTGATGACAAAAGCGGATTTTGCTCTGATTCAATCGGAACTTGATCTCGAACTTCCCGATTTCTACTGGGAGTTTGTTCATGATTATCCTAAAGCCTTGCACGCCCCAGGCTGTCATGCTTGGCAAGTTGAACTATTGGATCTGGCACATCGCATAATAACGCTGAATCAACAAATACGTTCGTTTCAAACAATAGACTGGGAAGAGGAATATTTCATTATTGGCGAATCAGGATGCGGCGACTACTACGCTATCGATATAGATGATAATGAGTCACCCGTATACTTTTGGAATCATGACATTGGAGATTTTGATGATCGAGAAGAGATAGACTCTTTGGATCATTTTGCCGAGCACATAATCCAAATGTATGAGTATCTCCGACAAATGAAACGTCCTTGGTGGAAATTTTGGTAGCGGCGACCCACAGAGGTTATTTGCTCAATCGCTTCGAGCTCGACGTTTTGGGATCTAAACGTATTCCTGTATATTTACTACACATTGTGATTCTGTGTTGTCCGCTTCGGTTGGTCGCGGCCACTAACAATCTTCCTGAACACATCGAAACACATAGCTTCAATGCCCACTAATTGGTAGAATTCAAGTATTTGCTGAAGAAGGATATTGCTAACGCAACCTTTACTGATACTCCATTGCGTCAGAACGAGAGGATGCATCAGAGCTGGAATTAGCTGCCTGATTCGCTTCGCTCAGCAACGTCCACTCCCAGCCTGGTGATCCAGGCCGTTATGCATCATTGAGGTTCGCTCCATGGCCAATCGCGCTTATCTCATCGCAAACGACACGAACGCCCCGGCTGGTCCGACGGAAGAGGACATCAACTACGACCCGGACACAGAAATTCTCTCCGCGTCCAGCTATGGGGTTCCTGCTCTTTGGTGTTCGATTTTCACAGAACCCGATATTCATCACCATGAACTTCAAGGATTCCGCATCCCGGCTCCCACCGTAGAAACGCAGGTGGCGCGTGAAAGATTCGCGCAACGTCGCTCAGTTTTGGAATCGACGTTTTCGAACTTTGCGCAGGTCGTCGACGAATGGGCAAATCTTCTAAACGGCGTTTCGGAACGGTACATCAAGATTGACGCCACCGAGATTTGGGATATGGGTCCCGAAGAATTCGAAGAACAGTTCCCGGCGGCAATCCGCTGGTTCGATTCTCACGCTGACAGTGACTTCGACCAGCTTGTTCTCATAGCCGGGTTTGAGTACGACTCCTCTGCATCTAAAATAACTGACGCTCCAGATATTGCAGGCAATCACCTTCGCGGCTACGGGTGGGTTCGTGCCGTTCCGTGGGATGATGCATAATATGGCGCTCAACCTGACCCGGTGCTGCCGGGCGGGGTTTTTGGTAGAAACTGTTTCCTCTGCCCGGCAGCACCGGGCAGGTTGGCTTGGTCGTTAGCTGCCCAAGGAGGGCGTGAGCTGAATCAGTTGGGACGGCACAATTCAGAGCTCAGGACGACAACTCCGACGCACCTTAGGGTGCATTCTTCCTGCGTTCTTTCATCAATCTGAGCGGCTCCCTTATTTGGGGCAGTTGTAGTTTGTCTATCTTCGCTCGCGTCCCTATCTAGCTGCTAGCACTGCATGTTCTGGTCGAATCTTGTCGAAGCAATCAACTTATGGCGAGAAATTGCCGATTAGACGTTCTGGGCAAAGTTTGTGGATTGCCAAAAATTTCCGGCTTTTCGACCTCGGACTGTAGCATGGCGAACGAAGAACAAACCGAACACGATGAACAACAGGCAGCAAATCGATTGCGAGAAACTCGTATCGATGCTGCCCATCCCGCACGGCGATCTGGTGCTGCTGGTGCATCAAGCGAGCTGGTAGCAGCTAACGCAGCAGCTTCGTCCTTAGCGGCGGATGGGGACGATCGGCCAATCGAAGCTGGGGCCTCGGCTGAAGTATTAAATCGTCAAGCAGCCAATTTGGCGGAGCATTTGCAGTCGCAACTCGAAGAGTCTGATCGTCGAGAATCGCGGTTGAATTCTCAAGAAGCCGAGTTCGAATCGCGTCTTCGCAATGCGCGTCTTTGGCTTGACGAAAGAGAATCCGAATTGGACCAACGCGATCAGGAACTAAATGAGCGCGAAAAAGAGCTTGTCGATCAAAGTCAACAGACTGGCAACGAGTTTAAGCAGGAAAAATTAGACAAACAGGTTCGGCATTTCGAAGAGTCTGAGCAGCAGACGACAAAGCTTCAAGCGGAGCTAGAGTTTTCTCAGGCCGAGCTACAGGACAAGTTGAATGAGGCAGAATTGCAGGCTGCACTTTGTCAAACAAAGCAGGAAGAATATGACGAGGCTAGGCTCGCTTTAGAGCAACGCCAGCGAGAACTTGACGAGCGCGAAGCAGAAATCTACAAGCAGCTGGAGACCTGCACCGGTAGCCAGGTATCGCTGGAACAGCGTAAGCGTAATATTGATGCTTTAGCGATGGAACTCGACCGTAGACAAGATGAACTGCGAGAATGGGAGCAACGTCTAGGCGAGCAGGCCAGCGAAGCGGAGTGGCGGCGAGCTGAGTTCGATCGGGTTTTGCTTGAGCAGGAACAATTGCTTTTAGAACAAAGCGAACGAGAACGACGCCTCAAGTTCCGTGAGCAGGAAATCAAGACAGCGCTCGAACGCTTCGAACGACTTGGCGTCACCGAGAAAAAAATGGTGGAACTGCAACAACGGGCCAACGAGTTTGAGATACGAGATGCTTACCTCTCGAATGCCGAATCGTTGTTGGCAGAGCAGCAAGTTCAGCTAGCGGATCGAGAACGAGAACTAGAGCGACAGGAACTAGCATTCGAGAATCAAGTAACCCGTGAGCGACGCGAGCTACAAAAGGAAATTGAGCAAGAGAAGCTAGCCTGCTCGCAGCAGCAGTTTCAACTTGAGCAGCGGGAAGCGGAACTCGAACAACGACAGGTTGCACTAGAACAATTGCGGGAAGAGCTTCGCGCAGCACAGCGGGAAGTGCTAGAAATGCGTCTGGCTACCGAAGAGACTTGGCTACAGTTGCAAGGTGCTTTGGCACCGGCAACATTGTCGAGATCGATTGCCCAGGTGCGTGTGCGATTGGCCGACCATTTTCAATTAGCAGCGGAAGAGGCGCAAACTCGTCGGCGCGAAATGGAGTCGGTTCGAGTTGAACTGGCCGAACATCATCAACAATTTCAGCAGCAACGCAGCGAACTCGAGGGCTGGATCCAACGCCGCGAGCGAGACCTCGAACTTCGAGCCGCTCGGTTGGTTGCCCGCGAGAAAGAACTTGACCAGCAGCAGCGTCAGTACGAGAGCGATCAAAAAAGCTGGCAGGCTCAGCAGCTAGAGTACCAAAAAGAGATACAGCATCTGTTGGCCGAGCAACGCCAAACGCCCAAATCGGCAGCCTAACCCCGAAGGCAACGTGCTCAAGAATCGCTTTCTAAGTCGGGTTCGTACAATTCTTCGTCCTCAGACGCTTCTGAAAGCTTAGGCTCAGTTTCGCCGGCAGGTTTCCAGTTTCGTCGTTCGATGGTTTGCCCAGCGGTCATTGTTTCGGCCCGATTAACGATGGCCATCGCTGCTTGGATTTCGTTTCTAGAAAAGTAAGGCTCGCGGACGATTTGCCGAACCGTGCCCGTGAGCTTCGAAGCCAAGTCTGCCCAACTGACGCCACTGTTGACGTGCCAAACGGCTGCTTGCGAAGCGGCATAGGGGAGTTCGCCATTGGCGTAGGCTTTGATAATTTCGATCATTGCTGGGTTCTTGACCACGTCTTCGATCGGGCGAATTTCGTAAGGCTTACTGGACGAAGGATCTTTGAGCCCATGATCGAGGCAAAGCAGTGGCACGTCGATTCTGGTGATCTTCTCTGGGGCGATATTAAACACGCCGCCACCGCCACCGCCGCCACCGCGACCACCACCACCGCCACCACCACCAAGACCGCCACCCCCGCCGCCACCTACACCTTGCTGGCC
>JAADGV010000032.1 GCA_013152205.1 Planctomycetota bacterium
TTCCTGTTGTCGCGCTAGCGGCATGGCAGGGTAGCTAAGGTCGGAAAGGATAAACGCTGAAAGCATATAAGCGTGAAGCCCTCTCCAAGATTAGGTTTCGTAGGGCAATGCCCGAAAGTCCCCTGGAAGACTACCAGGTTGATAGGCCGGATGTGTAAGTGCAGCAATGCATTCAGCTAACCGGTACTAATGGACGAACGCTTGGCCACATTTATCCAATGCTTTTTTGATCTCGATCAAAGGACAAAGGATCAGCAGCGATGCTATGCATCGCACGGTCACTCTTGCTAATACACACCAAGTCAAACAAGTAGGTAGACGGCTACCGCTGCTACCTACTTCTTTTGGCGACCATACCGTAGTGGAAACACCTGTCCCCATTCCGAACACAGTAGTTAAGCACTCCGGGCCGATGATAGTGCGAGCACGCGCGAAAGTAGGTATCGCCAATTTTTACAAATAAGCCGTTAGCGGCTTAGCAAAAACCAAAAAACCCCGCCGGGCCCCAACCCGAGCGGGGTTTTTTGTGTTCAGGACAAGTTATAGGCGATCGCAGCGAATATATGTCACTGCGATCGCCTACAAATCAAATCTATTGACTACGAAGTCCTAGGAAACTAGCATAAACTGGTTAGTTTCGTCACATGGGCCTCCTCTTCTTCCTTCGAAACGATGAATCTGATTTTCAAACCATCCTTGTTCGGTATCGCGGTTTTCGCTCCTATCTGCTTCGCATCCGCCCTAGTTGCCGACGACCTCCTACTCACCGACCTCATCAAGCAAGTTGAGCCTTCGGTAGTAAGAATTGACGTCGATGGTAAGCATGGCGAAAGTATTGGCAGTGGCTTTGTTGTCGATTCCACCGGCATCGTTGTCACCAATCATCATGTGATTGCCGGGGCTTCATCAGCAGAGGTCTCTTTTCAGAATAAAAAAACGGCCAAAGTGTTAGGCACGCTTTATCTGGACAAGAGCCGAGATATTGCCGTGCTAAAAATTGACGGCAATGCCTATTCCGCTTTGAGACTAGCTGGCGAACTCCCTCTGAAAGGAGCTAGTGTTACGGCCTTTGGCGCTCCTGTTGGCCTATCGTTTTCCGCTACCGAAGGCATCGTAAGTGCGGTACGGGAAATCGAGGAGCTAAAAGAATACACGTCGAAGATGGCGGGAACTTGGATTCAAACTTCGACGCCGATTTCTCCAGGGAACAGTGGCGGACCGCTGGTCAATAACAAAGGCGAAGTGGTCGGGGCCAACACGATGGGCATGGTAATTGGACAGAATCTGAATTTTGCCATTTCCTCGATTGATATCGCTGAAGCAGTTAAGGCTTCCCAACAGCTTTCCCTGGTAAAGTTGGACGCAGGGGCAGCTATGGAAGTGGCCGAATACAGTCTCGACCGACTTGGAGGAACAAAATTAGTAAAAGCCATTGATGAGATATCATCTTTACTTTTAGTTGCTGATCTTGATTCTAGGGAAGCTCAAGTGCTTGCTGCTCAGTTGGTATTGGTCGATCCAGACAAAGTTTCCGATGCAAAGGTCAAGCAGAGGGTAGTCAAAGTTTTTAAACGAATTGCCTATGAAAGCAAATCCAACGGAGAACTAGGGGTGCGCGGCATGGCTCGTTGGGGTGGAGATGCGGCAATCCCCTACTTCGTTGAGCTACTTGATATGAACGTCTTTCACGGAGAAGAGGCTATTTACGCAGCGTTATCGGAATCGAAAGATCCTCGTGCTTCTGAAGCCATCGCGCTTCGGCTGGGAAGTTTTTTCGATGGTCAACGAGCTTGGGCTGCACTTCGACGCATGGGCCCTGCTGCCGAACCTGGCTTGATACTTGCCGTGTCTTCCTCCGACCTGGATGTTTGCCTAGGTTCGATTAGTCTTCTGGCTAAACATGGGACGGAAGCCAGTCTGAGTATTTTGTCCGAAGCACAACGGAAAGGAACACCAGCCGTGCGTAAGGAGGCCAAGCGTGCTGCCACAAAGATTCGCACGCGCGCACGTCGCGCTGCCCGTGAAGCAGAGGAAAAAGAGTAGCTCAAATATCGCAGACCGAAGACATCAAACGAAAAATGCTCTTGCCGCTTACATTGGTTTTTCTGGATCGGGAGAAACGAAAATGAGCACTTCTGAACGTTTAGCATGCCCCGTTGCTCAATTTCTACGGCAGGCGTCTGCTCTGTTTGGGCTGATTGTTATCTTCAGCTTCCTTGCGTCGTCAACATCCAAGGCCGAGCAGCCCAGCGAGGTACATGACGAGACAAATGGAAAAGCCGTCTCCATAAAAGAAATTTTGCGTCAGATTGAATCGAGAGGGCCCGCAGGAAGGGGAAATTGGAAGACTCACCATTTGGATGAACGACCAAGCGTGACGATCGACGGTCACCGTGGGTACCGCTTTGTTTTGCGGCGGACTTGGAAACATTACACAGGCCCGCCGCAGCAACGGGTGTTGCCGAACGCAGACCTAGGTCCATTTGAATGGCACTATGCGGACTGGGAGTTCGTGCTATTCCCTCTGCAACCCGAAAGAGCACCCGCTGCATGGAAGGATCAAATCAAATGGCAGAAAAGCAACAGTCCTTTCCATACCCGCAATATTTGGATGGGCGAAGGGTATGGATATTCGTGGTTCACGCACGGCACGATTTTTGGGCAGGAATGGGTTCGCGAAAAACTAGCGCTGGAGGGCGGAGATGACCGGATTCAATTGGCCATAGATGGCCTTGTCGTCAACGACAAAGGCACCATGACTGCCAATTCGTGCCTTTACATCCCGGCGAAGTTTGGTAACCGCGCTTTGCCGTATGTTCGCAAAGCGATTGAGCGTTCGAAGAACGATGATCTTAGGCGAATTGTTGGTTGTCTTGCCTACCTCCGTACGCAGCAGTCGACCAAGTTACTTCTAGATTTGTACGATTCCGACAATGACAAACTGAGGCAGGAAGCCGAATACGCATTGACTCGCGAGCCGTTTCGCAAAGAGGCCAAACATGCTTACTTCGATATGCTAAAGAGGCAAAGTCGTGTTTATCAGGCGACTAGGGCGTGTATTGAGTTTGGATGGAGAGACTCGTTGCCGATTTTGCAAGAAGTCATTGCACGGCCGCGCAATTTTCGATGGTTTCAAACGGCAATCAAAGCTCGTCGAACGCTGGAAGGCAACCCGATATCACAGGAAATACTTGATGCCGAAAATATGTTGCGTTTGACTATGAAACCCAACCCAGATGCGGCGACGAAAAAGAAGATTGAGTCTGCTCGCCAACTCTTGATCCACTCCAATGACATGGAGGCCGCAAACCTAGCCGCACTCTCATTGGTGTACTTTCGTGCGTTCAAGGCCAACAGCGAGCCCGTGAATGAAGCGGGCATCGAGATTCTTCAATTACGCCCACGGCAGTCCACCATCGGATTCCTGAAATCGCTGATTGATAGTGTTCAAAACGGACGACCAAAAATTGAAGCGATGCTCCTTGAGGTAGAGAATGCCATTGAGCAATAGGAATGACCGGTACGGATTCTCCCAGTGATCTATTGGATATACTACGAGCATGCACAAAAGTAGGCATCCCCATTTTTTTTCAAAGCCGTTCGCGGCCTGTCTTCGGAAAAGCAGCCTCGGGGGACTTGGCCGAGCTTCAAAGGATTATCGACGAGGATTGCCGAAAAATCGACTATGCCGAGTGGGGGCTCCCTGATCCGAATGCCCCGTCATAATTCTCGACATCTGGCAGTGCCTGTTGTCGTTTTGATGTGGTGACTGCGGGCAAAGCTTCGCGATTCTACGGGCTAGTGTTGCTCGTTCCCGAAGGGTTTTGATGCAAAGCACTCGCCGCTGATGCCTCGTTTGCCAACCAGACCGCCATCTGGCCTACCTCGCGGTGTGCCCAGGCGTAATAAGGAATTGCGGTGAGAGTCGTTGGGACGAGTTCGATCGAACCGTCCTTCGTCCGTTTGGCACGCTGAACTTGCCCGGTGACGACCGTCACGCCACCCAATAGGTCGGTTCGATGCTCGGCGTGCAATTTCGCGCCGGTTGGCAGAACGAGGTCTGCTACCTTCCCGCCGTTATCAATTGCCTCGCTACAGTACACGACGGGGCCACGTTCCAAGGCCACACGACCACGGTCTGCGGCAACTTTGTCGTGGGCAACCACCGTGCGGATGTCCATCGGCAAATCCAACTCGACCGTATCACCGGCATTCCAGTTGCGTTTCAGTTCGGCGTATCCATTAACCACGGAGAGATCCTTCAGCTTCTTGCCGTTCAGGCTGATTGTATAATCATGGTCTGGCTTCGACGTGTATCGGTATAAATCGCTCGGCAAAGGGCGGCCTGTGACCCAACCTGGAATACGCAACCGCAAAGCAAACTCGGTGGGGTGTGGCACATCGATGTTAAGTTTCACTTTGCCATCCCACGGATAGCGAGTCTCTTGACGCAACGATACTTCTGTATCGGCAACGCTTACGCGACTATTGCCGCCGATAAAGAGATTTACGTAGAGTGCGTCTTCGGTCGAAGCGTAAACATAGCCCGCGATCGACGGAACGAATCGAACGATATTTACAGGACAACAAGAAGTGTTGAACCACGGGCTGCGTCCTAACACGCCTTTATTGAAGCGACTGTGCCCGTTGCAAGCGAGCGGGTTTGGATAAAAGAATCGGTCGCCGCTGATCGACACGCCCGAGAGGAATCCGTTGTAGATAATCCGTTCGAGGACGTCGACATACTTTGCTTCGCCGGTGAGCAGGAACATACGTTGATTGAAAAACGCCTGGGCGATTGCTGCGCACGTTTCGTTATAGGCGGTTTCGTTGGGCAGTTCGTAGTTGTCGCCAAATGCCTCGCCGTGGCGCTTCGATCCCACGCTGCCGGTCAGATACATTTTCTTCGAGACGATGTTTTCCCAGATGCCTTGGATCGCGTTCAGATAGGCATCGTCTCCGGTCAAAGCAGCTATGTCGGCCATGGCAGCGTAGAGATAGCCGGCTCGTACGGCGTGGCCGACCGCTTCTTTTTGTTCGACAACGGGCTTGTGATCCTGATATTGGGCCCCAAAAGTCTTCCGTTTTTCGGTTTGTCCTCGCATGTCGAGAAAGAACTTTGCCTGTTTCAAATACTTCTCGTCGCCGGTGGCACGGTAGAGTTTTATCAAACCGATCTCGATTTCTTGGTGACCGGGCACACCGACTCGCTGGTGGTCGCCTGGACCGAAGACTTGGCAGATTAGGTTGGCGTTCTTGATGGCTACGTCCAACAACGATCGCTTTCCTGTAGTTTGCCAATGAGCAACGGCAGCTTCATAGAGGTGACCGACGTTGTACAGTTCGTGGCCATCTTTCAGATGCGACCAACGTGCTTGACGACCGACGAAATCATACTTCGGGTCGCCTATCGTGCGGGCAGTGTAAAGGTAGCCGTCTTTTTCCTGAGCAGCGGCGATCTTTGCGATCAAGTCGTCGAGATACTGTTCCAACTTCGCGTCCGGGTGGCCAGCCAGACAGTATGATGCGCCCTCGATTACTTTGAACACGTCCGAGTCGTTGAAAAAGATGCCTTCAAAGCCACCCGAGTCGAGCCCGCCCGCGATGGCAAAGTTGGCGATGCGACCAGTCTCTTCGCACTTATGGAAATCGTACGGGACCGTAACGTCCCGGTTCACGCTGATCCGCGGTGCCCAGAAATCATCACGAATGTTCACGTCGGTAAACGACACAGGCCGAATCGGGTAGTCTTGCCCAACTGCAACAAGCTGAAACCCAGTGACAACCATTAGAACGATCAGAAGTAGTAGCCTTCGACACCGTGTGCTGGGTTGCCCGCCCCGTCCGATCAGCCAGTCGGCTGCCAATGCTAAACACGTCGGTGAAAACGCAAAACCTGCCTCTACGGCCAGCCCCGATTTATCACGAGTTTCACGACGGGGGATGCACATGGATGATCTCCTGGAATTAGTAACCTTGTGAGGTAAGCGGGAATCAGCTTCTTAGTTGGCGGGCGTCGGGCGTGACTTTGTCGATGTTCGGCGTTACGTTGGCATCGACTCGACCCAATACCCAAGCGAGGCCGCCCAACACGATCGGTTGGAACGGCGGTTCGACCCATACATTCTCGCGATGGCCCATTGCTGTGAAAAAGACTCGCCCCTTGCCATGCATTCGTGCCCAAGTGGAAGGGTAGGGGGGGCGCTGATAACAATCGCCCCGCATGCCAGCCGTCTCTTGCGTGAGAATCACATGCAAATCTTCGTTGAAGTTTTTCAGCGCGTACCACTCTTCCATCAGGCGGAACGAATCGCCAAAGCCTTCCATGCCAGGAAAGTTCGGCGAACTAACCCGCATCGTGGCCTCTTGCTGTGCTCGATGAGCGATAAACTCGCCCCCAATCATGGCAATGTACGGATCAACTTTCTCGCTGTTGGCAACCGACTCCCCAGGCGTTCGCCAACTGGCGCAGCTGGAATGAAACCCGAGGAATCCCTTGCCGGCAGCCACCGCGTCGAGCAGCCGCTGTTTCCCCGTTTTCGACATCGGAGGCTCGCCGTGCTCGCCTGGCGCTGTCAGGTCGTTGTTCGTGTAGAAGGCGATCGCATCGTACTGGTCGAGATCATCATCGAACACACGGCCATCTTTGGTACACACAACTTCGACGCCAACCCGCTTGCCCATGTCGACCAGCGCGCGTTCCGAGTGGCTTAGCGCGTCGCCTTGTCGCTGCACCACGGAATGATAGTAGCCCACATTGCGAGTGAAGTAGAGGATCCGCTGTTGGGGTTTCTCAGCGGCAGAAACCCAACCGAGGGGAAACGTTGCCGCGCTCAACGCTGCCGCACCGGTGTTTCGTAGCATTTCTCGACGTTGCATCATTATCGTTCTCACAAGGTTAAACGTACCACCGAGCCGCGACCGTCAGGGAGCGACAATCGCCGTCGCACGAAACTCCCGAGGAGTCTGTCCAAATCGGCGTTGAAACATTGTTGCAAAATACTGGCTCGACTTGAAACCGCAGCTCATCGCGATCTGGGTGATCGTTCGCTCTTCCCGATGATGAAGCAGTCGAGCAGCCGTTTCAAGTCGGCATTCGTTCAAATATCGCATCGGTGTGCTGTTGGTTAGTTCCTTACAGTAGTGAACAAACTGCGTAGTGCCCAAGCCGCACGAAGATGCCATGCCACCGACTGTCCACTCCTGCCCCTGCAACGAAGGGCTATGGTGTAAGTCCTGCAAAAAAAGCTCGACGGCCCGTTGTGTGTTCGAGAGAGTTCGGTCGAAGGGAACATTTTGCGAACGCAACATCTCTAAGACCGAGAGGAGCAACTCGTTTAGCAAGACCGTTAACCGCGAGATCTCACTCCCTGCTCGATCTTTTCCGACCACTAGGGCCAAGCTCTGAAAACAATGGCGTATCTCTGCCGTCGCATTCCAAACGGGGTGTTCATTGAAGCGGAGGATTTGAGTTAGCTCAGCGATGTCCTGCTTGGTCAAGACCAACCAAGGGGGCCAATGCCACGCCTGGTTCGGTCGGCGCACCGCAACGTCGAGAATAACCCAATGCAGTCGCCCGGCCGTCACATGCGGCCCGCCCACGCGATGCCGCTGCCAGGGGCGGGTTATCGTGAGGTCGTTCGGCCGCAAAGCGTAACTGGCGTCTTCGACGGCAAAGTCGAGATTGCCAGACTCCAGAAATGTCAGCTCGATGCCCTCATTCCGGTGCCAGTCTAACCCCCACGCCAGATCGTGCGCCGCATCCCAATAGCCAACAGTCTTGAGGCCTGCCAGGGCGTTTTCGGGCAGCGCCTTGCCAGGATAATGGCCATGGGCAAGGGCCTCCAGCCGCACTTCCCCCGACGCCACCCCTTCGATCAGCGGCTGGCAAGAGTCGGCGGCGTAAGTCTCGCCATGTACTTCAAAAATCGGGCCTGGATCGGGCAAAAATCGCCTCCCAAAAAGTGTTCAATTTTCTTCAGTGTACGAATTCAAAAGACACGGGAATGCCGACTTCGTATAGTCTACATGATTCTTCGGGTGTTCACAATCTTTCAGCGAAGTGGAGCAGGAGAACCGCAAAGTCACAGGTTCCATTCTAGCTGCGGGCGGAAGCCGCAGTTTTTTGAGACTCGACCGCAGCTTCCGCCTGCGTCTAGCAACGACTTTGCAATTCGCCAGCTAGCTGAAAAACAAAGGAGGTTCGACTGTGGGTAAGATTCTACTGGGCATCAATTTAGAGTTCGTACGCCACGACGATAAGCCGTTCGAGTGGGGAGTCGAGAAGGCTGCCGAACTTGGCTACGACTACGTCGAACCGATGGTCCACTTGGGGCGAGAGCTGCTGAGCGAGGCGGGCTATTTTCATAGCGTCTCGATGTTCGACGATCCTTTGCGGATCAAACGGGCGTGCAATAATGCGGGAGTTAAGCTCTCAGGGCTCTCGGCCCATTGCCCGTTGTGCAAACCAGAGATCAGCACCGAATACCTCAAGCAGGCCATCCGCTTTGCGGCGGAATGCGGTGCCCCCGTGGTGAATACCGATGAGGGCCCCAAGCCAACCTGGACGACCGAAGAGGAAGACCACGTTTTGATGCGGTATGTCCTCTCCGAAGCAGCCGCAGTTGCCGAACCTAGAGAAATCCTGATTGGACTCGAGCCGCATCAACAATACAGCAAATCGGTCGCCGGGCTGGATCGCATCGAGGGGTTGGTCGACTCTCCGTCCATCGGTATCAACTTCGATACAGGCAACAGCTACCTGGGCGGCGAAGATCCGTACGAGTGGCTCGCACACGTCAAAGATCGGTTGGTTCACCTACACGCCAAGGATATTTCCGTCGAACAATCCGATGCCGAGCGAGGCAAAATCACGGGCACGCCCGTCGGTTGTGCTTGCGGCGAAGGGGTGATCGACTGGGCCAAGGTTATCGACATCTGCAAGTCCGCTCCCCGCGATATCGTATTCAGCGTAGAGTGCGGCACCATCGACCAAGCTGAGCGAAGCATCCAACATCTGAAGTCGTTGCTATAGAATTTCATCCATAAAAGAGAAGGCCCTTCCAGGCCTTCCGCAGAACTAAGGAGACAAGCCATGTCATCAGACAAACATACGAGCCGACGAAGCTTTCTACGCACTGCGACCGCGACGGGCGCAGCCGCTACGTTGATTTCGCAGCACTCGGTCCTCGCTCAGCCAGCGAAAGGAGCAAACGATCGGATTGGCGTTGGTTTCATTGGCACCGGCAGCCGCAGTCGGACTCATCAGGATATCGTCCGAAAATTCCAAAAACAGGGAATTGCCGAGCCAGTTGCCGTTTGCGACGTGTATCGCCCACGACTGGAAGAAGCTTCCAAACGCTGCGGCGGGGTCAAGATGTACGACGAACACGAAAAGTTGCTCGAAGACCCCAATGTCGATGTCGTCTGCATTGCCGCCCCTGATCGGCTGCACGCGCCGCTCACGATCGATGCCCTCAATGCCGGCAAAGACGTCTACTGCGAGAAGCCGCTTACACATTGGAGCCAATTCGATTTGGCAAAAGAAATCAAAGCCGTAGCAACCAAAACAGGGCGGTTGGTACAAGTCGGTACGCAGCACATGGCCGACGACAATTACCCGAAAATCATCCAACTCATTCGCGACGGAATCATCGGCAAGCCGGTCCATGTCCAGTGCGGCTATTTCCGACGCGGCGACTGGGGAGAACGTATGGCTATCCCTGACCTGAATGCCAAACCGGGGCCAGACCTTAACTGGGAACGGTTTCTCGGTGACGCGCCCAAGGTGCCTTTTTCGGTCTCCCGATTTTTCCAGTGGCGGATGTTCTGGGACTACGCCGGCGGTCCGGCAACCGACCTGTTGGTCCACACCTTTACGCCGATACTTTGCGTCCTGGAACTCGGTTTCCCCGAGCGGGTTTTCGGCGGCGGGGGCACGTTTCAGTTCAACCGCGAAGTACCGGACCAGTGTAATCTGATTGCCGACTACCCCGACGGTCCGAGTGTCGTCATGTCCAACTCACTTTCCAACCATGTCCCCGAAGACACAATCATTCGCGGCACCGATGGCGTGATTAAGTGGGCGATGCTTCAGGGCGGTAAAGATTACGGTGTCAGAATAGTCCCGTTTGCAAAAGGCAAGGAGGAAATCCGTATTCCATGGAAAGGGCAGGGCGATACAAGCAAACTTTGGGCCGACTTGCTCGATTGCGTTAAAACACGGCAGCAGCCCAAGTGCAACATCGACATGGCCCTACGTGTGCAAGCGCCCCTCTCGATGGCCATCCTCTCTCATCGCGAGAGCAAGGTCGCAACGATTTCCCCCGAAGATCAATCCTTGGTATTGTCTTAGAGTGACCCAAAGTGAAAAGAGAATAACCACAGAGCCACGGAGGACACTGAGAAAACAGCCTCAAAGTCCAGGTTGAGGTTAGATATGATTCGGCATTCCTTCAATTCAAAATACTCCGTGCTCCCCGCGACTCCGTGGTGAAATTCTTTCTTGTTTTCAGTTTGAGGAGTAAATTTCAACTATGCGTAAACGTGATTTCCTTAGGCTGCTGTTGGAGAAACTGTAAATCGCAACCACCTGGGCGCACACCTTGCACGAGACCATTATGCGTATCTCTCTATTGATGATTGCAGCCACCGCCTGTTGGGTGGTTGGAGCAGCCTGTTTTCACTTGCCCGTTCGTGCGGACGACGTCGACCCAAAGATCTCGGCTCGATGGCAGCTAGAGCCGGACGAATCGGTGGCACGGGTTGGACCGAAGGGCATTCTCTGGCAATTCAATTATGGAAAAAATTTCTCCAAACCCTGTTTTCATCCCGTAGCCTTGTCCAGTGGAGAGGTTCTTACCTGGAACCAGCCGCCCGATCACGCATGGCACCTTGCGTTATGGTTTTCGTGGAAGACCATCAACGACATTAACTACTGGGAGGAAAACTCTCAGACAGGCCAATCGGCAGGCGAGACAACTTGGTCGAACGTCGACATCCAGACGCACGACGATGGTCGGGCAAGCATCTCGATGGATCTCTCCTATCAAGTGCCTGGCGAACAACCGGTTCTGACCGAAAGACGTACGGTCCAAATATTCGCCCCGGACGAAAACAACCAACAATACCAAATGGACTGGTCGTCGACATTCACCGCTGGCGCTGTCGACGTGATTCTCGACCGCACCGATCCGGCTGACAAGCCGTGGGGCGGGTATGCCGGCCTGTCGATTCGCTTTGCGAAGGACTTGACCGAACGTCAGGCATTTTCCGCCAACGGCCCCGCGAAGTTCAACGAACACTCCCGGCATCGTTCGAAGAGTCCGGCATTGGACTACAACGGAAAAATAGGCGAAGCGGTGGGCGGTATCGCCATCCTGGACCATCCCAACAACCCTCGCTATCCCACACCATGGTACGCAATCCGTTCCGGCATGAGTTACCTAAACGCTGCGTTTCTAACCTACGAACCCTACACGCTCAAAGCAGGGGAGTTTTTTACGCTCCGCTACCGACTGATTATCCACCCCGACCGACTGGACGCCTCCGCACTCAAAGCTGTAAGCACAGCCTTCGCGAAGCAGCCGTGATACAGAGTCCCTAGAGATACACAGAACCGCGACCGTCAGGAAGCGTTCAAGGCGTCCACTTCCCAAAAACGACAAAACATATTCTCAAGCGTAACTCGCCTGCGAAAGGGCCGCGTCGTACATCGCAATCACATTTTCGACCGGCACACCGGCTTGGATGTTATGCACAGGGGCGAAAACATAGCCTCCGCCAGGGGCCAAGGTGCGAATGTGTTCGGCGACCTCTTGAGCGACTTCCTCCTCGGTGCCGAACGGCAGCGTTTTTTGGCAGTCGAGCGATCCACCCCAGAAGGCCAAATCCGCGCCGAATTCTGCCTTTAGTTCTGCGCCATCCATGTTGTCGGCGCTCGTTTGCACCGGATTAAGGATGTCGACGTCTATCTCGATCAACGACGTCATCATCCAAGCGGAAAAATGCCTGTCCCAAAACCGTAAAATAGTTCGTATGGTGGTCCGACCTCTCTTTCCTCGGGGCTAGCAGGCGACTAAACTGGCAGCATTGCAATTTCGTTTGGAACTCTTACTGGCAAGAGAATATGGCAGCGGGTGGAAAAGAGTTTGTCGGACCGTACCGATTGTTTCATCTCGTCCGAGTTGGAGCGACTTTCGAGATCTGGGCGATTCAGCCCATTGGCGAAAACGTGGCCTATGCCATGAAGTGGCTGCCGCCAGGCAAGAAACACACGCGGCAAGCAATGGCCGATTTGAAGCATGAATACCAGGTCGGCAAATCGCTTGAGCATCCATCGGTTATCAAGACAATGGACTTCGGCACAGGCAAGGACGGCACCTATTTGACGATGGAATTGTTCAAGACGCCAAGTCTCAAGCAGCAGATCAATGAAGGGGTCGAACGGCTACACTATCGTTTAGAGGAAATACTGAGTGGGGCAGCCTTGGCACTAGAGTACATGCACAAGCAAGGTTGGACCCATCGCGATATCAAGCCAGACAATTATCTGGTCAATGAAAAAAACGAAGTGCGTCTGATCGACTTTACGCTCGCGAGAAAAATTCCCAAAGGAATCTCAAAGTTGTTTGGTGGCAAGGCACCCGTGCAGGGAACGTATAGCTACATGTCGCCGGAACAGATTCGCGGCAAAGAAGTTGATGCGAGGGCCGATATCTACAGCTTTGGATGCATGGTCTACGAGCTGATGGCAGGCAAGTTGCCGTACACAGGCACCACTTCTGCCGACCTGCTCAATAAGCACCTCAAGGCTCGGCCCCAAGAGTTGAGCGTCGTACAAAAAAATGTGCAGCCCGATTTTGCGAAGCTAGTGCATCGGATGTTGGCAAAAGACCCGGCAGACCGTCCCGACTCGTTAATGGAATTTTATCGAGAACTGAAAGCAGGGCGGTGCTTCCATATCAAACCCAAGCCACCGCTAACGCCCGAAGAAGAAGCCAAGCGAAAGGCAACCGAAGACGAGGGCAACTAATCGCTTTGGATGGGGCAGGGCGGTAGGGCAAGCACGAATCAACAAAAAGTACGGAACCACAGGTGAACGCCGATAATTCAGATAACAAGAAAACAAACTTGCATCGTCTCTGCGAAATGCCCCTTTTTCTTGTTCCCTTGGCGTCTTAGCTCCTTTGCGAGAAATTCCTGCCTTTTTTGGTTGCAGCCAGAGGCCATGCTGGGTTTCATCCGTGTTCAATCCGTGGCATAATTCCCTTTCCTCGTAATTCCTTCCAATTTTTTCGCTTCAATTCGCTGAAGTGTTACCATAAACCCATTTCAGATAGATCCCCATGGCCGGTACCGTTTTTCGTCTGCCTTTCGAGCAGCCTATTTTCGAGCTTAGCGAGCAAATCAACGAGCTGGAATCCTATCAAACCAAGACGCCTGAGCAGCGAGAGCGTATCCGTGGACTGCGCAAACAACTGACCGAGACGACCAAGTCGATCTACAACAACCTCGATCCTTGGGAAACGGTGCGCGTGGCCCGACATCCAGATCGACCCATGTTTACCGACTACCTCGACTTGGTGTTCGACGAGTTCGTAGAGCTACACGGCGACAAGTTCTTCGGCGACGATCGAGCGCTGCGAACCGGGTTTGCCAAACTCGACGAGTACAAGGTACTCGTGTTGGGTCATCAAAAAGGAAAAACCCTCAAAGAACGCAATGAGTGTCACTTCGGATGTGCGCATCCCGAAGGCTATCGCAAGGCGATGAAAAAGATGCAGTTGGCGGCCAAGTACGGCTTGCCAATCATTGCCATGATCGACACACCCGGCGCCTATCCGGGTATTGGCGCGGAAGAACGCGGTCAGGCACAAGTGATTGCCGAGAGCATGTTGGCGATGTCGCGGTTCGAGACGCCCATCATTTGCATTGTGATTGGCGAAGGCGGTTCAGGCGGCGCATTGGGCATCGGGGTAGGCGACCGTGTAGCGGTTCTTGAGCATGCCTATTACTCGGTGATTAGCCCGGAAGGCTGCGCTGGCATCTTGTGGAAAAGTCACGATTATGCGGAAGATGCGGCCCGGGCTTTAAGAATCACTTCGAAACATCTTCACAAAATGGGAGCCATCGACGACGTAGTCGAGGAGCCGCTCGGGGGCGCCCATCTCGACCATCACCAGATGGCAAGTCGGGTGAAAATGTATCTCATCAAAACCCTGCGAGAACTGTTGAAGTTGCCGACAGAAAAATTGCTAAGTGAACGCTACGAAAAGTTCCGCCGCATCGGCCCGTACCTAGAAGAATCGGTCAACGCCTAGCGTTGCCGCATTCGCTTTCTCGATTCACGATCGACGTCGGAGACGCCTCCCACAAACAGCAGCGCAGGGCAGGCCCAGCCTCCCAGCAACGTCCGATAATCGTTGTTATGTTCGTTTTCGAGATGGTTTTACCCGGGATTTAGCCGTTTCTGGCAAATGCCCTGTCACCGATGCAGCGTGACTCGGATCAATCATCAAAGCTCATCGATCTTGTAATGCCGTTTGACATTCCGGCTGATCTGCCCCCAATCTGACGCCTGAACACGGGCTTGGTGGAACTCAAATGCGTTCCTGTTTTCGAACTCCTCATAGACGCTAAATCGGCCCGGCTCAGCAGGGTCTTCTTCCACCTTGAACACCAAGCAACCACTCTCAGCACGAGTCATCTCAATGTGTTCAGGCAATGCCTGACGAACAGCGTGTAGATCGGCTGCAGGAACGGAAATATAGCCGGAAAGTACTATTCTTGGCATGTGAGACGCGTCTCTATGGTGAAGGAGTTCCGAACGACTGTCGGTGCCGCGAGTGAATTACCAGTATCCGGCACGATGGTACGCCGTGCCCGAGTCTCGGTCAAAGAAATATGTTGCCCCACCGCCATCGCTTTGAATCGGACTATGGTACTCAAGTGCATTCTCAAGTGGAGGCCAATCCAAATCGCCGTATTGATGCTCGAAGGCGTCCGCTGTTACTTGAACACCCTCCGATAATTCATCGCGGCTGATAGCCGAGTATTCTCCGTGATCATTCCAAAGACGGTTGACGTACGCCATAAAGTTCGCTTCTGAGATCGAGTATTTTGCACGGTGACCCATCGCGAATTTATCCAGAGTGATGTCTCGCGCGCTCGTCGGGAGATAGCGTTCAATCCGAAAGTCATTGACGTCAGCGTACACATCGCATTGAAAGATACCGAATCGCCGTGCGTCAATGATTGCCATGATTCCCGTGCATGAAGGAATAAATGCAACACAAGCGAGCATCGACGAGATGAGAAAGACCTTCCCACGTTTCCACTTGAATGCGGGCGAGAACGCGGTCACGAGGGTGACCAATCCGGCCAGAGACCAGAATGCGATTTTGAACGGCAGGACTATTGGCCAGAACATCTATCAGCGTGCATAACAAGAATTAGGTTAGTGTTACCTCAGCCTACTTCAATAAAATATCAACTCTTCCGTTAGATGTAAATCATTTCTTGGCCTAGAGATTCTAAAAAAACAGTTTTCAGTACGGAACGCCGCCCTGGCGTTCGGCCGTTTGTGGCGGAAAAGGATTGTTTTGAGGTGGTTGCGGTGCAGTTGTGGGCCAAGCTGGTTGGGCCGGCGCAGCGGGTTGTTGTTGTTGTTGTTGTGGCTGTTGCGGCCAGCCGTTGTTGGCGGCGTTTTGGTTGGGTGCGTTTTGTTGGGTTGGCCATTGGACCGGCAGATCAGGCCATTGGGCTTGAAAACCCTGCTCCTCCGAAGGCTGATAGTTTGGGTTGAGCTGTTGCTCGATTCTTTCGACATAGGGATGAATCACGTCGTGGATTTCGGGAGGGACTATGGCATCGGTTTTGTCTAAGATCCGTACGATGTACTCCCCGGCACGCGAGGCGATGATCATGTCCTTCTGAGCTTGTGGCAGAATGGCGACAGCAAAGAACGTGATGGCGATGCAGAGCAAGATGCCTTTGCCGAGTCCGATGAGTGCGCCCATTTGATGGTCGAAACCGTCGAGTTTAACGCGGTCGATGGCCCCGGAGACCAAACGGAAAATGGTCCAAATAACAAACGAGGCACCGATGTAGATGGCCAGCATGGCCACGAATTTATTCCAAGGGGCGCTGTCGCTAATCATTGGCGCGAGCTGGTCGGCAAATCGGAGCGCGGCGAAATAGCTGACGATCAACGATGCTAGCGAGGCAACTTGCCAGGCCATGCCTTTCCAGAAGCCAAACAAGGTGGCGGCAACGAGTACCAAGGCCATGAGCATGTCGTAAGTTTGCATTTTAGAAATACTGGGGCTGAAGGCTGATCTTAGGAAAGCTGGGAAAGTATATCGAGGATGGGCAATAGCGGAAAGCGGAAATCGGAAAGCTGGCATCGCTAGCATGAGATCGGTCGCTCTGGCTTCGTCTACGTTGCTTTTGTAAAGTTCTGACGTTAATCCGGCCCACGGATCTACCAACAAATGAACCACAGCAAATTGAACCATCGAGGACACGGAGGAGTATAGAGGAAAGTTTTTTAGGCACTCGGTGCTGCTCCCTGTCCGCCATAGTTATCCATATTCTTCTTCTGCTATTCACCTATCAGCGCGTATTAGCGTTCATTAGCGGTTTTTTGACTCCCCCCCTGCCCTACTCACCCCAAATCGCACCCTTAAAAGTTTCATGGCCGGTTTTAAGACGCACATCACCACGAGTAGTGTTTTGGGGATCGGATACACCGGCGCAGGGCTCGCTATGGGCATTCCGGTAGACTCGGCAATGATTGCTGGTGGGCTGTGCGGTATCGGTGGAATGCTGCCCGACATCGATAGCGATTCGGGTATCCCCTTTCGCGAATCGATGGGATTTGCTGCGGCGATCGTTCCCGTGTTCATGTTAGAGCGATTTCAGAAGCTGGGGTTTAATCACGAACAAATCGTGCTGGCCACCGGTGCGCTCTATCTCTTTGTGCGTTTCGGTCTCGCTCGACTGCTGGCCAAGTACACAGTCCACCGGGGCATGTTTCACAGCTTGCCAGCGGTGGCGATTTTCACAGGCGTGGCGTTTCTGTTGTGCGGCTCAAGCGATCTGCAACTAAGGTACTTCAAAGCTGGCGGCGTGCTGCTCGGGGTGATGTCGCACTTAGTACTTGACGAGATCTATGCCATCGAGTGGAAGCGAGGCCGATGGCGATTCAAAAAATCATTTGGCACAGCCATCAAGCTTTGGGGGTCGAATGGCTGGAGCAATATTTCTGCTTACGGAAAGCTAGTGCTGGTGGTGCTGATGATATTGGGCGAGCCGATGGTGATGGAGCGTTATGGCCAATTGTCGCCTATGGTTATTAGCCGCGACAAATGGGCAGGCCGGTTTGTCAACAACGACCCCAATGGCGTCACGCCACTCGACGAAAACGGGCAACCTGTCAACGGCCCGAAGCAACCCGCTCGCGATCAAACCGTATACGACACGGCCTATCGCATCTGGCGCAGCTTTCGAGAATGAGAGAGGAAAAGGGCCGAAGTATTCCTCGGGTTTCTGCGGAAAATTCTCAGCCGCCTGAGGGAGAGATCGTTATGACGACAACCTTCGCCGTCTGATTTGCCACAAACTGAAACGCCCTGCTGCTGGGGTCAGCGCGGACATGCTGATCTCTAATCGATTACGTTAACGGGTTTGGATGGCTTGGGTTTTGGCGGATTGACCGGTTTGGGCTTCGGCTTGGGACGCGGGCCGAAGCGGATCGTGCCGCCGAGATTGGTCGTAAATTTCCAGTCTACCGGCAAGGGTTCCCAGCCTGCTAGCAAGTCGAGTCGGCTAATGATCCGGCGAGCGGTGACATACACGTCGAAGCTATCCAGGCAGACGTTGAATCGGATGTAGTACGACGAGGGGTCCACCGACTTAAGCCGCTTCCGAAAGCTCGATTGAGCTCGATTGATTGTGCGCTCGGTTACCCCCCCACTTTCCAGCGGATGAAACACCAGTCGAGGATTGCTTCCCGCGGCAACTAGCTCAACATGAAAGTAACGGTTTTTGGGTGAACGTTTTTCAAGTGCAAGTGAACGCCGATTAAATTCACGGATAAAATGTTCGGGGTCTTTGAGATAAAATATCTTCTGTTTATTATCAACAGGCAGATGGAGTTCCAACTTTTCTGCTTTAATCACCCTCATGCCGAGTGCTTGCCCATCGGCACGGAATTGATTGATATCGAGGGGATACAATTTATTAGCACTGCAGATGAACAAAATCTGCTTGGCGCCTTTGGGAGCGGGCCTGGGGTTGGGCAAAGTGACTTCGACCGAGGGCAATTCCTTTCGAGGCGGTGTCTCTTCCAAGTTCGCCTTCAATTGGGCCTCTTCGTCTTGTGCGGCAAGTATTTGCTTCCGTAGTTTGTCCAGCAACTCTTCCTTTTCCTGAATTTGTTCTTCGGTCTCCTCCATCCGTTTCTTGTCGCCGGCGACTTTTTCTTGCTCGGCCAGTAGTTTGTCAAGTTCTTTTTGACGCAAGGCGTTCTTTCGAAGGACGTCTTTTAGCCTCTTAGCAATTTCCTGCTGGTCGACCTGTTGCAGGTCTTGAGCCGACGCTTTTAGTTGGTCGCGTTGCTTTTCGATGGAAGCGAGTTCTTGTTCCGTCTTCTTTAGAGTGGCTGGATCCACCGCGAGGGTCTCGCCGATACGCTTCACGGCGTCCCCTACGCCAAGTTGCGTCACGACTAAAACGATAATCAAGATGCCCACCACATTCATCATGGTGTCGAGAAGGGCATCCATACTTTCGTCGTCTTCGGTGGGAGCACGTCTCATCGTAGCGACAACCTGTCTTTCCAAAGGGCTGAAGTTTTGCAGCCGGTTTCAAAACCAACTTTCGGCGTATCGTTCTAGGGCCGCAGGGTGCATTCGCAGTGTTTTGAAGCCGCTGCTAGGCCAATTCTATCCTGCGGTTACTTCTTCTTATTAAAATAACTCAGGTCAATTTCTCCCTGGCCGACCACCGGTAGCTTTCCGTTGCGTGCCTCTCTTCGGTTTGCTAGGTTGCGCGCATGGTGATACGTGGCCAGTCCGTCGTCGCGGACCAGGAAGACAATCGTCTGCGTCTTGGAAGACTTTGTTTTGCCAAGCAATTGGGCGAATGTCTTGTCCTGGGCCAGATCCTGTTTTCGGATTCGCAGTGGAGGGGTGACTGAATGGATCACCACCGATCCGACTGCGCACTCTACAAAAACAGGATCGAGTCCGCTGCCGCTACCGCTAGGCAAGATCGTCACCTCAGACTCGATGGCCGGCTTTTTCCGCTCTTCCAACTCTTTTACTAGTTGGGCTACGTGGTCTTGTATTTCTTTCAGCTCTAGTTGTACTTGATCGATCTCTTGCCGCTTAGTTACTAGCTCGTCTTGCGGAATCTCAACGGCCTGCTGTTGGTCATTCAACTGGCGACTCTGATCGATTTGATTTTCAAGTTCTTCGAGTTGCTCACGAGCGCTAGCTAGTTGTTTTTGCTTCTCCCCGGCACGGCTCGCGCCGTCGGCAATCCGCCCTTGAAGATCCTTGATCTCTTGTTCTCGCTCTTCGATTTTTTTCCGAAGTTTTTCATACTGCTCAGCCCTTACTACCGTATCGTTGTCCATCTGCGCCAGCGCTACTGCCGAGATCAATAGTGTGAGCACTCCAATGATGCTGGCCAGAACACTCAAAAAAGGAAAGAGCGATACATCATCGGAATCCGATCTTTTTCGCCTTACCATGGTCAATCACCCTCGCCCCGACGACGAAACCAACTTCGCTTGGGTTTTTCGACTTGCTGCACCAAAACTTGCTTCTCTCCCAGACGTTCCAAGACATCGCTCAAGCTCGTCAGGCCTTTTTCTAGCCCGGTGTAGTGAGAAAGAAAGGCCTTGCTGCTCCCATGAACGGAGTTCAACATATCGCTTTGATTTGTGAGCGCCTGCTGACCTAATTCTTCCATGGTTCCCTGGAATTGGGCCACCAGGTTTTCCATTTCGCCTTGGTGCGTAGACATCATCGCTCCGAGTTCTTTCCGGAGGAGGACAGTATCGACTTGGCCATTGCTCTGAGCGCTGCTTGCTCCGCCATCGTTCAGCCGTTTTAGTAGGTTTTCGTTGCAGTATTCGTCGACCCAGGTGACCAAATCTTCTTCGCTTTTCTGCAAGGCGGAGGCGGGCAATTTGACCATGAGGCTCATCACCAGAGCCAGCAGCGTCGTATCGAAAGCAGTTCCCAACCCTGCAAACACCGAGTTGAGCGAGTCCTTCACCACCGAAATATCGCTAGCATCTTCGAGACTGCCGCCCAAGCTGGCCACCGCCGCACTCACGCCGATCACCGTACCGATGAAACCCATGATAGGAAGCGCCCAAATGAAAACCTTGGTGATCGCATAGCTGGAGGTGACCGTGTTCGCATCAATCGCCGATTGCGATTCCAACATAGCTGCTGTTTCAGAAGCGTTCCGACGAACGCGAAAATACTCGAGCCCACGCTGAACACGATTGACCAGAAAACTCTCTCCGGGCTCAACGGGGAGACTACGGATGTGTTGCTCGAATGCGTCTATCGAATCGAGTGAAATATCCTCGGACAAATCCAACGGAAGGACGTCCAACAACATCGAGGTTTGCTGTCGAGAAAACTTCCGCCACTTCAGCATAAGGATCGTCCACGACCAGAACAGCAACAAAGTACACACGAACGGCACCCAACCTCGATCCCAAAATATTGGGATAATTCCGAAATCGCGAAGGGGATAGAGGAGCAACAGAAACGTGGCAGAAAGCCCGAAACCTATCAGCCCGCTCTTGCCAAGACCGACGTTACTGCTGTCGGTCCAAGTGCCGTTCTGGGCTGCGGTATCCTTCGCTGGGGTTTGCTTGGGAGTACTCTGCTTCGGAGAAGATAGGGGATCGAGTTCACCACGGCTTCCACTGGAGGCAGACTTTGTATCGATCTTAGGAAGAGAACTTTTTTCGCGCCGTTCCGGCTCAATGTGTCGGGGTATATTCACTGTCCCCTTACAATATGGGCAAGAGCAACTACGCCCTGCTAGTTCTTCGCGAACTTTCAGGGACTTTTCGCAATGGGGACATTTTATTTTGGAATACATGATCGCTACGAGGCTAGCTCCCCCCGTGACGCCCGTAGCAAATGCAATGGGCAACAAAAAGATGGGGGAGAAATGAAAGACATAGGCACGTTGACCTCGAATTGAATCAGCCTATTTCATGCAAGTTGCACATCCATAAGCCGGCATTTAATTTCGCTAAGACATGTTTTTCCAAAAAAATACGGCTTGAGGAAAAGCAAAAGCAGCCTAGGAAATCGCTCGCGGCGATCTTGTCGATAGCGAGTTTACTTAGCTGATAACATGATACATGATAACAACAATTCCCGAGGCCGTGGCAACTTTGCGAAAAGTACTTTGCACTCCTGGAAAATCCTTATTATTGATGCTGTTTTTTTGGAAAAATGACGACCGCTTCGCCAATGCTGCCTGGGGTAAACGATCTTTCAGTCGTTCCAAGTTCGAGACGTCCAGACCGACGGCATGTTGACTGACTACCCGCTAGAATGCCGAGCTTTGTGGCGAAACATGGAACATTGATCCACATGCTACAATGGGGGCACCTCGAAGAACGGATCAATTAGGCTCAATCCAAATAGAAAATAGCGGCCCATTGTCTCTGAAAGGAATGGCAGCCATGAAGTCAACGAATCCAGTGATGTCTGTCGTGGCTCTTGCGGTGCTGCTGGCGGGATGGATAGCTGCTCCGGCTTGGTGCATCGCGCACTGGTCTAATAACGGTCAATCTGCCAACCGTTCCCAATCAGCCTCTGCAGTTTGCTGGCGAAGCATTCATCCTCATGGGCGCCTCAAAACGGGGTTGGACCACTTGGTTGACGGCCGCCGTCGAGTCCTTTCCCGGCGCTGGTAACCGTGTCTCGGCGATAGTACCGGCAGTGATCGCCTGGACATGCCGAAGTACCTAGTCAATTCGACGGGCGATCAATTTTTTGCCCCCGACTCGTCCCAATTCTATTTCGACGATTTGCTCGGCCAGAACTATCTTCGCTACGTTCCCAATACGGGTCATAGTTTGAATTCCGACGCCCTAGAAGTCAACAATGCCGTGGCCCAGGGGCTTACGTTGCCTGAATTCTCTTGGACCGTTTCTGCTGTTGTTCGTAGGGATGTTTTTCGTTTCTTGCTTGCGGATGCATACGCGTGTTCCTTTGGTAGTACGGAGCTAGGGCGATAAGCGTAGGATTGCAAAGTCCAAAAATATAACCGCCAAGACGCCAAGAGCGCCAAGTTGGTAAAGCAAGTCCCCAAATTCTTCTTGTTTTGCAAGAGTTTTTCTTGGCGGCCTTGGCGTCTTGGCGGTTCAAAAAAGGGCTTTGCAGTTGCCTTAGGCGATATGGTAGGAGTGTTGCGTCGGGTGTGGTGTGGGGTTAGAATTCCTTCCGATATACTACTCGCGCCGTAAAGTTGACCTCTAACTACTCCTGGCGTTACTTCGTGCCATGCCCGACTTTTCTACTGCCGACCCTACGCAGGCGTTAGACGCCGCCGTTGCTGATCTGGGCGCGGGTGCCCAACAACTGGCAGCAATGACGCTTGATAAACGTTGCGAGTTGGTCGATGCTTGCATCCCTGCTGTGGCTCGCAATGCGAGCGACTGGGTCGCGGAGGCTTGCCGTGCCAAGCGGATCGCTCCGGATCGTGCCATCGCAGCGGAAGAGATCCTCGCTGGGCCGGCGAATCTGTTGCGTTATCTTCGCTTGCTATCGAGTGTCTTTCGCGATGTTCAACAGAAAGGCACGCCGACGCTTCCCGGTCGGCCACACAAAAATTCACTGGGCCGCACTTGTGTTCCAATTCTTCCGATTTCAGATCTCTACGACAGCATGGTCTTCATGGGGCTGAAGGCAGAAGTCTGGTTGCAGCCGGATGCTGACGACCAATCGCTTTTCTCGGATTGCTTACAACCGGCGACCGCCACCACGGCGAAGGTTGCTGGTGTTCTTGGCGCTGGGAACGTCAGTGCGATTCCGGTGACCGATACGCTTTACAAAATTTTTCACGAAAGCGAAGCCGTTCTGCTGAAGCTGAACCCGGTTAACGAGTATCTAGAACCGGTTTTCAATGATGCGTTGCGTCCGTTGATTGATGCCAACCTGCTGCGCATCGTTCGAGGCGGTCGTGAGGTGGGGGACGCAATGGTCCGGCATTCCGCCATCGATACGCTGCATTTGACCGGATCGCATCTGACCCACGACACCATTGTTTGGGGATCCGATCACGACGAACGGACAAAACGCCAACAAGAAGGGCAGCCACTGGTCACCAAGCCGGTCACTAGCGAGCTTGGCAATGTCACGCCCTGGATTGTCGTGCCGGGCAACTACACGAAGAAGCAACTCAGGGCGCAGGCCGAGCATGTTGTGGCGTCGATCGTTAACAACGGTTCATTTAACTGCATCGCCACGAAGATGATTGTCACATCGCGGGGTTGGCCGCAGCGAGAAGATTTTCTTGATCTTATCGATATGTTTTTCAAAGCAATCCCGCCGAGATTTGCTTACTATCCGGGAGCCCTCGATCGATTTAAGCGAGCGACGGGTCGATCCAGCGTCAAAACCGATGATGGATCGTTGCCTTGGACGCTGATTCGCGACGCGCGGCCGGACGAGTCGCCTCATTTGTTTGTTGAAGAGTCGTTCGTGTGCGTTTGTGCCGAGACGGCGCTTGACGAATCGTCGCCAACGGCATTTCTCGACAAGGCGGTTGAGTTTGTGAACGATCGATTGTTCGGTACCTTGAGTGCGACCTTAACATTACCGAACGATTTTCGTGCGACTCATGCCGCGGCCCTCGATCGCGCGATTGGGCAGTTGCGGTACGGTTCGGTTTGTATCAATCAGTGGTCAGGAATTGTTTACGGTATGATGACTCCGCCGTGGGGCGGTTTTCCTGGAACCTCGCTGGCTGATCCGCAGAGCGGGATCGGTAGCGTGCATAATACGTTTTTCCTTGATCAGGTGGAAAAAACGGTTCTGTACGGACCGCTGTGCAACCTGATGAAACCTGCGTGGTTCGCGTCGCATCGGACGGCTCACAAGGTTGCGTGGAACCTCGTTGACTTATACCGACAGCCCAAGCTTGCCAAATTGTTGCCAGTATCTTTCAATGCGATGCGCGGTTGATTTGTCTCTTTTGGAAATACTCTAGGAACTGCTCCATAACAACTTCTTCATTTTTGAATTCACCACGGAGGCACAGAGGACACGGAGTAAACAGAAAAAATTAGCTGCGGATCTAGTAGCATGCTTGGTTATTTCTCTATCCGAATATCCGTGTCCAATCCGTGGCAAAAAATGGTACTTTCTCCGTGGCCTCCGTGCCTCCGTGGTAATAACTCCAGAATACGGATCTTTGCTATGTCACTACAAAAACGAACACCTAGTTGCAGTCGGCGGCCAGAGATGTGGGGCTGGAAATCGGTTACCCGTTGTGCGTTGATGATCTTGCCGATGTTGCTTGTCGGGTGTGGAAAAGGCGAGCCTGAAACTTCTGGGGCTGCTGGCAAGCAGGAAGCGGCCGAAGGCGGACAGGCCGACGTTATCTCTTTCAAGCCTGGGCCTGATGTTCAAACGGCTTTGCAGGAAGAGCTTATTCTTGCCGAGCCTGGCAGCGTCATCCAGCTTGAAGAAGGCGTTTTTGAGTTCACCGGGGGGCTTTCTCTTGACGTGGACAACGTCACCATTCGCGGCGCTGGTATGGAGAAGACGATCCTGTCTTTTAAGAATCAGCAGGCTGGTGCCGAGGGGCTTTATGTTACCAGCGATGGCGTACTTATCGAAGACCTTGCGATCGTCGATACGAAGGGCAACGGGCTGAAATCGCATACGGCTAACGACATCGTCATTCGCCGCGTACGTGTCGAATGGACGGGTGGCCCCAAGACGACCAACGGTGCTTACGGCATCTATCCGGTGAATTCGACCAACGTGCTTGTAGAAGATTGCGTTGCTATTGGCGCCTCTGATGCGGGCATCTACGTCGGGCAGTCGAAAAATATCATGATCCGAAATTGCACGGCTCGGTTGAATGTTGCTGGCATTGAGATCGAAAACTGCTACGGAGGCGAGGTGTACAACAACACGGCGACAAAAAACACTGGAGGCCTGTTGGTCTTTGATTTACCTGACCTCCCGATGCAGCGGGGGCACGATATTAGCGTTCATCACAACCGAATCTTCGACAACAACACGCCCAACTTTGCCCCCAAAGGCAACATCGTGGGCACCGTGCCGGCGGGAACCGGCGTGATGATTATGGCCAACGAAAACATTGAGGTCTTTGAGAATGAGATTCGCGATCACGGCACGCTGAATCTCATGATCATCAGCTATCTCCTTACGGGGATTGCAATCAACGACCCGAAGTACAATCCGTATCCCGAAAAAATCCACGTTCACCACAACACTTTCGGCAACGGCGGGGAGAAACCGGCTGGCGACAGTGGGACATTTATGGCTGGGGTTCTTGGCACTCCGCTGCCTGATATTTTGTGGGACGGGGTCGTTGATCCTAAAAAGTACGATGGCAAGAAAATAAATCCAGGCCTGTTGATCTGCATCCACGACAACAAAAAAGAGGACGGTGGAGAACTTACTTTTGCCAATCTCCTCGGAGCCGCCGCCTCGCTGATCAACCCGAGTAAGGCAAATGTCATGCGAGACTTGGCCCCTTACGCCGGAGAGATGCCGCCGGTCGAGCCGATCGTTCTCGAAGGAGTCGACAAGTGAGCGGGCGACCTCTAGCCATGCCATCGCCGTGGTTTATTCTGTTATGCCTTCCGGTTGTGGCATGCGGCCCGTGCTTTGCGGCGGAGATTCCTCCGGCTTACCTCGACCCCGCGAGCGAGCCGGCTGCAATGCTCGGCGACTATCATTTCTTTCTGGATGCGAAGAAACAAATTCCCAATACGCGGGTCGTTCCGTTCGATTTAAATACTCCGCACTTTGCCGACTATGCTCATCTCCGACGGTTTCTTTGGTTGCCTGAAGGTACAAGCATCGTTTATCACGAAAAGGAAGATCTTGAGTATCCCGTTGGTGCGGTTTTGATTATCACCATCAGTTACCTTCACGACCTTCGCGATCCGGCCTTGGGCGAAGACATTATCGAGACGCGACTGTTCATTCACCGGAAGCAGGGTTGGCAGGGCGCCCAGTACAATTGGAACAAGGAGACGACCGAGGCTAGGCTCTCGGTCACCGGCACAAGTGCCGAGGTCTCTTGGGTTCATTACGATGGTTCGAATCGCAGCCACACATTTCTCGCCCCCAACAGCAATCAGTGTAAACAGTGCCATGAGTTCGGCGGGAAGCAGGTGCCCCTTGGGCCGACGAAAGCAGATCGGATCAACCGCGTGTTTCACTACGCGGATGGAGCGGAAAACCAGCTTTCTCGCTGGTCGAAAATTGGCTACCTGACAGGCTCGCCGAAAAACCCTGACGACGCGCCGAGAATGCCCGTCTGGGACGATCCTTCGACCGGGTCGGTTCACGAGCGAGCCCGAGCGTACCTGGAAATGAACTGTTCGAGCTGCCATCGGCCTGAAGGAATCGCCTACACGTCGGGACTCGATTTGACGTTCGCTCAGCAAACGCCCGTCCGCTATGGCGTCTTCAAGGCGCCGGTCGCTGCTGGTCGGGGAGTTGGCAACGGGAGATTTGCGATCGAGCCAGGAAGGCCCGATCGATCGTTTCTTGTTCACCGATTGCGTTCGACCGATCCTGGCGTCCGTATGCCAATTGTGGGGCGAGGGCTACAGCACGAAGAAGGGGTAGCGCTCATCGAACAGTGGATCGCCCAGATGCAGTTTACGGAGATGGCCCAAGCCCAAGTCCAGGCCGATCGGCAAGGCTTCTTTCGGATTTTCGGTTCCAACGATTCGCCGGAGAACGAATCTCGGCCCATCGCACTGGAGTCAAAAGAATGAGTCGGTGGCGGTGCCCCTGTGCTACTAACGATTAAAATTTACGCAACGAGCAAGAATTTTGGACGATTGGACTTACAAATTTGACTCTCGCAAAGGCGCAAAGAGCCGTGAAAATCATCCTCACAAGCTCTCGCCCGAGGCACCGAAAGGAAATTGATCTCGCAGAGGCGCGGAGACAGCAGAGAAAACGGGGATCCGTAGCTCTGCTGTCTCCGCGCCTCTGCGAGATAACCCTCTTTCTTGTTTCCTTTGCGACTTAGCGCCTTTGCGAGAAATTCCTACCTACTTGGCTACGGCTTTGCCACGCTGGGTTGCGCTGCTTTCGCTAGCGCTGTCGGGCTGTGGATCGGACGCACCGACCGAGCAGCAATCGTCTGATTCGTCAGTAGGTGGCAATGCGGTACATGTCGACGTTGAGGCCCGCCGTCCGGCGAGCATGCTTTCGGAATACAATCTTTTTGCTGATTTGAAAAATCAGGTGCCTAACGAGGGCGTTATCCCGTATGTGCTGCGGTCGTCTCATTTTGTCGACTACGCGGTTTCGCACCACTATCTCTATCTGCCCGCTGGCGCGCGGGCGACCTACCACGAGAATGACGTGTTTGCGTTCCCCGTTGGTACGGTGCTGATTCAGTCGCTCGGATTTCCCAACGACCTACGCTACCCGCTGCAAGGAGAACACATTGTTGAAACCCGTCTACTGATTCACCAGAGAAAGGGTTGGGTTGCTGTGCCTTACCTTTGGAACGATGAGGGGACCGATGCGCGGCGGGCGGTCATTGGCGGGAAGACGACCGTCCATTGGATTCACCATGACGGGGAAGAACGCTCGCACCAGTTTATTACGCCAGACATGAACCAGTGTAAGCGTTGCCACAAAAACCAGGATATCGTTCGACCGATCGGAGTCCGCGCGCGGAATCTCAATTGCCAACTTGCAGATGGCAATCAACTGGCACGCTGGGCCGAAACGGGTTTGCTTGACGGGGTTCCTGACGCAAGCAGCGAAATCCCTCAAGCGGTTGTCTGGAGCGACCCGACGACTGGCTCGGTCGAAGAGCGGGCGAGGGCTTGGCTTGATGTGAATTGCTCGCATTGTCACAATCCCCACGGAACGGCCAGTGTCTCGGGACTTGATCTTTCGTTGCACCAGAAGATGCCGGTGCGGTTTGGAGTTTACAAACCGCCGGTCGCGGCTGGGCGAGGTTCGAGCGGTTTCCAGTTTAGCATCACCCCCGGAAGCCCTCAGACTTCTTTTCTATTGCACCGCATTCGCTCGACCGACCCTGGTGCGATGATGCCGACGGTTGGTCGTAGTCTTGTCGACGAAGAAGGAACGGCGCTGATCGAGCAATGGATCAACGAGATGCATGGCGACGAGCAGCTTGCCGAACGTGCTTTGAATCCTGTCAAAGCCTACCGTGCCGCGCTCGAAGGGGGCGACGCCTCGCGCGGCAAGAAGCTTTTTTACTCGACCGCAAAATGTAGTTCTTGCCATCAGGCAAACCAGAACGATCCTGGCAATGTCGGCCCCTCGTTGGCCGACGTGGCATCTCGCACCAAGCGCGAGTATCTTTTGGAATCGATCGTTGCACCCAGTGCAAAGATTGTTGAGAAATACGCTGCCACGATTGTTGAACTCGACGATGGCAAAGTTCATTCTGGCATTGTCGCGTCGGAGGATGCCAATGAACTGGTTCTCCGAATGGCCGATGCAACTCAGATCAAACTGTCGAAAGAAAGCATTGACGATCGGCTTCTCTCGCCCGTTTCGCTCATGCCTTCGATGGCAAACATTCTTTCAACCCAGGACGTTGCTGATCTGATTGAGTTTCTCTCGACACTCAAGGATTGATGGTCGAAACAAAAAAAGAGAACCGCTAATCAGCGCTAATGCACGCTAATAGGTGAACGAAATGCAAAAAAACAGACATGCGATTAGCGATTATCCGCGTTGATTAGCGGTTTCTTCTTTCAGAAAATTGTGTCAAGAAAGCAAGCTTTACGGGTTTGTCTTACAGGTGCGCTGGACACGGAGGGGTCGAATGCTGTTACAATACCCGGCGTTGCATGGCTG
The DNA here is from genome assembly GCA_013152205.1 of Planctomycetota bacterium. GTDB lineage: Bacteria > Planctomycetota > Planctomycetia > Pirellulales > Lacipirellulaceae > Bythopirellula. Next base: position 29,118 of record JAADGV010000032.1, read on the forward strand.
GAAGCGCCGAAAGGTGGGTGGACCTGTCGCCCTACTAATCTGTTTGCAAGAGATGGTCTTTGGGAGGAGATGTCGTGGCCGACACCGCTAACGAATCTACTTTAGGCTTTAATGACTCTTGGGAACGTGAATTGGTGAGTTGCTCTATGAATCGAACCCTCTGGCGTGTTTGCGCTGCGGTCTTTTTGCTGATCTTTCTCTCTCCTGGCTGCTCGAAGCCGCTGGAGCCAACGAGCGTCCTTGATACCGAGGTGGCACTGCCACTGTTGGGAGAGAAGGTTTCAAGATTTTCGTTCGTCGATTTGCGGTACTTGTCGCGGACACTGGACGAGTTTGGCGAGAACAAGGCGTATGTGATCGTGTTTACGAATCTCGATTGCCCGATTGTGAAACGTTTTCTGCCTCGGCTGAAAGCACTCGACGAACAGTATCGTGAGCAAGGCGTGCAGTTTCTATCGCTCAACGTGGGGCCTGAGGATTCGGTGGTCGATGCGGCTGCGCAGGCGGTGAAAGCGGATATTGCGTTTCCTTTCTGCAAAGACTTTGACGGCGAGGCGGCGAAGGCGTTGGGAGTGACTCGAACGCCGGAGGTCGTGGTGCTCGACGCGGATCAACGGTTGGTTTATCGAGGGCGGATCGATGGCAGCATTCGCTTTGCCGGGGTAAGCCCCAAGAAGGTTCGCGAAGATCTGAAGGAGGCGATCGAAGATGTATTGGCCGGCGAGGAAGTTCGCGTAGAAGAAACGCCCGTGGATGGTTGTCTGATTACGTTTCCCAAGGACCAAGGGCCTTCGGATCGAGAGGTGACGTTTAGCGAGCACATTGCCCCGCTGTTGCAAGAGCATTGCCAGAATTGTCATCGACCGGATACCGAAGCCCCGTTTTCGCTGCTTACGTACGACGACGCGGCGACTCATGCCGAAATGGTCGGCGAAGTAGTTTTGCAACAGCGGATGCCGCCTTGGTTTGCGTGTGAGCAGGATGGCGAAATTGTGAATCGCCGCACCATGGACGCTGACGAACGACAGTTGATCGCCGATTGGATTGCGGCGGGCACACCCGAGGGCGACCGAGCGAAGTTGCCTGAGCCGAAGGAGTTTTCTGATCTGGACTGGCAGATTGGCAAGCCCGACCTGCTCATCAAGATGGCTACCGAGCAGAAGATTCCTGCCGATGGGTACATTCCGTATCGCTACGTTACTTTGCCCTATGTGTTTCTCCGCGATACTTGGGTACAGCAGATCGAAATCCATCCTGGCAATCGAAACGTCGTGCATCATTGCAATATGGCGTATGTCACGATGGAAAATGGAAAGCCAAAGGAACATTTCATCACGGGGTTCGTGCCGGGGGGGACGGCGATGTTCTTGGACGAGGGGACTGCATTTAAGATTCCAGCGAAGTCGATTTTGGTTTTGCAACTTCACTATGTTTCGCTGGGCGAGGAGGCAAGCGACCAAACCTCGGTGGGTTTTGTTTTTCCGAAGAGTGCTGTTAACAAGCAGATCAAGCACATGCAGGTGAAAAATCTGGATTTTGAAATTCCGCCGGGGGCGCCCCACCATGCGGTCGTTGGCGAGCGCACGCTCGAACACGATTCGACTGGCATCGCCATGTTCTCTCACATGCACCTCCGGGGTAAAGACATGACATTTTTGGCACACTACCCCGATGGCACCCAGGAGACGCTGTTGACAATTCCCAACTACAGCTTCGACTGGCAGATGTCATACCGTTGGGAAGTCGGCAAGAAGAAGTTTCCGCAGGGGACACGGATCGAGTGCATCGCCCATTTCGATAATACCGAGTTTAATCCGTATAATCCTGCTCCCGACGAGGCAGTTCGGTATGGCCCGCAGACGTATCACGAGATGATGTTTGGTTTTTTCTTTTTCCTGGAAGACGACGAGAACTTGAATCTGGCCATCGATCCGAATACGGGGCATGTCTTAATAACTCAAAGTGAATAACCCCAGCGCGGCCTTTGGCCGCAAACAAAAAAAGAGAACCGCTAATACGCGCTGATTTTAAGCCTCTATAGTTTCAAAAACGCATCGAGGGGTGGCTGGGGTAAGGGCATTTTACCTTTTCTTGCGATGGCCAGCTTTCGCTATTTGCAATGGCGTGGCCGCCACCGCTAACACCTGTCGCTTGAGGCAGCGCGGCTGCCGTACGCATTTGCTGGAAATTTACTCAAGACGTAAGTGGTTAGTAAGTAAGGAGATACATCGAGTTCAATAGCGTTATTCCCCGAAAAATAGGTGAAATGATAGACAAATCGAGACGGAACGCGCATCGTTATAGTTAATGGAACGGTCTCACACTTTTGCCGAGAAGGTAGCGGTCTGCGTCGAGCGTCTGACGGAGAGTGGGGTTGCTGCGCTCGGTGGGCTGTTCGATCTTACGTCGCAACGGCTCGTCCGTTATGCCACGACGATTACGTGCAACCAGCACGATGCCGAGGATGCGGTGCAGGCGAGCTTGGTTCAGGTCGCTAAGAGTTTGCGAAAGTTCTGTCAGGTCGATCAACCGTGGCCCTATCTTTTGCGAGTGGTTCGGAACGAAGCTTTGCTTATTGCTCGGCGCAAGAAGCGGTGGACCCTGTCGGGTAATCTGGCCGATCTTTTTACGCGGCGGCTGGTTGACGAAGTCGAGATGGAAGAGACCTACCGAGCCGTTTGGAGTGCTCTGCGTTCGTTGCCCACCGAACAGGCCGAAGTTGTGGTGTTGAAAATTTGGGAAGAGATGACGTTTGCCCAAATTGCGGAGATCCTAGAGATTTCGCCGGGCACTGTTGCCAGTCGCTACCGTTACGCGATGCAAAAGCTGGCGCAGAAACTTGATCCTGCGGAGGGCAAGGTTCCGAATGTCTGAATTCAGCCAAGAATACGAACAACCGGCTATCGAGCAGTTGGAATCGATCGTTCGCTCTGCAAGCGGATATCTCCAGCCCACCGACGACTTGCGGCCAAATGCCCTCGAAGCGGCACGCGACGCTTGTCGGCAACGGCGCACGAACCGACGTCTGGGTGGCTTGGCGATTCTTGTTCTGTTGGTTGCCGCGACGGGGTTTCCCGACTTTTTGCTTTCGTCGTATCCAGGGGTCGCTGCTGTGCAGAGCAGCGAATTGCATCGCCGCGCTGCGCGGAGTGTTGCCGAGAATGGCACCGAGACCAATTGGGCCCTGTACGAAGCGTTTACCGAGTTGCGCCGCGAACACTCTGCGTTGCTCAATCCTTCGGATTGATTGTTTTTCGCACTTTTCTAAACAAACCGCTCTGCGACGCGCATCAGTAGGTTAGTGGTTTGTCAGGCTTGCATCGAGGGGTCTGGCAGGGTGCCACTGTCTGGCTTGCCCAGCAGTGGAAATCTGGTATCCGCTTCGCACTGCTGGACAAGCCAGCAGTGGCACCCTACATAGCAATCCTGCATTGAACTTCCGCTTCTCTTTGCTTTTTCGGAACATGAGCAAAATAGCCCTAGAAAATGTTTTGGCGCTCAACGAAGAGTTAGCCGCCTTGGCCGAAGCGGGGATTCCCTCGAATCTTGCTCCTGGGGCTTCGCCAGATGCGCTGGCTGGAGTGCTTGAGCAAATCAATAGTAGTCTCTCGTTGCGGTCGAATTTAGGGCAAACGCTGGTCTCGGCAACGTCGGAGAATCCAGAGCTTCCATCGGTTTATCGGAGCGCTTTGGAGGCGGGTGTACGTAGTGATTGCCTCTCGGCCACGCTCGATGGGATTAGTCGGCAAGCAACCGCAGAGAACGAGCTGCGTAGCATTGTGGGTCGGTCGTTGATTCCTCCGTTAATTGTTTCGATGTTGGCGTACGTGGGCTTTGTTGTCTTGTGTCTGAACTTCTCGCCGACGATCGAAGGCATGTACACGCAAGTTGGCCAAACGCCGAGTCGGTCTGCCAGCTTTTTGATCGCCATGCGTGGATGGTTGCCCTACTGGGCGACCATTTTTCCGCTACTGATACTCGGGGCTGTGATCCTCTGGCTACGTGGGTGGGGAAGCTGGCAACGTCTGGTTCCGGGTGCGCGACGCTACACGGCAGCCGTTCGGAACGCGAACTTTGCTCGCCAACTGACATTGTTGGTAGAAAACGGTCTCTCGCTCGAAGAAAGCTTGCCAGTTGCGGCAGCGGTGACCGGCGACAAAGGACTGATCGCGGCATGTGCGACCTTGTTGGAAGCAGACGCAAAGAACAAAACATCGGCTGCCGATTCCAAGGCACTGCTCGCTTTGCCGCCGATCTTGCGTTGGGCACTCACCGGCAATCTGGGAAATCAGTCGTTGCCCGAAATTTTACGGTTCGCAGAAAAAAATTACCGGCACCGGGCGGAACGCCGTGCCGCCACTTGGCGTGTTGCCCTTCCGGCGACGCTCGGGGCGTTGCTGAGTGGGTTTGTTGTGTTGGCCTATGGTTTGAGTCTGTTTGGGCCGTTTGTTCAGTTGCTCGAAGACATTGCGCGTTAACGATATCTAACGCTCTGGTGATCCAAAAAATGCCTGAATTTATTTACGAAGCTTTGAACGAAGACGAGTCTGTGACCGGCGGGCGAATTTCTGCTGAGAGCGTCTCCGTGGCAGTGGTTCAGCTTGAATCGCAAGGGCTGCAAATTATTTCGATCCAGAACGCAATGTTGGTAACCGACGTAACCCAGGCAGCCGACGACAGCCCGGCAGATCCTGAAGTCTCGACCGTCAACGACCAGCAAGCGTTGCAGCAACGCCTTGTCGAGGTGCTTGAACAGCGCGACATTCTGGCCCCTGCCCTGGCGGCGTTTGCCGAAGAATTGCCATCGGGGCGTTCGCGTCGCGAATTGAGCGATCTTGTCGCGCGGATGCAATCAGGCGCCACGGCTGAAGATTTTTGCAGCACGGACGACCGGGCAGCCTCGTGGTTGTTGCTACTCGGTCGCGGAACAGGTTCGCACCGGCTGCTGAGCGACCTGTTTGACGAAGCGATGCACGAAAACGAAAGCCAAACGCTATGGAATCGAGCGTTCATTTACCCAACATTTGTTTCCCTGGGGGCTTTTGGAGTACTTATTTTCTTGTGCATCGCAGTGGTCCCCACTTTTACGAGCATCTTCGACGATTTCGATCTTAGATTGCCCGTCATGACCACTTTGGTGGTGACTATATCGAACACGGTCCTGCGAAATCCAGTCGGTTTTGCGTTGGGAACTCTCGCTGCCTTGGTGGGAGTTTACACCGTATTTCGTTTGATTCGCACTTGGGGGCTACCTGGCCGAATTGGAAATATGTTGCTCACTGGGAATTCATTGCAAGTGACGACTATGGCGAGGTTCACCCGTCGGCTAGCCGAAGCGCTCGACGCGGGGCTTGAGCTGCCTACCGCGCTGCGACTTGTTGGTAGGGCCGAAGGACGGGGCAGCACGCGACGCATGGCGTTGCAACTCGCAGACGACACGGAACAGAAAAACTTTGACCTGCAAAGCTTGGCCTCAGCCCGTCGGTTTCCGACCACCGTGGTCCACGCGCTGCAGGCAGGTTCAGACAATAGCCCAAGCATCCCCTTGCTGCGGCAGTTGGCCGAGCTTTATACCACGCGCGTTCGTGACCGGTATAGCTGGTCGACTGGTTTCGTTGCCCAATTCGTAATTGTCGGAGTTGGACTCACCGTCGGATTGGTTGTACTGGCGCTGTTTCTACCGTTGGTAAGTTTGATCGAGGGGCTCGCGTGATTACCCTAATTTACCATCCAGTAAGGAAAAACTTAACACTTCAGCCGAGCAAAACTGGAATAGAACACAGATGAACGCTGATATAGCAGATTTTCGCAGATCACAAGACGGTTCTGTTCAACCGTCTGTTTCGATCCATAGCCCCATGGCTTCGGAAATTGCTTCCCTTCGTATCCGTAAAATCCGTCTGATCGGTGTTCATCCGCGTTCTATTACTTTAGATGATTGAAGTGTTACGAAAACAACCAACACAAGGATCTAGGCTTTGAGTGAATTGTTTCCCACCTTTGCTCGATTTGCACGGCGCCCTTGGCTCCCGGTTTGGCCGTTGCCTCTGTGGGTGGGCACGCCTTGGTGGCCGGCGGATACGCTTGCTTCAAAGCAACATGCGTTGTTGCTGGTGTTGTCTGTGGCGATTTCCGAACGGTTGGACGTTGTGCCGCTTGTAGAGAGTTTGGCCAAAGAACATCGGGGACGCTACCGGCGTCGACTCTACCGATTGGCACGGCGAATGACCTCGGGGACCTCGCTACCTGATGCTTTGGAACAAACGACCGGGGTGCTTTCCGACGAGCAGATGCTCGCTATCCGGTTCGGAATTCAGTCGGGAACACTCCCTGAGGTATTGCAATCTTTGATCGACCAGCGTGATCAATCGCTAAACCCGATCGGCCACCGACTGCGTCAGATTGGTTTTTATGGAACATTTGTGAGTGTGCTTTTTCTGCTGGTGTTGTCGTTCATCATGGTCAGTATTATCCCAAGTTTTAACGCGATTATGGAAGATTTCTCGCTCGATACGACCGCCCCACTCAGGCTGCTAACGAAAATTGCTGATGCGATGGCTGAAATGTGGCTACTAATTTTTCTGGCGCTGTTGTTTTGTGCATGGCTGATCAAGTCGGAATTTTCGCAGCGGTTTTTTCGTCGGCGCGTTTTCTCTCGACTCTTCAAGCCGATTGCCCAACTACGCTCGGCCAATTTACTGAACCTGCTGGCGGTGGCGCAACAGGCAGGTCGGCCGTTGCCGGGGGTGCTTTCGACTTTGGCCCGGTATCACTACGACTCGCTGATTCGCCACAAGCTGTTGTTTGTCCGCAACGAAGTCGAGCAGGGCGCCGATCTCTGGAAGAGCCTTACAAAAACTCGGCTGCTTTCGTCGGCGGAATCGCGAGCATTGGAAAGCTCGGCCTCCACGGATTCTACGGTTTGGACATTGCAACACCTTGCCAATTGGAAACGCAGCCGCGTCGCACGTCGTTTCGATGTTTATGTCGACTTTTTGCTGCCGATGGTGATCGTGTTGATGGCCTCTGCCGTACTTCTTGTCGCATTGGCAACGCTAACGCCGCTGTTCGAAATGATCAACGCATTGAGTTAATAACCATGAATGTTCTTCCCAAACCAAAACGAACGAAAGGCACTGACGGCGTGTTCCGCAGGAGCACTCGTCGTTGCGGCTTTACCGTAACCGAATTAGTGGTTGCCGCTTCGCTGCTAGTTGTTGTTATGTCGGTGGTTGCTTCTTTGACCGTGCGTAGCGGTCGACTTTGGCAAGATTCTCGCCACTATCGGCTGGCAATCGACGAGCTATCCAATCAATTGGAGCGATTGACCTCTCTTGACGAAACCCGCCTTGCAATGGCAATCGCAGAGTTGTCGCCCTCTCAGCAAGTTCGCGACGCGCTGCCCAACCCGGTACTTTCTGCGGAGACCCTCGCCGACGAAGACGGCACCCGGCTTCTCTTGCATTTGGCTTGGGACCGTCTTGGCAAGAGCGTTCCTGTGACGCTGGTTGGTTGGGTTGATCCGTTGCCATCGTCCGCAGCATCTGCTGCAAGTGAGGAGACGCCATGAATAATCGTCGAGCGTTCACTTTGGTCGAGATGTCTGTTTCAATCGCTGTCGGAAGTGTGTTGATGGGGTTGGCCCTGGGTATGGTGCATCGCACGATGCGAGCCGAGTCGACTGCTCGCATCAACGCCCAGGTCGAGCGCACCGCTGCACGTTTGTCTCGACAATTTCGCCACGACCTCCACCAAGCCCAGAGCATTTCGCTCGACAACCAGCAGAACGACACGCCCAGCTTGCGGCTGGTGCTTTCTGATCAACGTCCGATCACGTACCAAATCGATAAAAGCAGCATCCTCCGTGAACAACAACAAAGTGACGAGCAAACCCATCGCGAGATTTTTTTGTTTCCTGATGACTACTCCCTGCTATTCGGTGAGTTGGGCGAGCCGTCTCGCGTTGTGCTGACGGTCGAGCACGACACAAAACTGGTTGGCATCTCGCCGCAAGTCAGGCTCCACGTCGAAGCCGTCGTTGGCCAATTCCTACGGCTCAGTCAAACCGAAGGGGCTTCCCAATGAAGTCACGCATGACATTCGCGAATCAACGCCGAACCTCACGCCAAGCCTCGGTGCTTGTCTGTGTGTTGGTTTGTCTGGCAATTGCCACGGCACTCGTTTCTTCAACAGTTCGCACCGCATTGGACGCGAGGCGAGCAATGCGCACGCAGCACCAGTTGCGACAAACCGAGCTACTGCTCGCCGCGGGCATCCAGAGAGCTACGCGGCAATTGAAGGCGTCTGCCGACTACACCGGTGAGACCTGGGACTTGTTGTTGCCGATGATTCCCAACATCGAATCCGCACAGGTAAAAATCGACCTCCCCCCGGTAGCCGAGGATTCGTCGCGCAAGGTTCGCGTGACGGCTCGGCTATCGGTTTCGGCAAACAGGGCGATCCAACGTTCGTACAGTTTTTCTGTTGATCCTAACTAACTCTCAGCAAGGAGTAATCTTATGACGATGGTACCTATCACTCGTTGGCATACCGAACGCGAACCCAAACGATTCGCTTTTACGCTCGTGGAACTTTTAGTCGTGATCGCGATTATCGGCTTGCTGGTGGCACTGTTGTTGCCGGCCGTTCAGGCAGCCCGCGAGGCGGCACGACGTACTTCATGCTTGAACAACATTTCCCAATTGGCACTGGCGATACACAACTATGAATTCAGCACGGAGCATTTGCCGTCTGGCTCGATCAACCCTGAAGGCCCCATTCGTAGCGAGCCTGAGGGCCAGCATGTGAGTTGGCTGGTTCAGATTTTGCCCTACGCTGAGCAGAATAACGCCTATCAACTCTTCGACCAAGAGGCCGGCGCCTACGCTCGCGTCAATGGCGAAATCCGCTCGCTGAAGGTGCAACTTTTCACCTGCCCGTCGTATCCAGGTGATGAAACCAACGAGAATGAGACCGTGGCTCGAACGACTTACGCCGGTTGTTATAATGATCGGGAAGCGCCAATTGATGCCGACAACAATGGCCTGCTCTTTTTGAATAGTAAGATCCGCTACACCGACATTTTGGACGGCAGTTCTCAAACGATTTTGCTCGGAGAGTTTCGACCTGACGAAGATGAACTTGGCTGGGTGAGCGGTACGCGGGCCACGCTACGAAATACCGATCGGTTTGATAAAAATGATTTTCGTCGCGTGAATCGTCGGCAGCCAGAAAATTCGCTCCCGCCTGCTGGGCCTCTGGATGTGGGTGGATTCGGAAGTTCCCACCCTGGCGGCTCGCAATTCGCCTTTGCCGATGGTTCTTGTAGGATGGTCAATGAGTCTATCGAACCGGAGGTGCTGCAACAACTGGGGCACCGTGCCGATGGTAAGCTGCTGAAGGCGGATTATTGATATCAGAGAAAGATCGCCGGGCCGTATGAATGTCGAGTCTTACGAAAGATCTGACGTTCGCAAGGAGGCCCAGCGATGGCATGTCATCTCACCTTTCAAGAACGAGAAGCCCGATACCGATTGAAAAACTGACGAAAGAGCGGTCGCTCGAACAGATTATCGGACGGATTCGCAAAGGCGCAAGCTCACTCTTTCACCGCACCGAGGGTCATTCCAGAAACCAGGTACTTGCTGAGCACGAGAAAAACGATTACCACCGGAAGGCTGACAAGAATCGAGGCCGCGGCGTAGAGGCCCCATTGGGTGGACATGCTTGCTTGAAAGTTTTTTATGCCTAGTGGCAACGTGAATAGATCAGATTCCTGGAGCACTTGAGCGGCAACAATGTATTCGCTCCAAGCGGTCATGAAGCTAAACAGAGCGGTGATTACCAGTCCAGGTGCGGCGAGAGGTAAAATTACGCGAGTAAAAGCGCTCATTTGACTACAGCCATCAATGCGGGCAGCTTCTTCTAACGACGTGGGAATGGTGTCGTAGAACCCTTTCATCTGCCAGATACAAAATGGCAGGGCCGTCGATACGTAGAAGATCATCAGCCCAAAAAAAGTATTCACGAGATGAAGCTTGGCAATCAAAATGTACAACGGCAACAACAGCATAGTTGCGGGAAACATCTGTGTCGTGAGGATTGCCAGCATCGTAGTCTGGCGACCGATGAATTTGAATCGGCTCAATGCGTAGCCACCGATCGCTGCCATCGCGACCCCAGTCAGCGTGACCAATAGCGACACCAACAGAGAGTTACCGAGCCAGCGCAGAAACGGTTCTTCGTAAATCAGTTGCGAGTAGCTGGCGAAGCTCCAATTTTCGGGAATGATCGAGAGGTCGGTCGATTGAAGTTGGTTGCCAGGGCGCAACGAGATGGTAACTACCGTGAGTACGGGATAGATGCTGATGGCAGCAAACAACAGCAGCACCGTGTGCCGCAATAACGTGATCCAACGGCTTTCGGCGAGCTTATCCATAGACATTCTCCGTAGCCTTGCTCCGATGTAATGAAACGAGACTGGTAACCAGCAGCATGGCGAAGATGACCATCGACAGCGCGGCTCCGTAGCCATAGCGGTACAAATTGAACACCGCTTTGTAGACGTACGAAACGAGGATGTGGGTTTGATCGGATGGTTCTCCACCATTGGACACTAGCCACACCACATTGAGATTGTTAAAAGTCCAAATGGCTCCCAGGGTAATGGCGGGGGCCAATACGGGCTTCAAAAGGGGGAGCGTCACGTTGCGAAATTGTTGCAAGCGATTTGCTCCATCAATGCGAGCTGCTTCGTAAAGCTCGTGCGGAATACCTTGTAAGCCACCCAAAGCAATCACCATCATAAATGGATAACCGAGCCAGACATTGGCCACGATGCAGGCGGCAAATGCAGGCCCAGGCTCGCCAAGCCAATTGAAAGGGGGGCTGCCAAAGAACTCGACAAACCAGGAGTTCGTCGTCACCAGATTGATTGGCCATGAACTGGCTAATAAATTGATCGCACCATAGTCGTAATGGAACATGCTCCGCCAAGTCAGCGCGGTGATATAGGCAGGTACGGCCCAGGGGATAATCAAAAAGATTCGGTAGATTGCTTTGCCGCGAATGGGGCCGTTAATTGCGATCGCTAGCATCACGCCAATGGCAACATGAAAGAAGACATTCACCACCGTCCAGATGAGAGTTTTGAATAGGATGGTAAAGAATTTTGCTTCGGAAAACACTTCCAGGTAATTCGCCAGTCCGATGATCTTCCAATCTTGAAAGTTGGTCAGCGACATATCAGACAGCGACAACATCAAGTTGTAGAAGAACGGAAAGACAATCGTGAGAAAGATGGTAGCCAACGCGGGAGCGATTAGCAGGTAGGCGAAAGGCTGGCGACGGAAGTCTGGCAAAAAGTCGAGCAGGCTCTTTCGCTGCCAGACGACTAATGCACCACAAATAAGAATACCCGCCAGTTGCCATGCCCAGACGGCCGTTTCTTTGTCGGTTTTTCGATTCATCAATTGAATCGCACGAAGTGCGTCTTTTTGCATGCTTTGAGCCGCTTCTTGCGGCGAGACGCTTCCACCTAACAACGCTTGGTAGTGCGGGCGCATGGCATCCCAAACCGCACGCAACTCGGTATCGACGGGCATCATCCGGCCATTGGCGAACTGTTGCTTTGAGGCCAATAGTGTCGGGTCGGTGGTTAGTAGCGGGTCGTCATGAAGGGCCTTGCGCGAGGGCAAGATCTTCAGTTTTTGCATCAGCTCTCGCTGTGCCGATTCGCTGGTGGCAAACGTGACAAATTTCATCGCCGCCGCAGCCGATTCGGGCGTGGCGTAGGCGTTGAGCGAGTAACCTTTGGGCGACACCATCGGCGCCATCGGCAATCCGGTCGCGCTCACGATCGGCAACGGAGCCACTACCGCATCGATGCCTTCTGTATTTAAGTAGTCGGCCCAACTCCAATCGCCGTTGATAATCATGGCCGCCTTGCCACTTTTGAACAGCGAGTCAGCCGTCTCGTAGTCGCAGTTGCGAGGTACGATGCCGTATTTATCTTGCAGCGATAAAATTAGTTCGTAGGCAGCGACGCACTCGGGCGTATCTAAAGCGGGAACCGGATCGCCTGAGTCGTCGAACACCCAGGCTCCGTAGCCGGTTAGAAACGGGATCGCAAAAAACGGCTCGACAAAATTCCAAACCAGGCCGTAAGATTCGTTGCGACCGTCCTTGTTTTCGTCGAGCGTGTTTTTGACTCCCAGCTCGATTAGCTCGTCGGTGGTGGTTGGCGGGGAGGCTATCAAATTGCGGTTGTAGACCAAGGCGAGGTGGTTGCCGAGCCGGTCGGGTATCTGGAGCAAAGCAAGTTGTTTTGGATTGTCGTGCGATGGTAGATACGTTAGCGAATCGTCTACGAAATCGGCGGGATCTAGGGCGGGTGCTAACACACTCATATCTTGGACGATGCCCATCGTATGAAAGGCTCCGAGCACGTCGGATGGCCCGTAAATTAGCTCGGGGCCGATGCCAGCCAGCGCCGCAGCCTGAAAGCCGCTGCGAAGTTCCTCGGTTTCTTTGTAGAGTGCTCGGATTCGATACTGAGGGTTTTCATCTTCGAACTTGGCGATTCGTTCGTTCAGTATTACTCGCTCGGCAGGCACCATCTGATGCCAGAGAGTCAAAACTTTTCGATCGTCCTGCTGCTGGCAGCCTGATAGAGAGCCCAACATCGCAAGCAGCAGCGAGCATTTTGCATGAACGAAAAAGCGAGAACGCCGCCCTGCTCTGCTGAGTTTGAAAGGAGCATTTGCCATGATAGGCGTTACTCCCCGGCTGCTTGCTCAGCGAGAACAACGCCATTGAGAGCGGGTATGGTGATTACCAAAGAATTGTCTTCCTTGCGTACTTTGATCGTGCCCGCGTCAACGGACGTAGCAAAGACCGGACGAAGCCGCTGTCCGTAGTTTTTAGGGACTTTCCATTGAAATGGTTTCTCTCCGCGATTGATCGCGACCAGCAGCACTTCGCCTTTGTACGATCGCTGAAAAGCAAAGAACATTGCTGCGTCGTCGCAGGCGGTAAGTTCAAATGCGCCATGACTCAAAGCCGGAGAATCTCTTCGCAGATGAATCACTTGGCGATAAAAGTCGAACAGTTCCCTGTTGAACTCAACTGAATCAGACTCTCGCGGTCGGCCCAGGGGGTCCTGTGATTGATCTTGGTAGGTAAGGTCATCCCAAACCATGGGCATGCGATCGCAGGGGTCGTCTCCGCCCCACATCCCCGATTCGGTTCCGTAGTAGACCATTGGCGCGCCAACGTAGGCCATCTGCATCAGCGCCACTAATCGCTGAAGTTTACGATCTTTGTTGTTTGGCGCTCGAACATTGTACTGATTGTTGTTGCGAGGGCTGACTTTCTCGGATACGTCAAAATCGAACCGCTCGGGCTGTTTGTAATCTTGCGGGTTTGCATTAACAATCATCGAGGCCAAGCGATCGGTGTCGTGTGAGTCGATCAGGTTTTGTAGCGCAAATTGCATTGCCCTGGGATAGGTTTCCCGACGCTGCTCAATCTGTAGTCCGAAATCGTTGGGCGTAAGCACCCCATCGATGAGATATCCTTTGACAAGATAGGCAAAGCCATGATAGTTCATCGTCCCTGAGAATCGCCCATCGACAAGGTATCCCAGAGCTTCTCCCCAGAATTCACCCACCGTATAGGCCTCAGGGTTTATTTCCCGAACCAGCGTATTCCAATCTCGCCAAAATCGCATTGGCACTTCGTTGGCAACATCAAGTCGCCAGCCATCGATTCCATCCGACGGGTCGCCATCGTTGTTCGGGTCCATCCAACGGCGAGTAATATCGAAAACGTATTGTTTCGGCCCATGATGAAGGTCGTCGCCCGCGGGGTTGTCGGCAAATTCGGGCAAGGTCTCGAAGCCCCACCAGCTTTTGTATCGAAACTCGTTTTTGTCGGTCGCGAGATCGTCGAACGATTGAACGATGTACCAATCTTGATACTCCGACTTTTCCTGTTTTTCGACGATATCGGCAAACGCGAAAAAGTCGCGACCCGTGTGATTAAAAACACCATCGATGATGAGTCGGATGCCGCGATCGTGTGCTTGTCGAATCAACTCAAGAAAGAGCTTGTCGGCAGCCGTCCAATGCCATGTTTTTGGATTGGCCGATTCTTTTTGGATTAACTCGAAATCACCTTGTGGATCGGGCCCGAAGTAGGGGTCGATATGGTGCATCGACGAGGCGTCGTATTTGTGTAGCGATCGCGCATAGAAAACCGGATTCAGATAGATCGCGTTGATCCCCAAGTCTTGCAGGTAATCGAGCTTGTCGATGATCCCTTGCAGGTCGCCGCCATAGCGACGGTTGAAGACACCATTCTCGTAGAAGTTGTCTCCCTCCTGGAGTTCCCAATCGGCACGCGCATACCAGTCGCCGGTCCACGAAGAAATCGCCCAAGTCTCGGGCACCGAGATCGGGGACTCTAGAGAATCGCGAGTGGGATCGTTGTTCAGGTCGCCGTTTCGGAATCGCGACGGAAAAATTTGATAGAAGACGGCCTCCGTTACCCAATCGGGGATAAACTGGGCGACCGCCTGATCGGCGGAGTGCGAGCCGGCTGTCGGCGATGCGGAGGTGGCAGCATTTACCAGGCCGGGCGACTTTGGCTCGACTTTGGCTGCGATTCGGTCTCCTGATTGGACTTCGCTTAATTCGCATCCCAATGTTGCCGCCAATAGCAGCACGGCAGAGAAACAAAGCGCAAGATTGAGCACCGGCATCGGGGGTATTTCAGAATTTTCCGTGTCGGCACGAGTTCTCATGATTAGTAACAAACCTTCTCTGCAACGACAACACTAAGGAAAAAAATAGGCTGGTCCCGGTTGCGGCCATCCGGAACCAGCCTGTGAGATCTCTCGCAGGCCACTACGAGAGAGATGATGCTACGAACGGCGTCTGCGACCGACGAGACCGGCAATCGTTCCCAAGCAAATCAATGCCAAGGACGAAGGCTCGGGGACAGCAGCAACAGCAGGCCCTGGTACACCAATCGAAACGAACTGGTTGCCTGCGATAAGCCCCAAATCTAGTCCGTTCGAGGCAGGATTTCCGAGATTGCCAAGCAAAATTCCGTCACCAGCAAACTGGTTGGCTAGAAAATCACGGCTGCCATTGTTGATAAATGCTGAAATCTGAATGACATCGCCGGCTCCGGGGTTGCCGATCTGGGACAGCGGAATCGAGAATTCGATACCCGTGGTGACCAAGGAGGGATCAAACGGGGTAGCGATCGTGTAGTTACCACCATTTGCAGCACCACCGTCAACACCATCCACGTTGCTGTTATCAAAAGCCATTTGCAGGTCGATGGTATTTTCCATGTTGCGATGGCTAAACGTATTGCCAGGGTCGTTTATCAGTTCGACATCAAGAGCGAACTCCAGTTCTTTCGCGATACAATCGGCGCCCGAGTTATCTGCATTGCATCCCCCGGCACCAAGGGCGTAGTTCTTATCGATCAAATCGCCTTGGCTGAGGCCGGGAAGTGTCGGCCCTAACAGGGCTTCGGAGTTATCAATGCCGGTAGACTGTGGGGCGAACGGATAGTCGGCCAAGGTGGAATTGGCCACATCGTAGCCAAAATTCGATTCCCAGGTAGCGTAGTCACCATCGTCTACACTGCCATTTCCCGAGGCGTCGCCTTCATTTCTTGTGACACCTGTGGCACCGTAATTACTCTGCCATGTGAGGAATTCACCACCATCCACGTTGCCATCGGTGTCGAAGTCAGCCGTCGTACCTCGCAATACTTGTGGCAAGCCACGCTGGGCCAATTGCATGCCAGGAACTACAACTGCGCCAGTGGTGCCTTGGGTCAAGTCCGCGAAATGAACCGTCGCAGCGTAAAACTGAAGCTCAGAGGGCAAAGTGGGTCTTAATTTTTCAAAACCCTGGGCAAATGACAAAAAGTAGTCCGCGGTAAAACCTGCGTCGAAGGTCAAGCCGTTTGAGCCTTCAAACGCACCCCCAGAAAAGGGATCGACGCCCGCAGGTACATTATTCATGGCCCCACCAGCCCCATCTTGGATGATCTGATTGACACCACCGGCCGTGGAATCGATGTAGAGGTCGAGCTTATTAAAGTTGGTTTCGAGATTACCGGCAATCACCATGTAGAGTCGGCCATTTTCAATTTTCGCGAAAACTTGATCGATCTCAGACCCGCCACCACCGTTGATCGGATCGCCTGTGGTGGCGTCTCCAAACTGTGTGTCTGTATTCTGCACTGAGAGCGAAGCATAGCCATCCGCAACGCTTGCGTTGCCATCGATCACCGTGACTGCCCACGCTGGGCCACACATGGCCGTTGTCGTGATTGCGACAACACAAACCACTAACCATTTTAAGGAACTCATTTTCATTTCTCCCTCGCTTAAGTGATGAGATGACTGTTGAAAGAGGATCATCTCGAAAAACTAGACTTCAAAAAACACCCATCTTCAAAAACAACCGACGACACTCAGTCGCGACGTCGAAAACGTCTACCTACCCCCAGGCCTAATACGGCAATCATTGCCAAAGCCGCCGATGTCGGCTCAGGAACGGAGGCCGCGACAGCCGGGGCTACTAGCCCACTTGCTACAAAACCAAAGTTTGCCGACCAGATATCGATATCGGCCTGATCGATCACTCCATCCAAACTGGCATCGCCATTGATATACAAAGCGCTGCTAAGTGTGCCCATCCCCTGCTGAAGTAGCAAGAAATCGCTACCATCCACGTCCCCATCAAGATCGAAATCACCGGGCAACGAGCGAGCGATCTCGGTAATCATCGTTGTGACATCATTGATATCGATCACGCCATCGACATTGAGATCCAGCGTCCAAAAATCAGGGTCGGTATCTGGCAGGCCAAAGCCGTTGTAGATATCAACCACATCCGCACTGTTCGTGAAAGTATCTCCATTAAGATCGCCCCGACGGGTAAGCACTTCGATATACTCGTCCAAGGCAGGCTGGCTAGCTCCGCTTGCCAACAACTCGGTATCGAGTTGGAACAAGTCAAGGTTGTCGACCAGGCCGTCGGCATTGGTGTCGGCGGTTGCTTCGAAATTCTGATTCTGGCTGTTCAACACCGCCTCGAAACCCACCATGTCGGCTGGGCCGATGAAACCATTTTGATCGGTGTCGCCAAAACCGGCGCCGAAACCCGTGTTGGGTGAAAGGCCGACAAAGCGTCGCACGGTGTAATTTCCGGTCGGCTCGATCATGACAATCGTGGCTACGTTATTTCCCTCAGGAACATTGTTTACGCCAAACTTGAACTGACCGCCTCCTATGGCCGACGATTCATTACCTGCATTGACCATCGAGAGAATTTGCGCCTCGCTGAGGGCCGCCCCGACGTTCATCAACACATGCACCTCATCAGCCGTGTTGTCGATGCTGCCAACCACTAGGTCCAAATCCTCGGGGGCGCCGCCAAACGGATCGAAGCTGACGATCTCAGACTCTGGAGCGACCAGATCGATGTAGACTACTCGTTTGAAATCGGTGAAGACCGCAGGGCCGCCATCTCCGCCCGTGCTTGCATCACGCTGGCGGAACGAACGTACGGTGATGAAATTCCGTCCTTCGTTTAGCTGCGTGGCATCGATGGTTTGCGAGTACGACCCTGAACCCGTGCCGACATTGGCACCGCCGCTCCAGATATAGCCGGGTACGCGAGTGTCGGTGAAATCTTCAAACCCATAAGCGACGCCCCCAGGCGTGGGATTGTCGTAACCGGCGACGTTGTTTAAGTCCAAACCCTCGTTGATCTTGATCAAAGCCGTATCGCCGTCGGCGTTGTAATCACGCACCGGAAGCATGGTGTCGGGGTCGATCAAACTGACGGGCGTCGTGTTCAACTGCACTTCAAACGAGTTGGCCGTGATCACGTCGATGTCGCCCAAACGGGCTGTTCCGTTGTTGGCGGCCGAAGGGACGGCACCGGCAAGGGTTGATGTGACATTGGTTAGCGAGAGCGCGCCTTGGGGGGTGGCTAAGCCATAAATGACGTAGCCTCGACCGTGTAATCCATTTCCGGGGATGCTGATATCGATTTGTCCGGCTCCATTGACTTTCACCGTTTCGGGGATGACTCCGCCGGGATCAACGGCAGGATCTGCCGCGTTGCCGGTGAGTTCTACGAGGATCAAGCCCGGGTCGAAGTCGGTTTGCACTCCGGTGCGAGTTTCGACAACGGCGTCTGTGCGGCTGCTGAGTCCAACAACCGCCGATTTCGATCGTTCGTAAACGTAGATGTTAGAAAAAGCATCGGGATTAGGATTAAAGGCGTCGTCGACCCATCGTTCATTGAAGTTACCTCGCCCATACGCGTTGCGAATGTCCACCAACTTGGTGATCGTATCGCCATAGAATCCGCCCAGCGCGTCGACCTTGCCGTCTTCAGGAAATGGGCGACCTTCGCCAAACTCTTTGGCGTTGAGATAAACGATTGCTTCGCCCGGTCGCATCAGCGTGTAAGCGTAGGCAACATTCTGCAAGAACGGCGTACCGCCAGGAATATCGTCGTGGTTCTGCACAAACGACACGCCTTGGCTTCCATTGCGCAGGCCATCGTCCTGAAGGTCTTGGCTAGCATTACGGATGTTGAGCCAATTGTTGTTGCCCGTCGTACCGGTGAGATTGTCTCGCATGGCAAAGAACAGCGGGAAATCCAACGCGTCGCGGTTGCCGCCAACCGTGGTGTTCGCCGGGTTGATAGCTTGCGAATTGGGCAAATCTCGTCGGATATATCCTTGCAGAGTGCCTGTGCTGCCATCGAAAATTTCGGAAAACGAATACACGGGCTGATAGCTACCATCAAGCTGCAGGCGTGGGTTAGCCCGAAACACGGCCTGATCGAGTTGGTCGAGCACGCCTTCGGCGAAATGTTTCGCTGCGTCGATCCGAAAACCATCGACGCCGATGACTTGCACCATCCATTGGGCATTTCGCTTCAACAGGTCGACCGAATTTTCCAAAACCGCGTCGCCGCCCATCGGATTGGCCGGGTTGAAGCTGCTGCGTGGGACGGTGACCCCCAATTCAGGATCGTTGAGAATAATGTCGTTCCAACCCTGGTCGGGATAGAACCTCGCGTTGTTCGGATCGGGAATGTTGTAGACGCTGCCTGCAGGAATGTTGTCGGGATTGACGAAATCGACCGGCTGGCGAATGAACTGATAATTTTTTTCATGGGCAATATCGACCAAGCCCGAGATCCGTCCATTGAACGGATCGGTGTTGAAGTCGATCGCCGGATCGCGGAAATCGCCAAAGGGATCGCCGGGAAGCGTAAGAACAAATCCTGGATACCCCCCCAAGGCCACAAACTGCGGATCGAGCGAATTGCCAAAGCCGTTGTGATTCGGAACCAAATCGGTATAGACATTCACGTTAGCCCGGTCGGCCACCGCTGTGAGCGTTTTGAGCCCTGCTTCGGTGCCATACAGCGTTGGGCTACTGGGCGACCCCAAATCAAAGCGGTCGAACACATCGTAGCCGACCGAAAAACCGCCACTATCTGCTTTCGAGGGCGGCGGCAACCACATCGACCCATACCCCGAGTAAAACAGATCGACCTGCCGGTCTTCGATCGTCTGCCACTTGGCTTCATACATTTGGAGTATGGCGGGCGCCGAAACGTCCTGGGCATGCGATTGCTTCCCTAGCATAGCCACGACAAGAATCAGCAAACCAAGTAGAACATTCGCAGCATTCCACACCCTGCTATGCACGGCTTCGGCTTGGTCTCGATTAGTAGGAGGTTGTTGGTTCATCATTCGGTGTAATTTTCGGTAAACTGAGACTGTGTTGCTTATGGTCGAAATCAAATCGACCAAGGTCTATGAGTGATTTGGTATCCTTTCCACTCGTAATTAACGACGACGTCTTCTTCTTTTCTTCGGATCTACCCAATCGGACGGCGGTTCGGAGGTGAGTTCTAGGTTGATGTCGTTGCTTCCCGATTCGACAGCT
The DNA here is from genome assembly GCA_013152205.1 of Planctomycetota bacterium. Lineage (GTDB taxonomy): Bacteria > Planctomycetota > Planctomycetia > Pirellulales > Lacipirellulaceae > Bythopirellula. The sequence continues at coordinate 49,126 of JAADGV010000032.1, forward strand.
ATTTTTAGAGGGGAGGTTTTGGCTGATCGATACCACAGGGGCGTGATCGGTTTGCCGGGAGTTGGCAGGGCTCCCTCTTCTTTCGACACGGACGGTTCGTTGACGACTACGGCCACGACATATTCGCCTGGAGGAAGGCCCGATTCGCGTCCAGTTTTGAGTGTGTAGGAACCATCATCTGAAATTAAACCGTAGGCTGTAGGACCAGGCTGCATCGGCTTGAAAGAGATGGTGCCACGAGGAAGTGGCTCGCTATCAAGCGTAGCTACCCCCTTGACGTAGGAGTCGTAAGTTCCACCGCAGCCGACCATCAGCAAAACAGCAACCATCGAAAAACATAACCTCACACTCATTGAGCTGGCTCCTCCTTTGCTGGCTCGGAGCTAGGCTCCTCATTCGCTGGTGGTTGCTCTTGGGGACTATCAGCGACTTCCGTCTCTTGCTGAGCAGTAGGAGCTTGCTCTTCATTCTCGACAGCGGATTCTTCTGACTCTGCTTCTTCAGTTTCGGCCCCTTCCGGTGGCTGCGCACGATCGACGGAGATGTTTATGATGTTGCGACCAGACTCCACTTCGTACTTCAACACCGAGGTAGACTTATCGCTGAATTTTGCGTCGGTGAGACGAGGGCCCGGTTTGGGTAGGCCTCCTTCGTCGTCTTGTGAAGCAGGAGACGATACGGTTACTGCTACGGTTGCCGTATATTTACCGGGATAGATTTTGTTGGCTCGATCATTTTTCTTTCCTCGTCCAACACGCAAGGCATAAGTACCATCCTTGAGTATCGTGCCATAGGCAACTGGCCCCGTGCCCTCAGGATGAAAAGTTACGATTCCTTGACTAACAAGCTCGCCGTCGATTGTCACCGTGCCTTGAACAACAGCATCCTGTTTGGCCGAGTCATTGCAGCCCAGCACCGCAGACAAAGCGATCGCAGCATAGGCGTAGTACTGATTTGAAATAGTTGCAGATGTCATGTCATATAATTCCTAAACGGCCATAAACTCTTTAATTTTCAAGCGAAACAACTTCTTCGCCGTTTCGTGTCGCCAAGCCTCGGTAGATCGAGTGGTCAATTCCTTCGACCATGAAATGGACAGAAGCGTCGGCCATCACGAATTGCGCACCCCCCGGGTGAAGGCTACGAAATCCGCGTTGCTCGTACCATTGAAGAAAGAGAATGGTTGGGTCATCTTCGATGTTGAAAAAATTGAGCGGTGAATTACAACTGGCCCAATCGCCATCAGAAAAGTAAGCAGCGTCATGAAGATCTTGAGACGATACCGCCTCGCCAACCATAAACGTGTTACTCATACCGTCCGTAATTTGCCTCAATTTAATGGGCTTAAAATACGCAGTCCGCCAAAACAGGCCATTGCAACCAATAACATTGTTGTGGCAATCAAATGGATTGCCATCCAAGTGTGAAGTCGATTGAGGCCAGATTACATGATCTCCCAAGACTCCCTTGTAGCTAGTAACTGCAACAGTGGCACCGTGGCCTATCTGCTCGTTAAGCACCTGCCCTTGTTTTGGTACGGCTGAGGCGTCCGAGGGACACGTGATCACCGGCAATTGCTGCCCCATGATTTCCCTCAAAGAAGGTCTGCCCATTCCACTCCCAAACGGTCCATTTACACCAAAATCCCCTGGGAAGTCAGCGAGGGTTTGGGTGATTTGATCGTACATCGCTTGCTGCTCTAGCTGAGGCAGGATATCGACGAGCCAGCCTTTGCCGTTGTAACCAGTCTTGCCTCTGCTAGGGTCCAAGGCGCCAGGTACACCAGGTCCCCATATCCAATCACCGTTTTCGTCAACGTCCTCCGGCTTGTAAGAATGGCTGTACGGCAAATTGCCCTGAGCGCTCTCAAAGTTGATGATTCCCAGGCCGATGTTTTTTAGGTTGTTCGAGCAGCTCATTCGTCGGGCTGCTTCTCGGGCTGCTTGGATGGCGGGTAGGAGTAGTGCTACTAGGACACCGATGATTGCGATGACGACTAGCAACTCGACGAGTGTGAAACCCGTGTGTCGACGTGGTCGTCGTGCAGCCGGAGCGGATAGGCGAGACGCTCGACGGTTAATGAGTTGGTATCTGGCGGTCATGGCTAAAACATCCTCACGTAAGCAGCGTAAATTTGGTGTGTACGTTCCCGCTCGCAGCAATCGCCGCCTGCTCGCTCGGCTCGGAGAAGCCTAGCGAGCAAAGCAGCGATTACCAACTAGCAAAGTCTCTTTCTAAACTCATATAGTGCGTGTTCCGCACTCCCGACCCGGAGGGCCGGGCTAGGTAGCCCGGCCGCTTCCGGTGGGGGTGGAACACTCAACGGATAAATTGCTTCAGACGAGACGGCGTCTTCGGCAAGCTACCCCAACAAGGGCCAATCCGGCCAACGCCAAAGACGAAGGCTCGGGAATGGCTGCTGCACTCCAGCGACCATTCGGCAAATCAAGCTGGAAGAGCCAATCGCCGTCGGCGGCGACAACTGCCGTGTTATTGGCAGCCGAATTACCGAAGTTGTCGCCAATGGCGATATCCCAACTGCCGGCTTCGCGGAACTTCCAGTCGTAACTTCCGGCGACCAGATTGACCTGGATGGAGTACAAACCTCCGCCTAGGTCAGCCATGGCAGCACCAGACCAGCCGTTCATCGCACCGATCAGTTCCCAGCCGAATTGGCCTGGATCTTGGTAACCAACTCGCATTTCGGTGGAAGGTTCCCAACCATCGCCCCAGGAGGTGCTTTCCCAGAAGTTGTAATTAATCTCGCCCGCTGCGTCGGCAATGACTCTACCATCGCTGCCGGGGGCGCTGACCGAGAAATCCCCGTTAGCGATTTTGTAGTTGAATCGGTCACCTGGGTTCAATCCAGAGATGGTCCCAGTGAAGTAACCCCCACCTTGGTCTGTCAACTGGGCAGACAAGTCCCAACCATTAAAATCTCCTCGCGCATACCAAGGATTGGCAGATGCGCTGCCTCCCATTTGGGCCACAAGCCCAAGAATAGCTAAACACACAAAACGTTTCATTTTCCTACCTCCGGGTTTCCCCTCAAAAACAAAAATCCAGTCCAACTACGCAGCTTCGCCATTGCACTTGTACACCGTGCTGGCCGATCCATCGCTCGCTGCTACATCAACCTCATCCCTACTTCCATCTAACCACTCGTTCCGGTCAACAAAGTGTTGAACGGTACCACTTCAACATAAGTGCCCAATCTCTTGTGCAAAAAATTATTCCAGCCCCATTCGAAACCAACTCGCCTGGACCAATCCCAGCAACGGTCGGTTAAATTGCTTCGTTGGATTTGGTAGCTGAGCCAAACGTCGTGGCAAGCGGCTACTTTCGCCGCCCCAGCGACCTGTTACGGCCAAGAAATGTGTGCCTACTCGGATTTCATCGACTTCGTGAATCTTTAGGCCATGAAAATTGCCCATGCTGATCCGGTCGAACGCAAAATTGCCTTTCAAGACGGCATCCACCTGACACGCTTTTTCGTCCTGAATCGATTCGGGGTTGCGGTAGACCTCTAAGGTGTCTTGATTGTCGACCCCGTAAGAAATCTTAATGACAAACAGATTTGCGTCCGTATTTTCTTCTCCAAGCGAAGGGAAGTTTTCGAGACCGTAGTTGTTGTAGTTCGAAGTAACACCGTACCGGGTGCCTTCGGCACCGTTGCCAATCGAGAGTACCCGATTGGAGTTGCCATCGCCCCGATGCAGCTCTAAGCCGTAAAAGTCGTCTTCGACCTGCGAGACTTTTTGCAGAAAGCTGAGGTACACCTGATTGCCATCTTGGCCGACAAGTCGAACGCCGTCCTGGTTTTCAACCAAGCCCGCCACGTCGAACACGGCTCCAACCGAAGTGGCAAGCGTGCGACGAATACGGTTTTGGTGGCCTGTCTGTACTGAGCGATTGCCAAGCGGCGGAACACCTTTGATTGTGAGACTACCGGTACTCACTGAATTCGAAGTAGGCCCCTCTTCGCCGTCGGCAGCAATGTCGAACCAAGGGCCGGCCCAACCGAAACCACCATTTTGTGCCGACAAGGGCCCTTCGGGGTATTCAAAACCTTCGTATGCTAATAAGCCATCTCTCGGGCCCAGCGAGGGCATGATGCTGCGGGCAAAAGCAGCTTCGTCAGCGGGGAATTCTAAGACGGTGGTTGAGACCGAGTTTACACTGGCGGCTTCTCTTGAGTTCAGCACAAGCTGCCGTAGCGTCCGGCCTGATGAGTCGAGAACATTCGCTTTTACCAGGCCGTTGAAGACGTGAACTTCGGTGGCACCCGATTGCCTGGCAAGCAAGCCAAATTCAGTGCCGACCTCATACACATCCAACGACTTGGTGTGGATACGAAAGCCGCGGGACTCCAACGGAACCACAGCTGCCAAGCGTCCCACATGCAAAGCCATCTTGTCCGCCGATTCGGCAATGAAAGTTGCAGGGCTTTCCAGCAACACCGTCGCACCATTATCGAAGGTGATTTCTGCTAAGCCTTCTTGTAGTTCCAGTTTTTGACCTTCGACCAACTCTGCCCCAAACCCGATTGGCTGAGAGCCCATTTGCACAGAGCTTTGACGCCAGAGGCAATTTTGGGTACCCGTGATCCTGGCAACGACGGGTCGGGCCGGCGAGTCGATGGTTGCTTCAGAAGACGCAAGGAGGGACGACGTTTCTTCTCCGGTTAAGAAGATGGCATACGTCACCAAGCTGGAGACTAGGGCAACTCCGACCAGTGAAGCAGCCATCAGAAACGTGCTTTTTCGGATCGCCGACGAGAACGAACGCAGGCCGCTTGGCGTTGGGCTATTTGCGTTGGGCTGAAGGCGAGCGGTTTCTAGTGATACCGTCTCTTTGCCTGCGAAGCCGCAATCTTGATGCTCCGACGAAGCTCCTTCCTCATGGAGCTTTTCGACGTGAAGGCAGGCATGCATGCCCATGTAATCGACGTAGAGTGCCTGTACCTGAGCACTAGAAACCAAAAGCTCTTCAATCCACTCCCGATCTTCGGCAGAGATGGTTTCGTTGCAAAGGTCGCCAAGGACTCTTAATACTCGATTTTCTAACTGTTGCTGGCTCACACTAAACCCTCCGTAGCTAAAGTGCGATCAATACATTGGTACAGAACTCGACGAATTCTATTGAGCGCTTTGTAGACTGTGTTCACTGGCCTTCCCATTCGAATGGCCGTTGCTTTGATGCTTGAAGTGTCTTCGTCGTAGCAAAGCTGGACGAGTTGGCGATCTTCAGGTGAAAGCTTGCCAAGGCAATTCCCTAGTGCTTCGCGGCGATACTCGAACAAGTTCGCTCGCTCAATCGCGACGGCTGCGATACGCTCACATGCTTCGTCACTAAGCTGGTGAGCACTTCGCTTGTGCTGACGGCGATACTTTCTGACTTGGTTATGCGCGATGACGGCAACCCATTTCACAAAATCGGTGCCAATCTCGAAGGTTTCATATTCTCGCCACAAAACAACGCACACTTCCTGAAAAACCTCTTCGGCCTTGCTCGGGCTGCCGAGCAAAGTGACTAGATACGAAAATAGCCAGCGATCGTGCTTGGCAAAGAGCCTAGCAAAGGCGTCTCGACGGCCTTCGCCCGTCGGCACCTTGTCCGGTTCCTCGTCAGATTGCAAGTTGTTCGCAGGCATAACTCGGCCCCGCTAGATAGAAGTCAGGAAAGACGCGCCCCTATACACATTCTAGTAAGGCGCCGGCGGGGCCATTTTGGTATCAGAAAAACCCAAATAGGTTTCCTAACCGGCCAGGAAGAAAGATCGAGCGAGGGCACATAACCCGTTATTGAAAAACACGTTACGGGACGTAAGTGCGGCGATCTGTTGCGGAAAAAAAATATCGAAAAAATGCCCTGGCAAGGTCACCAAGCCGTTTGCTGGAGAATCACGACCACATATTCCTGCTCGGCTCTCCCAGGCGGGCTACCGTAAGATAGAGTCGAACGCTTTAGCGATCTGTCTCGACTAAAGCGTTCGGCAACTTGGCTCAGGGGGTTCACTGCCCGATTTCAAAGCTGGCAGAGTATTTGCCAAATACCGTCACAACCAGAGAAGACTCTTCGTCGGTCGTGTCCGCATCGATAGCAAGGGGCCCTTCCGACTCGGCGAACGATTCGCCAAACTTTGAATCGACCAACGGTTTGGCGTCTTTACCGTAGGCGTATAAACGCCAATCGTCGCCAGCGATGTTTCGGATTGCCAAAATCAAGCAGGTCGCCTTTTTTTCTTCACCATCGCCATCTGAGTACGAGATCGTGTGCAACTTGTCTTGGGCAATCGGTTTGCCCTCGATAACAGGATTGAACCGTGGCGACATGAACAGCAAGGCCAAGCCGGCCCCTTTTTCGGTGTGAACCTCAGGATTTTCTTCGCCTTCCTTAAAGCCCTCGGCTGGAACCAAGATCACCCCCTCGCCATCAGCACCAAGACCTTGGGCCAAGGTGGGGTCGGCAACCACCTTGACCTGTTGTCCCTCGACATCGGCCATTTTCTCGACGAGGTGTTGAGCGTATGTCTGGGCGGTGGAGGCATCCAAGCCGCTAAGATTTTCAGCAACGGCCACCGGGGAACACGCCAGCAAGACGAGTGAAGCGAGGGCGGCTTTTATCGAATTTTTCCAAAGTGCGTTTTGCGAGAATTTCATTACTTGTTCTCCTGGGGACGGAAAGTCAGGATGAGGTAGAACGGCTTACGCAGCGCGCTCCATGGTAGTTCCAGCATACACATTTTGCGGTCGGAGCGGTTATCGAATTATCTCATCACCAGAATTTGCAATATAAAAAACTGGTCCCGTTTTGGTCCCCGGCTGGATTTGCGAACGATCGGGTTGCAGCGGATGTTTGATTTTTGATTTAAGATTTGGCTAAGCCGCGAGCGGCTGGGTGACTTTATTGGACAAAATTGTGTTGGTTGGTGCTTCTATATCAGCGTATGGTGGGTTAGTTTTGGCACGAATTGCGGGTGAGCCCCATTGAGGTGGACAATATTGTGTTCGGAATGCGGAAGGGGATAATATTGTCCATTTGGGCGCGGTAAATGACGAAATCTGAATGACGAATGACGAAAAGCTGATCGCTAACGGCTAAAAGCTAATCGCTATTGTCTCAGATGTGGTGGCACAATTTCAACGGTAAAATTTGGCGGGGGGCGCAGAGATTCTTTGGAAGAGGGAACCGCTGATGAACACTGATACGCGTTCATAGGTGAGCAAGCGAAAAGATAGGTTTTATGGTCGTGTGCATCAGAACCTTTACTTGGCCTGAGCATTTCACTCATTCGGGGTTCCCTTTTTTTGGGTAGCGGCCAATAAAATGCTGTTGACGCAGAGCTGGTACAGAACGACGGCTTCACCCGCGATTGCCAGAGCGATGTGAAATAGCCTATTATACGGGCCTTAGCCCCGATAGCTCAGCTGGATAGAGCAACGGACTTCTAATCCGTAGGTCGCAGGTTCGAATCCTGCTCGGGGTGCTTAAAAAACAGTGGTTTTTGTTCGCGAGCATCGATTCCTCGACTTCGACCTATCAGATACCTACCACGAACCAAATTTCGGCGGTGGTTGGGTGCGTTTGCCAACGCCCATCTGCGATAGCCCAGGACTTCCGGCCCCCGACGCTGTCCGAAAGTCCTGAGCTATCGCAATAGCTGTGAAATCGATTTGCTGCTGACTCAAGTAAGGTAATTTTGTTAGATTTCGATTCGCAACGTGACTCTGTGTAGATTCCGCAAGTTTTTGGTGAAGAGATTTTATGCACACTACGGCACAAACACTTTTCAGCTTGAAAGAGTGCATCGGTCTAGGAACATTCATGCAAGCCGAGCAAATCCACTGTGGCGAACATGGCCATCAATTCGCTTCATTGCATCACCCTCGTTGATGGCTTGGGCCAGTTCACCGAAGATGTCGTCAGCGGCAGCCAGATACTGCTGCACATGTTGCTCGGTGTGTGCCAAGCTGGCATAAAAAGACCCGCCGGCCAGAATGCCTCGATCAAGCATGCGATGGGTAAGGAGTGTTTGCAACGCGAGCGTTTCGGGATGGTCGAAACCAATCGAGGTTAAGGCCGGATGGCCGCTTAAGGTGAGCGGGACTTGGTATTTCTGAGCGATTTCGGCCAGGCCCTCGCGCAATTGATTTCCAACTTTTTGGGCGGGTAAGTCGATCGTTTGCATCTTCCGGAGAGTCGCCAACGCGGCGACTGGTCCGACACGTTCGGTCCAGTAGGTACTCGAAATGAACGACTCTTGAGCCGCTTGCATCACCTTGGCACGGCCTATAATCGCTGCCATGGGATGGCCGTTGCTGATCGATTTGGCGAATACGGCGATATCGGGCTCAAGACCGTATTGCAAATGAACGCCGCCGAAATGGAGTCGCCAGCCGGTTGTAATTTCGTCGATGATCCACACAGCTCCCGACTTGTCGGCCAACTGGCGAACTTCTTCAAGGAACCCGGGTGCCGGATGCGAATGTCGTGTCGGCTCCATGACGATTGCCGCGAGATTGTTTCCGTGGCGACTGACAATCTCGGCCAGCTCTTCAATCTTGTTGTAAGAAAACGGTAGTGCGGTGCCGGCCAGTTGCGTGGGAACACCACAAGGTTCTAAGCCCGGAAGCAAATGCCCTTGCAGTTGGTCCTTGTTTTCCTCGGATTTGCAATTGGCCGCCAAGTACCAATCGTGCCATCCATGATAGCCACAGAATGCGACCAGATCGCGGCCCGTGTGGGCGCGTGCTACCCGCACGGCCGCGGCCATTGCTTCTCCGCCCGTCCGGGTATATCGAACGTTTTCTGCCCAGGGGTGAATCTGCAAAAGCAGCTCGGCCAACTCGACTTCTTCGGGCGCATTGAGCGTACACATCGAGCCTGACTGAACGCATCGAACCACGGCATCGGTTACGTCTGGATCACTATAGCCCAGCAGGCACGCCCCGATGCCCATAAAGCTCATGTCGAGGTAACGACGACCATCCAAATCAACCACCTCGCAGCCATTGGCCTGACGGTAGTAAGCGGGCCATCGCTCGGGGGCGAACATTTCAGGCCGTTTGCTTAAGAGCTGAGTGCCACCGGGAATCAGTTCTTTGGCGCGGCGGTAGAGATCTTGTGTTTTCGTATTCATGTGTGTTTTAATTTTGTTCGGTAGCATTCTGAAACAACGCATAGACTATTGGATCGTTCATAGACCAAACAGCTTGGCGGCGTTGTTGTAGAAAATATCTTCGACGGCGCTGTCGCTTAGTCGCTCAGACCAACATGCCCACTTCAGCGATCTAAGATGCTCCAATCCGACGAGGACCGCGGGAATCTTGCCAAAGGCAGTATCCCATACGGCATTGCCCTCGTGAAGCCAAACAAACGAATCGGCCACGGCCAGCGAGCGGCCGCGCAAGTGGGAGATCGGAAAATCGCTGCCGTACATTAGCTTCTCGTGGCCCAGGTGGCGAATGATAGCTTGGTGAGCCATCGGTTCGCAGTTGGCACTAGTATCGAAGTACAGGTTGTCGAGTCCGGTGAGCTGTGGAAGACCTTCGAGATTGTGTGCTGGTTGAAATCCTCGCGCTGAATGGGCAAGGATCAGTTTCATGTCGGGATAAGACTGGCAGTAATGACGAATCCAATGGAGGTTGCTAGGATCGGCCACACCGCGCGACTTGACCATGTGCAGCGTGATTACCAAGCCTTCTTCGTGGGCCACTTTCACGATCGATTCGGGTAAATAGTCGGGGATGTCCGCTTCCCACGTCGGCTTGGTCTCTGAAAACGTGTGGTAACACTTGATGCCATGTAAGCCCAATCGGAGAACTTCCTGACGAACCCACTCAGGATCGTCGTCTGGCGAGATGAAAAAGTCGCCAAAGTAAGAGGCGTGCCCGCCTATCTGCTGCGAGACAAATTGGTTCGCTCGCGCAGTACCATCGGCAATCGTTGGCTGGGTGTAGGGGATCAGCAGAGCCCCAGCCAACCGCCCTGGATGGAGGTCTTCGATGAAGCTTTGGTATTCAGCAAGACCGACTTCCTCGGGCATGCCCTCAAACGACCATCCCGAATGGTCTCGCTGGTAGATATGTGCGTGGGCATCAAAGACCCGATCGGGTATGAACGATTCCAATTCGCGCGAGAAGAACTCAATATCTTCGTCAGAGGCCATGAAATGCTCGTCCCTTCGTCCCTGTTAGGAAATAGTTATTCGACAGGTCGCGTGTCCGTCGGTATTGTTGCTTCCATCAGGCCAATTCGCTGGGCAGGGTATCTGGGGCTCCGCTCGTCGGTACTACTCTCGGCAAAATACCACACCTGTACTCGGTCGTTCTGAAAGATCATTTTGGTGGGATGTGCCGTGTGGTTCGCTGTGCCCACTCCGTCTGCATTCCCAAAATTTCCCTTCGGAGCCGGGCCTAGTAGAGGTCCACCCTCAAAAGCCGGTTGCCACTGGATTCCGTCCTGACTGGTGGCCGCGAAGTTTTTCCAGTAGGTGCCATCTTCCTGTACGAGGCAACTATAGATCATCAGGTATTGCTCTCCGTCGAAGTAAACCGACGGTCCACATTGTTGTGATCCTTGCAGGCCGAAAACGGGGCTGCCCTCGTTACCCTTGGTCCAATGAATTCCGTCGGGACTAGTGGCGATGGCGATCGTATGTACGCCATCGTAGGCTCCGTACCACATGACAAACTGATCATCGGTTTTTATCACGTGCATGCCCGTGGCCTGGATAGAGTCGACCGTTCCGGCCAGACCGATGTCTAGCACCGGCTTGCCGGCGTTCTCGCGTTGCCAATGGATTCCGTCGGTGCTGGTCGCCAGACAGATGCGTTCAATTCGTACGTTGCCGGGGCTCAACCCCAGGTGACTGGCTCGCGACCCGTCGATCGCACCGTACCACATCATATATTTTTCGCCAACCTTCAGGACGTAAGGATGCGTAACGCCCTTACTGTCGACGCTACCCGTTGGCCCTAGGTCCAGGACTGGGTTTCCATCGTTGGCCATATCCCAGTGGACACCGTCTTTGCTAGTCGCTAGTCCGATGCGTTCATAAAAACCATAGGGAACCCCCGAATCTTTGGTCGAAGCGCCCCCCACAAACCACATGCGATACTGCTCCCCATCGAAATGCACGGTAGGCATAACAACATAATCGCTGTTCCAGCTTTCTGCATTACCCGTATCCAATACCGACTCGCCAGCAGACGGTCCCTGAACCCGCTCGAATCGCGATTTGAGGATCGCGCTGACAGAAACTAAATTTTGATCGCTTGTATCCTTTGCGCTCGTATCGGCAGCGTTCGTCGAGAGCTTTGGCAGACGCCAGCGGATGACCTGTGCGCCGGCCTTGCCGTTAACACTATTGCCGGTGACCGTTAAGATCGTACCGTCATCCAAGACCGTGTTTCCCGAGAAACCGAAGCCGGCGCTCAGACGGTATTCATCATGCGACCATGTGGCGCCATTATCGTTACTGACCCGTGCAATCAGTTGCCACTCTCCAAAACGCCGTTGGTGAACGAGCACCAGTCGACCGTCAGGCAGCGGCACAAGCTGACCGTTGGATTCCAGCTGCACGATTACAGACTTGCCGTTGGCGTCTGCGAACGGTCGCATGGAATCCCAGGTCTGCCCTCCGTCCGGCGAGCTGCTAAACATGACCTGCTTGAAAATCCGACCATGCGAGTCAGGTGCTTTTCCACCCCACGCTTTGGTAAACTTCTTGTGCCAGTACCACGGAGGGCCAGAAAATCGCAGTGCGGCTACAACACGGCCAGAACGGTCTTGTGCCAGTCCAGTTTCGTAACAGCCGGGAAACGTGCCGCCTGGAACCCGCGAGTCTGGTCCGGTCGGAGATACCATCAGTTTGGCGTCGATGATCGCTTTCCAAACTTTGGGGTCGGGACCTCCCTGCCATGTCTTGCCGCCATCGGTCGAACGCACCAGATACTGCATACTGAGGTCCTGCGAAAGGCCTCCATCCGCTGGTCCCTCGACTTTGAAATGCAACACACTGAGGATCGTGCCATCCCGAAGCTCCAGAAGGTTTCCATCGAGGTACATAATGTTGAAGGGGGCCGCGGACAACTCGGAAAGAAGTTTCCAGGTTCGCCCTCGATCGATCGAGCGATAGTAGCAGACGCGATCGTCGGTCGGTTCGGTCGTCGCGGCGAGAAAACTATCGTCGCGAAGTACAGTAAACGCACCGATAATCCGCTGCTTGGGCAGATCGACGTTCCAGCTCGTCCAGGTACGCCCTTGATCTTCAGAAGCAAACATGACGTTCTGACACGTTTTGACTACCCAGTATCCGCCGTAGGCGCCGCCGACCTGAGCATAGATATTCCCGTCGGATGTTTGGCCGGGTATACCACGAATATAATGATAACCGCTCGGGCCTACTCCCCAGCGGCCCTTGCCATCGAGCGGAATTCGCTCGCATGGCAGCGTTCGGATCACCTCGCCGCCCCGTGTGACAACCAGCTCATCAGTCTTCTGGTGAAACGGATACTCGGCAGCCTCGATAGGACCTACGATGCGAGTCGACAGTAGGCTGATCAGCACAAAAACTACTTGGCAATAACTTAGTTTCTTACTTCTAATTGCATTCAACGTAGTGACCCCTAATGTAAAGATATCGCAGCACTGTCTCGATCTATGCATACTAGCAGCAGATTCAAAACCCCTTTCCCTCGAATTGAGAGGCTCGTAGAGAGGCGGAACAACGGGGAATATTCCTGCCCTCTACTATCGACAACTAGTCCAATGCAACAAGGGAAGGGGTTTTGAATTTGCGGCTAGAATTTTTGTCGCAAGAACACAAATCGTGCCCAAAGGGACGGGGTGCTACTGCAGTTCGAAGTCACGGGTTTGCTGTCCTGTCGAGTCGATAGTGACCGTTAGCTCAGACTGATGGTTGTACTTTTTCGGCAGATATTGTTCGCGACCCCCAGGGCGTACTGCCACATCGGGACCTTCGCCCTGCGGTACGCCGTCATGTTTTCGGAAACCTCGAATCTCCACTCGTAGCTTGCCTAGCGGCACTCCGCCAATCGCCTTGGCTGTGTAGGTGCCGTCCTTGATGATAGCGCCAGACACAGGCCCCTTGGTGCCTTCGATCGGAACGAAGCGGAGCATCCCATCTTGAACAGGTTTTCCCTGATAGGAAACTTTTCCTGTGACGACGACCTTTTCGAGGCCCGGATCGCCACAGCCGGATAGCAGCGCCAGCCCAATAGGCAAGATAAAATGAAATCGAGTGATCTGGTTCATACTTCCTCGCTAAATCCTTGCCCTACTAATATCCATCAACTGTGACCGCTTCACCGCCGGCACGAGTGGTAAGCGCGCTCAGTACCGCAGCGTCGATATTTTCCAAAATCAAGCGCGCACTGCCATCAACCATCAAGAAGTGGCACCCGCCTGGGTGGTAACTGGAAAAGGCATCGTCGCCAGTCTTGCGAAATACGCCCTCGCCGGGAATGGTGCCTGGCCCATTGATACCGAATTGGCTGCTGAACGTTGGCCCAGCGGGCCAGTACCATCCCGGAATCTCACCGCTTGCCTCGTCGGAAATTCCGGCGGCTCCGGTGATCTCGCCCACGAATAGCGTGTTGCTAGTCCCGTCTTCTACCTCGGCGATCCGGATAGGATTTGCATTCATCAGCATCCCATCACCGTAGGTAATTGAGTAGTTAAGGGTAACGGTCCAAGCGCTCTGGCTGTCACTCACTCCGGCGGCATTCGAACTCCACCAATAGAATGGAATCCCATTATCAGTTCCCACGAATGCCAACTGGTCTTCTGGAGCGCCAGGACAGGAATAGGCGACAATTTGAACTGCGCCCGCCTTCGTGTTGGTTCCTGAAAAAATCTGATACGGTCCGATCGAGAGATCGAACGAGTCGTGAACCTGTGTGTTCTCCAGATAGTCCAGGATCACACCACTCCAACCTAGCCCAAAAAAAAGCCCCCCATTGGGAGTATCCGGGTTTGAGGGCTCTATCCACTCTGTTCCCGTAGGGAACTCACCTAGTGCTGCGTGATAGTTGTGCATTGCCACGCCGATTTGCTTAAAGTTATTTAGACAGTGCATCCGTCGTGCCGCTTCCCGCGCCGCTTGTATTGCCGGCAGTAGCAGCGCCACTAAAACGCCAATAATGGCAATCACAACCAATAACTCAACGAGGGTAAAACCGCGTAAAATAACGCCTCGTCGACCTTCGATTCTTGTGAGATTTGTGTTACACACGCCCACGTCCTTTAGACTTCCGACAGTCTTTGACCATTTGACATTTTTTTAAGATGCCCTAGGAGCCTGCCCTATGCTCCCAAGGCATTGAAAATCTTGCTACTTTTGCGAGTTTCTCCTCGTAGCGATAACGCCCAACAGGGCAACCGCGAGCAAGGCAATACTGGTCGGCTCGGGTACCGTGGCCGCCGAAGCACTGCCCGCAGAGAGCGCCGCCGACGTGCCAAAGTTCGATTCCCAAGCGGCCAGACTCGTAGCGTCACCCAAGTCTCGCTGCCACTCCAGGAAGTCAAACCCATCAACATCGCCATCGACATTAAAATCGCCGCCGGTGGCAGTTATGAAATTTGTCGTATTATACTTGAAGAGGTCGCCTGTACCTCCTGGAAGAGTGAAGTTCAATGCGTTACCTGTCAGGGTGATGAGTTCCTGCAAGCCAGTTTCTCGGTTCAATCGCAATATCTCAGTGACTGTGGTGTCAAACTGAATCGTAAAACCCAAGCTTGTAGCGGCTGAAGATTCGCCCGCTCCTTGATTGAGATTTGTCAGCATAAAGAAATCTTCACCGAGGTCGTCGGTAAAGAAGCCAATCATACCGTCTTCGCCTAGGGCATTCCCGTCTGTAGTAATGCTCAGGATATTCGCAATACCGCCGGCCCCAGAACTCCAATCAGTCAGTCCATCGAGTGTGGTATTCGGAACCCCTCCCGTAGTGCCGGGAATGAACCGCACATCAGAACTTTCTAGCTGGGTAAGCTGCGGCCCCAATCTTCGCACTTCGGCATTGATCGCTTGGGCGATGAAGTACATCGTATCTGGATTGCCGGCAGCGTCCAGCAATGCCTCGTCCAAGAATTTGGCATGCGTAAAATAACTTATTCCGGTGTAGCCGGCGGCAAGATTTGAGTACACATTCATCCGCATGTCTGATTCGCTAGAAGCACGCAATGCGCCGGCGATGGCAACACTCTGAACGTAAGCCCAATACGGCTTGTTTTCGGAAATAGCACGATTACGAAGTTCCATGAGGCGATTCATGTAACCGTTCGTATTGGTCGTACCATCTTCGTTGAATGGGTAATTGGCTTGCATTAGAATATCGGGATTGACCTTAGCCTGTAGGTCATCGTAATAGGCCGCTTGCGTCCCATCTCCCGGATTCACCGCATACGCAGTGACAATAATCGGATAATCTTGAGAGGTCCAACGCATGTTTGAAATCGTATCCGTCAGACCATCCAGCTCAGTCGGGGTTGGTTCGTCTTTCATGATCCATGCCTGGAAGTTGGGATGGGTTATGTCGTCCATAATTCCGGCTGCCTCTTCACCCACCGACTTCGGACGCGATCGAATCCATGACTTACCACGATTTTCTGCCACAGAATCAACCAACGCCGTGCTTTGGCTCCAATCCGCCTCGAATATTGAATAATTGGTGTCCCAGTAAACATCGCCCGGCACGGGATCGTTGGGATCCTCAGTTGTGAGCCCAATGTGACCGAGAATATTGAACGGGTTGTTCTTGGTCCATTCTCTGCCGAAGCCGTTATCACCCGAACCGAGTTCAGGAGGGTCAGGAAGTCGGTCCCAAGAAAAATAGTCAACTTGTACCGGTGCTTGGACGGCAGAGTTGGTAGCAGAACCAAAAGAAAGTTTCGGAGCACCCGTTCCAGTAGAAGCAAGCGGAATGGTGGCTACAGTATTGACGCCCCCATCGTCTTTTTTCCAAATTACGTCCAGATTTCCATCTTTGAAAGTGTATTGAAGAGTGACAAACACATCATCCGTTGTAGGATTTGTGAAATGGCGAATTTCGGTGCTAATGTCACTGACTAAATCGTAGACATAGACCCGCTGCTCTGTACGAAGAAGCCCTACGTTATAGAACTCAGTCCCCGCGGTATTCTGCAACCCCACGATCACAGCCTGACCCCACATGGAGTTGAGTAAGCCCCCGGTTTCAAGCCCTTGCTTAAAACGCTCTTCGAACACGAACCCGCCTGCAGAATCAATCGGGGTTACCCCGTTAGCGGCGGGGTTATCCAGGGCGTAGTCCCACTGCGTAATAGGACTAACTGGATTCGATGGCGAGCCAAAGGGACCATTCCAACTGAAAAAATCGCCAGCCACTTCGAGTACGTCGCCCGTTCCGGGTGTGTTTCGAGTCAAAGTCCACGAAGGTGTAGAAGCACTAGGTAGTGGAGATCCACCTGTCGGGTCGTAGGTGTAGTTGTAGTTCCCCGGAGCCGGGGCTGCCGTGGCAGACGCACCAAGACAGACCAGCATCAACACCATCGTCATCCACACGGAGAACTTGCGAACCATCATCTTCTCTCTTTCGTCGTGAGTAGAAATGTCAACTAGCGAGACGGGTGTCTCAATAACCGGGTGGCTAGGGCTGAGCCTCAGCCACCCGGTCGGGGTTCTTCAATGGTTTTCCGTATAACCTACATTCTGCGACGACGAACCATCATCACCAAGCTACCCAAGCCCATTAGGCCAAACGTAGTAGGCTCCGGGATGGCACTCCACGCGTAATAGTCAACCGATATTGGCGCTTGGACGTTGGAACTGGTGTAAGAACCGAAAGCAAGTTCCGGACTACCTGATCCCGTAGAAGCAAGTGCAATCGTTACAGGGGTACTGGGGCCCCCACCTGAGTCCCAGACAACGTCAAGATTTCCGTCCTTGAAAGTGTACTTGGCGGTCACAAACGTACCTGGCCCGGCGAAGTGACGGATTTCAGTATTATTATCGTTGAGCAAATCGTAGACATAAATGCGCTGCTCTGTGTGAAGAATCGCGACGCGATAGAACTGAGTCTGAGCGGTATTCTCTAACCCCACAAACACGGCCTGACCCCACATGGAGTTGAGCAAGCCACCGCTTTCAAAATCTTGCTCGAAGCGTTCCTCGAATACAAACCCGCCTGCAGAATCAATTGGGGTTACCCCGTTTGCGGCAGGGTTATCCAGGGCGTAGTTCCAATTTCCAGGAGTACTCATGGGATTCGATGGCGAGCCATTGGGCCCATCCCAACTGAAAAGTTCGCCAGCGACTTCAAGCGCATCCCCCGTGCCGGCTGGGCGAGTCAAGGTCCACGATGGCGTTGAAGCACTGGGTAGCGGAGCGCCACCTGTCGGGTCGTACGTGTAGGCGTAATCCATGACGCCTGCCATTGCGGACGAGAAAATACCCGTCAAAGCCAATCCTGCTGTCAGAAAAATTAACGTGAGCTTGCGTGACATCATTAGTCTTTCCCTCTCTTTGCTAGTGGAAATATCTGAAAAGCATTAACAATCTTTCCTTGCTTTGCCTCACTCGGTTAGCCACTTTCTCTGGTTGTTTTTCGCTGTCGCTATCCTTCATTCTCAGTGGCACGGATCTCATCCCAAGACAGCCGGCGTATCGCCTCAATCGTGGCACGAATCCGCTGTTTGACCAGCTGCTCGGCGAGGTCCTGATCGTGCTGGGCAATCGCTTCGGCCACGTTGGTCCAACTCGGCAGCTTGCTGCGCACCACCTCGGGAACCTGAGCTTGGATCAATTTGCTTGTGCGTTGCGAGCCGGGGCGCAACGGCGCTAACTGATAAGACTGCCAGATCTGATAGAGCAATGGATTGCCACAGTTGGCCATTAGGTATTCATGGTATTCCGGGATCGGCAGGTTGCGGCGATCGTCGTAGTCGATGGTGAAGTATTGGTCAAACTCAACGGCCAACTCACACAGCCGATCAACCTGCCAGCCTGTCATGTTCTTGGCCGCTGCACGGGCCGCTCCCGACTCGATCTGTTCGCGAACTTCGTAGCGATAGAGCACCTCGTCTCGGCTCTCTTCTTCGAGCACACCGACCACACGACTACGCCGATTTCCACGCTGCCTTAAGAAGCCCTCGGCCTCGAGTCGCAAGATCGATTCGCGGACTGGCCCTCGGCTAAGCCCGGTAAGCCGAACTGCCTTGGCTTCGGTAAGTGGCTCGCCAGTTCCAATCTGGCCTTGATGGATCATATGGACGAGTTGCTGATATGCCTCGTCGGACTTGCTCGATCTTGTCGCAGTATCCGTGCTCATGGCGATCCGTTCATGCTAGTGAATCAAAAAACAATCTTGTTAGCAGGATGCATTCTAGACAACAGTAACAATCTCTGCAATCACTTTTTTCAACTTTTTTATTATTCCCCCACTCTTTCAGCATTCGAAAGCATCGAAAATAGCACTTTATAAGTAATTTCCGCCGCCACTGGCTCTAAATCAGTAGTGAGCCGCTGGCAGAAGGATCGTCAATTAAACAAAAAATCAGCTACTTAATCCCATTTGACCCGCGATTATTTACGTTTGCATCTATTTGGTAAACAAAAGATTAATCTTGTTGATCTTATGGCCTCCCGCAAGTAGAATGCGGCAAAAGTGAGGGATCAAGGCACAATCGTGATTTCTGTGACTTGCCCGCATGACTAAGTTGAAGTCGACGGCAGCTTTCAAATTCGCTTCGCCCGCTTCTTCTTACCGTCCGACTCCAACATCCCAACTAATGCGGAGCTACTTCCAAATGATTCGACAACAATCGCGTGTTTCAGGTCTCTTGCTTCTTGGTTGGCTGCTTTCTACCTCGTTTACATGGGCAGCCAACGACAAGGCATCGCAGACTTCGTCTGCAGCAGAGCCTCAAATTGTTCGTGACGCACTCTGGGTGTGGGCTACTCCAGAGAGGGCAAAATCCGGCGAACATACGGCGGCCACCTACGCTAGCGCTGGTTCTGCGCAACAGGCTCGTATCCTGGGTGTGCCCAACGTAGTGCTGGCCGGCTCAGGATTGCCGCACGATCGGGCCCTTGCCGAGAAATGGAGCGCCGAAGTCGCCGACGCACCTCGTGTGGTGTGGGAGATCATGCCGGACAGCGATAACAAAGAAAGACCTACCTTCGATTTCAAACAGCGAATCGACCACCTCGCTCTACTCACGACGAAGTATCCGCATATCGAGGCCGTGATGGTCGACGACATGACAAGTGTCGCCGCTAGGCATGGATTCAAGCCCATACACCTACGCAACATTAAGACGTTACTCAAAGAGCACGAGCTACCACAGAAATTGTGGGGCGTGGTCTACACGATGAACTTTTCGAAGGAAACGACCGACCCACTCGTCCGCGAGCTGGACGTGATCAATTTGTGGGTCTGGCAAGCCAAAGATCTCGTCGATCTTGAAAAGCACGTTGCTGAATGCGAAAAACGCTACCCTAACAAGCCGATCGTATTGGGCCTGTACATGCGCGACTACGGAGCTGGCCGCCGAATGCCGCTGGACTTGCATCAGCAGCAATGTGAAACGGCACTCAAGTTGCTACATCAGAATCGCATTGAGGGGATGGTGTTTCTCTCGATTCACGACGACGTAGAAGTAATCAAGTGGACCGCAGATTGGATCAAACAAGTCGATAAACAGAAGCTCGCAGGAGCCCGTTGAATATCCCTAAGCTTAGCTTTCTCAACCGATGGATAGGATAATGAGTTGATGAACGATGCGGCACTTTGCCTATTTCCTTGGGATCTGCAAGACGAGGGGCTGGAGTCAGTACTTCAGTTCGCAGCCGACTCTGGACTGACGTCGCTGTTCTTGGCAAGTGTTTATCACGCGGGCTGGTTCGTTCGACCACACAACCCAATTCAAAAATGCTACATGCCGGAAGACGGGGTGGCCTACTTCCATCCGACCGAGTCCCTCTACGAAGCTACGCCCTTGAAACCGAAGGTCGCTGAAATTGCCCGGCAGACGGATTGGTTCGCCAGCGTGAGCAGACGGCTCGATGACTTTGGGCTGCGCCTGACCGCCTGGACGGTTTGCATGCACAATACACGTCTGGGACTTGCGCATCCTGAAGATACGGTGCGGAACGCTTGGGGAGACTCCTATCCGCACGCCCTTTGCCCGGCCAGTCCCGCGGTCCGCTCGTATGTGCGGGCGACGGTCAAAGATTTAGCATCCCAGTATCCGCTGCAATCGATCTTTCTTGAAGCATTGAACTACCGTGGCCGACAACATGGTCACCATCACGAACGAGACGGTACCCCGCTGGGACTGCTGGAAAATGAATTGCTGGACATCAGTTTTTCCTTTCACGACATCGCTCAGGCCCAGGCGGCCGGGGTGGATGCTCAGCCGCTCCGCACAGCTATCCAAAACCACCTGAATGAATTTTTGTCCTACCTTCCTAGGCGACCGCCCGGTGCGTCTGAAACGTTGGAACAGTTTTTGAATAGCCATCCAAATCTGTCAGATTACTTGGCGGTGCTGGACGATCAGGTAGCGTCGCTGGCCGCTGAGATCAAGAATGATGTTTGCGAATCGGGCTTGCTCTTGGAGGGGTGCGAAGACGTCGATGCCTATGATGTCCGTCTGGTCGTGGCCTACGGAATGCCTCCAGACGCAGTGGCCAACCTGACCCGCGCAGCATGTCAACAGTGTACGGCAAACCAAAAGGTCCGCGTCGGATTTCGTCTTGGCTTTGATTTTCCCGATCAGCCAGGAGCGATTTTCAACGCCGAGGAAGCTCGAAACTGCGTACGGGCAGCCGTCGAAAATGGGGCCGATTCTGTTTTCTTTTATAACTATTCAGAGTCTCCGGAAAATTACCTAAACTGGATCAAACCCGCCATTGACGGTTCGATTCAATTGACCGCTTAGAGGATCACATGACGTTACGTGTTGGACTGATTGGTTGTGGTGCGATCAGCGAGAGTCATCTGACGGCGCTCTGTGCTCAGACAGATGTCAACGTGGTTGCGTGCGCCGATCTGTGTCTCGAAGCCGCCCAAAGGCGTGCCGATCAATTTGAGATTCCCCATGTGTTTAGTAATGCCGACGAACTGCTCGAATTAGTCGATATTGATCTGGTTTCCATCTGCGTGCCTCCGAAGTGGCATGAGAAACTGTTTCTCGATGCAATAGCATGCAACAAACACGTCTTGATCGAAAAGCCGCTGGCAACGGATCTTGCCGGGGCCGACCGCATGGTCGAAGCCATGGACAAGTCCGATCGCATCGCAGCAGTGCCCCTGATACACCGGTATTCTCCTGGCTACCACGCCTTACGCCAACTCATCGAATGCGGGGCGATTGGTTCTGTCCGATCGGTGCGACTTGAGTTCGGAACCGATATGTACCGAGACAGCCGTTTCTCGAAACATCAACAAGACCCTCGCGGTTGGTTGGTTAATCAGGAGATAGCGGGCGGGGGGCTGCTGATGTCCTCAACGATTCATTTTTTGTCAGTGCTCTTGCATGTACTAGGTAACTTCTCGGCTAAGAGCGTGACGGCACATGTGCAGCAACTCCACCCTAAATCGTTGGATGGGATTGAAGACGATGTCGACCTCTCTATCAAGCTTGATAACGGTAGCGAGATACTGCTTCACGAAAGCTGGAGACGCAATATTCCCTATCGGTGTGAAATTATCGGAGATTGTGGACGATTTCTGATCACTTCGGGCAACACATGGAACGATCTGTCGATCATAGGACGATGCCAGGGAGATGTGCCCAGGCAGTATCAATCGTTTCTGAAGGGCGATGAATTTCACGCGGAAGCATCGGCACTGACCGCGCCATTTTCACCGTCGTTCGGTGGACTAATGGAGGACCTTTTCTGCAGCATTCAAAAGGGAAAGCATATGGAGCGACTCCCCGATTTGCTCCATGCCCGCAACATGCAGGCGATCGTTGCAGCTTGCTATCAGTCCGAGCGATTGAAGACTGTGGCAAGAGTCGACTGGCGGAAGAATGCCAACCTCTTGCCTAGCATCTCGAAAGAGTGATACCAAGATGAAAGACCCTCAAGAAACAATCGCTACAACTTTCGACGGAGCAGCGGTGACTGATAAAACAAGCCGCCCTACGGCCGTGCTCGTTGCATTTATTTTCAGCTTGGCCGCGTTCCAAGGCTTTACGATAAATCTCATGCCGCTGCTTTTCGATACGATTGATCGAGCTTTCGATCTGAATCTTCGTCAAGAAGGGCAGTTGCAGTCATTTTCTCTCATCGGGGCGATCTTCGGGCTATCGATGTCGGGTTACGTAACCGAAATCGTACGAGCCAAACGCTCGGGAATGCTTGCGCTATTTGTGATCGGCCTTGGATCGCTGTTGCTTGGCTTCGCGACGACCTATACCCAGGTGCTCCTTGCCGCCATCGTGATAGGCATGGGAGATATGTGGGTTATAGCCGTTTACAGCGCCGTCATCACGAAATTCTTCCCCGAAAATCGCCAGCGAATGTTCATGTGGACATTGGCAGCCTTTGCCGGGAGTGCGGCTGTCGGAAACACATTATTCGGCTTTCTTTTGGACAGTGTCTCTCCGTGGCAGTGGATCTTTATCGGCTTTGGCGTACTGACATGGCTCTGGCTTGTCCTGCTGATGTTGATTGCCGGTCGACGACTGGACGTGATCGGAAAGCCTGCTCGAACAAGCGGCACAAGCACCACTACCGATTTGGCAAGATCTGCATCGGTTCTCGCTACAGTAAGGCAATTTCTATTCAGCGGGATTTTTAACCGCGGTACGTTTTGGATGCTCGGCTTCCTCGTCGTGCTCGACAACCTCGTGGCCGGGAATATGGTAGCTTGGACGGCACGGTATTTCCAATTGGAGTACGCCGTCGGGAATAAGATTGCT
The DNA here is from genome assembly GCA_013152205.1 of Planctomycetota bacterium. Taxonomy (GTDB): domain Bacteria; phylum Planctomycetota; class Planctomycetia; order Pirellulales; family Lacipirellulaceae; genus Bythopirellula. Next base: position 72,061 of record JAADGV010000032.1, read on the forward strand.
GGGTCCGTTCTTGGCTCGGTAGCCGCTGGAGTCTTCGTTGGTCGTCTTGTGTTGGGCACGTTTATTAGCGGGAGGTTTTCCGACCGAGTCGTCCTAGGAACCTGCTACGGACTCGGCCTTCTTATGTACGTTCTTGTTCTGGCTATCCCAAACTATCAGGTTGGCATGGCGCTAATGTTTCTTGCCGGAGCTTTTATCGCAGCCCAAGCACCGACCATGTACTCTTTAGCCTCGGAAAAATTTGGCGATCGCGCCGCGACTGCCATCCCGCTGATGGATGCGGTCGGAGCCCTGGGTGGATTAGGTGGACCAGTCCTCATTGGAGCCTTAGCTGACGAGTCGGATTTGGCAACCGTCCTTTGGATCATCCCCGCTTTGGGAGCTTTTTTCGTTGCAATCGTATTTACTTGGGAGTGGATCGATCGACGGCCAGCGCAGGAAAAATCCATACCGATCGCACCACTAGTCTTGGATGAACCATAACTATTGATTGATCCTTGCACAGCTAACGATCCAATGACAAAAACGAACAAAAAGAGTTAGACATGGCAAAATCGCCCATTGAGCTACACGACGTAAAGACGAAACGGTCTACCGTTTCGCCGGGGCGCCAACTGAAAGGCCGCCTGCGAGCCGGCGAAGTACTCCTCGGTGGGATGATTGCCGAATACGTGCGTCCCTCGCTGGTGAAATTGTACTGCCATGCTGGGTTCGATTTCGTTTTCCTTGAATATGAGCACGGGTTTTTCAACCCGGCTGATCTGGTGGATGTCGTCCTGTGCGCACGGGATAATGGCCTGCCCGTGATCGCCAAGACGCCCCAACTGGAGCGTGCCGAAGTGGCAAAACTGTTGGACTGTGGCGTGGTCGGCATCCAACTGCCGCGGACCGAGACGCGGACCGAGGTGGAGACGTTACTCAGTTATCTGAAGTTTCCTCCGTATGGCACACGAGCTGTTGCGCCTAGTTTGGGCAACAGCAGCTACCTTCCGACGGGCGACTGGAAATCGTGGACGGCCGACCAAGACGAAGAGACAACCCTAGTCGTCCACATCGAAACCCGAGTTGGCTATGAAAACGCGGAGGAGATCATTAGCACGCCGGGTGTCGATATGGTCTATTTCGGAGCAGGCGATTTTTCTATCGAAATGGGCCAGCCAGGCCAGTACGACCATCCAGACATCCTCGGTCCGCAAGAAGAAATTCTGAGGCTCTGCCAAAAAAACAAAGTGTCGTTCGGCATGACGGCCTCCGGCGTCGAAACCGCCGGGCAGTGGATCGACAAAGGAGCACAATTCTTCGAAATCACCAATGAATTATCTTTGATATTTCAAGGCGCTTCCAAGGTAGTGCGTGACTACCGTGAATTCAGTAATAAACAAAGCATGTAGAGTTGACATCCGACCCCAGATTCGACAGATTCTCGCATAACGGCAATACGAAAAACATCTCCTCAGGAGCAATCACCATGTGGAACTCTCAACAACTGGATCAATATCGCGAGCAAGGCTTTCTTGCCCAGCCCGGGTTGCTCACCCAAGACGAATTGTCGTCGCTCCAGACAGCGGCCAATGATCTTGTTTCGCGCTACGAAGAGATGGTCGAGCTAGTAGGCGATGACGAGGACAACGGCGTCCATTACGTGAAAGAAAACAACGGCGCTGTGCGCTCGCTGTTTGCCGCACACCAGCGCATCGAGGCATTTCGACAGGCGATCCGGTTACCCAAAATCGCGGGTCCCCTAAAGCAGATCTTCGACAACGATGCCTATGTGTTTCACAGTAAGGTGAATGTAAAGGACGCCTTCCAAGGAACCGTCTGGCTCTGGCACCAAGACTACGGATATTGGCAGTACGACGGAGTTGACGACCGCATGGCATCGGTGTTAATCATGCTCGACAAAACCACCATCCACGGTGGCTGTCTTTTGTTTGTTCCCGGTTCACACCAATGGGGCGTACTCGAACATGAGAGTGATGAAGCAACAACCAGCTACAAGCAGTGGTGCGTAACCAAGCCAGCACTCCTAGAGCGAATTCAGGACGACAGAGTTTATGTTCCAATCGTGGGCGAGCCGGGCGACGTGTTCTTCTTTGATTGTAAAATCTTGCACGGATCAGGGCACAATATGTCGCCCGCTTCTCGCAAGAGTCTGATCTTCGCTTGTGCTGATGTGGATAACCAACCAAAGGTTGTAGAAAATCCTCGACCCGACTGGGTCGTAGCACGCCAGTTCGAACCGTTTACTAACGACATCCAGTTGGAACCGACCGAGAGCTAAAAGAAACGCCGATTGTCGTAAATCGAACGTGTTGTTGCTCTTACTACCCGATCGGTCCACAAATTGTTCGTGACAGCTACCTAGCAACAAAGAACAGGATTTTGCATGTACCCCGCAGTCCAGCTCAAAGAAAAACTCACCCGATCCGAGCCAGTCTTAGGGATCCTAGTTATCGATCACCTCTGGCTGGAGTTAGTCGAAGTAGCGATCAACGCAGGCTTGGATTACCTGATCGTCGACACGGAACATCAATCGAGAAACGGAGAATTTGTCGCAGAGGTATGTCGCCTTGGCCGGATGGCCAATTTCCCCATACTACTCCGACCTCAACGAACAGACACGGAGTCGATCAGTTTGGCGATGGATCTCGGGCCATGCGGCTTGCTTTTGCCGATGATCGAGTCAGCGGAACAACTTGATGGCGTTCGTGACGGTATTTATATGCCTCCACGCGGAAAACGTCGTCCTGGCGGAGCCAGCAACCGTTGGGTGACAGAATTCGATTACGAAACCTTCAAGGCCCAGGTCGAAGACCATGTTGTCATTTTGCCACAGATCGAAGGTCTTCGTGGGCTTGAAAACGCCGCCGCGATCGCCGAACACGAAATTACCACGGCCTTGGCAGCTGGCCCTTTCGATCTTTCAGCCCAGTTAGGCGTTTGCGGTGACAGCAGCCATGCGAAACTGCAGGCAGCACTTGCTCAGATTCGAGAAGCCGCTAGGCAGGCCGGAAAACCTGCCTGGATGATCGGTAACGCTGAAGAATTGGCCCGCCAGGGTTACCATTTTATCTGTATGGGTGAACCAACCGCTATGTTAGAGATAGCTCTCAAAAATAAGGTTTCCCAGGTGCGAGAAGCCGAAATTCAGTAAGCGGATTCTCAAGGCAGTAGACAGCCGTATGAAAATCGTTGACGTCAAGATTCACAAGTTGATTGTTCCGATGAAACCGGACACTGTGCATTCGGCGGGTATGGAGGACAAGCTCTGCGCTCCTGATCCGGTTACCGGGCGCAGCTTGAATTTTTGGGACTTTCCCAAATGGATCATCGAACTGGTGGCCAACGATGGGTCAGTCGGGTTAGGTGAACCGCGGCGCGGCGACCTCTACGAGCCGCTCAGGCAATATGCCGATTTGATTATCGGAAAAACATTGCTTGAATTGCCGATCGGAAATTTGCCGTTGCCGCACGGTGATGACTACGAGTCGTACATCATCTACGAAGCCTTCGAAATGGCTTGGTTCGATCTACTGGGAAAACACCTAGGCGTTCCGGTCTGGCATCTGCTGGGCGGCAAGTTGATCAATCGTGTGCCGATCGATTACTGGATGGGCCGGGCTGATCCAGACGAAACGGCTCGGCGAACACGCAAGGCTCAGGAGCTTGGCTTTCACGGCGTTAAGATGAAGTGCAAGCTGGGCGATCCGATTGTCGAACGTGTGAGGGCGGTCCGTGACGTAGCACCCGAGTTTTCGATCGTCTTGGACCCCAACGAACGTTTTGAGAATCTGGAAGGGACCATTGAAGTTTCAAAATCGTTGAAAGGTTTTGAGTGTGTGACGTTTGAGAGTCCTGTGCCACAGCACCGATTAGATTGGTACGCCGAGCTTCGAAAAACAATCCCGCAGAAGATTGCCCTCCACCTCAACTGCTTGAACGACCTGGTAGCAGCTTTGCGAGCCGACGCGGCCGACTACTACAACCTGCTCGGGCCGCTCAAAGAATTTACCGAATGGGCAAAAGTAGCTCAGACCGCTGGCCATCCCACATGGCGCGGTACGGGGATGGACCTAGGCGTACGCGACATGAGCAGCGTCCACGCAGCGGCCGCAGCTGGCTGCAAGCTGCCATGCGATATCATCGGCCACCTGTTCCGCGAGGATGATCTGATCACGCGGCCGATCGAAATGGTCGACGGCGCCATCGTTGTGTCCAATGCGCCCGGTCTAGGCATCGAACTCGACACCGATGCTCTAGAAAAGTACCGTGTGCCGGTTGAAGCATGACGCACGGCCTCGTTTTAATATTCGACAGTTTCTGTCCTCGACAAATCATCCCGAGCGGCCAGTTACTGGACATCTTTCCAATAGCTCTCGATCAATTCTTGGATCGACTCGACAGCGGCCCTAAGAATGAGCTGCCCTTTTTCGGCCGAAGCGAGCGATGGTTTGTCGTACACGCCGTTTTGAGATAGCTCGTGATACGGACGATAGCTGGAGGCCAGACCGTTTAACATATCGAACCACATCGATTCTACGCGGACGGATGCCACCGTCCTCTGCCTGAGCCACGTCAACTAATTCTGGCGCGATTTGGAGTATGATGCTCGTTTTTAATTCACAGGCATGTCCCGTTGAAAGCACTCCACCTTCGTTAATCGACTGGTTTTGTGGGCTCGAAATGGTCCACCAGTTGGCGATCAGACATTCGACGTCCGGATCAAGCTGGCCGATCTGCTCTAACGAATCCACTTTGGGGTCAAGTGACTCTCGCTCGAGGATGGACCGTCCATTGCTTGGGCGTTAGTTGTTTGTTTTGGCGTGGCCGCCAACGCTAACTTTTTATTGATGTGTGTATCAGAAACATTGAGATTCTGGTAGGGATTTTCTCATCGGTATCCACTATAACTCACGAAAGAACTACCTTTTTCTGTGCCTGAGGCCGTTTGTCCCTCGTAGCAGCGTGGCCGCCGTCGCTAACGATTGCAGCTCGGGACACCGTGTTTTGCAGAATTGTAAATTCAGTAGCCATTTGAATTATCAGAAGAACTAATCCTTATGCCCTCGATTCAGGTTGTTAGAACGGGTCTTATTGACGAGCGCGACTCGGCATTTCCTCAGACAGTGCAACTGCCCGACGGCGATTTGCTTTGCTCATTCAGTGTTGGTGGCGGTGCCGAAGTGACGGGGGGAACCGATTGGGCACGGTCGGTTGACGGGGGAGAAACTTGGACGCTTGAAGGTACCCTTCTGGCGGCCAATACGAAAAAAGGTTGGGCGAACTTTCTGAAGCTGTCGTTGTCGCCAGATGGCGAAACGATTTATGCCTATGGGGCAGAAATCGATGCGGATATCACCAAACAATTCGGCGATCGAGACGCGAGAGCAATCCTCTGTAAGTCGACCGATGGTGGGCGCAGGTGGACGTCGCCAAAATTAGTCGACCTGGGTATTGATTGTTCGTTGGAAATTTCGTTTGCCGTGTTAGCGCACAGTACCGGTCGGCTGCTTGCCCCTGGGGCCACGCTCGCTGACAAGCAGAAATTGGGCGAGCGAGTTGTTGTTGCTATTTCGGATGATGGTGGCGAGACATGGCCCCAGCACAGCACGGTCTTCTATGATCCGGAAGGGAAAAAAGCTTTCTTCGAGCACAAGTTTGCCGAGCTACCCGACGGCAACCTGCTTGCGACTGCTTGGACCGCTACGCTGGGGGACTATCGTGACCTTGAGAATAGCTATGCGATTTCGCGAGATCGGGGGGCGACTTGGAGCCCTGCGCAATCAACGGGGATTCAAGGTCAAACGCTTTCGACACTTGCGTTGGGAGAAAACCGATTGCTCGTGCTCTATAACCGTCGCTATGGTAAACAAGCCGTTGTGATGTGTCTGGTGACGTTTGACACGGGGGAATGGACCGTCCATCACGAGGGGGTCATGTACGATGCCCATGCTTCGCATGAGCGGGCCGAAGCAGCAGATTCTGGCATCGACGAATTCGACGCCTTTGCCTTTGGGTTTCCGACGGCGATCTCTTTGCAAGATGGTTCGATCTTGGCGACGCACTGGTGCCATGAGAACGAAAAGAGTGGTATTCGCTGGACGAAATTGCTTGTTGATTGGTAGTGCCAGCTGCTTTGGCATGGCCGCCAACGCTAACTTGCTCAAACTAAAAACAACCAACCACGAATCATACGAATAGCACGAATAATTTGGGTCTTGTCAGGCCCTAAATCAACCCAGTTCAGACGCATCTCGGGAGGGGGTTTTAGTAAATGCCGACCCTATTCGTGTAAATTCGCGTCATTCGTGGTTCAACCCTTTTCACTTTGAGTAACTTGAATTCAGAATGTTGTTTACTGCTTATCAGGAGTCTTGCTTCTGGATAGTAGCCAACTGATGGTTGTGCCGACTCCTAGGTTGACCACGAGCGTAGCGGGGCCGATCCATTGGAAGCTGATTGGGTCGGCGGCTGATCGGACTTCGAGGTTGGTAACTGGGTCGATCGAGGTGACGATTTCGGTACCAAAGACAGCGGGGTCGATCTGAAATTGATCTGCTAACACTACCACGAGGGCTCCTGAGAAGGCCAAGATCAGCGCGACCACGATTCCGCAGATGGTTCCGATCCAAACCCCAACGGGGCGGGCAAAGGGAACAAACAGCGCAAAGACAAACAGTGCAAAGAGAGGTGGTGTTAGCAAATTGACGGTCTTGCCCGTAACTGTTGTGATGTTTCCCTCGATGTATCGCATGTACGAACTGCTATAGATGACGATGAGTCCGATACTAAACGCCAAGAGACGAGCGGTAAGAACTTGACGGGCAGCGGTCGCGGGTCGACGACCGAAGCGATCGAGAAAGTCGGTCATCACTACGGCTGTGATCGAGTTGACGCCCGAATCGATACTCGACATGGCTGCTGCAAACATGGCTGCGACGACAAGCCCCGAGATGCCAACGGGCAGTTCGTTAGCAATAAACCGAGGGAATAGATTGTCAGCACTCTCTTTTAGACTCATCCCCGCAGGAATGGCTTCGTGGTGAGCCGCGTAAAATCCCAACAGAGCTAAGCCTACCAACCCGAGTGTAATTTGAACGACCACCGAGACCGTCAGTTGAGTGGCCAAAGCTTGGCGAGCGGTTCTTAGATCGCTGGTGGCCATAAATCGTTGTACCGAGACTTGATCGCCACCAGCCGTACAGACATACCAGGTTAGTACGCTTAGGATCGAACCAAAAACCGAAATGCGTACTTTGGGGTCGAAGCTGAAAATCGGTTGGGTGTCCCAGTGCTCATGCCACTGGGTTGTGAACCATCCAAACCCGCCAAAGTCGAAGGTGATCATGGCAATGACCAACAGCGCCCCGCCGAAAAGCAGGATGGTTTGGATTAGGTCGGTAATTACCACCGCCCGTAGACCGCCGATCGAGGCATAGAAAACGGAGATCGACCCAGTGATCCAAACAATTTGGATTGTGTGATTCGTGTCTCCATACATCATGAACGACATTGCTTCGGAGGCTAGGTATATCAGCAGCGACATCCAGACAAGGCGCATGATCAAGAACATCACCGCGCCCAATAATCGGACGCTTAACCCGAGTCGAGCTTCTAGCAGCTCGTAGGCGCTGGTTACACGTTGCTTCATGTAGATTGGCAACATCCAGTAGGCAACGATGAAATAAACCAGCGGCAGCGCCGCCATCGTGGCTAAATAGACGGGGCCTTTGCCAAGCACTTCGCCAGGAATCGAGAGGTAGGTGATGGTGCTAAGCAACGTCGCAAAAAGCGAGATGCCGATGAGTACCGGAGGCATATTGCCGCTGCCGACAAAATACTCTTTCGTGCTGCGTTGGCGACGGCCGAAATACCAGCCCAAGGCGACGGTCGAAAGCGCGTAAACGGCAATGATTGCCCAATCGACCGGTGCCAAACCGCTGACGGGAGCCTGGCTGACCGTGCTGCCATCGTCAGAATTGGCAAAAGCTACCTGGGGAGAGTGCAGGTTGCTGGTCAAAGCGGTCATCAGTAAAAGGTACGCACCAATGCGGTGAATATGGCCGGTGCCGGATGTTTGCTCAAGACGCAGCTTCATGTCATTATTCTCTCTACAAACTCGCTAAATCTCGCGTCAGCCTACTTCTGGAAGAGGACACAGGTGCGTTATCATATAAGAATTCTGGACAGGAAGTAACGCCCCATTCCATGGGGACTCTTGTTTTTTTTCTAGCGTTCAAGAATTCATCAGCTAGGCAGATTTCTGCCGTTTGGATTGAAGGGTACTACATTGAGATCAAGTAAGACGCTGAAGAAAATTCGTGCTAACGAATCGGTGCGAATGTGTGTGTTGGGGCACTATGTGCCTTCGTTTATTCGTCATGCGGCCCATTACGGTTTCGATTGTATTTGGCTGGACCTAGAACACCGTATGTTCACCGATCGCGAAGTCCAAGCAATATTGGCCTATTTCCATCTGGCTGATATCGACTGTATGTTGCGTCCGCCAACGCTGGAAAAATCTCGCCTTTATCGCTACTTGGAAGATGGGGCGACGGGGTTGATGATTCCTCATGTGTCGACTCCCGAGAAAGCGAAGATGTTGGTCGATGCGGTCAAGTTTCCGCCCATCGGCGACCGAGGTCTCGATGGTTCCGGGTTGGATGCAGACTACTTCGTAGGAAGCGACGTCGACGAGTACGTTTCTGCTGCCAACCGAGAGACGTTTTTGGTCGTACAGATCGAAACTCAAGAGGCTGTTGAGAACGCCGAGGAGATTGCCAGCATCGAAGGAGTCGATGGCATGTTCGTCGGCCCCGGCGACTTGGGCATGCGTTACCGACGCGAAGGGGCTGGTCGATCGGTTGACGAGGCGATGGCAACCGTTGCAAAGGCCGCTGAAAAGCACGGCAAGGTTTGGGGATGTCCGGCCTCTAGCTTAGAGCGAATGAAGAAACTCCATGGCATGGGCGCGCGATTGTTGGCCCACGGCGGCGACTTTGAAGCCATGCTGAATATACTGAAGCAATCGGCGTCCCACTTTGACGAGATGATAGGATCCTAACAATGGACCTCGAAGGTAAAATTGCCCTTGTAACTGGGGCAGGCCAAGGTATTGGCAAGGGGTGTGCATTGGAACTGGCTCGAAGCGGTGCCGACGTGGTGCTCAACGATCTGCCGGGGAGTACTGCGGCCGCCACAACCGCCGAAGAGATACGTGCCCTCGGTCGAGCTTGCACAGTTATCGAAGCGGATGTTTTTTCTCGAACCGATCGCGAAAATTTGGTCGACCGAGCGTTAAAAATCGATGGCCGAATAGACATTTTGGTAAGCAATCCTGCGAGAAGTATCCGCGAGGGCTTTCTTGACCAAGATGCTGACGTCTTCGAGCAGGTAGTCAGCGGAACGCTCGTTAGCAGCTTCCACCTAAGCCAACTCGTTGCGCGGCACATGGTCCAGCGCAAGGCGGGTGGCAAGATTGTTTTCATTTCAAGTGTTCATGCCCATTCGCCGTACGCCAATAGTGTTGCCTATAACGCGGCAAAAGCTGGCCTGAATCATATGGCGCGTACGATCGCCACCGAATTGACGCAACATCGGATCAATGTGAATGTGATTGAGCCTGGCTGGATCGATACGCCTGGCGAGCTGGCCTTGTTTGGAAAAGAAACCATTCTTCGGGAAGGGAAAAAATTGCCCTGGGGACGCATGGGGGCGCCTGAAGAGATAGGCGCGGCGGTCGCGTTTCTAGCCTCGGATCGGGCCGATTATATCACCGGGGTTGTGTTGCCTGTGGACGGATGTTTCCGCTTTAAGGATTGCCGGATGGGATCTTTGGCTGAGCTGAAGGAATAGTTATTAGACGCTGGCTTTGGGGCGATGGGCGCTAGTATGGAGAAGTAATTAGTGATGCCAACTGCGTATGAGCTAAAAACTCATCGAATTTGTGGGGCGGCTGAGGGGCCCCATCTGCTGATCACCGCAGGCGTGCATGGTGATGAGTTTGAGGGGGTTGCCGCGATTCACCGCTTGATGAACTGCTTAGACGCTGCGGATATCTCTGGCTGCGTTACCTTGGTGCCGGTTGTGAATGAGTCGGCCTATGACCTCCGAGGCCGCTGCGGAAAAGATGGCCTGGACTTGGCCCGTACTTGCCCTGGACGCGCTGATGGAAGTCGCACCGAGCAGGTTGCCCATGCTCTTGCCGAACTGATTCAGTCGGCAGACCTTTATATTGATTTACATGCCGGTGGAGTGGTGATGGACGTCTATCCGCTGGCCGGCTATGGGTTGGTGCAGTCAGCAGACGTGCTTGCCAAGCAGCGCCGGATGGCTGAAGTTTTTGGGCTGCCCTTAGTCTGGGGGACGACCTCGGATTTGGATGGCCGATCGATGTCGGTCGCCCGTGATGCCGAGGTGCCGGCGATCTACATTGAATATCGGGGGGGTGGCCGCTGCGACCCCCGTGGGGTTGATGCGCTGTTTGACGGATGTCGGCGTGTGATGGCGGAGTTTCAAATAATTGACAAGTTCGAACAACAACGGAGCCGCTCGGCGGTTTATGAGGATGCTCGACCGGATTCGGGGCATATGCAGAATTGCTACCCGGCCCCGCGCGAAGGGCTGTTCGAACCATCGGTTCGGCTTGGTCAGCGTGTGGAAGCTGGCGAGTCGATCGGTTGCCTTAGCGATTCGTATTCGGGCAAACGGCAGATGATTGCTGCAACTGAACCAGGGGCGGTGATCGTCCTGCGAACCTACCCCCGGGTGGATCAAGGCGACTCGTTGGCGGTTGTGCTTGAAGATGCCGAAGAGTTGCCCTCATGTTGATCGTTGGCAGTAAGGAAAAGTCTTTTGACAGGATGAACAGGATCGGACCGGATAGTCCTGTAAATCTTGTCTATCCTGTCAAAACAAATTTGGTAAAAGCAATGGTTCGACAAGACAGTAAGGAAATAATGAGGAAATCGAAATGAGCCTTTGGCGGTTTGCCGATCATTTACCTGCGGTTGCTGAGCACGCTCGCCTGACCTTGGGCGAAGGGGATACTCCGCTCGTACGATCGCGAAATATTGGCCCTTCGCTGGGACTTGAGCGACTGTTTTTTAAGATCGAATCGTCAAACCCTACAGGTTCTTATAAAGATCGGTTTGCGGCCAGTGCGGTTTCGCATCTGGTGGCGGAGAATGCACCGCTCTGTATTGGCACCTCGAGTGGCAACGCAGGCGCGGCACTGGCGGCTTATTGTGCGTTGGCCGGCATACGTTGCGTACTGGCCATCGTCGAGTCGGCTCCGAGAGGAAAACTACGCCAGATGTTGGCCTATGGCGCTGAGCTTTTTCCGATCCAAGGCTTTGGCACCGATGCCGAGAAGACGCGACAAGTAATGGCCGACCTCGAACAGTTGGCAGCCGACAACCATACCCGTGTGCAAATTAGCGCGTTTAAGTATTCCCCGAAAGGGATGGCCGGAGTCGAGACGATTAGTCGCGAGTTGTGTGAACAGTTAGCCGAGGGGATCGACCATGTGTTTTGCCCAACGTCGGGCGGAGGTCTCACCTGGGCGGTTGCTCGGGGGTTTGAGTCGGCTTCGAGCACCCCTGCAATTCATTGCGTGCAGCCATCGGGAAACAACACCGTCGCAGGGCCACTGCGCGAAGGGGCCGCGCAGGCTTGCTCTTGCGACTGCACGACGACAATCAGCGGCCTACAAGTTGCCAATGTGATTGATGGGAACAATACGCTACACGCTTGCCGTGCGTCGGGCGGCATGGGATACCTAGTGGAGGATGAGCAGGTGTACGCCATGCAGCAGCGATTGGCTCGTGAGGAAGGCGTTTTTTGTGAGCCTGCCGGGGCTGTTGCGCTTGCTGGTGCTGCCGAGGCGGTTCGCATGGGCGAGTTGGCCAGCGATGCGACAGTTGTCTGCTTGGTGACGGGTTCGGGGTTCAAAGACGATGCCTCGGTAGAGCGAATGACAGCCGACCTGCTGCGGCCACCCGTCGAATCGGTTGAAGAGCTTGCTCAGGTGGTTAACGAGTCGCGTTGCATCGAATAGCATATCCCTTAGGCTTTTTGACATCGGGGCGTATGTAATTTTGCAAAACAAAGGATTCGGACGGTGATTAGAGAAGACAAAGCCGCGATTGCCAGTCGGGATGCTGAGCATGTGCTGATCGTTGGCGGAGGCATCATTGGTGCGGCATGTGCTTATTATTTGGTGCAAGCGGGCCGTCGGGTGACGATTATCGAGCGAGATGAATTTGGCAATGCCTGTTCGCATGGCAATTGCGGGTACATCAGCCCTTCGCATGTTCCTCCGCTTTGCCGCCCTGGGGCGATTTCCAAGACAGTGAAATCGTTGTTCGACCCTGACTCGCCATTTCGTGTCAAACCGAGTCTTAATCTTTCATTATTGCGTTGGCTCTGGCAATTCGCCCGTCGGTGTAATCATCGCGACATGATGATTGGTGGAGCAGCGCGACATACACTGTTGCAATCGTCCGCAACGCTTTATCGACAGCTTATCGCGGATAAAGAGCTTGAAGGCTGCGAGTGGCAGACACAGGGCCTCTTGTTTGTTTTCAACACAGAGAAAGAGCAGGCCAATTTTTCGCCGCTTGCCAAGCTGGTCGATGAGGAGTTTGGCGTGGGGGCCACTTGGTACGACGGCGACCAATTGGTGGCGCTGGAACCTGCGCTCAAGCCAGGGCTGGTGGGAGCTTTTCATTATGAAGACGATGCGCATTTGCGCCCGGATCGTTTGGTGGCCGCTTGGCGAGAACGATTAACTCGGGCCGGTGTTGAGATCCATGAGCAGTGTTCGCTAGAAAACTTTGTCTGCGAAGGCGGCAAGGCGCGGGCCGTTGTCACTTCGCAGGGAGAGATGTCTGCCGACGCCTTTATTGTTGCGACTGGGGCTTGGTCGCCCCATTGGAATAAGGCGTTGGGCTGTAAGTTGCCCATTCAACCGGGAAAAGGCCTCTCGATTACCATGCCAAAGCCCCGCATCTGTCCAAAATATCCGATGCTGCTCGAAGAGTGTCGCGTTGGAGTCACCCCGTTCGAGTCGGGGTATCGGCTGGGGTCGACCATGGAATTCACCGGATACGACGAACGAATCAATCGTCGCCGACTGGGCTTGCTGAGCAAAGGGGCAAAGCGTTATTTGGTCGATCCTGTTTGCGAGCCGATCGAGGAAGAGTGGTTTGGTTTTCGGCCCATGAGCTGCGATGGGGCTCCGATTATCGATCGTAGCCCAGCCATGGCAAACGTGATGATTGCCGCAGGGCACAGTATGTTGGGCATGTCGATGTCACCCGCCACGGGCAAACTCGTTACAGAAATGCTAACGGGAGCCAAGCCGCACGTAGACCCCCTGCCCTATCGACTTTCACGGTTCTGAAAAACGCAACCTTTCATCCAAGTGAAACAATCTCACTATCAGCGGGCCATTTCTTCGGAGTCGATCCAAAGGGTAACGGGGCCGTCGTTGGTGAGGGTGACTTTCATATCCGCACGAAAGCGGCCTGTTTCGACGGGGATTCCCTGCTGACGGACTTGTTCGACAAACTGCTCGTAGACCCGTTCGGCTTTCTCTGGCGGTGCCGCGGCAATAAAGCTGGGACGACGCCCCTTGCGGCAGTCGCCGTAGAGCGTGAATTGGCTGACCACCAGCATGGCACCATCGACTTCGATCAGCGAACGGTTCATCTTGCCTTGGTCGTCTGCGAAAATGCGTAAATTGGCGATCTTTTTTACCAGCCAACGCAAGTCGTCGTCGGTGTCGGATTCGCAAACACCAAGCAGCACGAGCAGACCGACAGCAATCTGGCCGGTGGTTTGGCCCTCGACCACGACCCGGGCTTCGCTAACTCGTTGGATACAGGCACGCATGGCGGCCAGCATATCGTTGTCTGGCGTTTCCGGCAACTCGCGAATCGCGTCCTTGTCGGGTTGAGCGTATCATAGGATAATCAGCGAAAGAGAAACCACCGATGTTGGCCGATGGGAAAAGGATCTCACGCAAAGGCGCGAAGGCGCCAAGAAAGAAACGCCAAAAGAAAAACCAGGATGGACTGGATTATTCTTTCCTTGAATGTTTTGCTTAGAAAATGGCCCGACCCTCTGGGCGGAGTGCCAGAACGCACAGTAGTGATATGCTCAAGCCTTGTATAATCCCGTCTATCTTGTAAATCCTGTCAACTTTTGGAACCCTGCTCTTTGCGTCTTCGCGCCTTTGCGTGAGGACGTTTAGTAGTGTGGAGGTCCGTGTTCCACAAATCAAAACACCCCTTCCTTACCCCCAGTTGCCCCACAAAATGACACCGTTTGTTCTGCTAACTTACTACTGCTTGCTGATCTTTGGCGCGTCGATCGCCGGGGGGATGATCCCGTCTTGGATCCAACTCACGCACCGCCGGATGGAGCTTGCCGTGAGCTTTGTGGCGGGGGTGATGCTTGGTATCGGGCTATTGCACATGTTGCCTCATGCCCTCGAGCAAGCGAGGCGCAACGCCCCTGACGCGCAGGGCACCGAGCTTACGATCATGCTATGGGTGTTGGCGGGGCTGCTGACGATGTTTTTCATCGAGCGGTTTTTTTGCTTTCATCATCACGAAGTTGAAGATGGTGAGGTGACCTGCCATCACGAACACGATCATGGCCACGATTTAACCTGGAGCGGCGCAGCACTCGGGCTGACATTGCACAGCGTGATCGCTGGCGTGGCATTGGCCGCGAGCGTGCGGCACGGACACAGCAGTTGGGAGTTGGCGGGGCTGGGTACTTTTCTTGTGATTTTACTGCACAAGCCGTTCGACTCGATGACAATCGCTACGCTGATGGCCCGCGGCGGCTGGTCGTTGGGGTGGCGGCATGTGGTGAACGGGCTATTTTCGTTGGCGATTCCGCTGGGGGCGTTCATCTTTCACTTTGGCGTAATGACGAATGACGAGGGCGGAGCGACCCTCGCCTATGCCTTGGCTTTTGCCGCAGGGACGTTTCTGTGCATCGCCTTGAGCGATCTGCTGCCAGAGTTGCAGTTTCACGACCACGACCGGGGCAAACTCTCCGCCGCTTTGCTGCTGGGGCTGGCGCTCGCCTACGGGGTATGCCGCCTAGAAGCCATTTCGCATCAGCACCCCCCTGCCCCGCCGAGTGCCAATACGACTGGAGTTGCTGTAGAGGTTACACGCTAAGGAAGAGTACTCGCGGTCGACGAAAAACGGTAGGATGGCGTGCTCGCACCCATCTTCTCTC
Organism: Planctomycetota bacterium; assembly: GCA_013152205.1. Lineage (GTDB taxonomy): Bacteria > Planctomycetota > Planctomycetia > Pirellulales > Lacipirellulaceae > Bythopirellula. The sequence continues at coordinate 87,322 of JAADGV010000032.1, forward strand.
GTGATTGATGGGTGAACCTGTCGGTGGTAAGGCAATACAAGTAGTAGTAGGGTGGGTGTAGCGAAGCGAAACCCACCGTAATGTATGGCCTGAAAGGTGCGTTACAAGGGAGTGGTGCGTTAACGCTATTTCTACATTAAAACCGAAAAATAAACGCACCGTTTTTTTACGATCACGCACCCTACTTTACTGTATCCATAGGCTCAATTGTACACCCGTAATATCGGGCAATCAAACACACCACCGAAGCCGCAAACGACCAAGCTAACCTGCCCGGTGCGGCCGGGCAGAGGAAACTGATACTACCATAAGCGCCGCCCGGCAGCACCGGGTCAGGTTGAGCGCCTTGTTATGCCCCTTGTTCGTCAGGCAGCATTTCATGTTGATAGCGTATGCGTTCAATTAGGCCTGACAACCCGGGGTACAACGACGCCGGATGGATGCCAATACGACAAAGAAGATGCCGCAAAGTGCGGAAACAGTCGGCTGGAATCTTGATTTCAGTCAGTCGTAAGTCGGCGTCGGAGAGTTGCTCCTCGAAAGGAAGGAATCCTTTGCCGTTGCGATGATGCACGGTGAACAATCCAGATTGAGCTTGGATATATGGAAAGACGTGTTCTGGGAGGTAGATGCGAGTTGTTTCAATCGAAAATGGTGAACATTGTTTTTCAGTGTTCGAGATTACTTGGGATGATTCGTAACCGTGTGCCCAGACGACTCCGGGTTCTTGTTTGTGCGCGGGCTTACTCACCGCGAACCATAGCGCGGCAAGCGGATTCTTTGTCCAGTCAAGCAATCTGGTAGGTAGCCCATTGTGTTGTGCAACCGCGAGCCATTGCCATGGCGTTTGCGGAACGTCTGTCAGATACGGAATCGCTTCGCGTTTGAACTCGTCGAAGATTTCAGTTTCAGTGCGGACGTACTCGGGTACACGTGCGACTGAAGGAAGCAGTGGACAACAGCGTCGTTGGCCACGGAAGACGACGTCTTCGTTTCCGTAGAGCCACGTTGCGACGGCGATAAAATCGCCGACGGATTCGACACGGTAAACGCGAGGTTTGCCGTCAGTTTTCGATACAAGGAACTTATCCAACGGTACTCCGTGTTTGCTGGGGCATAACTTGTGATTAGACACAAAAAACGTGGATAAGCGGGGCTTATCTACATGCTTTGTAGATAAATCGGGGGCTGCGGTCGATACCTTCGATTATCAGAATTCCGCTTCGGCACCGTTTTCATCGAGTCTTCCCGGCGGTAGGTGCAAAATCGGCATGACGGGTTTTTTGCTTTTGTACGGTTGCACCCGAGGGCTCGCTGCGCTGTTGCGGCTCATGCTGCAACCAATCGAGGATACGCCAGTCGAGCCAGCGGAAATCTTCGTCGCCGTTTCGAGCGGCTAAAAATCCCAGATGTCCGCCGTGGGGCGTGGTGATGATGTCGACCGCAGAACTATGGGCGGACGCCAAGAGCGATTCCACCGGGACGACCGGGTCGTCTTCGCTCGAAAAGATGGTAACCGGATGGCGGATGGCCTTGAGCTTAGGGCCGGGCGAGGCCTCTTGATAGTAATGATCTGCCGAGCGAAAACCTCCGCTGGGGGCGATCACCAGCTCGTCGATTTCGCGCAACCGGCGCGGACGGCGCGGCATCACTTCGGGAGCCATCTCAGGAAAGCATTGCCAACGCGCGAGCGTTTGTTTCCAGAGTATGTTGACAAAAAACTTGTCGTATCGTGTGCCCAAAAACGTATGAAAGTGGCGTTCGACGGCAGCTAAATCTACCGGTGGGCAAATAACCAAAGAGCGTTCGAGGTTGCCGACTCGCATGTCTCCTGCTTCGGCAAGCATGTTGAGCGTTTGCGTACCGCCCATCGAAAAGGCAACCAGGTCGGTTGTTGCCTCGGGGTAGAGCTCGGCAATGAAGTGCAAAGCAGATGCAACGTCGGCGTAACGGCCGCAATGGGTCGGAAGTTTGGCAAGGCCTTCGCCAGCCCCACAGCCTCGCATATCATTGCGAAACACCCGATAGCCGCGTGCGACAAGCCGCTCGACCATCCGGCACATGTACGTACTAAGATGGCAGCCACCAAGCCCGTGAACCAAAAAAACGATGGGCGACGAATCCGTTGCATCAGCAGCACAATCTTCGTGGACCACCAATTGGTCGCCGTCTTCCGACTGGATCTTATGCTGCTGAGCTTGATAGGGCTGGGCACGGCTTGGCCAACGGATGCCAAGGATCGTCTGCGCGTGGCCGTTGGTTATCAACGGGTGAGCCGGAAACGCCCATTGTTCGCGATGGTGAACCATGACAAAGCAAGCAGCTTGAGTGATGCGTTGGAAGTCGAAGCGGCGCTATTCTAACCCGAAGAATTGGTCACGGGTAGCCAAATCGTCCTGGCGGTGGCACCCAGTCGAACCGATATTCTTCCTATTTTACGCAAACGCCACGAGCCGTGCATTTCCCCATGCTTCGCTGATCGCAGCGATCGGTTGCCCCGTCGAGTTGATGACTGCTGGCACCCGAAACTAGATAAAGCTGCGCCGCGCGAGTTCGCGACCCGATGGCGGCACCGTTTTTTGGAAATCACGACCACGCTTTTTTGGGAAAGTTGTACTAGAGCCATGGAAAAAGCCTCAATCGTACCGCGGGTAGCGTTTGTATTGAACCTTGGCGTCACTGAGACGACCGATACTATCGCGGCTCGGATCCAGCATCTAATTCACTTGTTTCAAGGCCATCGGTTACCGGCGACTTGGGTTGTGGCCGATACCAAATGCGCGAAGTTACTCGCTTCGCAGCGTACGGCCTCGTCGATGATATCCGAGTTTGCTCTGACCGTTGATGGCCCTTGGAGTGACGTGAGTACGCCTCCCACAGCGTTCCGGCGCGAGTTGGCCGACCGATGCGCAGCAATTCGTGCAAAAACCGGGCGATCGATTAAATTGGTCGTAGGCGATCCCCAGTCGCTACGAGTACGAGCGGCTTTGCTTGCGGAACAAGGGATTGGCGGGATTTTTTCGACCCAACAAGATCGCACCTCAACGCGTTCGCGCCCGCTGCCCTGCGGGCTATGGCAACTGGAATTGAACGTACGGATTCCACTAGTTCGAAGTTTTTCGCAATGGTTTACCAGCCGTCGCGTCTCGGCAAAACAATTGATCTCGGCCGGTTCGTTGGGCGAAACAACACTCGTAGCCGTCGATACCGGAAAGCTGGGGACTTCTAACGCACGAAGTCTACAAGCATTCGAAAAAATGCTTTGCGAAGTCTCTTGGGCGGCAAGCCGCAACCAATTGGTTGTGACCACGGCAGGAGCGATAGTGGCCGAGCTGACCAGTCAGCAAGCGGTGAAGCCGCAGCGATCGATCCTACGAGTGGCCGCATAGCAACTCGTTAGCGGTGTCGGCCACGACATCCTCCAACAGAACACTTTTGCGAACAGAAAAAGCCAAACCGCCCCTAGCGGAGTTCGCGAAAGGTGCTGTAGCTAAGGTAGCCGAGAATCGCAGAAGCGGCCAAGGCGCCGAAGCTCATGGTCGATTGGGCCCCGCCGAAGGGGATGCCAACTGCCAAATCGGCCCCAAACAGCGTAAAAAGCAAGGCCGCAACGACCATCCCGGCGATCGTCATGGCTTTAGGCATACGCGAACTACTCTCAACATTCGGCGAACAAAGGGACCATCTGGCTCAGAATGAACCGGAAACTACTAGTATAGTCACATATTTTCGTCTGTCAGCCGGGCCTGGGGGAAAGTACGGGAAATGCTTGGTTTTCCGGGAAAAATGAGGGGCTTGCCGAATCGACCGTCTAGGGTGTTGCCGCAAGATCGGCATTCTCGGCAGCCGGGTCGGGCTCGACCTCAAGGCCTTTTTCTATGCGGATCGTGCGGACGGCACTGACAATCTCTTGGATTGCTAACTGATTCTCGGCAATATTCATCCAGACCCGAACGTAGATAAAACCGACCAACGCCAGCCCAAGCATCGCGCCAGCCAAGTGGATATTGGCCATCGAGGCCGTATCCGGACGCCCTGTGCCGGGGTCAGAAGCAGCCCCGAGAGCCCCGACCACCACAACCGTAAGCATGCCTACTACGCACAACGGAAAAGTTTTACGCTTGAGTATCGTACTACGAACAAGTGGCGAGGAATCGAGCAAGTAGGTCTCGGTAACTTCTTTGCACCAGCGGCTTGTGCCCACGAAATAAGTGATTGCGATACTAAGCACAAACACCACGGCTATCGCGGCAGAGACGCCCGTCAACATGTGGATGCCGCGAGTACGCAGCACCGCTTGGTCAGGCTGGTTGTGCAGATCGCCGATGGAAAGCCCAAGGACAACTGCGGCGAGGAACAGGCCGAGCGAAACAGCGGCCAGCGAGGGGAATATTCGTGTCATTCTGACCTGCACGATTTCTGTTACAACGGATAGTGTCGAACGAAACGCCCGATTCTACTTGGTCGACCCATACCACACTAGCCCGACGCGCTAGTGAATACTTCGCTTCGCATTTCGGAAACTTGCCCTAGAATGCGGTTACCAATCCCCTCGCCCATCTGCCCTGCCATGACCAAAAAACCGCTATTAGCCGTGACTATGGGGGATGCTGCGGGGGTCGGGCCAGAGGTGATTGTGCGGGCTTGGGCCGACCCACGAGTCCATGAGAATTGCCGCCCCGTAGTGCTGGGGCACCCCAAAATACTGCAACAGGCGATTGAACTGGTCGGCAGACCGGTCGAACTTCTTGCTTCAAAAAACCTAGCCGATCTCGATTTCGATCGCGTGAATAGCGAGACGATCGTTTGTCTACATGTGGGCGAGGACGAGGTGCTTTCGGTTCCGCATGGGGCCATCAACGCCCGGACCGGACATGCTGCGTATCAAGCGGTTGTGCGCGCAATTGATGAGACTTTGGCAGGATCGTTCCACGGAATCGTTACGGCTCCGCTGAGCAAATCGGCCCTTCATGCCGCGGGGCACCACTACCCTGGGCATACTGAACTACTGGCCGAGCGTTGCGGCGTCGACGAATTTGCAATGATGCTGTATTTGCCGCCAGACGAAGCGCCAAACTGCCCAGCGGGGCTGGGCGTGGTCCATGTAACGCTGCACATGGCGTTGCGAGATGTGTTTTCGCACCTTTCGAGTGCCGCGGTGCTAGAAAAATGCCAACTCGTCGATCAGGTAATGCGAGAAGGCTTCGGGCTGGTAGCTCCTCGCGTGGGCGTCTGTGCCCTGAACCCACACGGTGGCGAAGACGGGCTATTTGGCGACGAGGAGTCTCGAATCATTGCGCCGGCTGTCGAGCAGGTCGTGGAGATAGGGATCGACGCATCGGGACCATTTCCAGCAGATACGTTGATGATCCGAGCACGAGATGGAGAATTCGACGCGGTGGTGGCGATCTACCACGACCAGGGACACATCGCCCTGAAACTCCTGGGGATGCACCGAGCCGTGAACATTACGCTGGGGCTACCTATCGTGCGAACCAGCGTGGCACACGGCACAGCATTCGACCGGGCTTGGCAAGGAACCGCCGAAGCAAGCGGCATGGTCGCCGCCCTACTGGCAGCAGCTCAGTTGGCCCCTTCTCCAAGCAACAATCGTTAGCGATGTCGGCCACGCTTGGGTGCCACTGTCTGGCTTGTCCAGCAGTGTGAAGCGGGTACCAGGGTTCCACTGCTGGACAAGCCAGACAGTGGCACCCGTCAATTCAGAATTAACAGAACCTTAGCGGGCAACCCGAAGTGCCAAAACAGCGAGTGCCATCACGCCGATTACTGCGAGCCCGGTTTTAATTTGCTCGAACCGATTATTGCTCGGTACCGACTCCCAGCTTGCTGCCTCGGTGGCCGTCAACTGCTGAACCTGCTGACGGGTAACTTGCGGGGCCGGCTCAGCAGACTCGTCCTTAGGCCACATGGCAGCAACTTGGCCATGCGAAGATTGCCAGGAAGAATTGTCGTCGTCCGACTGCCTTGCCAGATCGGCTGGCGGCGGCTCAACGGGCGGCTGAGGTTTCGCGGGCTTGGCCTCAGCTTGTAAGTCTTTTTCCGGTAGAGAGACTGGCGGAGGGACTTCGTCCCTGACAAGCGAAACGTCGACGGTCTGCCCAATGTCTGGGGCAAGCGTCGCCAAAAAACTTTCTACACGACCTCCAAAGCTGCCCAGCGTGGTCCCCTGCCCTGCCCCAAACAACACACCAGCCAGTTCGCCATCGCGGTTGAAAATGGGGCCGCCCGAGTCTCCTTGCCGGGCTTCGACATCAAGCTCGACCATGTGCCGGGGGAAGTCTAAACGCGGGGCGTAGTATTGGGTGCATCGCCCCGTGGCGGCCCGATACATTCCTTGGCCGTAGCCGCAAATGGTGAGTTGGTCGCCCGGCTGAGGGGCCGTTTGGGCAATCGTGACCGGCTCGATTTGTGGTCGCCAGATCACCAACGCGGCCAAGTCCCAATCGGCATCGACTTTCAATGCTCGGGCTTTCGACTTGAAACCGCCAGGAAACACGACCTCGATAGCACCTTGCGCATCGCGCACCACATGCCAGTTGGTAATCACAAGCCCAAACTGATCGCGAGCATCGACCAAAGTGCCGCTGCCGTACGAGGTGGCGTTGCCTTCGGGCACAATAATCCGAGCCACCGCCGGATGGGGTCGGTCAGACCGCAACTGTGCCCCAGGCGACAAATTGGATGCGGGAAGTTTCGCGGCTGAGTTGCTCTGCGAATTTTCTGGCGGAGAGAACTGTTCGTTCCAGACGCGAGACAATTCAGTCCGAGAGAGCGTCGCATTGGCGGCGTCGCATCGGCCAACCGGCGCAAAAAACAACAGGCCTACTCCCAACAGGGAGAGGGTATCGCGAAGGGTTCGCATTTTTGGGAGGGAGAGGTTCAAAATACTTGGGGAAATTACTTGGGAGTCGGCGGGCGAGCGACAAAGTCGGAACGCCGTTGTTGCTCGTTTTCCAGGATCATGTTTAATAACCGGGTGCGAAGTTCGCCGGTTTGCTTCAACTTCGCCGGGGGGGGCTTACTATTCGTGGTATGGGGGAGTGATGGTTTCACAGTCGATTTATTCTCTGCTTTTGCAAAGACAGAATTCACAAGCGGGGTTCCTTACGCAGCGATGGGACGACCGCCGCGCAACTCTTCGTCGCGGCGTGGAAAGTCTTGGCCGTTGTTGTAGAGTGCCTTCAACCGGCGCAATTCCGCTTGAAAAGCGTTCTCGGCTAGTTGAGTCAGAGTCAAGCGAGCAGGGTAACCGGCCAAATGGACGGCTGCGTCGCGTGCTTCGTCGAGCACCTCCACCGGCAAGTAGATGGTTGCCCGCACTTTTGCTTTGTTGCCGTACTGCATACGCCGACTCCTCAGGTAAGACCAATGCAGGAACCCGGGCTAAAAAGGTACGGAGTGATTCCTGCCTGTCTTCTTCATCGGAGAGAATGAGGGCATTAGTTCAAACGTATGACGTTTCGACGAATAACTTCGCCACACGTCTTGAGCGTTTCAACGCGAGATACCCCAACAAGCCACAAAGTTTGACAAACGCTATCAAACGCCCCCCACCAAACGCCCCCACCGAGTCGCGACCGTCAGGGAGCGCAACCGCCCACCCCCTCAAGAAGAGCCTCAACAAGCCCCTCAGTCGTATACCGCGTAGCAATGGCCGCCGCCGGATAACCAGCATCAGCAAGAACCCCAGCCGTGAGCGGGCTAATGGCAACCAGTTTCGCTTGCCCCAGCGAGTCGCCAAACAGATGAACAAGCGAACGGGCAATCGCCGAGCTAGTGACCGTAATCCAATCGATCCGCCCCTCGGCCAGTGCCGCAACAATTTCGGGATCGGCTTGCTCGACATCCATGCTCTGATAGACGACAACCTGCTCGACCTCGGCCCCTGCAGCGGTCAGCGACTCGGCCAACACTTCGCGGCCACGGCTAGCCCGAAGCAAGAGCACACGTTTGTTGGCCGTTTCCGGGGCTAAAATCTCGGCCAAAGCTTCGGCCCGATACTCGGCTGGCTGCAAGTCGACGCCGAGGTGATATTGTTTGAGTGCCTCAGCCGTAGCAGGTCCAATCGCCGCGAGCCGACAAGGGCCCAATTGGCGCAGGTCCAGCCCAAGCTGGTCGAGCCGTCCGAGGAACGACTGGACGCCGTTGGCACTCGAAAAAACCAGCCAATCGTACCGCTGAAGGTCGCGAATTGCTTGGTCTGCTGGGCCCCAGTCGGCGGGCGGCGAAATCTCGATTGCAGGCTGGATCAGCGGGGCCGCCCCTTGGTTGGCGAGCAGGCGGACGAGGTCGGTTGCCTGATGGGCCGGTCGGGTTACCAGAACCGTGCGACCAAACAGCGGTCGCGACGCAAACCACTTGGTGGTGCTCTCGGCCTGAACCGCTTCGCCAACAATCACAATCGCAGGCGGACGCATTTTGCGGGCTGCAAGTGCGTCGGGCAGTTCGCCAAGAGTCGTCAGCAAAGTCTGCTGCTGGGGCAGCGAACAACGGTACACGACCGCGACGGGAGTATCGGCAGGCTTGCCATGGCTAATCAACTCCGTCGACCAATACGGCGCAGTCGTGACACCCATATAAAAGACCAAAGTGCCGGGGAATTTGGCCAAGTTTGCCAGATCGAGCGGACGCCCCCCGTTGTCGCGACATTGCTGCCCTGTGACAAAGGCCACCGACGAGGCAAACTCGCGGTGCGTCAAAGGGATGCCTGTGTAACTGCTTGCCGCCGAGGCAGAGGTTACCCCAGGGACAACCTCGTACGAGATACCTGCCTGCTCCAGCGACGCGATTTCCTCAGCCGATCGCCCAAAAAATGCCGGGTCGCCTCCTTTGAGACGAACCACCGTTTGCCCTGCTCGGGCAGCATCGACCACCAGGGCGTTGATCTCGTCTTGCGAGTGAATGCGGCCATGTCCATGCCGACCAAGGCAAACCAGCTTGGCGTCGGGTTGGGCGTGGGTCAAAATTCGTGGATTGACGAGATAATCATAAAAAACCGCATCGGCTTGCTGCAACAGCTCGCAGCCGCGCAGGGTAAGCAGCGACGGGTCGCCCGGCCCGGCCCCAACCAAATACACTTTGCCAGAGATTTCGGGCATAAATACCACATTTCTCACCGAAAAAGTCGGTGAACTACAATTGTTCAGGCGTACCACACAAATTCTAAAATGCTAGAATACCGTGAACCGAGTGCCGTGCGTAGCACTGCGCTGCGGATTGCTCGTGACGAGCCCCTTTTTGACGGAACACTTTCTGGACGTATTTGCATGGAGCCTAACCAACCGCTTGCCGATCATACCGCGTCGCAGGGTCTCTCACCATTGACGGCTGCCTCGCGTCAGCGGCTGCAAAAGGTGTTTGAGCATGGGCAGCGGTGTGCCGAGAAGAAGGATTATGATTACGCCAATCAGCTCTTCTCGCAATGTGTGGCCGAAGATCCGGGCAGCATTCTCTACCTGCAACATTTTTTCGCCAATTTGCAAAACAAGTACGGCGACAACAAAAAAGGGGCCAAGCTGGCCGGTTTGAGGATTAAGAGCCACCGCGCGGCACTTCGCAAAGCGGCTAGCAAAGGCAAATGGGAAGCCGCTTTGCAGGCAGGCTGTGCGGCATTGACGCTGAACCCGTGGGATATCACATCGCTGCTGGCGGTGGCAACGGCCTACGACGAGCTTCAAATCGACGAGTGCCAGTTGTTCTATTTGCGTTGGGCAATGGGGGTCGACGCAAACGACGCTGCGATAAATCGGCAAGCGGCGTTCACTTTGCAACGAATGGGTCAGTTCGACCAAGCAATCGCCTGTTGGCAACGTGTCTCGCAGGCGAAGCCCCAGGACGAAGAAGCTCGACAAGCGATATCACGACTCTCGGTAGAAAAAACGATCCACCAAGGCGGATACACCGCAGCCTCGCTGGGGGGAGAAGCGGGTGGCGCTGAAACCAAGGTTTCGGTCGCCCAATTTTCTAGACAGGCGAAGGATGGCGGAGAGGCCGAAGAATCGTTACCGCCCGAAGAGCGGTTGAAAGCGGCCATCATCGCCGACCCAACCGACGTGGAATCTTACCTGCAACTTGCTGATATCTGCATGGGCGAAGCCCGATATAGCGATGCCGAGTACGTACTCTCTCGGGCTTCGGATGCGGCCGGGAGTGCTGATTTTCGGGTCCACGAGCGGCTCGAAGACGTGCTGCTACGGCGTGCGGCCCAGCAATTAGCAATCGCCGAACAGCAGGCTCAGCAAGATCCGAGCAAAGAAAATAAGCAATTGGCGAAAAAAATACGCGACCAAGTCAATCAGGTGGAGTTGGAAGTTTATGTCGCCAAATCGGATCGCGATCCGAACAATGCCCAGCTAAAGTACGAGCTGGGCACTCGGCTAAAGTGTGCCGGGAAGCACAAAGAGGCGATCACGGCCTTCCAAGGGGCACGGGGCGACCCGAAGCGGCGCGCGGAGGTTCTGCTGGAGCTGGGTGAGTGTTTTCAGCGGATCGAGCAATATAAGCTGGCCCTATCGAACTACGAAGAGGCGATCGAGGCCTGTACTGAGCCCGATTCAGAAACTCGCCGGCTGGCCCTCTATCGGGCGGGGGTCCTGTCCACGGGGATGAAAGAGCTAGACCGCGCAGAACGCCACCTGACCGAGTTGGCAGGCCTAGATTTTGGCTATCAGGATGTGGCAGACCGGCTGGACAAACTCAATCAATTACGCGATAGTGGGTGATTCATGTCGTCCGGCCCAGGCCGGTCTTTCGCGATCGTCAATCCAGTAGTAGCAAAAAACAAGATGCCTAGCTCCCTCAGCTCGAAGAAACGTCTACGACAAAACGAGGTTCGTCGACACCGTAATCATTCGGTAAAAACCTCCATGCGAACCCAAATTCGCAAGCTTCGTACTGCTGTTCAGGCAGGCGATGTCGAAACTTGCGAGAGCGAATTTCGAATCGCGGTCAAGAAACTTGACCAAGCCGCTTCAAAGAACATCATCCACGCCAACAAAGCTGCCCGGCTGAAATCGCGCCTCTCCAAGGCAATCAAAGCGATCAAAAGCTAGCCCTACCAGACAATCTTCTCCGCGTCGAATATCGGTCCGTCGACGCACGAGCGTTTGTAGTCCCAACTGCCGTCGGCTTGGGTAATCTTCACAACGCAGCTAAAGCAAATGCCGATCCCACAGGCCATGGGCGTTTCGAGCGAAAGTTGGCACGCAACCGATTGCGCCAACGCGATCTCAGCAACCGCCTCCATCATCGGTTCAGGCCCGCAGCAAACAACGCGGCACCTAGAGCGATCTTCCCCGGCGAGCGTTTGCTTCAGCAAATCGGTAACCAACCCATGATGCCCAACCGAGCCATCGTCGCTGCTAATACGCAGATCGATGCCAGCCGCCCGAAAATCATCGGCACCGGCCAATAGATCGACCGAGCGAACCCCGTAGCAAAGCGACACCCGCCTGCAAGACGCGATCTGACGCGACGGCTCGCCATAGCTACGACCGCCCAGAAACTCTCTACCCAGGGCCAAAAACGGCGTTTGACCAATGCCGCCAGCCACCATGATAAGATGCTCAACCGGCTCCGCAGAAAATCCATTCCCCAGCGGCCCCCAAACTTGCAGCGGCCTGCCAGGCTTCAACTGAGCCAGCCGCGAGGTCATCTTGCCGACAACCAGATAAACAACATCAATCCCAATTCGATTGCCCGAGGAATCGAGGACCGTGTCGTATAACGCAAATGGTCGGCCCAGAAGCGGGTCATCGCAATCGGGCAGCCGTAGCATCAGAAATTGCCCAGGCACAACGCACTGGGCCAATTCAGGGCACTCGAAACGCACTCGGTAAGTATCGACGGCCAGCCGTTCGTTTTCGACAATCGCGACTTCGTACCGCTTGGCCCCATCGGCATAGTATTTCGCTGCCAACGGGTTGGCTTGGCATTCAGTCGGTTCAGCGTTCAACGCCGCCCTCCTTTGCGACCACCTTTTGCGCCGCCCCGTTGGGCTGCCCCAGTAGCCTTGCCTGCTGCCGCTCGGCGTTTACGTTCTCGCCCCTTGAGTGCCTCTTGCCTAGAAACAGGCCGCCCCGAAGACTGCTGCCCAGACGCAGGCTTCGGTGCCCGGACATAAGCCTGAAGCTTTTTGACTTCCTCAGGCGTTAGCCGGCGAGATGCTCCCTTGGGCATTTCTCCAAGGCGGATGGGGCCTACAGCAATTCGGGTGAGCCGCTGCACGCGATGCCCCACTTTGGCCAACAACCGGCGAATCTCGCGATTGCGACCTTCGTCGAGCACCATTTCCAAGATCGTGCCGTTCTTACGGCGTGTTTTCACTCGCACGTTCACCGCCCGCACAAATCCTTCGGCCAAATGAACGCCCTTGCGGACTTGGGCCAAAACCTGTGGCGTCGGGTGGCCAGCAACCTGAACCTCGTACGTCTTTTCGACACCGTGGCGCGGATGGGTGAGCCCGTTGGCAAGCTCGCCATCGTTGGTAACCAAGATAAGCCCTTCGCTGGCCATATCGAGCCGACCGACATTGAACACCCGTCCCAGGCCCGGCGGCAACAGGTCGGTAACCCGAGTGCGCCCCGACGGGTCGCTAGCCGTGCAGACAACGCCTTCAGGTTTGTTCACCGCAAAATAAACCAGCTTGGGCTTTGGCAGGGGTTCGCCATCGACCTGAATCTGCTGAGTGATGCGATTCACGCGGGTGCCAAGTTCGGTGATAACCTGCCCATCGACCTCGACCCGACCTTCCCGAATTAGCTCTTCGCACTCGCGTCGGCTAGCAATACCGGCGGCGGCGAGCACTTTTTGAAGCCGTTCGCCAGCGTCGTCAGGCGCCTGTCGCGGCGCGGCGGGTCGACGCCGGGCCGGTTTACGCTGCTGAGATACACCGGGAGAGGCCGATTTACTGCGGGATTTACGATCGGGGCGGGCCATGGCGTCGCTGGGGGAAAGAATGGATTCGAACTAGCTAGGCCAAACGGGGCCCAGCGATTCCGTCCATCATAGACACTGGCCCGACCGAAACCCAGGCCCCAAGCTCCAAACAGCCCCCGTTAGCGGTGGCGGCCACGCCACCCCAAACAAGGAATACGGTATCTCAATACAGCGGCCCAGACGAACGCCAAGGCCCAACAGGCTGCTGCTGGCGAGCGCGGATTACCTCAGGCGGCGGCTTTTGAAAGTCAGGCGGTCGACCACCAACAATCTCAGGCCCCATATCATCCGGTGGATACGGATCGAATTGAGTCGCGTTATTCCGCTGATAACCGGCCGGACCCGGATGCAACAGCCGTGGCTTACGCACCGTCGCCGAACAGGCAGCCAGCATGGGCAACAGTGCGAAGAGTGCAATGGCAACGGTGGCTTTTAGGTTCATCATGGCAGCCCACACTCGGTGACAGAAAAATCACGGGGCGGCGATTGTAGGGACGAACTCAATACGAAGGAAGGCGGGCAATCACGCCAGCATTGCCAGCACGCCCTTGAGCAGCCCCCGTTAGCGGTGGCCCCAAATAGAAAACAGCATCAGAACCCTCGGGTGCCACTGTCTGGCTCGTCCAGCAGTGCGAAACGGGTACTAGGATTCCACTGCTGGGCGTGGCACCCAGAATCCCTCAATGCAAGCCTGCCGGACCACTACCTATCCGGCAGATAAGCATCAAGCAAAACAACATCCCCATCGCCGATCGCTTCTACCCGACCAGCCGCCGCAGGCAGCAGACAGGTCTCGCCCGCCACAAACTTTTCGCCCGCGATCTCAACCGCCCCCTCCAGAATGGCCAACAAATGAAAACGGTCGTCTCCGCCGAAGGTTTGGGCCGCGTTGCCGTGGCAACGGTCGAGAACAAACTTATCGCAGTCGACCAAGCGTTGCCGCCCTGCCCTGCCGGTCGAGATTGGCTGCTGAGGGACAACCGGGCCACGCGAAAAATCGATGGTCGCCAGCGACTCGTCGACGTGAAGTTGCCGAGGGTTGCCGTCAGCGCCCACACGATTCCAATCGAACAGCCTGAAGGTCGTGTCGCTCGCCTGCTGGATCTCAGCGATAAGAAGTCCCGCCCCCAAAGCATGAACCGTCCCCGCCTCGATGAAAATACAATCGCCCACCTGCGGCTCGAACTCATGTAGGCAAGCATCGCAAGTCCCTGCCTCTAGCGCCGAGCGGAGAGCCTCGCGAGTAACATCGGGTTTCAGGCCCGCATAGACTTTGCTGCCAGGGTCGGCGGCAAGAACAATCCAAGCCTCGGTTTTTCCCAAATCGGGCGGAACGAGTTTGGCCCCTTGCTCGTCGTTGGGATGAACCTGTACCGAAAGGGCCCGATTGCAATCCAGAAACTTGAACAACAGCGGAAACTGAGTTTCGTCGGCATGTTGGCCCAACAGTTCGACGGCATGGCCGGAAACGATTTCCCGCAAGGTCTTGCCAGCAGCCGGTCCCGACAATACGACACTCTGGTCCTGACCGTGATCGACGACTTCCCAACTCTCGGCATAGTCGTCGCCAACGCCGATCGACTTACCAAGCACCGTCGCCAAACGACGACCGCCCCACAGGTAGCGTCGAAACAACGGCTGAAACCGCAGCGGATAGTCAAAGGTGAAACTCATATGCCTGCCCCGTATCTCCTCATCCGTCCCCCCAATGACAAATGACCACTGTCAAATAACGATTAAAAAATCCGTAATACTTCAGCCATCTGAAGTAATAGAACGCGGATGAACACAGATCCGACGGATTTTCACGGATACAAAAAGAAGATTGTTGAAGTCATAGGGGCTAAAGATCGAAATAGACGGTTGACCAGAATCGTCTTGTCATCTGCGACAATCTGCTAAATCAGCGTTCATCTGTGTTCTATTCTGCTTCACTCGGCTGAAGTGTTACAAAAATCCCCACTCATCCCTGTGATATAATAGTCCCTTCCCAAGACTCCCCCCACCCAGAAAACCGCAACACCACATCTCTGCCGTCTCAGCGTCTCTGCGGGAGCCCCCCCGGCCAAATATTCTTGTAGAATCCGCCCCACCAATCCGCGATAATACCGCCAACGCACGGCTGCCCCCAACTTCATCATTCGTCATTCGGATTTCGTCATTTAGCAACCAAACCAACCCAAAAAGGACAATACCTCCCCCTTCCGCACTGCAAATTCAGCATTCCGCATTAAATATTGTCCACCTCAATGGGGCCCCCCCCGCAATTCGTGCCAAAACTAACCCACCAAACACTACCATAGCAGCACCAAGCAACCCCAATTTGTCCACTTTCGCCCGCAGGCGCGGACAAATTGCGCCCACGCCATCCGAACCCCCAAAAAAGCAACCAGAGAAAGATTAAATATGTCCGTGCTAAAACTACTCCTGAGTTGCTGCTGCTGGGTGCTGCTAAGCACATGGACGTTTGCTGCGGACGATGATGGCGACGCTGACGATACGTTTGCCTCGATGGTGCGTCCGACGCCGCATCTGTCGCCCGCCGAAGAGCAGAAGTCGTTTACGCTGCCCGCCGGGTTCGAAATCCAGCTATTCGCCGCCGAGCCGCAGATTGCCAAACCGCTGAACATGGCATTCGACGATCGGGGAAGGCTGTGGATCACCAACACGGTGGAATATCCTTATGCAGCCCCAGACGATCGCCCGGGGCGAGATAGCATCCGAATTCTGGAGGACACCAACAACGACGGACGGGCTGACAAGATCACAACCTTTGCCGACGGGCTGAACATCCCGATGGGTTTGTTGCCCTATCGAGACGGCGTGATTGTGTTCAGCATCCCGAATATCTGGCACCTACGCGATACCAACGGCGATGGCAAAGCCGATCTACGGACAAAGCTCTACGGGCCGTTTGGTGTCGATCGCGACACCCATGGGTTGAACAACGCTTTTCGCAGGAACTACGACGGGTGGATCTACGCTTGCCACGGGTTCAACAATCACACCACCGTACAGGGCACCGATGGCCATGTGGTGAAGATGCACTCGGGCAACACCTATCGCTTCCGAGTGGATGGCTCGCGGATCGAGCAATTTTCGCATGGGCAGGTGAACCCCTTTGGGATGGCGTTCGATTCTCGCGGAGACATCTTTACCGCCGACTGTCACAGCAAGCCGATCTATCAACTGCTACGAGATGGGTACTACCCTAGCTTTGGACGCCCGCACAACGGCCTCGGGTACGTACCGCCGATGATGGACCATCTACACGGTTCAACCGCCATCTCAGGAATCTCGGTCTACGAAGACGATCGCTTTCCCGAAGCACTGCGCGGAACGATATTCTCGGGCAACGTAATGACATGCCGAATCAACCACAACTCGTTGGTAAAACACGGCTCAACATATTTGGCGAAAGAGGAGGACGACTTTCTCATATCCTCAGACCCTTGGTTTCGGCCCGTCGACATCCAGCTTAGCCCCGATGGCTCGCTGTTCGTCTCCGACTTTTATAACCGGATTATTGGACACTATGAGGTGCCGCTTGAGCATGAGGGACGAGATCGGACGAGTGGCCGAATCTGGCGAATCGTGAAAACAGGGAAGACGACTCCTCGTCAAATTGATCTAACCACCCTCCCCAGCGCCGAGTTGGTTCAGACTCTAGCAAGCCCGAACCAAACGCAGCGATTTTTGGCAATCAATCGATTGGTCGACTACGCCAACGACCAAACAGCAGAGGAAGTAAAGCAGTTTTTCAATCAATCCGTCTCCCCAGATGGTCGCAGCTGTGCGCTATGGGTTTTAGAACGGTTGAAGCACCTCGGAGACAAAACGCTGGCAGCTTCGGCAAGCGATCCTTCGTCGACACTACGCACCCATGCGATGAAAATCTTGGCCGAACGTAGCGAGTGGACACCCAAACAACGGGCGATGGTACTCCACAGCTTGCAAGACGACGATGCCTTTGTGCGACGAGCCGCAGCCGACGGGCTGTCGCTGCACCCTCAAGCCGATCAGGTTGCCGTATTGGTAAAGATGTTGCGAGAGGTCGATACGGCCGACACACACTTGCGATATGTTTTTCAACAGGCCTTGCTTAATAATTTGCAAAGCGAGCAGGAGTTCGCCGTGCTGGCTGACATAAAACTAAGCGACTCCGATCGCGACCGAATCGCTGAGGTGTTGCTGGCAAGTCCGACGGCAGACTCGGCTTCGTTTCTGTTGCCCTATGTGGCTAAGCGGACGAGCCGCAATGAACGGCTTTCGACTTTTTTACAGCACATCTCTCGTTATTTACCGACGGGCGAAATTCCGCAACTGGTGAAATTAGTGCGTGCGAAGGTCGACCAAGATATCGACACACAGTCCGAATTGCTGCTAGCCATCGTTAACGGTCAGCGTCAGCAAGGGGCACCTCTGGGGGATGCCATTCGGCAATGGGCTGTTGATCTTGCCTCGGAGTTATTAGATTCGGTGGGCCTGAGTGGGCTGGGGTGGGTACACCTGGACGACAAAGACGGCAATGGCGCAGTGCCTTGGGGCATGCGTCCCTTGCTCTCGACAGACGGGCGTAGAGACCCCCTATTTATCGATAGCCGAACGGGGGGCGAACAAGCGACCGGGGCCTACCGTTCGCCTTCGTTTTCGATTCCTTCGCAATTTTTGTTTTACCTGGCTGGGCATCGGGGGGCTCCGCCAAATGAGCCGCATGAGCTTACTCGGGTTGAACTGCACGATGCAAACACAGACGAAATACTGGCCTGTGCGTTCCCCCCGCGACACGACACGGCCCGAAAGATCGAATGGCAACTGGCCGAAGTTGCTGGCCGGAATGGATATTTGAAGATCGTCGACGGTGATTCGGCCAGCGGATTCGCCTGGTTGGCCGTAGGGCGGTTTGTGCCTTTGGTGGTAGAACTGCCAACAGCCGACCCGGCTTTAATGTCAAAACGCCTAGAGGCAGCGGCCCAACTGGCAACCGAGTTGCACTTGGCGAGCCTGAAACCCCAATTGGGCGAGGTACTACGAAATGTGGTTTCAGGGTCGACCGATGCTCAAACCGTGGCGAAGGCAATCGCCAGTCTCGCAAAGGACAGTCGGTTATACGCACTAATTCCGGGATTGGCCGCGAGTGAAACATCCTCAGAATTGCGACGACAGATTGTAGAAACCCTTGCGAGCGACGATTTGCAAACCGTCGCAAGCGTCTTGTCGGCAGTTGCCAAGGCGGTGCCTTCGGCAGTTCAGCAACAGATGGCCGAACAGTTGATTCAAGATCGAGTGGGTGCTGCGCAGTTGTTGCAATTGGTCGAGGCAGGCCAATTCTCCCCCCGCGTGCTATTGCATCCGGTAGTGGCACAAGCCTTGCCCCAACTGCTGTCCGACGAGCAACAAGCCGCAGTTCAATCTCTGACGGCTGACTTGCCTGCCCTGTCGGAGCAGTTGCAAACAGTAATCGCCGCTCGCCTGCAAGGCTACCCCAAGGCGACACCTTCGCTCGAACGCGGCTTGGCGGCCTTTGAAAAGCATTGCTCGATATGCCATCGAATTGGCAAAACGGGGGCACTCGTGGGGCCGCAACTAGACGGAATCGGCGATCGTGGCCTTCAGCGATTGCTCGAAGACATGCTCGACCCAAACCGCAATGTCGACTCGGCGTTTCGTACTTCGACGATTGTGATGGACTCGGGCAAGGTGTTAACAGGCCTATTCCGACGCAAGGAAGGGGCCGTCTTGGTGTTTGCAGGCAGCGATGGCAAAGAGTTTAATGTCGCCGAGGAAGAAATCGAAGAACGGATCGAATCACCCGTGTCGCTGATGCCCTCGGGCTTTACCGAGGCGATCAATGAAGACATGTGCTACGACTTGCTGGCCTACTTGCTGGCCGAACGCGGGAAATGATTCCTTGGGAGGTCCGTTGTGTGGTCCCAAATCCGTTGGTATTATAGGAACCTAAGACTTATTGAATTGAGTCTGTAGTTATCTCTGATCTTTCATAATCGCCCTCCGCCCTGCCCTCGCCCATGCCCGCCTCTGAACAGGAAACACACCTCGAGAAGACAAAGATGTCTTTCTTCGATCATCTTGAGGAGTTGCGGACGGCGCTAATGAAGTCGATTCTGGCGCTGGTACTCGGCACCCTGGTGGGGTTGCTCCTAGGCTGGTCGGTGGTCGACTACATCCAAACCCCGTTGCGCGAAGCTTTGGTCAAGTTCTATCAAGGGCAAGCTCGCGAAGATATCGTTGCTCGCCTGAACCAGATGGAGTCCGAAGGCACCGATGTGCCCGAGGATATCGAGGGATACGCCAAGTCGTTGGCCGAAGATGGGATGGCACCCCAAGACTTCTACTTCGACGCCGACGAGCTACGAAGGGCCTTGAAGCTGGAGTTACCCGCCAAGGAACCGGCGGAAGGCGTTGCTCCTCGCGAAACGATGATTCGCTTGCGAGGATTCAAACCACTAGAAGACGATCCGCGTCTGAACTTGATTAGCACGGCTGGGCATGAGCCGTTTATGGTGTACGTCAAGGCTTCGCTGGTCGTGGGAGCGATGATCGCAAGCCCTTTTATCTTCTTCTTCATCTGGGATTTCGTTGCAGCAGGGCTTTATAACAACGAGCGGAAGTACGTCTATCTGTTTCTGCCGATCAGTTTGGGGCTCTTCTTTGCCGGGGCGGCGTTGGCGTTTTTCTTGGTCTTCGATTTCGTTCTGGAGTTTCTATTCTGGTTTAACGACAAGATGGGCATCAACCCGACGCCGCGGATTAACGAGTGGATGAGCTTCGTGCTGATCTTGCCGCTAGGGTTCGGCGTGAGCTTCCAGTTGCCGTTGGTCATGCTGTTCTTGGAGCGGATCGGTATTTTCACGGTCGACGTTTATCTGAAAAAATGGCGAGTTGCCGTTTTGGTGATTGCCGTGCTCTCGATGTTCTTAACCCCTGCCGACCCGGGCAGCATGATGCTAATGGCGGTGCCGCTGGTGGTGCTATACTTCGGCGGCATCCTGATGTGTCATTTCATGCCTCGACCGACGAAGTCGACCGGAGATGGGCCGAAAGAAGACAAGTCGTCGGGCTAGTCAGGCGACCGGCAGATAGAAATTTGCCAGCCTTCGCTCGGTGGTAAAATCAGCACGTCGAGTTTAGGTTGGTAAATTCTCATCTGCTGATCGTCTTACATCGCTTTTTCCAGACTATCGGGCTCAGTACTAGTGCGCCCAGAAATCTTGTCGAAGTTGTTTATCTGAACGACGAAGATCGTGATACCGGCGACCAAGTAGCCGACGGTTCCACACACATAAGCAACGTAGAACGGAACGCTCTGTGAAGAAAAGTCACTGAGAGAATTTTCAGAAAATCCATAGGCAGGAAATCCCAACAAAAACGGAAGACAAGGTGCTAAGAGCAATGCCTCGCTTCCATCATTGCCGCCGCCGTTCATCATGACGGTACAGCAGCAGAATAAATAACCTCCGCCACAGAAGAAAAGCGTAGCCAGGGTGGCGCCCATCGCTCGCATGGTAGTGAGTGAACGGAGCGAGTAGAGCAGGCCCAGACTCACCGCGAACCAAACGGTAATCAACAGAGTCATCAGTGCCGTTAGCGCCGCAAGGACGAACAGAGGCTCTAAAAAAATGCCCAACAACCAAGCAAGCGTCAACATAGCAAGAGGCCAGCGCAGGGCGTAGAGGCAACCACAGGCTTTCCCCCAGAGGATTTCTT
Source organism: Planctomycetota bacterium (assembly GCA_013152205.1). GTDB lineage: Bacteria > Planctomycetota > Planctomycetia > Pirellulales > Lacipirellulaceae > Bythopirellula. Next base: position 108,007 of record JAADGV010000032.1, read on the forward strand.
TGCCGGTCATCGGAGTCGCTAACAGTGCCAACCAGCAGTCGCTTTCTTTTTCGCTGGTGATGCTGCCTGCCGCTTTGGTGGCGAGCAGAACGAGAATACCCGAGCCTAATAGCGCTGACATTGAAATGAGACTGGCTAAGTAGTCGCTGCGGGAAGACGCCGCGTTTCCATTGAAAACTTCATAGAGAAAAGGAAGGACGATGCCGATAAAAACCACTCCGAATAGTAACATCTTCGCAATACGGCCGACGATGCCTTCCTGCGCGCCTGCACTACGCGAAAAAACTTCTTTCCAAATCATGGGCGAGTTGCCGAGTGGGCGCCGCCAGCGGGGCAGTTCAAAGGAGCGAAATCGTGGCCTGCTTTTCTTCACGCCACGGGTTGCCTCTCTGAGATGTACGCGCCGGACGGCGGCGATGGCTAACAGGGTTGCTAGAAACGAAAGCAGTAGTTGGAGTGCGACGGCTTCGAATAACAGGGGCAAGTCGATTCCCCTCATCAAGGCAGTGCCCAAGATATAGGCCGGATTGACCATATGCAGGGTATCGAGAATCGGCATCGCCACCGAGTGCCAAACGTTGGTGCCAGAAAACCACCTTACCCCGATGCTCTGGATAAACCCGGGCAAGATTAAGAAGACAGCCAGCAGGGTGTAGACGCGAGTCGTGGCATCGCGGGTGCGCGGAGACCAGACTGAGACGCAAACGCTGATCGTCGTGAGCATGACAGCCGTACTGCCTGCGAGCAAAAATGTGCCAAGCAACAGCTCGGTGGAAATGCCACCCAACATGCGAAAAATAAACAGAACCGGCAGGCCGACCAAGATGAACTGGCCGAGTAGACAAAGTCGGGCGATGATTTTCCCAAGAACGATTTCGTGGTTGGCGAGATCGGTGGCAAAGAGGTATTCGATCGTGCGGCGTTCTCGCTCTGAGGCGATGGTGCCGACCGCCATGGCGGGGCCGATGGCCAGAATCGAAAAGATTTGCAACCAACTGAAACTCATAAACAAAGCGGTAGCAATTTTCTGCCCCGTTTGAATCGACATTTTTTCTTGCTCGTTACCGGCAAACGTTCTCGTTTGCGAATAGGCTCCCCAGAGTACCAGGAGCATCAACATGCCGTAGACGACTCGCAACAGAAAGTAGCGGCGACGGCGAGCAAGCGTAACGAGTTCGACGCGAAAGATCGGACCTAGCAGCATAACACCCCCGGAAATCCACCCACTAGAAGAGAGGCGTCATCCTAACGGGTAGAAGGTTAATTCTCTAGCGCAATCCGGGGAGGGGATGTTTGATTTATGATGTTTGATTGTTGATCTTTTCCGAGAGTTGGGGCGTGAACCGACTCTAGGTTGCGAATGGCCCGGCTTTCAGATTTGAAACTGTGTTTCGGGACACAGGTCGTCTGGTTCTTCGCTCTGCATTTTGAGTTTGGGTTTCTCTAGTACGACGGTCACATGAGGGTCGATGCTACGAGTTACCCAGACGCTGGAACCGATGACCGAGTCGTGGCCAATAACCGTTCGACCGCCAAGCACGGTGGCGTTGGCGTAGACGACCACGCGATCTTCGATGGTAGGATGCCGTTTTTGGCCACGGACGAGCTGGCCCTTGCCGTCGGTGCGGAAGCTGAGCGCACCGAGCGTCACGCCCTGATAAATCTTGACATTAGCCCCGATCTCGCAAGTCTCGCCGATAACGACACCCGTTCCATGGTCGATGAAAAAGTAGGGGCCGATCGAGGCGCCGGGATGAATGTCGATTCCCGTCTTGCTATGAGCCCATTCGCTCATCATGCGAGGAATGAACGGGATCTGTAATTGGTTCAAAAGGTGGGCAAGCCGGTAGACAGTGATCGCTTCGAGACCCGGATAGCAAAAGATCACCTCGTCGAGGTTTTTGCATGCTGGATCGCCATCAAAAGCCGCCTGGACATCGGTGGCAAGCACCTTACGGAGATCAGAAAGCTGGTCGAGGAATTGTAGCGTCTTGGCTTGGCCAAGTGCTTCGAAGTCGTGGTCGGAATCGCAGTCGCTCGTGGCGCCGGCTTCGTGCCGCAATGCGCGGCCAATTTGGGTTGTTAGCCGATCGTGCAAGCGATCGATGAGATCGCCAACGTAGTAGCTGATGTTGCCGCGATGGAGGCCTTCGCGTCGGCGATAGCCGGGATAAAGAATCTCGGTGAGATCGTGGACCGAGGCAACAATCTCGTCGTAACTCGGCAACGGGCAATGATCGAGATGGTTGATTGTGCCCAGGTCGTCGTAGGTTTGGACAATGCGTTCGGTGATTTCGGGTAGCTGATCTTTGAGTCGAAAATCGGATGCCATGGTATTTGCTCCCAACGCGATCTAAAGGAGGAGATTCGCGTCTAGCTGCTTGGGACGAATCTGGGAGAGACACGCCAGCGAAGGCGCACAGGGGGCGAGAGGGTCCGGCTCAGGCCGGACAGGTACAGAGACAACAGTCTCGGAGGGGGCTGTTCATTTGACTTGGCAATCCTTCGTTGAATATCCCAGCTTCTACCAAGCCGACACCGCTTAGCACTGAAGGTTCACTCGGCAGGCTGAATAGACTGAGTTTAACTATTTTACCAGCAGCCGGTATCACCCATAAGGTGCCAGCACTCTTTTCTCGGCGGTTAGAGCGACCTAAATCGGCTCAAAACAGCGTTATGGCGGGGATTCTTGCCGTATGTGGCCGAAACTCCACCATTTGTAAGGTACTCTTCAGATGGACATCAACACGAGCGATTCGAGAGTCCCGCACGTGGAGAAATCACCATGGTCCAACTATTGCTCAATTTCGACCCGAGCTTGAAGCTGATGTTGATCGGCCCGATCGCTATCGCCCTGGCAGCATGGGCATTGCGGCTGGCCTGCTCGTTCTCGTCGATTACGCCGCCCCCATTTCTTCAAGCCGTGCTGTCGATGGTGGCCATTATTGCAGCGCAGTTGGTGGTGCGGGTCTATCTTGAATTGAACCAAGTGCCGCCGGGGTTAGGACGAGTCGTCATTGCGCCGCTCATTACCTCAGCCGCGATGATCGGCATCTGTGTGCCGACCGGGCCGATGGCAGCCATCTCGGTCGCTATTTTTCACGCAGGGATTTGCTTCCTGCTGTTCATGGGATTGGCAGCGGTTGGCGATACGCTGATTACGCCGCTGTTTGGGTAGGCTGATGCTATGTCGCGACGGAACTGCACCGAAATCCGCACTAGCGGCTGGCGATTCGTTCGGGGTAGACGACGAATTCGATACGCCGGTTTCTGGCCTTCCCCGCGTCTGTGGCATTTGAGACCACGGGATGGTTTTCACCATGGCCGATGACAAATAGTTGCTGGGCAGGCATCACATTACGCTTTATCAACGTATTGTAAGTGGCTAGTGCCTGGGCGACTGAGAGATGATGATTGCTGGGAAACTGTTGCGAGTGAGTGGGTTTGTCGTCCGTGTGGCCTTCGATACCGATAATGTTGTTGGGGAAATTGCGTCGCAGGTCTGCTGCGACACTGAGAATCAATTGCTCGCCACCCTCTTTGGGATAGGGGCTGCCGGGCATGAAAATCTGATCTCCGGCAAGCTCGACCCGAACGACGTCTCCATCTTGCCGCACGGTGGCGCCGGGAATGTCGCTAATGGTAAGATTCTTCAGCAAACTGTTATTGGCGCGAATTTCGGCCCCCGCTCGCTGCTGAACGGAAGCGACCAAAGCCGACGTTTTGGTGCGAAGTTGACTGTTGTCGTCACGCATCGCCAATAGCTGGCCGGTCGTTGTTTTTAACTGATCACGGGTGGCCGAGACTTCGTCAGTAAGCAACTGAACCTGCTGCCGCGATTGAGCCAAGAGCGACTCCAGCTCTTGATTGTTGGTATCGAGCGATTGAGCGCGGTTCTGATACTCTTGGCTTTGCTGGGCAACCAATTGCATCTGCTGCTGCATTGCCACGGTTGCTTGTTTGTTCGGCGATTTTACAAGCCGACCACAGCCGCTGGTCGCGGTGAGCAAAATGAGTCCGATTGATATCGTCAGGCGAGACACTTCGGTCGTTCCGTCAAATAAGAATTTAGTCGGGAAATTGTTTCTGGCGTCGAGAGACAGCAGAGAGCCGCCTCTTGATCGGGCAGGAACGGTAACAAGCTACTAAAAGGCGGGCAAGGTCAGCTATGAAGTGACGGTGCTAGCACCGGGTGGTGTTTGAATATCTGGATACCGACCATAGAACCGTTTGATGAAGTTGCGGTGCCAGCGTTGCCGTTTATGGGGCTGCCAGCCATGGCGAGCTAGCAAACGGTCGGAGAGACGCGAATTCGAGGCGTCGCAGAGAAGGGCATCCGTCTGTTTGAGCTGGGCAATGGCGTCGAGCGTAGTCATCGCGGCACAAACGGTCGCATAGGGCGTGTGAGCGGTTGTCACCACGTACTTGAGGGCGAGAAAGTTGCGATGGCGCCAAGGCTGGTTGTAGTAAAGCAGACAACGGTCGGATTGGCCGCGGGCGTGGTAGTTGGAGCCTACGGGCCAAATTTCGGGCCAAGCGAGCCATTTCGGCCAAGGGCGAAAGTGGATGGCCGTGAGCATGCCCGCTGAAGTTTCAATCACTCCATAGCGATGGTCGCAGATCTGCTGCTCTGCTTCGCCCCACTGCCGGACGGTGTGCCAAAGGGATCGGGCCATTATCGAGGATCCTACATCAACGATTATTTCGGTGGAGGAAACAGGCGGACTTTGATCATTTGCCAAATCGCTAACATGATGCCTAGCAGGGCAAAGCTAGCGATAAGCACCGCCGCAATTAGCCAGCCGTGCAGAAAAACGTCTTGGATTCTTACCGACCAGAAATCGGGCCAGCGGATTGCCACCACCAAGGCCCCTAGGCAAAGGAATGGGCCGTAGGGAATAACATCGTCGCGGCGTAATAGCAGTTGAAAGATGCCCACAACAAGCCCGGCAAATGGAGCAACAAAAAAGATGATGACGCCAGCCTGCCAGCCGAGGAAGGTGCCGACCATCATCATGAGAGTCACATCGCCGAACCCCATCGCTTCACGTTTTAATGCAGCCGTGCCGACAATTCGCACGATCCAGATCATGCCTCCGCTGACAGCCATGCCTACAAGGGCGGTTAGTAACCCCATCCAGGCAGGCCCGCCCCACCACCAGACACCGGCAACCGCAAGGCTGCCTAGCCAGGCGATGACGGCAAGCGGTGGGCGGGTGAGTTCTCTGACGACTCGCCGAGCAATGAGGCTGAGTGCTCGGCAGGTGCCGTGGCGGCCTCGCCAAATGCGTGGGGTGAGCGCGAAGCACCATAACCACCAACAGGCTTGACCAATGAGTAGCGAACCCCATCGCGGAGCGCCATCCAAGTTGGATGGCCAATCGTTGGGAGTGGCTAAAGTGGTCGGCTCGGCATAAATTGGAACGTTGCCAAATTCAAGCGGTAGCACGACGGTTTCGCCGAGGATTGGTGCAACGGTTGGCACTCCGACATGCGGAAGTAGGCTAATCGGCAACAGTGTGGCCAGCAGCAAACCAAACAGGGTGCCCGGGACGGTGATTTCGTCGGGGATGATTTTTTCGTCGATATCAATAAAGCTTGCCGCCGCCATCAGGGTAATCAACACGACATGGTTGAAGAAGGTGGCGTGGGGCATCCAGTCGGAAACGACCGGTGCCGCGACACCAACCGGCATACTGCCCGTTGCTAATTTCAGCAGTTCCACAAGCTGCTGATGGACGAGCCATTGTTGGTCGACTTCCCACCAGTAGAGCCAAGCCAGTCCGGCACCCATGGCGAGTTCGATTGCAAGCGGCCGAATCCAGAAACCTCGGCCATGCAAGGAATGTTCGCGTCGCAGTCCGCCCCACCCTAGCACGGGAATACGATCGGTACGTTTTCGGGATGGTGCGCCCTCAGGACGCGGGCCCCAAGGCGAAATCTCTCGGGGATACCAGGCGAGCCGATAAATGGCCCAGTTCACCAGCGCCCCCAATACCAGTCCGATCAGAAAGACCATGAGCAGGCGCATCGGCAGCGGTAACGCAAACAACTGGAGCATGACAGGTCGCTAACAGGACGTGGTAGGTGGCGAGGGCTTAGCTGGAAGAACTGAGTTGAGCCGCGATTTCGGCGGCTATCTCAGCGGGGACCCTATCTTCCGTATCGACCTCAAGAGTAGCACATGCCCGGTAAATTGGCTCACGTTGCTTTAGGAGAACCTCAATTTCGGTCCGACCACCGTGATTAGTCAGGTTAGGACGCCTAGCACCAGTCGTTGGATCGGCTGAAATACGCCGCTCAATGGCAGAAGCCGAGGCGGTAAGCCAGACAACCGCTTGGCACTGGGCAAGACAATTGCGGCTATCTTCTCGCAAAATAGCGCCTCCGCCCAAGGCGAGGACGGTTTTTTTTCGGTCGCATAGGTTGGCAACGAGGGTCGCTTCGAGGTCTCGAAAAACACCCTCCCCCGACTCTTCAAAGATGGCGGCAATCGTTTTGCCGGCTTGCGTTTCGATTTCGTCGTCGACGTCTACCCAACCGTAGTCCAATAGCTCGGCCAACAGACGGGCCACCGTAGTCTTGCCGGTGCCGCGATAACCAATCAAGGCGATGACAGTTGATGACGGCATAGTTTTCCTTAGTAGCGAACAGGCCCGATGGCCTTCTTTAGCACGTCGCGCATGATGCTGGACGGAACCTCTTGCCGGGTGAACAGGAAGAATTGCAAGAGTGCTTGCCGGACAAACATTTCGACACCGGTGACCGTTTGACAATTCTGCGAACGACTATCTTTGATAAGCAGCGTTGACTCAGGATTGTAAACCGTATCGAAGACCAACATCGATGGTTTTAAGCTAGTCTTGCTCATCGGCGATTCGTCGACATTGGGGTGCATACCAATGGGCGTGCAGTTGACGAGCAGATCGCAATGCACACGTTGCCTGGTCTCCCAGTCAACCGCTTTGCAATCGTAGGTTTCAGCGAGACGATCGGAGCGTTTCCTGGTCCGCGAAGCTACGGTAACCAGAGCGCCGCGTTTTCTCAGTCCAAAGACGATCGGACGGGCAACCCCACCTGCCCCGAGCACCAGGGCACGTTTATTTTTTAGTGGGCTTGGCTGGGCACCGACCTTGCCGAGTGCCTGTTCGAGGCAATCCATGGCGGCGTTGTAGTCGGTGTTGTAACCAATCGTTTCTGCGCCGTCGAACACCACGGTATTCACCGCAGCAATACTTTTGACCGGAGGGTCGATTTTGTTGAGGTGTCGGGCAATGGCCTCTTTATGAGGGATCGTCACGCTAAGTCCGCGAATACCGAGGCGATGTGCATCCTTAATAAATTGATCGAGACTATCGGAAGGCACCCGAAACGGGCAATAAACGGCGTTGACCCCTTTCGCATGAAAAGCCGCATTGTGTATCTGTGGGCTGAGGCTATGCCCTACCGGGTCGGCAATGACACCATAGACGGCGGTATCCAGATTGATATCCTCGTACCGATAGATCTCGTTCATCTGCTTGAAGCTGAGCTGTCCTGGTGCGAGTGCCCGTTCGTGGTGGAATGTGGCGTAGGTAAATGGGGCCCCGAACTTGGGAGCAAGAATCCGCGACGGGGTGCCGATGTCGCCCATACACATGGCGACGGTTGGAATTTCGCTTTCCTGCATCAACTCGAGCATTCGCAAGTTGTCGTGCGGGTCGTTTGCCGTGGTAGCGATCTTAATGATGTCAGGATCGCATTTGGCCATCCGTGTGTACAGATCGCGTAAGTCTTTGGGAGTTTTACGGAAGTTGTGATAGCTGATGATACGTTTGGTTTTGCCAAAACGTGGAATCTGCGCTGCAATGTCTTCTTCGATATCCACATAGTCGACGCCTTCGGCAATCGCTTCGCGCAGGAGCAGTTGTCGGGCCTCCTCGGTGCCACTCCACTTGCCGCCGTCTTCTCGGCGCCGGCAGGTAATGATCACTTGGCAATTTTCAGGTCGGTTTGCCATTAACCGGCCAATGTTGATCCGACCGGCAACATAGTCCAGCCGAAGCTCGACCATCTTGGCGCCTTCTTCAGCCAAGTGGCGATGCTCGGCCATAATATGCTTGTGGCGACTACGTCCTATGGCAACACAAATCATGGGTATCATCAATTCCTTGCAGAAGTCTCGGAGTAGCCGGGCCGCCACGCGGTCCGGAGGCCCCGGAGGCAAGTGTGCCTCCGGCTACCATAGCCAACTCACAATTTCATACGGCTTAGTACGACAACGTTAGGTTTAACCACAACGGCACAACGGACACAACGAAAAGGGCCTACAATCGAATTGTTTACCAGCCTAGCCATGAGACTAACCCGACTGCCTTGTTGATTGTATCCAATCACACGCTGGCTTACTTTTAGAATCTTGTTCCAACCTTACTGGCTCACTCGTCGTTGTGCTCGTCGTGCCGTCGTGGTTCAATGAACCTAGCGCTGCGGTATTAGAGCACCAGTCTATTGTGATGGAAGTATTGCTACGAATCAAACCCGCTTGAATTGGCGATCGAGCTGTTCACGGGTAAAAACCAGCGCCGTAGGCCGACCGTGCGGACAATGATGGTGATCCTGGGCCAAATGCCGCTGGGCGAGTAGGGCATCGACCTCTTCGGGAGTGAGGCTATCGCCGTATTTGACGGCTGCTTTGCAAGCAATCATGTGCATGAGCTCGTCGAGCAGGTCGCGTGGGCTGGGTTGTTTGCCTTCGGTTTGTAGCCCTTCGATCAGGCCCTGGAGCACCTCGTGGGGGCTAAAATTCGATAGCATCGCAGGGTAAGCCGACACCAAAACCGTTTCGCCACCAAAGGGCTCGACCGCGACTCCCAGCTGGCTGAGTAGCTCACGATTCTCTAAAACGGCGGCGGCTTCGCTAGCTGCCAGGTCGACCGGTTCGGGGACCAGCAGACGTTGGCTCTCAATCGATCCAGAAAGCACTTTGTCACGCAGCGACTCGTACAGAATCCGTTCGTGCAAGGCGTGTTGATCGATGACCTCTAAGCCTTCTTCGTTTTCAACGACCAAGTATCGATTGTGAATCTGCAAAGCCGATGGCGCGAAATGGGGTGCGGGGGTAGCCGATTCGCCCACCACCGGGTCTACCCGATTCGTAGCCCCATCAGCTGGCGGAAATGTTGCGCCAGTTGGTGGCGCAACCGTGTGCATCTGCAACGGCTCCACGGGGCGATAGGGTGGGATTTGGCCCGTGCCGCCCGACCATGTGTTACCACTCTCGGGCTTGGGGTCGTTTAATTGCCGCTTTGCCCAATCGAACAGTTCGCTTGTCTGAGGTGTGGCAGCAGCGATTTCGTCTTCGGAGTCTGTGGCTGCGCCGGGTACGCTGCCCCGTGCAACCAAATCGGTGGACAGGAACTTCGACCGCAAAGAACCTAGCAACTGGCTGTAAATTCGTCCGCCGTCTTGAAATCGCACTTCGAGCTTGGTGGGGTGGACATTGACATCAACAAGTTCGGGGGCAATTTCAAGATGCAAAAAGCAAACAGGATATCGGCCCGTGAGCAGCAGCCCACGATAAGCCTCGCCGAGCGCGTGCTGAAGCGATCGATCGCGGATGTGCCGTCCGTTGAGAAAGAGGTACTGCATACGGTTGTTGCCCCGGCTGTGCGTGGGGTTAGCAACGTATCCGTGCAGGCGAATCTGGTCGTCCTCGCTGTCGATGGCGATCAAGCTTTCAGCGATTTGCGAGCCGCAAAGTGCCGCGATCCGATCTCGGGGATCGTCCGTGGGCGGCAGGTCGTGAATTAAACGGCCACCGTGCGTGAGCGAAAAGTGGACGCACGGATGGGCCAAAGCCAAGCGGCAGACGGCTTCGGTGAGGTGCCCCATCTCGGTCTGTGTGGTCCGCATGTACTTGTGCCGAACCGGCGTGTTGAAAAACAGTTGTCGAACTTCGACCGAAGTGCCCGTTGGGCAACCGACAGGACGTATCGGTTCGTGCCGTCCTCCGACCACTTCAAGTTCGGCCCCCGCTTCGCAATCTGCTGGCCGGCTGCGGAGTAAGAGGCGGCTAATTTCGGCGATCGAGGCGAGCGCTTCGCCGCGAAACCCTAGCGTATGCACGCGAAACAGGTCGTCTGCGTCGGCGATTTTGCTGGTCGCGTGACTAGCCACGGCTAGGGTGAGCTGATCGGCACTGATACCACACCCATTATCCGTAATACGGATGAGGTCTGCCCCGCCCTTCTCGACCACCACGTCGATGCGCGTCGCCCCGGCATCGAGCGAGTTTTCCAGCAGCTCTTTGACGACACTCGCAGGCCGCTCGATGACTTCGCCAGCAGCGATCTTGTTGATCACGCTCGTCGGTAATTGACAAATGGAGGGCATAAGAGAAAAGGTCAAACGTGGGCTAGCTGGATAAGAAAGTGGCGGCAGTGTTAAAGCTGATATTCTTTGATTTTTCGGTAGAGCGTCCGTTCGCCGATGCCCAACAGTTTTGCTGCCTCTTCGCGATTTCCACTTGTGAATTGCAAAGTCTCAGCGATATACAGGCTTTCGATTTCTGCGAGCGGTTTGCCAACCAAGTCGCCCAGGCCGCGACCGCCCGCGTCGGTGGTGGTTTGATCGTTTGGCGCCAAATCGGTGGGGAGATCGTCTAGATCAAGCACGCCATCGTAGTCTACCACCACCATGCTCTCCACGGTGTTTTTAAGTTGCCGAACATTGCCGGGCCAATCGAAAGCCATTAACCGACGGCGTACGGCTGTTGTCATGCTCGCGATGTCTTTGTGATGCCGTTGGCTGTGCATTTTGATGAAATGATCGATCAAGAGCGGAATGTCTTGGCTTCGCTCGGCCAAACTGGGCAAACTTATCGAGACGACTTTGATTCGATGGTAAAGGTCTTCTCGGAATGTCCCCGCCTTGATGGCATCTTCTAAATCTCGATTGGTGGCCGAAAGGATACGGACGTTGACTTCGATAGTTTCGTTCGAGCCAACACGAGTGATTTCGCCACTCTCAAGTACCCGTAGCAACTTGATCTGCGTTGGCAACGGCATGTCGCCGACCTCGTCGAGAAACAAGGTGCCGCCGTGGGCATACTCGAACTTTCCGATACGGTCGACACTCGCATCGGTGAAAGCGCCTTTGATATGCCCAAAGAGTTCGCTTTCGAGAATGTTTTCGCTCAGCGCCGCGCAGTTGAGGCCGACGAAGGGGCGTTTTTTCCGAGGGCTATTCTGGTGGATTGCCTGAGCGATAAGCTCTTTTCCGGTGCCCGTGTCGCCTTGGATCAGGATGGTGGCATCGGTAGGAGCGATGCGTCGCAGGCGGTCGATAACGTCGTGCATCGGGGGGCTATTGCCGATGACGCCTTCGAAACCGAATTTCTCGTCCAGCCGGCGACTTAGCTCGGCATTCGCCCGGCGGAGGTGCTGATTTCGAGAAGCCGTATCGACCACAGCCCGAAGCTGCTTGAGATCGAGGGGTTTTAGCAAGTAGTTAAACGCCCCTTGCTGCATGGCTTCGACCGCAGATTGGACGGTGCCGTGTCCGGTGACGAGAATGACCTCGGCATCGGGCAACACCTCGTTGCACTTCGCTAGGATTTCTAGCCCACCGACATCCGGCATTTTGAGATCGCTGATGACGATTTCAAACGTATCTTTTTCCAGCAACTCAGCGCCCCCTGCGCCGGTGGTCGCAACCGTGCATTGATAGCCAACACGAGAGAGGCTGTCGGCCATGGTCTCGGCGTGGGCAGCGTCGTTGTCGATAATCAGCGCCCTGATAGGCGGGCCAGTGCTGGCGGTTGTCTTCGATGCGGGCATAACGGTTATAGTTCTACAATAAGCGACTCAAGGCGGGCAACCGTGGCGAATGGAGCCGGGAGCCAATCACTATTTTTGAAGCTGGGTATCTCTGGGGGAGTTTAACTGCCTTTGGCAAGCCGAGCCGGGACGGGCAGTTCAATAGTAAATTGGGTGCCTCGGCCAACTTCGCTTTCCACGCGAATTCGCCCTCCAAGAGCCTCGATAATCTTTGCGGTGGTCGGGAGCCCCAAGCCGGAACCGCCCGGCTTGGTTGAGAAAAAGGCGTCGAACATCTGGGCGGCGGTCCCCTCGTCCATGCCACAGCCGGTGTCGATGAGGTAGATCGAGACATTCTCGCCACTAGCCGTTGTGCGGGCGACCAATTGGCCACCCCCGGGCATCGCTTGCTTTGCGTTGAGAATAAGATTCAACAGCGCTCCGCGAAACGCCTCGCGATCTAGCATGACACTAGGGAGATCGGGGTCGAAATAGCGGACGATTTCGATATTTGCTTCTTCGGCTTCCGGGGCAAAGAAGTCGAGGGTTTCAGCGATTTCGGCATTTAAGTCGGTCGGCTGTAGATCGAGATGCCGAACTTTCGCGTAGTTGAGAAAGTCGTCGAGTAAATCCTGAAGACGTTGGCATTCTCGATGGACAAGGTCGATACGTTTTGCTGCCCTTTGCTGGGCGGGCGTCGGATTCTCTTCGAGGTCTTCGGCGAGCAATTCCATGTTCAGCCGAATGGTAGACAAAGGGTTCTTGATTTCATGGGCAAGTGCCCCAGCCAGCCGAGCGATTTCGGTGTACTGGTCCATCAGCCGTTGGACCGCTTGGGCAGTCTGCTCGTTGCTCGTAGGTGGCGGTCCGGCTGACAAGGGTTATGTAGCTCCAGGATGTGGGAAAGACTCCCATGATAGGCCAACAATTGGATGGTGGGCTAGTGTCGTAAAAGTGGCTAGGCTACGCGATTTTTGGGGAATGACGAAATCCGAATGTCGAATGACGAATGAATTCAGTCCGCACAGCGGACCCTACTTGGGTGTTGTAGCCGCAGGCGGAAGCCGCGGATTTTTCAGATTCGACCGCAGCTTCCGCTTGCGGCTAGCATGACTTTGCCGTTTTCGTGTGTTGGCGGGGCTTTGCAATCCGTAAACCCGGTATTTACTCACTAAAATACCTGAAGTACCAAAAAAACCAATCTTTTTTTTGACTTTCGGCGGCTGATTGGTTAGATTGCCAGCATCCTACCGTCGGTTCGGTTGCTCGAAGGCGATGCCTTTTTGCCCCCGGCTTCCGACACCTATCCCGCCTAGATATTCATATCCCTTGCCTGCTTACCGAGCCGTAATGCTCGCCGTGGCCGTACACCCGCGTTACGCTAAGTTCACACACTCAGGCTAGTTAGTAACATTTGCACGTAATAAACCCTCGCGTGGCACATGGTAAGCCATGCAGGGAAGTTCATCGTATGGAAATGGAGGTAGCGACATGGCTTGTTATCGCGTTCACCCGATCCACCGTTCGCCCGGCAGCGGGCTTTCGAGGCGCGACTTCTTGACCGTTGGAGCGGTTGCGGGGTTAGGGCTCAATTTGGGCGACTTCTTTGCGATGCAAAAAGCTCAGGCTGACCAGAAGCAATACGACTTTGTCGAGCCAACCGCCCAGAGCGTTATCCAAATCTTCTTGCCTGGCGGCATGTCGGCTCAGGAAACGTTTGATCCTAAGCCCTACGCGCCGATCGAATATCGGGGCGAGATGAAATCGATCAACACCAATGTCGAGGGGATCGTCTTCAACGAGACCCTACCCAAGACGGCTCAGGTCGCAGACAAGTTGACGGTCATCCGGTCGATGACCCATGGCGAAGCGGCCCACGAGCGAGGCACGCACAACATGTTCACCGGCTATCGGCCCAGCCCTGCCCTCTTATTCCCCAGCATGGGCAGCATCGTCAGCCATGAATATGGCCCGCGGAAAAACCTGCCGCCGTATGTTTGCATACCCAGTCAGCCCAATGTTTATGCGGGCACCGGCTATCTGAGTTCGTCTTTCGCGCCGTTTAGTCTTGGTGCCGATCCCGCATCAAAAGGTTTCAAAGTGCGTGATTTATCACGGGCAGAAGGGGTGGACGACGCTCGCTTCGCCCGTCGCCGCTCGGCCTTGGAAGCAGTGAACGATTACTTCACGAAAAAGACGCAAGCTGATTCCGTAGGTGCAATGAGCACGTTTTACGACCGAGCCTTCAGCTTGATCGAATCGCCTGAAGCCCGCGAGGCGTTTAATATCGATGCCGAAGAAGGCAAGTTGCGAGATGAGTATGGGCGTAACCCGGCTGGCCAACGGATGCTGATGGCACGTCGGTTAGTCGAAGCGGGGGTACGGTTCGTCACGTTGACCTATGGCGGTTGGGATCATCATACCCGCATCACGACGTCGATACGCGCCCTGATGCCATCGTTCGACCAAGCGTTTGCTCGCCTGATACGAGATTTAGACGAGCGTGGGTTGCTCGACACCACCCTGGTGATGGTGACTTCCGAATTTGGTCGGACACCGAAGATCAATGCCGATGCTGGTCGCGATCATTGGCCCAAGGTTTTCAGTGCGGTACTTGCCGGTGGCGGAGTCAAGCGAGGGATCACCTACGGATCGACCAACGCCACCGCGACCGAGCCTGAAAACAATCCCATTGGCCCAGAAGACTTGGCCACGACGGTCTACCGTTGTTTGGGCATTATTGCTGACAAAGAATTGATGGCTCCTGGTGACAGGCCAATCGAGATTGTCAAAGGTGGCACCGTTCGCCAAGACCTTTTGACGTAATAAAGGGGAAGACGATGCAATTGATGCTGTTTCGCGCGCAGATTCTTCGTGCCAGCCGACTGGTTGCCGCTATTGTGTTGACCTTCTTGTCCACGGGAGTTGCTGCCGCTGCCGACCCGGATTTGGGCAATATGATTCCGCAGGGGGGGCAACGCGGCACCGAGGTCGTGGTCCATTTCCACGGTGCAAGGATTGGTCAAGAGCCACAGGAAGTTGTGTTCTACGAGCCGGGCATCACCGCTTCTGAGATCAAGCCGGTCGACGCCAACCACTTTGAAGCAAAATTGACCATTGCAGCCGATTGCCGAATTGGAATGCATCCCGTACGGATTCGTACTGCGACAGGACTGACACGGATACGGACATTTCATATCGGCACCCTGAAAGAGATTGTCGAGGTGGAACCCAACAGCGAGTTTTCTGCGCCCCAGGCGATTGAGCTGGGAGTGACTGTTAGCGGCGTGATTCAATCGGAAGATGTCGACTACTTTGTTGTCGAGGCTAAGGCTGGAGATCGGATTACGGCCGAGATCGAAGGGCTTCGGTTGGGGCGTACGTTTTTCGACCCGCATATCGCGATTCTGAATAAAGATCGCTTTGAATTGGCGACCTCCGACGACAGTGCTTTGTTGTTGCAAGACGGCGTTGTGTCGATCATTGCCCCTGAAGATGGCAAGTATATCGTCAGCGCTCGCGATAGTTCGTTTGGTGGAAACGGGGCAAGTACCTATCGTTTACACATCGGAAAATACCCACGACCACTTGCCGTTTTGCCCGCTGGAGGCCGTCCAGGAGAGACCGTCGACGTGGTTTGGCTGGGAGATGCCGCCGGCGACAAACCTCAGCAAATTGTGGTCCCATCCGACCCGCAGCATAGCTCGGGCCTGATCTACCAAGACGAACACGGCGTTGCTCCCTCGCCCAATGTGTTCCGCGTTAACGACCTTGAGAATATCGCCGAGGTTGAGCCAAACAACAATTACGAACAAGCCACCCCGGCCAAGGCCCCCGCCGCCTTCAACGGAGTGATTGGCGAACCGGGCGATGTCGACCACTTCCGCTTTGCAGCAAAAAAAGGCCAAGTTTTCGACGTCAACGTCTATGCTCGCCGCCTACGATCCCCCCTTGATGCACTGGCAAGAATCCGACACGTCGAAGGAAAGTATGCCCAGATCGCAGCAAACGACGACAACGCTGGAAAGCCCGACAGCTATTTCCGCTTCACTGCCCCGGCGGATGGCGAATACGACATCGAGTTGCACGATCACTTACAGGCCGGCGGACCGAATTTTACTTACCGTATTGAAGTCACCCCACCGAAAGCGCAAATCGACGTGCAGATTGCCGAACGTCAGCGCTGGGCGGCAACTAAAATTGAATTGCCCCGAGGCAACCGTACCGCAATTCTTGTGAACGCGGCACGACGCGACTTTGGGGGGCCTCTGAATATCGCCCTAGAAAACTTGCCAGCTGGTGTCACCGTCGAGGCCCCAACCATGCAGGCCAATCGCGGGCAAGTTCCGGTGATTCTCACCGCCGCAGCAGACGCACCAAATGCGACGAGCTTGCCCGATATTCTCGCCAAACCGGCTGAGGAAGGAAAAACGGCGGAGAGCAAGTTTTCGCAGCGAACATGGCTAGTCCGTGGGGCCAACAATGTTGAGGTCTGGAGCCACTATGCCGACCGAGCTGCGATTGCCGTTATGAACGAAGTTCCCTTCAAAATCTCCATCGTACAGCCCAAGGTTCCCCTTGTGCGAGGAGGCTCGATGCAACTGAAGGTTGTTGCCGAGCGAGCTGAAGGATTTGTCGACCCGATTAGCATCTACATGCTTTACAATCCGCCCGGCGTTTCTTCGTCGAGGTCGATCAACATTGCAAAAGATCAAACCGAGGCGCTGATTCCACTGACGGCCAATGGTTCAGCAGCTTTGCAGCCTTGGGATATTTGCG
Organism: Planctomycetota bacterium; assembly: GCA_013152205.1. Classification (GTDB taxonomy): domain Bacteria; phylum Planctomycetota; class Planctomycetia; order Pirellulales; family Lacipirellulaceae; genus Bythopirellula. The sequence goes on from JAADGV010000032.1 coordinate 124,584, forward strand.
TTGAAGGACGTGCGAAAATCAATGGTCGGGTACTGGTGGCTACGCCACTGGCGAAACTAGATGTCAAAGCTCCGTACATCGGCCTGACGTTTCCTAAGGCGTCCGTCGAAATTGCTCAGGAAGTCGACTACAAGATTGCCGTTGCCGTGACCACGCCGTTTGAAGGCTCCGCCAAAGTAACCCTAGTGGGTATGCCAGCCGGTGTCACGGCTGAACCAATCGAGATGACCAAAGATACCAAGGAACTGCTGTTTCACATCAAGACCACCGATAAATCGCCTCCGGGCAAACATGCGACGCTGCTATGCCAATTCTCGATAACTCAGGATGGCGAACCGATTGCCCACACCATCGGCACCGGCGTGCTACGCATCGACAAGCCGTTGCCACCCAAAGAAGACAAAAAGGAAAATAAGATCGCACAGAAGTAAAACCGTCTCTTATGCCCAAATCGCCTGTCCGATTCGGCTGGGCGAAAGCTGATCGAATCGAAAGCTTACCGATGTTCACTCTAGGTAAATCAATCATGGCTCATTACTTTCCGCGTCGCGGCGTCCAATCGTTTTGCTTGGTACTAGCTCTACTAGGTGGGCAAGTGTATGCCGAAGGGCCTGCTTGGACTTCGCTAACGGTATATCCTCCGCAGATTTCGCTGGCGACGTCAAACGACTATCAAAATATTGTCGTCGTTGCCACACGAGCCGATGGCATCACCGCCGATGTCACGAGCGAAGCTGAGCTGACGTTGCCAGAGGGTTCGCCTGCCAAGCTAGAAGGCGCCACACTGCGTCCACAAGCAGATGGCGAAACCAAGCTGGTCGCCAAGTTCGGCGGTTTAGAAACCTCGGTGGCGGTGGCCGTAGCAAGAGCGACTGAGAAACGGCCCGTAAGCTACATGCTCGACGTGATGCCCGTTTTTACTCGGACCGGATGTAATACGGGTAGCTGCCATGGTGCGGCAAGCGGTAAGGACGGTTTTCGGATTTCGCTGGTCGGCTCAGACCCAGCGGGCGACTATTTTCGACTCACCCGCGAGCAAGCCACCCGGCGAATCAACCTAGCGGTCCCCGTTGACAGTTTGTTGCTCGAAAAAGCATGTGGTGCAGTCACACACACCGGTGGCAAACGACTGGAAACTGGCGGTAAGTATTACGAGTTCATCCGCCAATGGCTGGCCAATGGGGCGGTTAGCGATACCGATAAAGCACCGAGTGTAGCAAAGCTAGAGATTTATCCGCCCGCAGCAGTATTAGAAGGCGAAGGCACCAAGCAACAGTTTGTCGCGGTCGCAACCTACTCGGACAATACAACGCGGGATGTTACCGACCTGGCCTTCTTCTCGACAAACAACGATAGCTCTGCCCCCATCGATAAAAATGGCCTCGTGACGGCCTCATCGCGAGGTGAGTCTTTCATCATGGCCCGTTTCGACGTTCACACCGTCGGCAGCCAGGTGCTAACACTTCCTGCTGATCTAAAGTTCACCGCTTCGACAGAGAAGCCTGCCAACTACATCGACGAGTTGGTTGCTGCAAAACTAAATAAGCTGCGATTAGAGCATAGCCCGATTTGCACCGACGAAGAGTTTTTGCGTCGGGTAACCATCGACATCGTAGGAAAGTTGCCCACCGTCGAGGAGTATCACGCCTTTCTTGCTGACAAGGGGGCTGATAAACGGGCTAAAAAGATCGACCAGTTGTTGGCCAAAAAAGAGTTTTCAGAGATCTGGGCCATGAAGTGGGCGGAACTGCTGATGGTCAAGACCGTGCTAAATCGTGTCGAGTACAAGCCGATGTTCTTGTACGCAAATTGGCTCGCCAACAAAATTGCCAACAATGTGCCTCTTGATGAAATTGTGCGAGACATTCTTGGCGCAACGGGTGGGACGTTTTCGGTTCCCGCGACCAATTTTTATCAGGGAGAACCGGATACCCAAAAAACCGCTGAGAATGTTGCCCAGATATTCCTCGGCCTGCGAATTCAGTGTGCCCAATGTCACAACCATCTATTCGACCGTTGGACGATGGACGACTACTACGGCTTCACGGCGTTCTTCGCACAGATTGGCCGTAAGAAGGGCGAAGATTATCGCGAAACGATTGTCTTCAACAGCGGCGGTGGCGAAGTCAAACACCCGATTGGTGGCCGCGTGATGGCGCCGAAATTCCTCGGCGGCGAAGTGCCCGATGTGAAGGGCAAAGACCGTCGTAAAATTGTAGCCGACTGGATTACTTCTCCAGAAAACCCTTACTTTGCTCCAAGCGTAGCAAATCGCATCTGGGCGCATTATCTGGGGGTTGGAATCGTCGACCCGGTGGACGATGTGCGAGTCAGCAATCCGTCTAGCAATCCCGAACTATTCGAGACGCTCGGCAAAAAGCTCATCGAATACAAGTACGACTTCAAGCAGTTGGTGCGTGACATCTGCAATTCAAACACCTATCAGCGATCGACCGATACCAATGAATCGAATGCAGGCGATTTGAAGAATTTTTCTCACGCTTCCGTACGACGCATTCAGGCCGAAATGTTTTTAGATAGCATTAGCCAAATTACCGAAACCAAGGACAAGTTTCGCGGCTTGCCACTCGGCGCTCGAGCAATTCACATTGCCGATGGTAAAACGAGTACCTATTTCTTGACTACCTTTGGCCGTGCAAAACGCGATACGGTCTGCTCCTGCGAAGTCGACACTCAGCCAACGCTTTCCCAGGCTTTGCATCTGGTGAATGGTAATGCGGTGGGTGGCAAGATTAGCCAGGGGAAGGTGATCGAGAAACTGTTAGACGCCGGAAAAACGCCCTCCGAAGTGCTCGACGAAATTACCATTCGCAGCCTTTGCCGTATGCCTACCGAAGATGAACGTACGAAAATTTTGGCGTTGGTCGGCGAAGCTGAACGCCCCGTCGCTGAGTTACAAGACGCCTATTGGGCGCTGCTCAACTCCCGAGAATTTTTGTTCAACCACTAGCAGCTTGGCATTGCGTGTTTTCTCGCAATGTGAGGCCCGCTATTTAACTAATATTGATTCATGGGGCACAATATGTGCGCGAATAAAATGGTGACCGTCTCTTTGGATGAAACACTTCATATGACACGTACTCAACTCTCCAACCACGTCCAAACAACCCTCCACGCCCTTGGTGGCTTTATTGCCTTGGTCGCGTTTACGCTCCTCTCGGGAGCTGCCTACGCCGAGGATGCGCCCCCAGCGAAGGTTACCTACGACGACCACGTACGGCCCATTTTTCGCCAGTACTGCTTGTCTTGTCATGCGGCCGATTCGAAGAAAGGCGACCTCGCGATTGACGCTTTTGCCACCACGTTAGAAGGCGGTGCCAGTGGCGAGGTAGTCTTTGGCGGTGATTTAGAAAGCTCGCGGCTATGGCTGTTGGTGAACCACGAAGACGAACCGAAAATGCCGCCCGAGGCGGATAAGCTCCCCGAAGATAAGCTCGCCATCATTCGCAAGTGGATTGAGGGCGGAGCGCTGGAGAATAGCGGCTCGGTGGCTAAGGTAAAGAAAAAGTCGGGCTTGGCAATGATGGGCCCCATCAAAACGGGCAAACCAGAAGGCCCGGCTGCGATGCCGGAATCGCTTTTACGCGAACCCGTGGTTTACTCCTCGCGTGCAGCAGCAGTCACTTCGTTGGCGGCTAGCCCCTGGGCACCGTTGGTCGCGGTCGCAGGGCAACGCCAAGTCTCTTTCTATCATACGGGCAACGGAAGCTTGCTAGGTGTTGTGCCGTTTCTAGAACGGAATCCGCAGGTGGTCGCGTTCTCTCGCGATGGCAGCCGCTTGATGATTGCAGGTGGACGTGGCGCAGCGATCGGCCTAGCCTCGCTCTACGATGTAAAAACGGGCAGCCGACTCATTTCAGCGGGCGACGAATACGACACGGTGCTGGCCGCAGATGTAAACGCCAAGCAAACTCTGTTTGCGTTGGGCGGACCTCAAAAAGTAGTACGAGTCTACGAAGCGGCCGACAATTCGCTCGCCTTCGAGATTCGCAAGCATACCGATTGGATCACGGCAATTGCATTCAGCCCCGATGGTGAGTTGCTGTTCACCGCCGACCGTAGTGGTGGGATGTTCCTTTGGGAGGCAGAAACAGGACGCGAAGTAGCGTCGCTCAAGGGACATTCGACCGAAGTCACCTCGGTCTCTTGGCGACCTGACTCGCAGGTTGTTGCTACGTCGGGACTCGATGGTACTGTGCGCTTGTGGAACCCCGAAGAAGGCAAGCAGATCAAGAGTTGGGCAGCCCATGGCGGCGGTGCGACTTCAGTAAGCTTTGCCGCCGACGGGCGTTTGGTTTCCGCCGGACGCGATCGAATTGTTAAACTATGGAAGGGAGACGGCGCGCTCGTCAAAAACCTAACGACGTTTGGCGATATTGCACTGTCTGTTTGCGTTACCCACGATGGCAAGCGAGTGGTTGCAGGTGATTTTTCGGGCGAAGTCCGCCTGCTTGATCTCGAATCGGGGCAACAGGTAGCACTACTCCCGCCGAATCCGCCGACTCTGGCCATGCGAGCGTCTGCTACTGTTTCGCAACTCGAAGCGGCTATTGCTACCGTCAATACCGCAGCGAATGCAAAACAAGAAGCCGACAAGGCCCTGGCACCCGTTAAAGCAGAAACGGGCAAACGCGCAGCCGCTATGGCTGAGATGCAGAAAAAATCGGCCGGAGCCAAAGCCGCACAGGCCGTTGCGGCTAAGGACGCGACCGTCAAACAACAAACGGTTGCTGCGACCGGAGAGCAAGTGAAGCAAGCCGCAGCAGCGGTGACGGTCGCCACCACAGCGATGACAGCAGCAGAAGCCGAGCTTTCGCAAGCGCGTACGGTGGCTGCTTCAGATACCGCAGATGCCGCAGCGTTAGCAGCTGCCACAGCAGCTGAGGCGAAGCTAGCGGCTGCTGCCGAGCAAACCAAGCAGATGGCTGCAAGTGCAGCAAAGGCTCAGGCAGCTTTGAAGGCAGCATCGGAGGCGAGCAAAGCAGCCGCCGCTGTTTTGGCTGTGTCCAACGCGACCGTCGTCGAAGCCGACAAGACAGTTCAGGCGGCACAGACGGCTGTGACAGAGTACGCTCCTCAGCTAACCGCGGCAGAGCAAAAGGTTGTTGCTGCTGCTCAAGAGTTGACTAAACAACAAGCGGCAGTCGCAGCCGCGACTCAAGCAGCAACGGCAGCCAAGGCCGAACAGGCAGCGTTTACTGCGGCGGCAGCGAAGTTTGCTGCCGCGGCCAGCGCTGCCGCAAAAAAGCTGGCTGCCGAGACCGTCCTGTTCACCACCGCTAACGCAGCCAAAGAGAAAGTGACCAGCGAATTTTCAGCTCGAAAAGCAGCCGCCGACGCAGCTGCGAAAAAACTCACAGCGATTAAAGCGGAGCACGAAAAGCTCGTCGCAGCAATGAACGAATCTCAAACACTCGCAAGTCAAAAGACCGAAGTAGCCAAGGCCGCTGAACTAGCTCGCCTTCGCGCCGAGGCAGTCGCCACACGGACAAAGGCGGACAAAGAGATGTTTGAGGAATCGCAGGCCGTGCGGGCGAAGTATAACGGCAAGTAGCATTCCGCCCTGCCCTTCCGTGAGAAACCGCGGCTTCCGCTCGCGGCTAGTATGTCGCATGAGTTTTCGATTTCTATGGCCGTGGCGGGCCTTCATAGGGCTTGGCGCCTTTCTGACCTCCGCGACTTGGCGGTACGGTCAGCAGTTGTTTGTCGGTGACTGTGGGTGGTTGGATCATGCCGTAGTAGCGTCCCATCCAGTAGTCCTCTAACCATCCCACCGGTGGATACACGCTACGTCCCCCGCCGCCACCATCGTAGTTGAGTGCGAAGCGGCTTTCCCACTTGCTCGCCTGTTCGCGAGGTGAGATAGCGCGGGTGCCTTTTGTGTAGGGCGTGTAGCCCGGTTCAACGCCGAGGTCGGAACGGTGAGAATTGTGGTAGGAGTAATTCACCGTGTCGAGCGACCATTCGCGCAGATGCTGAACACCCTCGGCCGCCTCGCAGTCGTTGCCGGTGAGACCGCCATAAATAAAGTTGAAGAAGGGGATTTTTTGTATTCGCAATACTTCCCAATGGCGTTGCAAGGCGCGGAGATAAATGCCCCGAAGATACGGATCGTCGCAATAGACGATGAGTGGGTGAAGAGCGCGAAAGGCGAGTTCGTCGTCCCACGGCACGACATCCTCGGGTGGGAACGTGATTTTCTGACGCACTGTGAACGTATGATACTTCCATTTTAGCAACTGATTGAGCCCGTCCCGGTAGATGGGATTGCCCGTGAGTGCATGGGCGGTCCACATGTAGCTTTGCGCTTCCATCCCGTTGAGGCCACGAGATGCGTAGCCGTAGGGTTGCAGAAGATATTCTGGATCCCAACGCCCCCAGCGAGTCGGTTGTCCATCCATGTCACGCAGCACCCAACCGTTGTCGATAATATGCTTGGCGATGCGTCCGAGAAGGTTGGCAGCTTTTTTCTTCTCGTCGCCCTTGGCAACCAGATCGTGGAAGAGGCTGACTGCGTAGAACTGGGCGTTGACTTCGTCGCTAGAGGTATCGCCCTTCCATTGCCAAAGGCCATCGTCGGTCTCATACCACTTCGCCGGGAGACCGCCGCTGCCACGGGTCGAACGCCCTCCCTGATCGACCCCAACGGCCCAAACCGCACGAGCAAAAAAACCATCGGTCCCTGTAATTGTTTGCAACCAACGCATGGCCTCGAAACCATCCACGGCTTCGCGCCGTGTGGCTTTGTCGCCGGTGACAGCATACTTAAAACACATGGCTGCAAGGTAGTGGGCGGTGTGCCCGCCATCGTTGTCGCTGATTTCTCGTAGCCAACCGTTTTCTTGGCCATTCCAATGGAGCATGTGAACAAAGCCAAGCCGCTTGTGGCCCCACTCCTCGACGTTTTGCTCGAAGTAAGCCGCTTTTTTTCGCAGTGTGTACGGCTCGTATTGGATGACTCCGATGCCTTTGTCGGTCGCAACATAAACCGTTTTGTCGCTGACCGCGATGTCGTGAACATTGTCGCCGGGCAGCCAATGTTGTGCGCCGAAGTAGTGGTAGTTGTCGCCGGTCTTGCGAATCGCTCCGGTGGTGGTGCCAATCCACAGGTCGCCGGCAAAGCCTTGGGCCAGACAAGTGGTGTCTTCGTAGGGAAGCCCCTGGTCGCCCGTAAGTTTTGCGAGTGCGGTACCGCTCAGAACGGCGACGCCGCGATCGGTGGTGATATAGACGCGGCTGCCTAGGGCGAGCATATCGCGAACACTCGTTGATGGCAGCATGCCCCATTCGACATGTTCTTTCTGGAATACTGCGCCTTCTAGGAGCGCTGGCCCTTGGGGACGCAAAAGATAAAGCGTGTCGTTGTACGAAGCAATGCGGCGTATCGGGCGGATCTGGATGGGATCGGCCAACACTTGCGTACCATCGGCCATAATCATCGTGGTGTTTGTTGTGAGCCAACCGGTCTCGGGCTTAATGTTTTTGAACTGCCCGTCTTCGAGACGGTAGATATCCGCATCGGTTGCGCCGTGAATCGAACCGCGATGAATACAGAGATCGACCATCGGCTTGTCGAACACCTTGGTCGCTTGGTTTTTGTTTAGAACAAAGACGGCATTCGCAGTGGTTACCCACAGCCGATTGTCGAGTGTGAATAGTCGTTTGATACCGGTCGGTGCGTCGGGAGCCGCTTGTAGTTGCCCTTTGTCGAGCGTGTGTAGCTTGCCTTCGATAACGGAAAACACCGAACCGTCTGCTACGGCGATTGCCGTGACGGGAGCCGTAGATTCAATCTTCAAAGGAATCTCTTGCAGGAAAACTTCGTCAGGTATCGATGCGAAGAGCGGATTTTCTGGCGGCGAGGTTGTTCGCTCGGCAACGGCAAACGAAGGGATATTCAGTACGGCAAACAAACAGAGGTGAACTATAGGGACGCTACGCATGGGTTGTTCTTTCTTTGAAATCCAAAAAAAACGTAATTCTAGATACTCTAATAATACACGATTTCCTAACGATTGTTGCCTTAGACCAAGGTAAGAAAAAATATCGTATGGTCGTGGCTCAACATTGCGGGCAACTGCAAAGTCAAAAAATCGACCCCACTAGAGTCTAGCTACGAACGGCACGACTTAGCAGTTCCAGGACACGGAGCAGGAGAATTGCAAAGTCGCTGTGAGAGGTATCTCTGACGACGAACAAGTCAAATGCCGTGACTTTCGTCGTCAGAGACGCCTCCCACAATCATTGATCGCCGACTTTGCAGTCGTCCTGGAGTACAGAGTGCCCGGATTGCAATGTTTCCAATTATTGATACAATCTCACGAACTCACGGAGAGAAAGTCAGTTTGCGGTAGTTATCGAATCTTCCCGCGTCCGCAAACTGAAAAACGAGACGGATGACCGACGATAGCCTTTGGAAGCTCAGTCATCCACTTAGATATCTCACCTACTCCTGGGGCCGTAGCTCAGCTGGGAGAGCGCCGGCTTTGCAAGCCGGAGGTCAGGGGTTCGATCCCCCTCGGCTCCACTTTCTGTAACCTGTTGTCGACCAAGCCTTTGTGCTGACCGCTGGGTGTGTGTTCTAGCGTGCGACTGTCCTGATTGAAATGTATCAAAGTTGATACGTTTTGGCCGAAAGGAGAGCTTCGCATGCCTGATTCCTCCCACCCCTCTGGCGTCTCCCGTCCCCCGAAATACTCCCGGCAAAAGCGTGAGGGACGACACGACCGCGCCTACGTACGGATAGAAGGCAAGAGGGTCTATCTCGGGAATTTTGGCTCTTCTGAAAGCCACGCTAGATATGCCGACCTGATCGGTGGTCACCACGTGGAACCACCCAAGCTATCGACCGATCCGACCGTCAGTGAACTACTCGTTCAATTTTTGGAGTGGGCAAACGGCTATTACGATGCCCGCGAGTACGGCCACTTCGTGATTGTTGCCAAGTGGTTGCGTAATCATGCCGGTGGCATCTCTGCTATGGACTTCGGGCCAAAACGTCTCAAGGAAATTCGCCAAGCCATGATTGCCCACGGCTTGACTCGCAAGAGCATCAACCGTCAGATCGTCAGAATTCGCCAAGTTTTCACCTGGGCGGTTGGTGAGGAAATCATCCCAGCCACCAACCTAGAGGCACTACGGGCCGTTAAGGGGCTTCGGGAGGGACGTAGCGGCGCAAAGGAAAAAGACCCGATCCAGCCGGTAAGCGACGATGACATCCAGGCGACTATCAAGCATTTGTCGCCTCGTGTGGCCGATATGGTGCGGGTGCATCAGCTAATCGGTTGCCGACCTGCTGAGCTGGTGTCAATACGGCCCCAAGACGTCGACCGAAGCGGGGCCGTTTGGTTCTACTCGCCAGCGAGCCATAAGAACACCTGGCGCGGAAAGTCACGTAGCATTGCCATCGGGCCTCGAGCGCAAGCCATCCTGCAAAAGTATCTTTTCGGAAACTGGTGTTTTGTCTCCCAAACGGATAAAGGAAAACCAGAGCGGTATCTGGTATCCAGCTACCGAAGGGCAATCACAAGAGCCTGCAAGCGTGCAGATGTGGAGCCTTGGACGCCTGGCCAGTTGCGGCACACTACTGCTTCACTAGTGCGAAAACAGTTTGGCCTGGATGCGGCGCAATCGATCCTTGGTCATGCGACGGCAAATACCACTGAAATCTACGCTGAACTGGATAAGAGCAAGGCCGCAGAAGTGGCGTTTCGGATAGGGTAAATAGATAATATCAAAACAGTATTGACCAGTAATTATATTTTCGCATAATCAGTAGTGTTAGTTGGAAGTGGCTGCCTAACCTGGATGGGCACTGTATTAGCTTGACGGGCCATGGATAAATAGGACCGGAACGAACACCGGGCTTCTCACTAACAAATCAGGGATTTTCGGAAGCGTCAAACCACCGAAATGAGCCTGCTCACAGCGCGAATTGTGCGCTGTGAGCAGGCTTTTTCTATGCCTGCTCGCAGTGCGCCTACCACTCAAGTGAGGTGCAAAAATGCCCAGTTCTATCGCGAGCGGCGATTTTTTGACGCTCAATGAGGCGTGTAATCACGTCCCAGGCCGACCACACGTAAACACCCTAAGGAGATGGTGTGACCGTGGGTTCGACGGTGTGATCTTGAAGTCGTGGCGATGCGGTCATCGACGTCTTACCACACTCGGAGCCATCAACGATTTTATCTCGGCCATGACGGCCAATGATGCATCTTGTGCTCCTTTACCAACTGCTGGACATCGGCACGCCGAACAGCAACTGGACGATTTGGGCGTGAAATAGGGGGGCATCGAGATGAAAATAGGCACACTACACCATCCCAAAACGAAGCGGCTGGCACGTCTACTAGATGTCCCATCTTACGCCGCCGTCGGCATATTGGAATCAATCTGGCACCTGACGTCGGAAGCCGCCGACGAGGGCGACATTGGCAGATTCAGCGACGATGAAATCGCGGACTACATCGGTTGGGAGCACGATTCGGCTCAGCTCATCAAAGCCTTGATTGAATCACGATGGCTCGATGAGCACACAGAAGACCGCCTTTCGGTGCATGATTGGGTGGACCATTGTCCCGGCTTTGTTACCGAGCGGTTGAAAAAACGACGCGCTCGAGCGGCCAAGAAGCAGAAGAGAGACCAAACCGAGACGACATCGGATGAACAAGAGACGGGCAAGGACATCGCAGGGACAACCGAGGGACAGCCCGGGGACAAGTCGAAGAATGTACCCTCTATACCACGTCCATCCAAGCCACGTCCATCCAAGTCAATCCCATCCACCTCCAATTGGGAGGAGGTGGAGGAGGAACTGATTCTACTAAAGGTGGGTGCTGCTCCGGCAGCCGTCAGGGAAGCCAAGGCCCGCGGACTGACGCCTAGCGACGCCACCAAGCTCATCGCTCAGTATCGGGCCTCCCCGGGTGCGTGGGGCCCAGGTGCCCTCTACGATCGCCTTGCTGGCATTCGGGCCGGGTGGCCCCCACGGGATGAAAAATACCAGCGCAACCAGCGGCGCGATGAAACCGACCGACGATTTGCCGACCAACAAGCGGAAACCGATCGGGCGAATCGAGAAGCGGCGGATGAACGAAAGCGTTTTTCAGAGCGTGAGGCCAAATACGGCCCCGACCTCGACGTGATGCCGGAGGATGAAGTCAAAGCACTACTAGAAAGTGCCGTTCCAAATGAAAACGAGCGGAAATTCCTAGGCAAAAAAATGAAACGAGCCGTCCTGCTGCAAGCGCTGGCCGAGATGAACGGGGCCCCCGCATGACCAACAAAACAACCCATTGCGACGCCTGTGGCCAACCGACAGCCGTACTGGCAATCCAAGGTGAAGTATCGAGCCAGTTCATTTGCCGATTTTGCGGCCACCACTTCGAGCGCGACAACCACCGCGAAACCCGAGAGTTCCTCACCAAAGCTAAGCTACAAATCACAGCCGTTTAATCGGCAAAAGAAACGGATATGGTAACCACCGCAAAACTTGAGGGCCGAGACGCCGCAGGCCGATTCACGGCAGGCAACACTCTGTCTCGCGGTCGACCTAGACGGGAACGCGAGACAGAGTTTCTCGATGCGTTCTGCGGAGCCCTGCCCGCAAGCGAGCTGGCCGAAGTCACCAAGGCGATACTCGCACGCGCCAAAGCTGGAAACATCCCGGCAGCTAGATTGTTGCTGGAATACGCCGTAGGCAAGCCGACGACAAGAATCGAATTCGCGCCCAGCGACGAAGAGTACCGCGTCGCCGGTAAGTCGCCAGCGGAGGGCATGGCCGCCATGATGGAACGCATCGCTGCCAAGGTGAAAGAGCGCCGCGAGTACGAAGATTGCGTGAAAAAAACTGATACCCAGAATAGGAGTAAATACTAATGCCGCTACCTATTGTGCCAATCATGGGCGGTCTTCTACGCGCAGCTGGCTCTGCGGCCATGCGTGTAGGCGGAGGGGCGTTGTTACGCCGTGCCGGTGGCGGGGCGGCTATGGCGGGCCTACGTCTTGGCGGAGGGGCGTTGTTACGTGCGGCAGGTGGCACGGCGATTACGAGCGTCATCGCAGGAGGCAGAAGCGATCGCGAGGGAGGGGAAAAAAGAGAGAGAAAAAACTGTTCCCCCTGGCCCTCTCGCATGCACCCCAAGGGCAAGTCGCCAATCCCCCCGCCACCTAGCCGCGCGAAATCGGCGGGCACTCGTGGCATGGCGCTACTCAAGGCATCGGTCAGCACCGCCGCAGGGCTTGCGTTGGCAGGCAAAGCAGCCACTTTTTTCGCTAAGTCGTTGAACAATTCAGCCACCAATAATTTGGCGATGTACAACGGCCAGATTGCAGGGCTTGCCGCACAAAAGGAAGTTTTCAACATGCAGCAGAATGTCCGACGTGGCAATAGCGTCGCGGCAACCACGGTAGCTCTCGGCGATTCGCTCATGCGTTTGGAGAAGAAAACACAACCTTTCGGAAATGCCTACGAGAACACAAGAAATTGGATACTCGACAAAGGGGCCGAAGGCGGGGGGTATTTTGCGGATGCGCTCGAGGCTACCGGAATCACGGAAGCAGTCAGAAATTACAATTCCGGATTCGGCAAAGGACAACTCAACACAGACGCGCTTGACTGGATGCGAGAAGCAGCTAGAGGCGAATACGTTGACCAAGCACTCAACCAAAAACCTAATGAGACACCCGGGAGTCGCATCTAATGGCCACCGACGTCACCTACAATGGTGTGAAGCTGCATAACGTACTTACCCGTCAGTGGGATCAAGAGATCGTCTATGACTCGACCGAAACCGATCTCCTGGGCCAGCGGTTCAAGCTACAGTTCGATGGAATCCTACACGCTCAGCGCGTGCCCATTACGAGCGCCGAAACTTATATAGCCGCGGGCACAGGCACGAACGAAAACGCATTCACACAACTATCTGCGATACAGGATCTTCTTGGAACCCCGCGCAAGCAACTCACTGTGGTGATCGACGGCAATACGGTCATTGACATCGTAGGGCCAGGCGGACAGCACCAAGCCCAGAACGCCGACATTGAAAACGGACCCAAGCCCAAGAACATCAGCGTGACGCCAATCGGTGCTTCTGCGTTTCGGGTCTCGTTTACGATTGAAGCAGTCGTAGGCAATTGCAGCAACCGCAGTGGAGACGGACTCATCATCAATAATCGGTGGCGTGTTTCCGAGTCGATGGATGCTAACTTTTTTACGACCCGTACTATCAGCGGCAAGTTGCGACTATCGCGAGGACCGCAAGTGCCTGGGGATCCACAAGCGGGGCATTACTTCAAACCGGTGGTCATTCCGCCTCTGGAAGGCAGCTTTCGCCGCGAGCGGGTGGTGTTTAACGCTGAAGAAGACGGCCTCACCTGCAGTTATGAGGTGACCGACCGGCAGGTGCATCAGGCAGCCCCATGGCCTGCGACGAAGATGAGCGCAGTTCACAGCGAGACGGTGAACAATAGCACCTTTTTCTTTTCGGAAATTAGTGTCCGGCTCGAAGGGGATCCAAGCGCCAACAAGCAATTGCTGATCGAGAGGGCGCTGCAGGTAGCTGAAGCGAGGATCAATTTCCTGGCGATTGTTGGCCAGGGAAAGTTTGTTGAAAGCATGACGCTCACCGACCACATTGGTGAGCTGCCAGTCGTAGAACTGCGCATGCGAGTTCGTCGTACCGATGTCGCAAGTTCCAAAAAACTACTAATGGGCCTACGCGCGCACGATCTCGGGCGCGACCTAAAACTTCCCAGTCTAGGGAACTCAGCGTTCTCGTTGATTGCTGGGACCGACTATGACTCGCAGCGCTCACGAGTCCCAAAACCGTATGGATACAAAGCTGGGTCCGATCTTCCTGACGGAGAACGACGCCCCGCCGTGATTTATCTATTGCAGTGTTATCTACAAAACCCGTGCAGCGGGCCGTACCATGTTGGACCGCGAGGAAACACACCAAGCAAAAAAGCCGCTCCAAAAAAGAGCGATGATCGCGAAGATGATACCACCGTCATCGAGACGTCGACATCACTCCCCGAGGACATTGATACGTACTCCACGGCAACGCGAGAAAACATCTACACGATGGCGAAGATGAGTACGACCTACGAGCGCGCCCCAATGCTGTTGCAGATGCCGCGATCGAGTTCTATGGGCAAAAATGGGAAACTGCTCGTGAAAAAACATCCTGCCGCTGCAGTGGTCAAGCTAGCGGAGACCCAGTCACGGCGAATTGTGGTTATCGACTTCGAGCGAGTGGGAGCGATGCCTGAGGTGCCCGAGGCAAACTCCTATCTGATTGCTAGTGCTAACGACGCGAAAGGCCAAGCGTATCCCGCTGACGTTAGGACAGAGATCCTGGCCCCCATCCGGTCTCCGGACGGCCGGGACACCATCCACCGCGTTAGCCAAAGGTTAACCTACCTGATGTCCGCCGACCCCGCCGTAGTCGATGAGCCACTACCAGTAGGCGTCAATCCGGTCACAAATTTTGAGGACTACGACGGAACCCTAAAAATCACCAGTTCCTCAGAACTTTCTGGAGACCCGCCGAACGTCACATAACGGGAGACCTAAAAAATGATTGCAATCAACGAGACGAATCTAGCCAGCCATGCAAAGCGATTCCAGGAATACGCCCGCGATTTATTGAAACCTTTGGTCAACGGTGAAGGCCGCCTCAATGGCGAAGAAGAAGAACTCTACAAAGTTTCCCGACTGCTTATTCAGTACATGCGATTGCACCTACGCAAGCACTGGCCGTCAGATAGCACGTATGCGATTTGCCTGATGGCTGAGGTGGCCTCAATCGCCGTAATATGTAAGCATCGCTGCCCGGATAGTACGCAGAAAGCGTTGAGGCCGATCTTGCAGAGTCTTTACCACAACCTGACCGAAGCAATCGATAGCCAACCAGCTTCGATAGCCGAGCGAAAAAACCACACCGCCGATTTCGGCGTTATTTCATTTGCTTCTCACGAATTGGATGTGAGGGCAGCCCAACCCCAGGAGACGCTATGACTGCAAACGCACTAGATGAACTGATTGACGACGGAACCACTGCCGAGGACATCGCCCTAGCGCGATGCCAAACAACGGCAAAGGCGCTCGAACTACTCGATCGTGAAAACGTCGACTTCCTAAATTCGGGCCAACGACGACCGCCGGAGAGCTTGTACGATGCGCTCGAGAGTTTGCTCGATTGCGTCGCTATCGAGCCCGGAGTCGGTTGGCCCCAAAAGAGCTGGGCATTCCTCGCGCACGCCACGACACTAGCCGAGAGTGTCGGGCAATACGGTCTCAACTGGCGAGACCATGTCGGCACGTGGGGCCCTGCAATATCCAAGCGGATTCAGCTTGCCTTCGAGGAGCAAGATAACTTGCTTGACCCGACGCTCCCCGTTGAACGAGTGGTTGCACTTGAGACGGTCGAAGATTTGGTCGAGCAGAAAGTCAGCGACTATCAGATCGCCAAGATTTATGAGTGGTTTGACGATCAAGGATACCCTGACACGGCAAAAGCAAAGGCTTGCCGCAAGGGCGAAGTAAAAGCTCCTGTTAGCAAAACCTTCCCGCCTTCGGTAAGTGGTCCACAGCGTCAGCCGCACCTGGGTGCGGTCGACAATTGCGTTCACACATTCGAGGAGATTCGATCCGCTACCAAGGTGATTGCAGTCTAACATTTCAGAGCGCGGCGGCTGGCATGGGTCGGTGAATGCCCCGGGTGTTTCTTGCGAACACACCCACCAGCCGCCGTGTTTTCACAGACCGTGTGGCGGCGGGTCGTAAAGCACGCTGGTTTTGCCTGGGAAGCGTGTCCCGCCGCCCATTTTTATTACTACTGAAAGGGAAAATACCATGGCCAA
Organism: Planctomycetota bacterium; assembly: GCA_013152205.1. Lineage (GTDB taxonomy): Bacteria > Planctomycetota > Planctomycetia > Pirellulales > Lacipirellulaceae > Bythopirellula. Next base: position 140,469 of record JAADGV010000032.1, read on the forward strand.
TCCACTTGAGTATCGAGAGTTGAAAGCACAGCAGCGGAAAATCCGTTACAGCGAAAAACATGGCGGCGAATTTGTAATCAATACGGCCACCGTCGAACCCGAGTCGCCCGTACATCGTTACCAAGGCGGCGAAACGACAGGCAACGATGGGCTGATTGCTCAAATCATGGAAGCGATCGGCATGACGTCTGAGTTTCAGTTCTTGCGTAAGCTGATGGCAGAATCGATGCCGGTGGGCTTACCTGGCGGCGAGGCAGGCTATGAGGATGCCGGAAACACGGACGCAGCAACGATGTTGCATGACAAACGCAAAAACTACCAACGCCTTCGCCGCCCTGAGGTAGATTCGATGCACTACCAACAGCCACGCGATGCGTCTGATGATGTCCAGCGCTACGAAGCCCGTCAGCAGGCCCATGCTGAGTTGTGCGGGGCCTTCGAGGACTTCAACGAGAGCCGCAAGGACATCAGCGATCGAGCCAGTCAGCACGCCCTGCGGCATGGCTGCGACTATGTCACGGCACTGGCCGCCGTAGGTGGTTCGATACCCGACGTCTGCTTGCCGCCGGCGTCGGCCTGCTGAGCGGGCTCCGCCCTCACCCAAGAACGGAAAATCCTATGAGTGTCTTGGAAGCCAATGGCGCCATCCGATTCGCCAAGATCGACGCCAGCACCTCGGGCGATAACACGCTGGTCGCTGCGGTATCCGGAAAGCAGTTGCGTCTGCTGGGGCTGGTCTTGGTGGCCAGCGGTGCCGTCAGCGTACAACTGAAGTCGGGCTCGACCGAAATTAGTGGGCCGATGGCTCTGGCTACAAACGGCATATTGGAGGGCCACGCGGGCTGGGGGTTGATGGAGACAGTCGCTGGCGAGGCCCTTGTGCTCAACCTGAGTGGTGCCGTGGCCGTGGGCGGGTGGCTGACATTCCAAGAACTACGTTGACAAAAGGATAGCCATTCTTCATATTGAGAGGGCTAAATGCCCTTTTGGGAATCGATGAAATGCTTAAACAAAAGATGAAAATAGAGCGCCGTGGTGTGATGGTGAGCGATAGCCGCAAGGTCCGCGGGCGGATTCATCTCCGCCTAGCATCGCCAATGCACCACGGCGCTTTCTTTGCGCCCTCCCGGCGCAGAAAGGTTTGCCGATGGCTACCTTTGATTCGTCACAGCCGCTCGCTGTGTACTTCGATGAGGTCTTTATCGAAAAGCACCTCTTCGAACCCTCAGCCGGAAAGCTAAAACGCTTTCGCAATGCCCTGGGGCGAGCGAGTCAGTTTCTCGCACGGCCCGTTACCTACGCGGACGTCGTCGATTTTGCTTCGTTCCGTAGCCAGCTCATCGAGGAACTGTTGCGGATCGGCTTCACGGTCTCGCGGGCTGAAGCGTTTGCCGTTTGTCTTCGTGAAATCCGCGATGCCATGGCGCTCGAACTCAAACCAGAGCGCAAGCAGCAACCGAAGCGATCGAACTTCGCGCAGTTCGTACGGGACTATCCGCTCTCGATTGCCACGCAGATTGATATCCTCTTTCCCGATGATGATGTCTGCGTTCATGCTGTCGATGATTTGGAGACTGTGCAACAGTACGCCAGCCAATCCTGAACCAACCACAACCATACTACTGAAAGAAAATACCATGACTACAACTGCAAAACTGAAGGCTTTAACTGTCCGCGAAGAGTTAGCGAAGCTGGAGCCGGAGGCAAAGGTGCAACGGATAAACGAACTCACTCGTGGTAAGATACGCGTAACGTACCAGCCCGATGAAATTTTTGAGGGTGAAAACGCTTCCCGGGGGCACCTGTACCTCATCGAGGCGGATAAAAGCACTGGCTGCAAACTACCGCCGGAGACCTACCTCGATAACCGCTACCGCGATGGAGATATCCTCAGCAATATTTTTGGTGAATTGGAGGACATTCTTTGCCTCTACCATGACCTGTATTTCGACGTCGATAAGTTGTTGCAACCAGAAGATTACTACGACGAAAATGGGAAGCCGAAACACAAGGAATTCTGACCAGAAGATCCCGCCGACCGTCTCGCAGTGGGGCGGTCGGTGTTTACCAAAAGACACCCCGGAGAATTGAACCGGGGCTAGGTGATACATTTTGTGATACGTATGGTGCTCAATGTTCCAAAATGGTCCTAGCAAACGTATCACCCAAACGCTAGTATGCCAGCAAAAGCCTATCAGGGCAGTGTAAAACAACAGGCACCGAATCGCTTTGCAAGCCGGAGGTCAGGGGTTCGATCCCCCTCGGCTCCACTTTCTGTAACCTGTTGTCGATCAAGCCTTTAAGCTGACCGCTGGGTGTTCTAGCGTGCGACTGTTTTTTCGGGAGTGTACCCCACGTGGGGTACGTTTTGAAAAAGGAGATCGCAATGCCTTCTATTCGTCCCCCCAAGTATTCCCGTCAGCGAGAAAAGAATCGGGCCGACCGTGCCTTCGTTCGAATCGATGGTCGGAAAATAAAACTTGGCGTTTACGGTTCCCCTGAAAGCAAGGCTAAGTATGCCGATCTGATCGGCGGTTACCACGTGGAACCACCCAAGCTATCGACCGACCCGACCGTTAGCGAACTACTCGTTCAATTCTTGGAGTGGGCGTACGGCTACTACGATGCGAGGGAGTACGGCCACTTCGTGATTGTTGCCAAGTGGTTACGCAATCATGCCGGTAGCACGTCCGCCAAAGATTTCGGCCCGCTTCGATTATTGGAAGTCCGCGAAGCCATGATCGAGAAAGGCTGGACGCGAAAAAACATCAATCGTCAGGTTGTCAGGATACGCCAGATATTCACTTGGGCAGTAGGGCGAGAGATCATCCCGGCCACCAACCTAGAGGCACTACGGGCCGTTAAGGGGCTTCGTGAGGGACGTAGCGGCGCAAAGGAAAAAGACCCGATTCAGCCGGTAAGCGATGATGACATCAAAGCAACCCTAAAGCATTTGTCGCCTCGTGTGGCCGATATGGTGCGGGTGCATCAACTGATCGGTTGCCGACCTGCTGAGTTGGTGGGAATTCGGCCCGAGTTGATCGACCGGAGTGGCTCGGTTTGGATTTTCTCGCCTGCGAGTCATAAAAATACTTGGCGTGGGAAGTCTCGAAAAATTGCCATCGGTCCAAAGGCACAAGCAATCCTGCAAAAGTATCTGTTCGGCGAGTGGTGCTTTGTCTCCCAAACTGATAGCGGCAAACCTGAGTGCTATCAGGTGAGCAGCTATCGAAGGGCCATCACAAGAGCCTGCAAGCGGGCAGACGTGGAGCCTTGGACGCCTGGCCAGTTGAGGCACACCACTGCTTCACTCGTGCGAAAACAGTTTGGCTTGGATGCGGCGCAATCGATCCTCGGACATGCCACAGCCAACACCACAGAAATCTATGCCGAGTTGGACATCAATAAAGCAAAAGAGGTGGCGTTGCGAATAGGGTGATTTCGGTCACAAAAAATACTTGACTCACATAGTGAACTCCAATAGGATGCTTTCATGCTGAGCGACCGAAGATGAGTCGCAACATGCAAAATCGCCCACGGGGCCATGCAGGAATAACTTGTTTGGCGATGCTCTCCAGGGAGTAAAGGGACTTGAGAAAGTCCGGCGAGTGAGTCATATATCGCTCGTATCTGTGGGGGAAAAGGAGTAGGACTGTCCACAATGGCCAGTAGCAGCGCAACCGTTTATCCATGCGATTTCGGCGGGCGGATACCTCAGAGCCGGTGAACGAGCGATCAAGTGGGCCCTTAGCGGTATCCGGATCGTAGACAGCAGCCTACCAGGACGTTGTTTTTTAACATCGTCGCTGGTAGTGCGTGCGCTTCTTTTGCTCATCCTTCAGCGACATAGCTGGAGAATTCAAAATGGTTTCTTCTGGATTGCTTGCCCAAGATCCCCTTACGCTTATCGAAGCATCCAAGATCCTGCCGGGCCGGCCGCACCGAAACACGCTTATTCGTTGGTGCGATTCTGGCGTGAACGGCATTCGCTTAAAAAGTTTTCGAGTCGGGCGCCGACGATGTACAACGATGCCATGGTTGGAGGAATTCCTTGCTGCCGTCTCAAAAACGCAGGAGAAGCTGCAGCCTCTGCCTACTTCGCACGTTGCTGCCGAATCTCGCTTAGACGAAATGGGCGTCTAGCATGGATAGTGCCAAAAATCGAGGGGACGTCGACCGGCCATCGTCGTCGGAATTGTCTGTTTTTCTAGACTCAAATGCAGAACTGAACCAAGACTCATTTTCGGTTTGCGATCTTCAACCGTCGCCTGAAAATGACCAGCTATACAAGCCCGTTGATTCCGATGATCCTGAGATTCTAGAGCTCGCAAATAGCATTGCCGAAAATGGCTTGCTAGAGCCCCTAGTGGTCACCGAAGATCGATTCATCCTTTCGGGCCACCGACGGTTTGCAGCGTGCCAGCTCGCAGGGCTTAAAGAGATAGATTGTCGAGTGGTTCCGTTCTGTCGGCGCGACGATTCTGAGCGGTACGTTACTTTGCTACGCGAGCATAATCGGCAACGAGAGAAAACACTCGCCGAGCAATTGCGAGAGGAGATTGTCAGTAGCGATCCCGACAAAGCATATAGCCAACTCCGCAAGCATCGGTTCGAAGTTTCGAAACTCGATGTCAAGGGCATAACAATTCGCAGGCGAAAGCCCCGCTCGAAGATCAGTGAAGCCAAGCGACCGATGATCGACGCTGTGTTGCGAATCCTGAAAGACCTGTCTGCGTTTCTTCCTGTCACTGTTCGCAGTATTCATTATCAGTTGCTGAATGCTCCGCCCTTGGTGCATGCGAGTAAGGCAAACTCCACTTATCGAAACCAACCACGCGATTATAAGAACCTTGTGAATCTATTGGTCCGAGCTCGTATCGAAGGGCTCGTGCCAATGGAGGCAATCTGCGATGAAACAAGACCGATCACCACTTGGAACATTTTTCCGAACCCGCAGCCGTTTATTCGTGAACAACTCGACGATTTTCTTACGGGCTACTATCGCGACTTAATGCAGAGCCAACCATATCACATTGAAGTTGTTTGCGAAAAAAATACAGTTCACAAAACACTGCATCAAGTTCTTTACGATTACACAATCCCGCTGACTACGGGGCGTGGTTTCTCTTCGCTGCCGCCACGCAGGGACATGGCAGAGCGATTCCTAAAGAGCGGAAAAGATCGACTCGTTGTTTTGATGGTCAGTGACTTCGACCCGAGCGGCGAAGAGATCGCCCACTCTTTTGCAGCTTCGATGGTCGAGGATTTTAACGTCGCGAGCATAACCGCAATTAAGGTGGCGCTGACCAAGGAACAGGTACAAGAGCGAAAACTTGAGCACTTCGTAAAACCAAAGCCGAATGCTGGGGGATACAAGCGATTCGTTGCCAGGTACGGCAAAAAGGCTTGGGAACTTGAAGCACTGAAACCAACAGACTTGCAGCAGATCGTGCGAAACACAATCGACTCGATCATCGACACCGAAGTATTCAAAAGAGAGGTCGATCTTGAACGCGAAGACGCTAGTCGACTTGAAACAATCAACCAACAAGTACAAGAGAAGCTCACCGAAGTTGACTTTGGTGGGTAGTAAGAAAAAGGCCTCGCAGGTCTGGTGATCCTGCGAGGCCAAAGTGTTCGTTCCGAGCGAACGGATTACCAACATGATACCTAGTTTCATAGATCAGGGCAAGAAGTTACTCGACGTTTTCGGTAACGTACGCAGCTGTGTTGTAACGGTAGTTTGTAGGAAATCCAGCAAGACGCTGGCCATATTGCTAGCGGTGGTAAGAGTGGCAACGTGCCACGACGGGATGCGGCTTCACAAACCGCTACATTTTCGGGCGCTGAAACAAAACCGCGCGACGCATACCCCGGCGACGCGGTCCGGCACATAGCAAGCGGTGTCTAGAAAATGGCCAGATCAGCCCAACAAAGCTGGTTTTTGCGAAGTAGCGAGGTAACAGGACATCGAGAGAAGACCGACGGGCTATATGCCGGGATAAGGGGGTGGCGCGCGCCTAGCAAGAGAGTGATCTTACAAATGCAAATAACCCATTGTGACCACTGCGGACTAAAGACAGCCGTACTAGCAATCCAAGGTGAAGTATCGAGCCAATTCGTTTGCCAGAGCTGCAACCACGACTTCGAGCGTGACAACGTCCCCAACGAAGCCCTAGCATTCCGCACCAAGGCGAGACCGCAGGCGATCCACCTACGAGCAATTGGCGGATTACCCGCGATCATGCCAACGGGAGCTAACCAGCGATGAAAGCCAGAGACCGACAACAGCGGCTACCGGATGACGCGACGGATGTTGCGTCGGATGTCGCATCAGACATTGCGTCAGATATCGCATCAGACATCGCTGGTGGCAGTGTGAGCCCTCCGCCCTGACCAAACCACCCACGACCGCGGCATGAGCTTCGGCAACCATTTTTCATTTTTGTGAAGGAAGAAAACCCATGACATCAGTTCTAGCACAAGTATCCGCAGCAGCGAAACAATCTCAGGAGCTACTCATCGACCAACTGGCCGACGCCATCGAAGCTGGCCAAGAAGTTGACCTTGAGCAGGTACGCCACCAGGCCACCGCTGGCGGAATCAACGTCGCTGACATCCCGCGTATCGTCTTGCGACTGACTCAGCGTTTTGAACGAGTCCAGCAGTACGAGTCGCGAGACTTCGCAGCAGAGAGCCGGGCTGCAAAAAAAGCCCAACTAAAATCCGCCGAGCAGCTCAAGCAAGCTCAGGCTGATCTTGATGCGGCTAACCTAGCCGTACGTGATGCCCATGAGTCGGGTAGAGCAGCTGGATTGAAGGTAAACGCGATCGCGGCAGAAGAGCGAGAAGAGCACCGCGAGTTTGCTAGCTTCATGGCCGCATCGGCAGGCGATGCCGTTGACAAGACCGACTGGCGAAACATCTCGTTCGACTGACCAACTTTAAGCAATTACACCATCCCAAAACGAAGGAACCCCAATGTTAGCTTTTAAGAAAGAAATCGATTTTGTTATGGAGTGTGCCAAAACCTACGAAGGTGCGTTGGCAGAATTCACGAAACAAGGCATAGGCTTTCGGCAGTACGTCGAACAGCAGTGGCTGTCCGAGTTTGCTGAACCGCTGCCTGAAGGATGCGATGGCATAATCGAGAGCACAGAGGCAGAGATAGACGATCTGCTGGACGAGTTGGGTCTGGCACCACCTGTAGGTGGCCTCACGAATCAATAACCGCATCCTTTGGACAGGAGCGATTAGTCGATCCGGTGAGCTGCATTACTCATCAGCTTGCCGGTGTGTAACGAAATCAAATACTCCTGGCTATCCGTGGTGGGCGGGGCTGTCAAAACGACCCAATGGGTTCAGCCCCGTCCTTTTTGTTACAGCCGTACAACCAATCATCCCAAACTAGAAAGATGAAAACCCATGACCAGCACAGCAGTAGAACAGTTTGCCCCCGAGTACCACGACGCGCAAATCAATCGCGCCTTTGATGTTATCGAGCGCGTGGCCGAAGTCACACCTGACGATGAGGCCCTTGTGCCTGACAACCTTGGCTTCTTCACTGAGCGTGGCGGACAGATCAACTTCGAGTTGCTCGATGGTTCGACCATTTGTATTTGTGATGCCCAGCCAGGGAAGCACTACCGCTTTCGTGTCCTGAAGGTGTTGGCCAGCCACACGATCGTGGCCGGCAAAATGTTCCTGGTTTTGCCTAGCAATGGCTGCGACGGGGGTAATTAGGGCACTTCCTACACCCTCGGTCGGGTCCTTTTTTTAATCTCCCTTTCTCCACTTCGCGTTACTACCCGAACCTTTCTTGCATATAAGAAATAAAAAATACCCCCCCTACTACTACAACATGGCCGCTGACAGCACCGGAATAAATGACACGCACACCACCACCTCAGAAAGAAAAGCGATCGCACATGGGCGCAGGGGGAAGCTCTCACGGTACTCTGCGAGGGTCGCTTCGACGCCCAATCATCGAAGTTGATTTTAGGCAATTGGAAACTATTGACACTTTCGCCGTTCGCTCAACGACGGTTCGGCAGTCACGGCGACAGAACGGTATGCCGGGCCAGCCTGGCAACTATCCTCTGGCCGAAACAATGAAACAACTGAAAGCACAGGTCAACCAATCATGAGCACCAAAACCAATGATGGTCATTATCTGATCTTCGTTCCTGACGTCGTCAACCCAACGGCTGAGCAGCTTACCGCGCTTGGCATCGCGGATCTTGTAGCTGGCTTACCTGCCCATCCAATTGAGCGAGGGTTGGGCTGTCGGCCTGGCTACGCGTTTGTCGTGCAGGGCGTTGATGCTCCGCAGCCAACCGAGCCGCCGGAAGTGTCGACGGTCAAAACAAACTGGTTGCCATCGAGCAAGACTAGTAAGGGCAAGCCTGTTTGCTGGTTCGGGTTTGACGCTGAGACTAGGCCGGGCCCAGAAGACCTACGCCGGGCGAAGTTGTTCGAGAGCACGAGCGTCAATCTCTGCGACGGCAACGAGTGGCAGGTAGCTCTGATCGATTGCCTACCTGCCGCGCAGAAAGATTCAACGCTGACGATGCTCTGCGAAGAAATTCAGTCGGCTTTATCACTACGAGGCTTCAAGTCGCAGATCAAAGGCCATACCTACATCTGCGGTTCTCGAACGCTGGTTTGTGCGGCGCTACGAGCAAACTATCGAGTTCCCCGAGAACTGGTTGGATCGGAGGGCTTGCGATTGTTTGACTTTGATACGCTCGCGATGGCGACTGTTGCGGGGTGTGGAATCAAGCGAGCTATCCAGAAGTACGAATACAAACGTCACACGACCGCCCCAGGTCTCAACTGAAAGAAAAACATCATGGCTAAAGAAGATGTCAACATCAAGGTCAGCGCCAACGTCGCCGAAGCGATTCGGATGTGGCAGGCGATGGAAGAAGGCCCTAAGGGCATGGCCGACGCATTGGAGAAGATGGGCCACAGAGGTAAGCGTGCGTCCAGTGGAATAACAGATGAGTTTAAGAAGCTTGCCGGGCAGTGGGTGTCTATTGCCGCTGGGATAAAGCTAGCGAAGGAAACTCTTGACTTATTTGTCCAGGTGCAAAAAGAGTCATTGGCGTTAGCTAGCGAAGCAACCGTTCCTGTCGATGCACTTTCTCGGCAGTTTCAGAATCAAGGAACCCTTAGTAATGAAGATGCTGCGGCAGCACGGCAGCAAATCCTGGATATCGCCCAGCAGCGCGGGATTGATCCCAAGGGGGCATTCGATGCGGGACGCCAGCTAGTATCTTCGGGATTCACTCCTGAGGAAGTTGTCGAGGGAGGAGCACTTGACGAGTTTCTGAAATTGCAAAATGCAACCAACGCTTCCCGCCCAGATGTAGATCCTGAACGGCTGGCTAAGGCTGCAGTCCAATTTCTGCAAGCCACCAAGCAAGGCTTAACTGCCGAAGCAATCCGTGACAATGCCATGACTATTCAGGGGTTGTTTACCGGGACCAACTTGCAGGGGACAGACCTTGAGCAATTCTCGAAGCGAGCAGCTTCTGTCAATGACATCACTGGCCTCCAGGGAAATCAGTTACCAATTTTGAGCCAATTGCTTGACGTTACCGACGTAAACAATGCCGGGACATCGCTTCTTGCAGCGGTAAGGGGGTTGGGTACTGCAGCAGCAGAACCCGCCAAAGTATCAGCGTTGAAAAGCGCGGGATTGAAACCCGAAGACGTAGACTTTGTTGGAGAAGATTTTTTCACGGTTCAGCGTAGAGTTGCAGACGCCTTGGAGAGAATGCCAGATAACCTTCGCAATATATTTTTTAAGCGGGTGTTTGGCGCTGAGGGTTCGCTCGCGGGAGGCATTTTATTCAGTCAGGAGGGCGTTGCAGAAACCCAGCGGCGGCTTAACGTGAGTGCCTCTGAGGAGTCTTTTGAGCGTGCTAGGGCGATCACTGAGGGCAGCCTGGAGGCAAAGCAAAGGTCTGCCGAATCTAGGAAGGCCAAAGCGTTTTACGACCCAAACTTTATAGAATCTGATACGGCCCGTCAGAACTTGCTAAGTGAAATAAAAAACCGTGGCGGCACATTCCTTGAAGTCGGGCTCACGGGATTGGCTTTTGACACAGCCGAATTTTTGGGAGCTGATGCAGAGACAGCGGTGCGTTTTGCTACAGACAGCACAATTGCACCAGGAGTTATCGAGCAGTCTCGTTCGTCGCAGCCAGAAAACCTAACGCCCCAGAAAGTCGATGTTCAGGTCGAGCTGGTCGACCAGAACGCGGTAGCCATCCCGCACAAGTCGACTGTGAACCAGTTGAGCAGGTAGACGAGCGAGTAGACGCGGACTATGCGGCCGTGCAGAGATCTTTGACAACTAGAACTGCTCCCCGTCGGTCAGAGCGTAAATGGCCGCGACGGGGGCCTAGGGCTTCTTCTCTTTGAGCTTTTCAGCCAGAGTCGCTTCGTTCCCGAGTTTGACGAGATGCCCCTCAGGATCGATCAAGAGTACGGTCGGCCAGTGACTGATGCCATAGACGTCGGAAGTTCTTCCCTCACCGTCGACCAGAACCGGAAATGGCAATTGCTTGCCGGCCCAGACTTTTTCGACGAGGGGTGCTTCGAGGCCTTCGAAGGCTTCGATCGTACGGGCTTCCTCCTTTTCCGTGTTGCAGATGGCGAGAATTTCAAACCGGTCACGATCTGCGGCGTGTTCCTCACAAAATGTTGTCAACTTGGGAAGGCTGCCATGAACGCAGGGACCGCACCACGCCGCCCAAAAATCGAGCAGCACCCACTTGCCGTGAAAATCGGCCAGCTTGACTCCCTTGGGAACGCCGCGAGCGTCGGTGATCTCCAACTCCGGCGGCTCTTTTCCGTAGAATTGGGAATAGTCGTGGGCAATGCCGTCATTGTCCCGCGGTAGCACGACGTTGAGCACCCCCAAGTCGAGCGTAGTCTTATCGCGAGGAACCTCGACGCGAATGCGATGCACCGGCGAACACGCTGTGGCATCCTCTCCTGCCGGTTCCTTCGGTGAACGAATACTGCCATTCGGCGACTCGCTATAGACATCTAAGTGGTAAATTCCGGGCGGCAACAATAAGGAAATCTGTCCTCGGAACGAGCCGCATACCATCAATTTCGTCTGGTTGCCTTTGGAATCGGGAACATAAACCGCAGCACAGGACCAGTCGGGCGTCCTGCCTGCTTCGGAGCAGTAAACCTCGGCAGTCACACGCGCCAGCGGGGCCATTGTGACGGTGATGGGTTTGTCCGCCTGACTCCGTTCGACTAAGACAATTCCACCATACTCATGAAGTTTGTCGACTGCGAAGACTGCAATCCTCGGTTCGCTCTCGATCTTGAGGCTGAATTTTTCCTCTGGTAACCGCGTTGCAATCCCGTTCGGACGAGCAGCAAGCACGCCCTCATTCTTCCAAAGCTTCCCTGCCGCAGCCTCTTTGAGCAGTTCACCTTTTTCGTCCCACCAATTACCATTGGATATCCAAAACGTGGCTGCCTCGAAGTCCTCGACCGGCATTCCTTGCTCATCGACGACCTGACCGTGAATCTGCCAAGGTTTGTCAGAGTCATCCGCTCGGGCTGCTCCGACGAGAATCAGAATTGCCAAGACACTTGTTAGATAGTGCATGCTTTACCTCGATTAAGTTGTTCGACTCGATTCTACTCGATTTCACACTCAATCATATTCTGAAAATGGTTCCTTGTGCGGAACTGCATCATGAGGGCGTGTCATCAGCACCTAGGCAAAACGCCGTCTCAACACAGGTGGCATCGTCGAATGGCACGTAGTTTTTCGCAAGTGACTGTCAATACGCAAGTTAGACACGCTGTCGTAGCGTTGCTGCCATGGGCTTCAACCGCGCCTCAACCTCGCGGTGCATCCCGTCGCTCGTGCTTTCGTAGGCGCCCTTTTGAGAGCACCAAATACAGCCCGTAGAATGCATTGATGCGATAGCATTGCTTAACGCTTTATGTGAAAGGGTTTAGCAAAAACTACGTGCCATTCGTGGCATCGTCCTGGGCCAGAAACGGAGACTTCCCTAGTGCGATCGGTGAAATCGCCCGACAGACGAAACGGACGGAGTTTTCGACGCTTCGGTTGCCCCTACCTCACGCACGAAAACGCCTGAAGCCACGCTGCGTCGAAGTGAAACGTGAATGGCACTTAGTTATTCCTAACTCCTTTCAGCATATCGAGTTTTGCTTCGTGTCTTGGTTTGTTGAGGAAGTCGTACAGTTTGAATCGNGTGGCTCGAATCTCCCCGGTCGATTTCCGACTCGATGGCTGGCGATGCAAGTGAGTAAGTGGTCGTAGAGGTGCTGGCGGAATTTGGAATCGTGGCCTCCTCTAAGTGCAATAGCTGGCTGAAAGGCCTCCAAAGTCTGAATGGCTCCTTTGAAGCTGATCGTTCGCGGCTGGATATCATGCTCGATTGCCGCCTGGGCAATGATCGTGCGAATGAGGTTGTAAGCCAATACGTGCGTCCAGACTTCCTTGCGAACTAGCTCGGGGGTCTTGCACCGCAAGTCGTCCATTTGCATCGTGGACTTGATCGAGCGTAGATCGAGTTCGTTGTGCCACCGCTGTCGATACAAAAAGGCCAAATCTGCTTTGGTCGCCTGCTGGGGATCGAGCAAAGTCGTGACTACGATGATGCTCTTCGACCTGAATCCAGGTTGCTTAACGCGAATGCGAGTTTCTCGAATCGTGAGAAAGTTAGGAAGCGAGTGATACGTTTTCCAATCCAACGAGCGAATTGTTGAGGGCTTACGCCACTCGACGATGTGATCGCCTTTGCCCAATCGCTTTCCTTTGCGAAAATCTGCTTTGCGGTTAGCTTTGTTGAGCCGGCTCACAAGGTCGAGGTCCCGCTGCTGAAGCATCACAATTCCTGCCCAATTCGCCATCAAACGGTCGCCAAGCAGGATATCTCCCGGCGAGAGAACCCCCCACATTCTACGAAGTAAGCTCACCTCGCCCTGTCCCTTGCCGGCATAGCAGCAGAACCCCAGGCTGATGATCGCTCCACACGACAGAGAAATGATCACGCCTACCCTGGCGATCGGAGATCCCCAACCGGGCCTCTGAGTAGGGATCTGCGGATAGGCTGCTTGGTTCGCTAAAGTATCCGCCATCGTGACAGTCGTACCGTCGAACATATAAACGCCGCGACCTTTCCAAAGCCAATTGGAATCTGCTTGCGAATCCAGCGTTCGTCCCACATGACAAGCTACTGTAGAAAAAAACTTTTCCGGCAATCGCTTTCGGGCCTGGCAGTAAGCACCGGTGTCGGCTGAGCATTCGCTTTGGCCGTGAGAAAGTCGATGAGCGATGAGGCGAGCAACTGCCGCGCGACACGAATGGTCGGCGCTGAGCACCTGACTCAAAAAGGCCCAAAGGGTAACCAGTGGCGAATAGATTCGTTCCTTCCAAACGACGCCCGATGCTGTCAGTGCTTGCGAAACGAGGTCTGCCGAAAGTACCTCGGTGAAAGGTAAATCGCCATCCTGGAGAAACTGACGCTGTAGAAACCGCACTTGCTG
>JAADGV010000021.1 GCA_013152205.1 Planctomycetota bacterium
GAACCCTTTCAGGGTTCTTTTATTTCTACGAACGATTACCCAGGGTGGCGCGGCTTCGCCGCTTACCCTGGGCTACGATGTGCAACCCCTTCGGGGTATTCGCTGTATGGTGAGTCGTCTGGTTGGACCAGACTTGGAACTACTGAATGACGAAAAAACTAATCGCTATTATCCCAGATGTGGTGGCCCAATTTCAACTGTTAAATTTGGCCAGGGGTGTTTCTCGCAGAGACGCGGAGACAGCAGAGTTTTTTTGGGGGGGGAGATGCTGGGTGGCTGATTTCTGCCTCTGCTTTTTGGCCGCCTTGCCAACTAGCGAGGGAAACCACTATGAATCCCTCGCTAGCGCGTCGGGCTAGTGTGGCGTGTGCCTTGCGTAATCTAAAACGTAATAAACTATAGGCGTGAATACCTAGCTTCGATTTTTCACCACAAAGGGCAGAAAGAGCACGAAGAAAGAAAAAACGCCCTGGGTTCTCCAAACCGCGTGGCGGTCCGGCTATAAAACCTACTCACAAAAACGAGTGAATCGGGGTACCAGGGTGTTATCTTTGTGCCCTTGGTGTTCTTTGTGGCTAAAACTTGAGGCTAGCCCTTCGAACTGGTTGCCGGGCGTCGGCGTCGTTTTGCTCCGCCGGATGGGCGGCCGGCTGTGGTCGCGCCTTTGCTGCGACTTTTTGCTCCGCCGTAGCCTGATTTTGCTTTGCCTTTTTTCGGACGGGGCTTTGGGCTGTTTCGACGGAATGATTTGCCGGAGCCTACGGTAGCGGGCGGGGCGACATCGCTAGTTAAGTCGGGGTGATCCAGGGCGATGTCGATCTTGCGGCGAGTTAGTTTCTCGATGCCTCGCAGTTGATAAACCTCGTCGGACGTGCAAAACGACACGGCGTTGCCTGCCGCTCCGGCTCGACCGGTGCGTCCGATGCGGTGGACGTAGGTTTCTGGCGTCTCGGGCAAATCGTAATTCACGACATGGTCGACGCCGTTGATGTCTAAGCCGCGGGCGGCAACATCGGTGGCCACCAAGACGGGAGGCGATTTCGATTTGAATTGATCGAGTGCCCGCTTGCGTGCCGATTGGCTTTTGTTGCCATGGATGGCTGCGGCGCGGATTTTTCCTTTTTGTAGGTGTTTTACTAGCTTGTCTGCGCCATGCTTAGTGCGAGAAAATACCAGCGTTCTTTCGCTGATCGCATTTTGCAAGAATTTTTCGAGCAACTGGACCTTCATCCGACGGTCGACAAAGTAGACCGACTGTTCGACCTTTTCGGCAGGAGCCGAATTGCGAGCCGTCTGGATATTGGTCGGACGATCGAGCCATTCGCTGGCCAATTTGCGAATTTCGGCGGGCATGGTGGCAGAAAACATCAACGTCTGTCGGCCAGCGGGCACATGCGATTCGATCCGCCTGAGGTCGTTGATAAATCCCATATCAAGCATTTGGTCTGCTTCGTCGAAGATCAACATTTCGACGTGGCTCAGATCGACGTGGCCTTGGCCAATCAAATCGATCAATCGGCCTGGGGTGGCAATGAGTGTATCGATTCCGCCTTGCAGCTTTCGCACCTGTGGCACTTGCGAAACACCGCCGTAAATCATCACATGGCGCAACTTGGTATACCGTCCATAGGCAGCAAAGCTGTCGCCAATCTGGGCGGTCAGCTCGCGCGTTGGTGCTAGTACCAAGGTGCGTATTTTTCGTTTTCCTTTTTCGGAGGGGTTCCGCTTGCCTGCGGTTAGCAGACGGTGCAACGTCGGCAGGGCAAACGCGGCCGTCTTGCCGGTGCCAGTTTGGGCACAGCCCACCAGGTCGCCACCCTTCATCACGATCGGAATTGCTTCTGCCTGAATCGGCGTAGCGATTTCGTATCCCCGTTCTTCGACCGCACGGAGCAAGGGCTTGGCCAACTGTAAATCTTCAAACTTAGACAATGAAATACTCTCTCTGCGCTACTGCGCAAACTTAGGAATTGCCGTGCTGAAAGATCGCCTAGACAGCGAACGCCAGACAACGGTGTGTCTTGTGGAGGCCTCAGCCGGTGCTTGTGGTGAAGATTTGTCACTCACCATGCAAGTCGGCGGGCCAGCCCGATGCGAAAACGCGCATCGGGTTTGCCGGAGGGGCAAGAATATCAGTCGCGGTCGGGGGAAGCTTGATATCGGGGAGGACATGCCGTTTGGCAAATGCTTAGGCCCGATGGCCGCTACTATCGATGTTGAATGATCCGACCGTGTCACTCAGGCATTACGTCGTTAAAACGTGTACTTGAGGCAGAGGAATCGGTCTCGCACCTTGTGGTTACGTCACATACTAGCTGATTCTGGCCGCAAGTCAAGGTGTCGCAAGGAATCCAGGGCAGGATTGCAAAATCGACGATTTGTGATTGTGGGAGGCGTCTCTGACGCCGAAAGTGCTTGTTTTGACTCACGATCGGCGTCAGAGACGCCTCCCACAGTGACTTTGCAATTATTCAGGGGAGGATTGCAAAGTTATGCTGGCCGTGGGCGGAAGCTGTGGTTTTTTCAGGCTCTTCCGCGGCTTCCGCTCGCGGCTACTACAGAATCAGCGACTTTTAGGGAATCTAGGGCAATCGTGGGAGGATGTCGTGGCCGACACCGCTAACCGATCCGCTTTGTTTCTCTGGCCAGGATGGGCGGGCTATGGTTTTTCGTCCGGCGGGCAACTTATGGGCTCGTGGTGGAATACTGGTTAGAAATCTGGGCTGGTTCTGGGGAACCAACAAAAAAATGCCGGAATCCTGCTTTGGGATTCCGGCATTTTGTTTCTAAATCGCGATTTCAAAGTGCTGGGTAGATTTCCCGTAGTCGGGGAACCTTAAAGCAATTTTGAAGTCGGCTGCAAACACGACTGAGTCGGAACTCAGGTAGTGGCGTCAGCAGCAGGGGCTGCTGGAGCAGCTTTTTCCTCAGCAGGAGCCGGAGCGGCTGCTGGTGCAGGAGCGGCTTCGCCACCACCACAGCTACTGCAACCTTCGACGGCAGCACCGCCACCACAGGAATTGCAGGATGCTTCTACTTCGTAGCCACAAGTTTGAACGCAGCAGCTCTTACGACGAGCCTTGCGGGCTTGACGACGGCTCTGGCAGCACTTGTTGGTGTCTTCGCAGCAAGTAGAGGCAGAAGCTCCGCAGCAAGTCGGTGCGGGAGCTTCGCAGCAAGTAGGTGCTGGGGCTTCACAGCAAGTAGGAGCTGGTTCGCAGCAAGTCGGGGCAGGTTCGCAGCACTTTGGCTTACGGCAACGACGTGCTTTGCGGCACTTCTTAGGCTTGGCTTCGCAGCACTTGTTGCGATTAAACAGGCCAGCGTTGGCTTCGCTTTGGCCTACGACGGTAAATACGGCAACCAATACCATTAGGGCCATGGCCCCAGTCAAAACTCGGTTCATCTTAAGGACTCCTCTGAAACAAAAAAACGGTAGTGAATTAGTGAAAATGGTTTGACGACTCGACAGTTTTTTGACCGTCCGGAATACTGCCCCCCCAGACACCACAACGGCCTGTGGCTACGGGGTCGACGCTCTTATTTTTTCAGCCGCCAAACAAAAATACCGGGAAATCAGGCTATTTGGGCCACTATAGAGACAGACGACTTTGTCGATTTCGGCGGGTTTTCTGGTTAGCGAGGTTAGGTAGCTAAAAATAACATGCGAATTAGCAGTGTCAAGTGGCCGCCCAGATGAAAATCCGCGCCTATTTCTTCTCTGAAAAAAACGGCGGAAACGCTGAGGGAGCGTAGTGGTTTGCCCCATCACGGTGAGAATGTCGCCAAACACTTTGCCGGGCTAGAGTTGCGGCTAGGGCGTGTTGCGGTGTGAGTTCCTGCATTTCCGACCCAGAGGGCCGGACTATATGGCGTTGCCGTCTTGGTGGGGCAGGACGCTCAAGCAATAAGTGCTACTAGCGAGAGATCGTTTGGCCAAACGGATCCTCGGTCTTCTGCTTGGCCTGACGCGGAGAGTCGCCTTGAGGTGAGTCAGATACCGTATTTTGGACACCGATAAACTGGTCGGGATTCTCAAAATCGAAGACCACAGGCGGCTGATTGGGCCCCAAGTGAGCTGCCATTCCCGAGATTCGCCATTGGCCATCGATTAACTTGAGACCCCAGGTCATGGTTTCTTCGAACGGTTTTCCATCGGCGTCTAGTTCGATCCAAACCGACTCGACAAATGCTTTGTCTCGTTCGAACATCTCAACCTTGCCGACACGAAACTGGGCAGTCTCGCTGGCTGGCGGAGTGAAATCCATCTCGTTTTCTTTGATCTGCGTGAGCGACAAGGGGGTGAGGCTGGCGCTCGCCACTGCCGAGTTGCCCGTCCGTACCGCTTCTAGAAACTTTGCGACTGCGCCGTCTGGCGTTGAAGCAGCATTCGACGAGGTAGCCACGGTCGTGTCAGCTGGAGCGTCTGAGCCAGAACACCCAATGGCAGAGACAACCGAAACAGCCGCAGCAAGTACCATAAACTTACGCATCACAAACCTCGTCCTTCAAATAAAACTGCCTAGCCATTTCCATTCGGCGGGGAGTCTTACAGAAAGTCGAACGAGGGTCAAGATAAACCCAGATTACTGTCCTGTTGAGTATCCATCAGGACGACTGAGTGCTATCAGCCAGCGATATGACCGCGATCGGCATCGTGTTGGTCGCGTTGCGAGAGTGCTAGCTGAGACTCGAACATGGCGGAATCTACTTGCCAGACGGGTTGGCTATCCACATGGGCCTGGCAATGAGCAACCAACAGGCGATACAGAAATTTGAACAAGTGTCGCGGCACACGAAGCGACCCAAAGGCGTCGATCAAGCGACGATCGTCGATGGCTTCGTCGAATAGGTCGCGAAGTTTAGGCGTTTTTTCTGCGTCTGCACATGCGCCCACCCGAGAATTCGCTAGGTCGTACAACGATTCGCCCGTCCACTCCAGCGAAGGGATCATATTCTGTTTGTCGAGTCGAGCACGCTGATAGAAATCGCGATTTTCGTTTTGCACAAAGTCTGCCAATTCGATCGGCAACAATAGCTTTAGCCCTACGCCCGGCTGCTTGAGGAACTTGTTGTCGAGCATCGACCATACTAGTCCGCGCATGTTTTCTAGCGAACCGTTGATGAGGTGCGGTTCGTCGACCCGATCGACGAGCACCAAGATGCCCGAGAAACCGAGGGACTTGAGTACGCCTTGGAACTTGTAAAGCAGCTCGTATCGGTCGTCGGTGCGACGTTTGTTGGGCAGGGGTTGGCTATTGATATCGCGGCCAGAGAACTGCATGAATACTTGACGAAGCGGATGCGTATCGCGATTCACGCAGCGCAGGTTTTTCGACACGCCACGGGCTTGCATCCACCACCGCCAAGCTTGGGCCAGCCACGGTGCCCAACCCAGGGCGATAATGAGCCACGGCCAGACGGTTACCAGCCAATGGTAATTTTTTGTGTAGGCAATCACGCCGAAAACGGCGGCTTTTACTGCCAGGCCAATGCCTCGGATTCCCCAACTCTGCCACGGCCAATATCCGACCTTGCGACGCAAGCGATACCAACGCGATTGAAACGACTCGGTCAACGAATTGTCGTAACAGGCGGCAAGCAGTAGCAGGTCTCGTTTTTGAAATCGATCGAGTCGCTTCACGGTGTCGGAAGGTATCGCGTTGGCTGCCGAGCCACTGGGTTGCGAAACGCCTAACAGCCGATCGGCTAAACTGGTAACGCCCAACGACAGGATGGCGTCCATGTGGTCCCAAAGTTTCCACTCGGTAAGCACCTTGGTCGGGTCGCGACGTTTGCGGCTGCTGAGTCGGTCGGCAAATCGATCGAGAAACGGATTGAAGTCGTCGTATTCGATGACGAATGCCCGTTGCGACTCGTGCTCGCGATTGTGCTGTTCGATTTGAGCCGCCACCTGCATCCGCAGCGCCGTCTTGCCGGCACCTTTTTCGCCGAAGACAATCGAGGTCGCCGGATTGGCCGGGTCGCCGTAAACCTTGTCCCAGTTGGGATGGTACGTACTATCGCGGCAACGGCCCAAAAACACGGGATCGGTTTGGGCGTCTTCGTCGGCAAAGGGATTGGTCACCATGCCGTGGTGCGTAAGTAGGTCGTGAAGCTTCATAACAAAACAAATCAGGCCACAGGTTGGGGGCGGTAGGTTAAGTGCTTTTATTGATGTATGCGCCAGAAACTTTACTTACTCCAAGCATTCACTCGCTAAATCCGGCACTCCCGTTGGTCGGCCTGTCGCTTTCCTGGCGCATACCTCAATAAGTATAGGTTGCGGCAAAGACAATTCGCAGTGCCTCGGTTGACTGGTTTTTGCTTCCGGTTATGAGTAATCTTACAGATAGAGGGACTCTGGATGACGGCAACAAGCCGTGGTATCCGCGGGGCAATCGACGAAGAGGAAGTTTGATGAAAAAAGAACCCCAATATGGCTACTATCCCTGGTGGCCTGAAAATGGCAACGATTGGCTTGATCCGGAAGATGTAGAAATTGCTCGGAAATGTATCCCGAGCATGCGTATCTTTCGCCGCGAGGAATCGCTGCCACCCTATATCACTCTGTACTACGGCGAGCTGCGCATACGGGCGATGCGAACGCTGTGGAAAGAGGTGGAATGGGAGGGGTATAATCTTGGTGACTGGGTCGAAGTGCTCTCTCGTGGCCAGCTCAACACGCCACGGACTGGAACCATCTGCGAGATGCTCTGGGACGAGCGCAGTCGGGCAATTCGCTACCAAGTGTTGGAGAACGACAAACCGATCGCCAATCTCTATGCCGCTGAAGATTTGCGACCCGTCGAACCGACGGATCTAACGGGCTAAGTCTCTGCTTTGCAACGTGTTTTGAAATTGAAGTTTCTTCAGGGATTTTAGTGGCTAGGTGACCAACAAATGCCCTGAAAGGGCAAAATATGAAAGCCCAGGGCAGAGCCAACCGAAGCGCAGCAAAGGTTGGCGCCGCCCTGGTCTTTAATTTCTCTTCAACTCTTCCATTTCAATTGCAAAACAAGTTTCGATCCATTTTCAACCGCAGCATAACTCGCTACAATAGGAGCAAATAAACGAAGCCGCCAAGTGTTCTAGCACAAGACGGCTTCTAAACCTTTCACTAGATAAGGCTAGCGAAATGTCTTCTTTCAATGGTAGCGGCAATTCTTTCTTAGCTCTACGCGATGTCTGCAAAATACTGGGGGCGTCACCTTCAAGTGTCCGACGTTGGTCTCATCCAGACTATGAAAATAGGCTTCCCGTCTATCGTGTGGGGAATAAGGGGCATCGGCGTTTTCGCCTAGATGATGTCTTAGCTTTCGCCGGGATAGAAAAAGAAGAGGAAAATTCTGGTTCCGTTCTTGCCTATTGCCGTGTTAGCACAAATTCCCAAGCGAAAAATTTCAATGCCGACAATGACAGTAAGTCGGGATTACAAAGACAAGTGGAGAAGTTGAAAGAATACTCCCAAGAGCATTTTAACACCGAACCAACAGTATTCACCGATATAGCTTCTGGTCTTTCTTACTCACGGTCAGGTCTCAATCGTCTGCTAGATCAAATTCTAGATTCTCAACACGACAACTCCACCATTCTTTTAACTCATCGCGATAGGGCTTTCCGCTTTGGGACAGAGATTTTTGAACGAATCTGTTCTGCCCATTCAATAAAAATCATCTATACCGAAAAAACCCTGAACGAATCCGAAGAGGCGGAACTTGTTTCGGAAATCTTGGATATCTTCCACGTTTTCAGTTGTAGAAAGTACTCAGCCCGTGGAGCCGCCGCAACAAGAAAAAAACTTGACCAACCAGCCATCGAAAGAATACATCAGTTGCGGTCTACTGGATTGGCTTTCCAGAAAATCAGCGAGATTCTCAATCGGGAGGGATATTTAGCCCATGAGGGTTCACCGATAACCGCCCAAATCGTTCGCAAATACCACAAGGGCACTCTCGAATTAGTAAAAAATGGAAAAGAAAATTCTATTGTTCTTTGGATGAATGAGAATTTGGAATTGGCTTCTCCAAACACAAGGATATTCTCCAAAACGCTCTATTCTGAATATGTCAAATGGGCGGAATTGAAGAAAATCGAACCCGTGAGTACGACAAAATTCGGTATCGAAATTGGAAAACGCCATCGGAAGATTCATTGCTACGACCCAAGGGACAAAACTAACCATGGGAATGGATTCGTGGGTGTGAAGATCAAAGGAAAAGACCTCCATTATTCTATCAATACAAAATACATGCCCAAGAAGCCCCTAGAAGCACCACAAAATAGCTTCGTTTCTTTCTACCATTCTGAATTGGCTGGCAAGTTCAAAGGCTTTAGAGACCAAATGGAAGCTCTCTACGATGAGTATTGTCAAAAGCACAATCTAAAACCGGTTCCAAAGACAAGAATTCCCGCCCTACTTCGATCGATTTCTAAAAACAACGTTCCCAAAATTCAAAACAACCGAAGAATCTACAACTTTCTTTAGCCACAAATAATGGGGCATCTTGTCACACCCAAACCATCGCCCCATTCAGTGCGGCAAAAGCAAAACTAGATGAAACAAATGGCGCCTATGAATCAATTTTTTGATTCGTTTCAAATTCGATACGAAAAGCCCTACTAAGTGGCATGGGGTGTCTTATCTAAGGTATCAATCTGGATGGTTGCAGATAGCGAGCAAATTAGAATCCGTGAATAAAATGGGACAAGAGCAGGAATAAAAATTCAATTGTTTTTGTTATTTATTCAACAAACGCTGCCTACCCCTACCTGAGTACCTTCTTTCCATTTGACGTTACCAAAACGGTCGTGACGACCATTACACAACGTCAGAATCGATGTGAGGGGGTGCTGTTGGAGCATGGAACAATTCACGCCGGATGTCATTGCCCAAGTAGATTGTTGAGTGAAAGATTCCTGAGTGCAATTCTATTGCGATGGCATTGAGGAAGAAAATAGAAAGTGTGAATTAAATGGGGATGTCTCCCCCAAACTGCCATAGGTGAGAAAACACCTAATTATTTCAAGAATTTGCATGACAAATGTTTGGCACCCCGGTATATTATAGTAGGAATGATGAGGTTGGGCTTTAACGGTCCTTGTCTTTCTCAGGTAGCTATCTACAAAAAATTCTGCCCAATCTAAAAATTTCACCCAACGAAGTTTAACAGAGAAAATCCGTCTATAGGTCTTTGAAATCGCCCCCTGTTAATGACAAGAACGAGATAGCGAAAAAAAAGACAAGTATGTGAGAAAAGACTTAAAACCCAATAAAACTAACAGGTCCGATAAAAGAAAGATCCTGCAAGGAATTGAATAAAATGAAAGATATCAACGACGAACTCCGAGAAATTGAGAAGAAAATCAACAGCCCCCAAGACCTATCGAAATGTCTCTCTAAGCTTGGCATAGAAAATCATGCAACAGAGACCAGCGTCTACATGAAATGCCCTGTCTGTGAAAAGGAAAACAACCTGTACGTTCGTGTTGAGGGAGTCGAAAGTGGATATCAATGGCGCTGTTACAAATGCAAGGCGCACATCAAGAATTATGACAGTTTAGTAGGATTGGTTCGACTGTTCAAAAACAATTCCCCCTATCAAGCAATCAACCTGCTTTATGACGCCACCCACAATGTCGATAAAAAATCCACGATGAAATTGCCCCTTGGAAAACACAAAGGAAAAAGCTTATCTGAGATTCCACCGCATTATCTCAAATGGCTGGTTACCCAAAACTCCATCCATTTATCCGACACGCAACAAATTGAAATTGAGGATTACATCTTGGGCATATAACATCCCCTGAGAGCCTCAAATATCCATTCTAAGACGTTCAAATGATGAATAGGTAATTCTGTTCAGCCCAAACGATTAGATTTTTACCTTTTGAATCTATCATTCGCCCCACATAGAAATTCTTTGTTCTGTTCTGGTGTTCGTTCCTAAAGATTAAAAAAACCCGAAAAATTCTTTCGCTTTATCCAGGTTAAAAAACACCTTGCTTTATAGGGCGAAAGCCTCTTGTCAATGTGGTTCGGACTGGACAACAAATTGCATGGTTGGAGTAACAGTTTAACGAGTGGTACAAAAAATTAGGTGTATGATATTGCGAGTTCAACTCTCTTATAAAGCCGAACGTTCAAGAATCCATCACACTTAACCGTGTTGGTTGCCGCTCGAAATCTGCGGGTAGGGCGTGTTGATGGTCGGCAAATTGCTGCTTTAGCTGAAATTCATAACTAAGTTAGAGTAACTTTTTAAGTTGAGATAAGGTACTCAAGATCAATCAAGTAAAGATAAGAGACAGTAAGCTCAGATAGAGAACACAGTTCAATAATCGTGGTAATAGCTCAATGGTGAGAGCCACAAATCAATAACGCCTTCGGGCAACATGGAGAAAGTTCGATATGAACATGAAAAAACTAACACTCAACCAGCAATTGGAGAAAATCACAGAAGAGAAACTTCCCAAACTCGAAGACCTGGAAGCCTGTTTAACAGCAATGGACATCAAATGCAAAATCGCAGAACGAGTAGATGGCGGTAAATACATCACAACCACCTGCCAACAATGTGAAAAAAGGGTCAAAGTTCACAAGAAAAATGGAATGTGGCATTGGCATTGTCTAGATAACGATTGCGAATACCTCCCCAAAAAACACTCCAATCTAATTGGGCTAATCCGCGAATACAGAACAGAACTTAACCCCCACAAAACAATCAACCTATTGAAACAGGTCTTGTACACAGCGGTGGCTGAAGAATACGGCGAAACAACCGTCGATTTCGGCGAATACGAAGACCATTCTTTCGACCAAATTGCCGCCGTCAACTATCAATACTTAGAGTGGATGCTCTGCCCTGTTGGTGAGTACGAAACCTACGCCGAAGAAAATCTTGCCGTTCTTTCACAAGAGGACAATTACAAACTTGGCATCTATCTACATGGGAGGGAAAAAATAGAATCTGTCTTACTCCAAAGTGCCTGATCTAATAATTGGGGGGCGGGAATACAAAGATTATTCTGATTTGAATATGGGGCTTCTTGAATTCTTGGAGCAATTTATTCCTTCATTCTTTGTATAACTGCCCCAATTATCTCCTATTCATCCTGGAAGATTTCGGGAGATTCTCTTATCCGGGTTAGTAAGCAACCAAACAATCGTCCGAGAGGAAAGCGTGATTTAACAACGGCATGTCGCCGAGGGCGAAATCAGGCCGCGGGTGAGTTTCGGCCTCGACTACGTGCCGTTGATTGGCTGAGCTACAAACTCGGCCGAAGACTTTTAGGCAAATTAACCTAGGGCAGCGGCAAGCCTCGCGATGCTCGCTTGCCTTGCCCTAGGCTGACATAGTTTTGCCCTTTCAGGGCAGAAGCAGCTTTGCTGCTTCGATGAAATGTTCAGCCACTAAAATACCCGAAGAACCAAATTGAAAAAGGGGTTGAGGATGTCGTGGCCGACACCGCTAACGAATCGACTTTTGGCTTGCTTTGGCCGTTCGCCAGAGGTCTAGCAGTACCTCGGGTAGCGAGTTGGCGCAGCAGAGTCGATAGGGTGAATCTTCGGGTAGGTCGCGGATGAGTCGGCGGTGGGCTGTGGGTAGTGCGTGGTAGGGCATGGTGGGAAAGACGTGATGGAGCGCGTGGAAACGCAAACCGACGGGGGCCCACAGGCCGCTGGTGATTGGATGCTTGGGGTAGTTGACTGAATCGACTAACTGCTCGATGAAAGTCATCTCTTTGCCAACGCTTACCCAACGATGCGCACCAAGTGTCCGAAGGTTATTGAGCAGGACGATGAAGACCCCCGTGAGATAGGCCTGCAACAAAAACGAGAGCGGGAGCGTACCCGGCAAGAGGCCAAACGGCGCGAACATTCGTAGGGTGATAAAAACAATCCAGAGAAAGCAAAAGAATTCTTGCAGCCGAATGGTGCGGAGAGTTCGCGGGGTTGGTAGAGGACGCAGATAAGCGGGATTCATGATCATCGACGAGGCATGACGGTGTACCCAATCGCGTAGGGGGCGGCTGACCCAGGTGAGCGGCGTTAGTAGGCCGAAACGAATGACGGCGAAGGGGAACGCGACGAATATCTGGGACATGTAGAGCAAAATCTTCGACGGCGGCATGCTCGTGAGGGAAATGTACTCGCCATCTTTCTTGGTGCCGTAGAGTTTGCGGCGATGGTGGTCGGCATGGGTGTAATACACAAACGTTGGGACCAGAAAAGGAATCCCGCAAAGCATGTTCCAGACGAAGCGAAAGGCGGTGAATTCGCCATCGCGGATGTGCATCAATTCGTGAATGAACAGGGCGCAACGATAGTAGAGAAAAGCCGAGACGAAGAAACAAACAATTCGTACGGGCCAATGCCAAGCCGGATCGCTCGCAACGACCTCAGGGTATTGCACCAACAAGAAAGCGGACATGCCGAGCGACCAACTGATCAGAAAGTCGGTCCAAAAGATCCACGGATTGGGAGTAAAAAACTCGCCGACAATGGTGCGTGCTTGCGAAAGCGAAAATTCGCCGTACTTTTTGTCTTGCTCTGGCACGATATCATCTCCCCGAATTCATCGTAGCTGAAGGATATTGGCTTCCGAAGGCGGTTTTCCTTGTCGCGAGGCCTGCTAAAGTTTAACGGTTTTGCTTGCTCGGGGCCTCTGCGCTGGCGTGCAGGGGCGATGTAGCCGAGTTTATCCCTAGTCTGCCGGGCTGACTATGGGCGATCTCGTGCGTTCAGCAGGTTGTTTGGCCGATCTGAGCCCGATAGACTCAGTGATTGTATCGCCTTGAAACCACGCCTCTCTTTGCCCCTTTTTTCAGTGAAAGCCTCTTTGTGCATGACGTCGTGATCACTGGTATTGGAATCGCCTGCCCATTGGGCATAGGTCGAGAGGCTGTCTGGTCGGCGATAGAAAATCGCCGCAGTGGCGTGCGGGTGATCGATCGTTTTGCCGAGGCAAAATTGCCGATCCCGATCGGCGGCGAAGTTCCCGATTTTGAGCCAAAGCAGTACATCAAGCCGCGGAAGAGTCTGAAGGTGATGTCGCGCGAGACGCAGCTCGGGTTCACGGCGGCGGAATTGGCCTGGGCAGATGCCTCGATCGAGGATGCACAGGTCGACCCTGAGCAACTCGGAGTGGTCGTAGGGGCCAATTTGTTTCGATCTCCGCCCGAGGACGTGGCCGCCTCGTACCAGGCTACGTGCAAAGATGGCAAATTCGATATCCTCAACTGGGCAACGGGCATCCAAGAGATTTATCCGCTGTGGATGTTAAAGTATCTGCCCAACATGGCTTGTTGCCATATCGGAATTGCCCGCGATGCGAGGGGGCCGATCAACACGGTGGTTCAAGGCGATGTTTCGTCGTTGATCGCAATTATCGAAGCAGCCGATGTTGTTGCCCGCGGGCATGCGCAGGTGATGATCGCCGGAGGCGCTAGCACCATGTTGGCGCCCATCGACTTGGCTTGGCATGGTGGGTTGGGAATGTCGCGAAATATCGAAGACCCAGCCGGAGCATGTCGTCCGTTCGACGCAAGGCGCGATGGCTCGGTGGCGAGCGAAGGCTCAGCGATGTTTATTCTTGAAAGCCGCCAACATGCCGAGCAGCGTGGTGCGACCATGTATGCCCAAGTGCTAGGCTATGGGCGACGGTTTGAACCTTGTTCACCCGAAAAGCCCGCCACGGGCCAAGCCATTCGCCAATCGATCGAAGCA
Organism: Planctomycetota bacterium; assembly: GCA_013152205.1. Taxonomy (GTDB): domain Bacteria; phylum Planctomycetota; class Planctomycetia; order Pirellulales; family Lacipirellulaceae; genus Bythopirellula. The sequence continues at coordinate 13,730 of JAADGV010000021.1, forward strand.
GCATTGGCAATGGCAAATATCCCAGCCAGCGAGATCGGGCATGTTAGCGCCCATGGATTAGGCACCATCGAAGAGGATGCGATCGAAGCGCAAGCCATCGAGCAGACATTGGGCGACGTACCTGTGACCGCACCCAAGAGTTTCTTTGGAAATCTGGGGGCTAGCAGCAATGCGGCGGAGCTGGCGGTTAGTCTGCTCGGAATGCAACGAGGGGTAATCCCCCCGACGCTGAACTACGAGCAAGCCGATCTTGCTTGTCCGGTGAACGTGGTGACGACGCCACAGATTTCGCGTGGGCCAACCATGCTTGCGCTTAGCCATAAGCTAACCGGGCAAGCGGTTTCTTTGCTGATTAGCAAGGAATGATAACGAGGGGCTCGCTACCCTCGCCGCATGGCGCGGTTGATGTCGCGCTGCATGTCGTGCTTCTTTAGCGATTCGCGTTTGTCGTAAAGTTTTTTGCCACTGCAGATACCCATGAGCACCTTGGCACGACCGCGGACGAAGTACATTTTTAGAGGGACGAGCGTAAGGTTCTTCTCGTAGGCTTGCGCTGCGAATTTTTGGATCTCGCGCCGATGCATCAACAGCTTGCGAGGTCGCTTGGGTATGTGGTTGAGTTGATGAGCGAAGTTGTATTCCTGGATATTGCAACCAACGAGCCAGACCTCGCCATCCTTAACCCGGCCATAGGCTTCGTCGAGCGAGAGTTGCCCATTGCGCAGGCTTTTCACTTCGCTGCCGGTTAGCACAATACCGCACTCGAGCGTGTCGAGGACATGGTAGTTGTGCCGAGCTTTGCGATTATTCGAAATGACGCGTTCGTTCTTATTGTCTTTCGCGTCGGTCTTCTTTTTCTTTTTGTCAGCCGTGGCTAGGGTCTCCTGCTGTAAGAAGGTTGAAAAGGCTTCTCTACAGGATAGCGGGAGACGAGACTAAAATAAACCGCCGGCAAGCCGAGTCAATCGCTGAGCGGCGAATGATCGTGTGGCGTGGTCGAAAAATCGCCCAGGAAGGTAAGCACGGGCGACTTTTCCGCAGGCTGAGCACCCTTACCGTAGTGTTCGTAAAGGCTGGAGTGGAGCTGCGATATTTGCAAGTATCGGCTTCGTACCTGTTCATTTTCCCGGATCAGTTTTTCGAGACGCTCGGAGTCGGCGTCTTCGAGGCGTTCGTCCAAAAGGGCCCAAATTAGCTTTTCGGCCTCGTCTAGGAGCTGGTCGTCGGCTTGGCTGAGCGGGTTTTTATCGGTGTTCATTGCCAATGTTCCTTTGCGATTTCGTATCCGCCGAGGGCAGTATGCTACTGGGTTCGGCAGTCTGGCGAAGAATTCATAGGCCGATTTACAGAAGTAGGAATTTTCTGGCAAGACCGCTTTTCAGGAGACCCTCAGCAAAAAGCTGCAAGCAGAGGCCCGTGTTATACGGACCTTGCCCACTCGCCCGGGCATTCGCTGGACAAACCGCCTTCAGTGCGGGAAAGTGGAGTGAAACAAAGATTTACCGGTGGTAGCGCAACCGATAACCGTGGCCTGAATTTCCAATCCTCAAAACGTCGATTTTTACCATGCCTAACCATCTGGCCAGCGAAACCAGCCCCTATCTGTTGCAGCACAAGAACAATCCCGTGGATTGGTATCCTTGGGGGGCCGAGGCACTTGAGCGGGCCAAGAAAGAGCAGAAACCGATATTCCTTTCGATTGGCTACTCGGCTTGCCATTGGTGCCATGTGATGGAGCATGAGAGCTTCGAGAACGAAGAGATAGCGAAGTCGCTCAACGAGAAGTTTATCTGCATCAAAGTCGATCGCGAGGAGCGGCCCGATCTCGATCAGTTGTATATGAACGCCGTACAGAGATTGACCGGGCGCGGCGGTTGGCCGATGAGCGTTTTTCTTACCCCCGATCAGAAGCCATTTTATGCAGGCACCTATTGGCCACCCCATGCTCAGCGAGGCATGCCGGGGTTTGATCAGGTGATTGCCAGTGTCTCGAAAGCATGGGAAGAAAACCGTAAGGAGGTGGTTACCATGTCCGACCGGTTGACGGCGGACTTGGCAAAGCTCGACCAGTCGGAAGCCGCGGGAGAGATTGATGAAGAACTAATCGTGGCGGCGGTTGTGCATTTCCGAAAAACATTCGACCGCACCCATGGTGGATTTGGTGGGGCACCGAAATTCCCTTCGCCGATGATTTTGCAGTTGCTGTTGCGGCATTGGCATCGGAAACGAGAACAGTCGTCGCTCGACATGGTGCGGATCACGCTCGACCGGATGGCAGCAGGAGGAATCTACGATCACCTCGGCGGCGGTTTTGCTCGTTATTCGGTCGATGCACGTTGGCTAGTGCCGCACTTCGAGAAAATGCTGTACGACAATGCCCAATTGGTGGCGACCTATCTCGAAGCATTTCAAGCAACGGGCCATGAAGATTACGCCCGAGTTGTACGCGAGACGTTGGACTACACGCTACGTGATATGACCGACACCGCGGGCGGCTTCTACAGCACCGAAGATGCGGACAGCGAAGGAGTCGAAGGGAAGTTTTATACCTGGAAGCCGGCTGACCTGCGAGAGGTCTTGGGCGAAGAAGCAGCAGAGACGTTTGCCCGTGTCTACGACGTGACAGACGCGGGGAATTTCGAGCATACCAACATTCTGAATCTGCCAAAGACGCTCAAACAGCAGGCAAAGTTGCTAGGGATCGAGCTGGAAGAGTTAAAAAAACAACTTGCCGAGAGCCAAGCAAAGCTGTTTGCTGCTCGCGAACAGCGAATTCATCCGCACAAAGACGACAAGGTGCTTGTGGCTTGGAACGGGTTGATGATCGACGCCATGGCCCGAGCCGGGGCCGTGCTTGCCGAGCCGCGGTACGTCGAAGCAGCCGCCAAGGCGGCAGATTTTCTGCTAGAGGAACTTCGCAAGACGGATGGTCGGCTGCTGCATACCTGGCGCCATGGCCAGGCAAAAATCGACGCGTATTTGGACGACTATACCTACTTGGCCAATGGTTTGGTGTCGTTGTACGAATCGACGTTTGAAGGTCGATACCTGGACGAGGCCGTTGCTTTGGTCGAAGTAGTGCTCGATAAATTTTCAGACAACGACGGTAACGGTTTTTACTATACGGCAGACGACCAAGAAGCGTTGATTGTTCGCGGCAAAGATTTCCTAGACAATGCCGTGCCCAGCGGCAATGCCATGGCGGCCATGGCACTGGTACGATTGGGAAAAATGACGGGTCGGCAAAACTATCTCGATGCCGCGCGGAGTGCCATGTTGGCGGCAGCCGACCTAATGCGTCGTGCGCCTTCGGCAACAGCGCAGATGTTGATTGCCGTCGATCTTCGGTTGGGACCAACCTACGAGATGGTTTTGGCCGGGGATCTCGCGGACGAGACCAGCCGTACCGCAGTGGCCGAACTCCACCGACGATACCTACCCAACAAGGTGTTGGTTTTCGCAGCGGCGAATCAGCAAGGTGCAGCGAAGCCCTCGGAAGCGCTGGCCGATTTATTACTGGGAAAGTCGATGCTAAAAGACGCACCGACGCTCTATGTTTGCGAAGGTTTTACTTGCCAGGCTCCGGCCCAAGGGTTGGAAGAGATTACCCACGCCCTCGACGAATTGATGCCGCAGGGATTGTTCGATTAACAAGTGAACCCGGTTTCCTTCCTTTGCCTCCTCGTGGACGGTTGCGGCCTACTCGAACGAAGCCGTTTCGTTATCCGCCGTTTGCTTTTGGTCGGCTCGATCGAGCAGTTGCTCCATGCGTTCGATTTGTCGCTGGCTATCGGAAATGAGTTTCTCGAGCACAATAATTTTTGAGTTGAGTTCGCCGTTAAGATCGCGAGTCATTTCGTGCATCTCCACTTTCTGACGTTCGATGCGAGCTAAGCTGTCGCGCTGGACGCCGTCCCAGGTACTGGTAGGCCGGTGTTGTTCTTCAAGAGCTTTGATAAACCGTTTGCCACGGGGTCGGCCGAAATAGCGAAACGATCGCTTCAGCAATACCCAGGTGAGCAAAGCGATACCCGCCGCAAACATCCAGGGGGCCAGTGCCATGTTAGCTAGCAGGGGCATCATCGGTTTGTTAATCCTAGGAAACCGTTTGAGTGAGTTATCCGGGTCGCCCGGCAAACGCTTGCCGGGCCGCTACGTAAACGTCGGCGAGCGGTATTTGGTGTTTATCGGCAATTTGCTGGCAAGAAGCGTACTCCGGGCTGAATCTCTCGGTTCCGTCGGGTAATTGGGCTACGATGCCGTCAATCTCACCCCAGTCGGTCGAAACCGACTCGCTGCGGCGAGGCAAAGTCAATCGTTCAACGGTCGAACGGCGTAGACCTAGGGTCGTAGTTTCTCGGAAAACGATCCCAGCTATCTTCTCAGCGTCGTCTGGCTGGCACTGCACCGAGAGCAATGTCCCGGGGCGACCCTTTTTCATTTGGAGCGACGAAGCGGCCACATCCAAGGCGCCTGCTTCCCAAAGTTTTTCGATGCAATGGCCAACCATCTCGCCCGAAACGTCGTCCAGGTTGGTTTCTAGCAACACAATCTTGTCGGTTTGCGTGGCGGTGTCTGCCGACTTGCCGACAAATAACCGGAGAAGGTTGGGATGCTCAAAGTCGCACTGCCCTGCCCCGTAGCCGATGGTCTCGATATCCATCGCAGGCAACGGGCCGAACTCGTCGACTAGGGTCGACACAATCGCTGCTCCGGTTGGCGTGGTGAGTTCGCCCTGCACTTCGCTGGCGGCGAGAGGCACGCCCTTGAGCAGCTCGCCCGTGGCTGGGGCAGGGATCGCGCAGCGACCGTGGGCAATGTTGACGAAACCGGTGCCGGTGGGAACCGCCGAGCAGACTACCCGATCGACCCCGAGCATATCCCAGGCGATGGCCGAGCCAACGATATCGGCGATCGAGTCGACTGCCCCGACTTCGTGAAAGTGAACTTTTTCGATCGTGGTGCCGTGGACCTTGGCCTCTGCTTCGGCGACTTTTTGAAAGATGCGTCGTGCAAGATCGCGTTGAGCGGGAGTGAGCAAGCTGCCTTCGATCATGTCGACAATGTGGTGCAGATGTCGATGCACGTGCTCGGGCTCGTGTTCGACGGTGAGTTGCAAGGCGCGGAACCCACATTTTTTGGTTTCTTCGATCGCCAGTCGACAACTGGGCAGCCCAAGCGAGTCGATGCCAGCCTGTACTTTGGCCAAGTCGACACCCGCATCGACCAGCGCGCCGAGCATCATATCGCCGCTAACACCGCTAGCACAATCAAGGTAGGCAATACGCATCAAAATCTTTAGCTCCAGGGAATGTGAGTTGAAAGCATCGCCACAGGGGACACTGCAACCCGCCATTCTACCGAAGCAGTGCTGCTTGAGGGAATAGTATTGCCGCAGGCAACGACCAAGGGGGCAACCAAGGCACAATGACCAATCCTGCGAATCCGGCGGCAAACTGCCCCATTCTCAAAATGCCAATGTGCCAGCATTCCGATTTGGTCTGTGCGGAAGTGGGGGTGTCTGATAAAAGCAGCCCACTTTTCTGTTATTTTTTTCTTTTTTGGCTACATCTTTCAGGCCATCCTGCCGAGCAGGCAGGCTAACGTGGGCGAGGATTTTCGATCATGGTTGCACGTCGGGTTGTTTTTTTCGTGCCGACATTTGTCGTTTGCTTAGCTTTGCTCGCAACGGAGGCGTTTGATAGCAGGGCAGCCGATCGTCCCAACCATGCAAGTCCGTCGGATTTGGCTGCTGGCCGTATGATGGATTCGCTATTCGATTTTGAGAAGCCCTCTAGCAAGCAACTCGCGAACAACCATGGCACAGGCCGTCGGCGATTTTCATCAAGGGGCACAGCACTGGAAGGAAAGCTGGTCAGAAATCCGGATCGAGGCGATGGGGCCCCCTCGTTCGCACTTGTCGACCATTACGGCGGCGTGTTGCGATATATCGAGCCAATCGACCGCATTGATCTGAGCCAATACCTCGGCCAAACGGTTGGCGTGCGTCGCGATACGGGAGATACCTTGCTGGCATCACAGCTAGCACTACCCAACGCTAGCCCAAGGCAATGGTCTGGCGGCGTACAATTGGCCGACTTCCAGGAAGTGGTTCCGCAGGGAGAAATCGTTGAAGGGTCGATCCTTATGCCAGAAGGACAGGAGCCGCCGATTTATCTTGATGAAGGGCTCAATTTCGGAGATTGCTCTGAATGCGGTAGCTACAACCGACGCGGAACCTATGACGATGGGTGCGTTTCTTGTGGGTCGGGCGTCGGGTGCGGATCTGGCTGTGGCAGAAGTCCCAACTGGCTTCGCCCCTACACAACGGCACAATTCGACGCCGAGTTGCTGCTGTTTGCCGTCAGCGATTCGGAAGCCGAGGTGAACGACACGCAGAACAACCTCAATGCCGGTTTTCGCCTCACCTTCAACCGGGTGAATGAGCAAGGGCAGATTTTTCGAGTTCGATACTTCAATTTCGCCTCTACGTTGGAAGGCGGCGGCAATCGTTATGAGATGGAAGAGATCGACACCGAGATCGGGCGTCGTTTTACGTTGGGCGGCGGCTTGCAGGGTGAATTTACCGGCGGCATTCGCTTTGCCGATTTCGATGAACGCAATGGCTTAGACTACGACGCCACCTTCGGGCCGCTGGTGGGCTTGCAGCTTCGCGGACGGAAGCTGAGGTTGCTCCGTTGCACTTCGTTTGCAAACATGCGCCATTCGTGGCAATTTGGAAATGGCGGTGTTAGCGGTGTCGATGCGCCTGGAACTTTCAATATCTCCGAGGTGCAATTAGGCCTTGAATGGCGGCGTCAAAGTCGCCTAGGCACGTTGGTTCTGCGAACTGCGCTGGAAGCCCAGTATTGGAGTGGCGTACAGGATGACGACACTGAAGATATTGGCCTTTACGGCTCGGCCACCAGCTTTGGCCTGGCCTTTTAACAGCCCCCCCTATCGAACTAGACGATTGGTCTCACAAATCCATAATTACCCGGGCTAATCCGCGGCTCTGCTGAGGCAAATCTGCGTAAGTACTTACCAAGTAAGGGGATGGAGCAATAGGCGGGCATTTCCTGGGTACAGGCAGTATGTCTCAGGGGCCATTTACAGGGATTTTTCTGGTTTTTCTATAGACCGAACCGTCGGGGTGAATAGAATTGAGGAGCTGGATTCGGTTGTAGATTCTCCCCCTCCAAAGTCGTAAAAAAGTCAGGCCCCCCCAATTTGCGGATCGACTTAGCAAGCTCCCCCTCCTGCGTAACTGCGCTGGCTGTGTGTGGCTAAGTGGCCCCTCGCCTAACGGCAAATCTTTCTGACGGTAACGACAAATTTTGGTGTGCGGAGATCTCCCAAGCAGGTTCGAGGTAAACGGACTTAGCCAACCTGGGATGGTTACTGTTTTTTGTAGGTGGGGCGACTCTTTTTTTGGGACGATGTCTCTCGGGCGGTCGTCTTTGTCGGTCATTGCAAGTGGTGTTTATCGAATGAATGCCAGAGCCTTGCAACGAAAAGAGATCAACTCCTGAAGAATTGTCTGCCTACAAACTTGTTAATATCCTCCGGCTGTATGCCTTAGGCAAAAAGGGTCGTGTTGTTTTGCTGTTAAACGACCTGTTGTTTTCGGCGCAAACGTAATTTTTTTCCAAATGTCAGAACCTTCAAGTCTGTAAGAGACTTGGTGTTAGAATTAGTTGTCTATACGCTAGAAGTCTCAGAGGGACATCTTTGTTTACTGCGGTTTGTAAATTTCTCCGATTTGCCCGATTCTGTCAGCGTCTTGTTGACACGTACCAAGCTGCTGCTTGGTGTGTTGTCCGCGGCGACAATCCCCACACGATGGCAAATTCGCACCACGACCGCCCAAGGGTTGGCACCGCGCTGATGGTAGCCACCTGCAAGATAGAAACCACCAACCGTTCACGCCACTGTTGAGGAGTGTTGACCTTGTACGACACGTTATTGGATCACGAACTGGACGAAGACTCTGCTGTTGCAGCTGCCGAAAAAGAACTTACCTCGAAGTCGGTAAACGACGGCGTTGGCGCTGCTACAGACGAGTCAAACCCCCCCATGACTATAACTGCCGCTGCCAAAAACGAGGCGGATAGCGAGGAGGAAACGCCAGAAATTGAGTCTTGGTCGGACGACCCGGTACGCATGTACCTGACGCAAATGGGTGAAATCCCACTGCTGACGCGACAGGAAGAAATCAATCTTGCTCGCCGTATTGAGAAGACTCGGACTGATTTCCGACGTCGGCTCTTGGCTTGCGATTTTGTGATTCGGGCTGCCTACAAAGTGTTGAGCCGAGTCCACCGCGGTGAACTCCCTTTCGACCGGACGGTACAGGTATCGGTGACCGATCGGCTTGAAAAAGAGCAAATCCTGGGTCGACTGCCGCACAACCTGCGTACGCTTGAGATTCTTTTAGGGCAGAATGCCGACGACTACTGCACGGCGACAAGCAAGTCGATCAAAATGTCGCAGCGTCGGGCTGCTTGGGCTCGTTTGGCTCAGCGTCGTCGACGAGCGGTCATGTTGATCGAAGAACTCGGTTTGCGCACCCAGCGCATCGAACCGATGATTTCAGCGATCGAAGATTTCAGCGATCGGGTCGATGAGCTCAAGAAGCAGCTCGATCAGATGAAAAAAGACCGTTGCCCGATGGAAGAACGCAAGCCTTTGTTGATAGAGTATCGTAACATTCTGCGGATGACGCAGGAGACCCCGACGAGCCTGCGTAATCGCGTGAACTACTTGCAAAAGGTTTACTCGAAATACCAACGTGCTAAGCGTGGCCTTTCGGAAGGCAATTTGCGTTTGGTGGTGTCGATTGCTAAGAAGTATCGCAACCGCGGTTTGAGCTTCTTGGATTTGATTCAAGAAGGCAACGCTGGCTTGATGCGTGCGGTCGACAAGTTTGAATATCGACGCGGGTTTAAGTTTTGCACCTATGCGACTTGGTGGATTCGTCAGGCGATCACTCGGGCTGTGGCCGACCAAAGCCGAACGATCCGAATTCCGGTACACATGGTCGAAACGATGAGCCGAGTGCGTAACGTATCGCGAGCGTTGTTGCAGCGACTGGGTCGCGAACCAACGATTGAAGAAACGGCTCGCGCTGCTGAGTGTACGGTCGACGAAGCACGTCGAGTGCTGGCCATGAGCCGCTACCCGATCAGCCTCGATCGCCCCGTTGGTAATAGCGAAGACAGCCACTTTGGCGATTTGCTACCCGACTCGGGTGCGGAAAGCCCGGCAGTTGGTGCTGCTCAAGAGATGCTCCGCACGCGGATTACTAGCGTTCTCAAGACTTTGAGCTATCGCGAACGCGAGATCATCAAGCTCCGTTATGGCTTGGGCGATGGTTACAGCTATACGCTGGAAGAAGTGGGGCACATTTTCAAAGTGACCCGCGAACGTATCCGTCAAATCGAAGCCAAAGCGGTTCGCAAGTTGCAACAGCCAAGCCGTAGCCAAGAGCTTTCCGGATTTTTGGATTAAGCTCCGAAGACGACAAGTAGAAGACCCACAACCCGTTGTGCTTCGGCACAGCGGGTTTTTTTGTGGGGTGCCTCGCTAGCCCGGATTTCACAGCACGGCCTTTGGCCGCAACCCAAAAAAGGGAACCGCTAATCAGCGCTAATACACGCTAGAGCATTTCTTATAAAAGCATAGCCACAGAGCACACCGAGGTCTCAGAGGAAATACTGGAGCGAGTAACCTTATCTCAATGTTCTCTGTAAGACAAACCCGTAAAAGCTTGTTTTTTTGACACGCTTTTTTGAAAGAAGGAAACCGTGGACGATTTGCTCGGTGTGCTGCAAAGCCGGTTGCAATGTTCACGTCGGCCTGGGAAATCGCTGTACGCCATTCAACCGCCACAGCCGACGTGGTTCGCGATACTATCTGAACCTACTGGTCCTTTATCAGGGCCAGCGGGTCGAATCGGTGGTCATCATGCCGCGATTGGCCACTCTGGAGTCTCTTTCTTCCAGTTCGCCTCCGTCGGTGCCCGTGTCGATGCTGGTCCGACTTATTCAGTCGGTACGACGGCTCTGGCCGCTCTGCCATCTGTCGGAGCGACCGCTGGTTCGCTCGATTGATGTGACCGTGGGGGAACTGCTCCGCAGGAGTCCGTTTTACGCGGAAATCATCAACTATCTGGAATCCCAGTCGTCTTCGGTCCCTTGCGGGTACTCTCGGGATGAGTACCGCGAGATGACGCTGCGTACTCTTTGGGAGCAGTTGGAATTGACCGCTGCGGTGGCTGAAAAGATGGGGGCGGATATCAATTTGTCGGTCAGTGGCGTGTTGCAGTTGATGGCCAATTATGTCGGCTTTGTGCCTGCCAGCCTGGACCAGGCTCTGCCTGTTGAGAAGGTGCCGTATCATTGAAAACCGTGGCGACCCAACCGAATGGGCCTGTTCACAGGGTACCGCCCACATTCGTGTAATTTTGCACGCTAAGGATGTCCCAAAAGCTGCAAGCTCGCCACGTTTTGGGACTTTGATTCTGGTACGGCTTTCGGAACACCACAATCGACATAAGTCATTATGCCCAACGGCACGAAGCTATTTTGCACACTGCGGTTCGAGCCGTCGGGCAGGAACACCTCCGGCACTACGGCAACGCTGGTGGCGGTTGGTTGAAGTTCACGGTGCCTGAGGTCGTTACTGCTCCTGGCACCGTACTGTTTTCCACGTCGATACTGCCAGCACCACTTCCAGGAGCTCCCTGTGTTACGTTAATCACACCTCCGCCAGCCGCATTCAAGTCAATTATTACCAAAGAATTATTGTTGACTGTACTCAAGTTAACTTCCCCGCCATTGGTATCAACATCTAGCTCTGACAAAGCAGAATTGGAGATTGTACCGTTGACTGTGTCCATTGTGTTTATCGTTATGCCCGCAATGGCTGAGGTGTCTATGGCGAAGAGAGTGTTGCCAGATGCAACTATGGCATTGTCAACTCCCCCAAACCCCGAAACAGCCGAGCCAGTGAGCGTAAACACAACATCGTCCGATGTTACAATGCCGTCGCTGCTAACCGATTCGAGTGCAGAACCAATCACGTCAAATCTACTACTGTCTGAAGCCACGATTACGTTACCATCGGGGCTGGTGATGGTCATGCTCGAACCATTCATCAACAGCTGACTATTGCCAGTTAAGGTGATACCGTCTGTCTCATTAGCAGCGTTATTAATAGTCATGGAAGAACGACTAAACTCAAATTGACTGTTATTTGCTAAGATACTCGAAGCACCGGCGGGAGTATTGTTAACGGAAAGGAATACACTATTGTCAATAAGTACGTTGTTGACGTTGTCTAGGTTGATACCTACTGCACCACCAGAGAGCACCCTAAGGCCAATGATTGAACTGTCAGTGGCGGTATTGAATGCACCATTCGCACCGAAATCAGTATTCCCGGCATTGCCGCCGGGTGTTGTAAACGTAACTGCTGCCCCTGATTGGGCACCAATCAATGCCAAAGGCTGGCCACCACCAATAACGGTTTGACCATCCGAAAGAGTTACCATAGACGCGGGTGCCACATCACCGGCTGAAGTGTCAACAATGACCACGCTATCGGCCCCAGCATTTGTGATAACATCCCCTGGATTCGCAGTGCTGGTATCGACCACTGTAGCACTAGCAATCTGACGGCCCGTCCGAGCAATCAAGGCTGCTTCAAGGCCACCGTTGCCTGTCGTGCGAGACACAATCTGGCTTTGACGACGAATGGGGGCAACCATCCGACGAGCAAGCCAGGACAAACGCTTTCCATTTCGTTCAGGAACTCTGCCCAGCGGAATTCGTAAAGTCAACATTCCTGTGCCTTGCGAACCACGCACATCGTCGTATTCGTATTGCCCAGCGAGTACAACACGGGAGTCGTTCCCCAATAGGGGCGTATCGAACAACCGTAGTTCAGCGCGTGCTCGCGGTCCTGTAAAATCTTCAAGACCGGTTGCAGCTGCATCATAATGAAAAACACCGGCACTGGCCCATAATTCAATTTCAGGAGCAATGCCGCTAGATGCTGGGCTACGGTCGCGAGTGCCATGCCACCAAAGTAGCTTTTCGTGCTCCAGGTCGAAGCCACGATAGGCTCCCTCAGAGAGTCCACTAGCAATGAAGATATTGTTATTCACAAGCACTGCTGTTGGAGTACCACCAAAACCACCTGTAGTTTGCAAGTCATCTTCAGGGAAATAGGCATTGAATCGCGTTCCTTGCGAGGTGCTCAACAGCTCAAGCCCAAAGCCACCTTGGGCAAACTGATTATCGAATTGTGAGTTCCGCAAGTCGAAGTAACCATTGGCACCAAGTATCCAATCTTCACCTAGCCACCCATTTTCGTGCAGCTTACGGTATGCCAATCCCCAATTTCCTTGACTCCCAGAGACATCGTCAATCTGGCCACGAACGTCAGCAAATAAAATGCTGCCTCTGTCCTGCAACAAGGGTACGAAGAAGTTCACTTGGCCGTAGTCGACCGTACCGCCCGTACGGCCTTCAATTTCTGCGTATGGTGCCCATATTGCGGCCGTTACAGGGGTAACTACAGCAAATAGAACAATGAGAAATATCGCTAATGGAGCAATAGAAACACGCGGCATCTTCAGCCCTCCCTGGATGTCGATTGTAAATTACTGCAAATGCTCAAAGCGGTGCATACATACGGTTCTCGGCTTCCGGCCCCCATTTGGCTTAGTGCAGCGAACGCTAATCGTTAGAGTTTGCCCTTCTATCTGCTAGTGCTATCAAAAAACACTCACATAGCCTGCTTTCATGCGGCTGTTGAACCTGACCGACGGCTTGAAACGGCATTTAGCGTGTCGATGACCTCCCGCACGAACGGCATTTAGCTAGCTGCCTGCGGCGTGACACACAACGCAGTTGCAGGACGCAGCAAAACCCCAGGAATCGCCGGAAATCGCTGTTTCCTTAACGTGCAAAATTGCACGAATGTGGGCGGTACCCTGTTCACCAGCCCCAATAAGAATGTCGCAAACCGGCCCCCAGAACCCTGGATGCCGGTTTTGTTCGTGTTTCACGAACTGTTATTGAATTGCAAGCCGATAATAGAACGGAGTCCTACGGTACGGGTAATTTCAAAGTTTCGATTGGTCCAGTTTTGGGAAACGCCCGGTCGTGACGACCCCGAAGGACCGCTCCGGGCATGGGGCACCCATGTCAGCAGTCGCTCTGTCGCTTGGCATCGTTGGGCTGATATCAAAGCAGAGATTGCCTCGGCCAGCCATGTCGGCAATTGCGTTGTGTTTAATATCGGTGGGAACAAATACCGGCTTATCGTTCGTGTACTATTCCCAAGCCACAAAGTGTTCATCCTCAAGGTGATGACGCACCGTGAGTACGACGATGGGAAATGGAAAGACGAGTGCGGCTGCCACGAGTCGCCACCCAAGAAGAAGTCACGCGACAAAGGAAAACGAGGGTAACCCAATGGCAACAATTAGTTCGTATCGACTCAAGGGAAAGGCCAAGGATTCGTACCTGGAGTGCGTACTGGCCTTTCCGCTCACCACAATCTCTTCGGACGAACACTTGGAGGCCGCTGGGGGAGTCATGGACCGCTTGCTGGCCAAGCCGAAGCTCCATCAGGGCGAACAATCGTACTTGGATGCCTTGAGTGACTTGGTTGCGTCTTATGAAGACGAGCACTTTTCGATTGAGCCTGCCTCGGATGCTGACATGTTACGGCACCTGCT
>JAADGV010000090.1 GCA_013152205.1 Planctomycetota bacterium
AAATCATCTACGGCGTACTGAAAAATCAAACTATTTTCGATCCCACTCTAAATTCCGCTTGACGTCTAACGGACAATCTTTGCGAGAAATTTCTTGTTTGGTTGTTCTTTGTGCCCTTTGTGGTAAAAAAACAGGCTACTCGTTTAAGAAATTGCTTAGGTATTGGATGTATTCGACGATGTTGTTGTCGGGGTCGCTGAGGTACATCCAACGGACGGTGTCGGGGATTTCCAGTGGGCCTGCGACGATGGGGACGTTGTTTCGTTTTAGTTTGGCTACGGTTTCGTTGAGGTCGTCTGTTGCTAGTGCAAAGTGCGGGCAGTAGGGTTTGCGGATTTTTGGGGCGACGAATTCAGATGCTTCCGCGTCTTCGCCTAAGTGCTGCAACAATTCTAGGTTGCCGCCTTCAAGTTCTAAGAAAGCGAACGCTTCGCCGTGCAGCTTGTCGATTTTTTGATAGAGGAGCTTGAGGCCGATCTTTTCGGTGTAAAAGGTGATCGAAGCTTCGATGTTGGAAACTTGAATTGCGATGTGATCTAGTTTGGGCATTTGTTTTTTCGGTGTTTGGGGCGGTTTTTCATTTGTTCTGGCGTGGCCGCCAGCGCTAACGGGTGTTGCTCTGGCATTTGTAAGCGGCTCTGGTCTACTCGGCGCGGGTGAGCAGTAGTAGTCGGAAGTCCATGGCATTTTCGCCGGCAATTTTTGTTGCTTGTAAAGTAAGTTGACCGGTGCCCCCGGTTAGTTCGATGGTGCCGAGCTTCATTGGCTTGAAGTCCTTCACGTAAGATTCGACACGCTTTACGCGATCGTGCTCCATGCCGCGAAGTGGTGGATCGTTGGCAGTTTGTACGGTGCCGGTAAGCTTGCTTTCTCCGAAACTTAGTTCGATGGTCGAGCCTATGTCGCTCTTGGCACAGGTGTAATAAATTTGGGCTTCGTACTTTCCTGGTTCGAGTACCTCGACGTCCCAGGTGATTTTGTCGGATGTGTTTTGCCAGTTGAAAAGGAAAGAGCAGTTGGGGTGACGGCAGGAGCGTTTTATGCCGCCGTGGGCAACAGCATCACGGGCGGGCAGTTGGGTGTAGCGAGAATCTTGATGGCCAACGAGGAATGGTCGGGGCTGTTTGCTGCGATTGGCGAGTAGCTCGGTTTTCCAATCGGTGGCAGCCTGTTTCAAATCGGCGGTTACTTTTGGATGTTGCTTCGACACATCGCGATGCTGACTGGGATTTTGCTGCATGTCGTAGAGCCGGCCCTCGTGGTCGAGGCGGAATTGCTGGGTTCGGACGCTGACGGCATGATTCCAATGCGAGAAAAGCATTCGCTCGGCGGGCAACTCGCTTTTGCCTGCAAGTAACGTGCTGCCGAGGCTTACGCCGTCGAGTGGTTTGGGGCTCTTCAACTCGATGCTGGCTAGTTCGGCAAGCGTGGGAAGCAGATCGATGGCTCCGGCGATTTGCTTGAATCGCAGGCCTGCGGGAATGTTGTCAGGCCAACGAATGAGCAATGGCGAGCGAACGCCCCCTTCGTCGGTCGAGCCTTTTTTGCCTCGCATTTCGCCATTCCAACGAAAGCCGTTGGGGCCATTGTCGCTGAAGTAAACGACAATGGTGTTGTCTACGAGTTTGAGTTTCTCCAGGGTTTCAAGCACTCGACCGACATTCCAGTCGATGTTTTCGCACATCGCTAGTGCTGCCCGCGTGTGGGGAAGTGATTCTCGTTTTGAGTAGCGATGCGGCATCGTTAGTTTTTTGTCTTGAAACTTGTCCCACCAGCGGTCGGGCACTTGCATCGGCGAATGGGGTGTGTTGTAGGGCAGATAGACAAAGAACGGCTGCTCTTGGTCTTGTTTACAGCATGTCTCGGAACTGTTTGGTTGTTCAGACTTCGCCGACTGCTTGTTGCACCCAGCAGTATTCTTCGACACGCTTTTAATGCACGTTCCAAAACCGTTTGGTCTTGCTGATTTCCCTGGTCGCTGGATGCCTCCAAGCTGGTTTTGGGATACGCTCTTAATGAAATCGATTGCATGGTCGGTGAGGTCGTCGATGATGTAGCCGTTGCCAGAAACTAATTGGCCGTTGTGATCGAGCAGGGGATCGAAGTAGTTGCCCCAGTGGCCTGAGCAAAAGCCGTAGAATTCGCCAAAGCCCCGGCTGTTGGGGTGATACGGAAACTGGGTGCCGTTGTGCCATTTGCCAAAGGCGGCGGTGGCATAGCCGGCTGTTTGAAAGACGTCGGCGATGGTTGTTTCGTCGAGGTTCATCCGTTCGCGTCCGGTCGAGACGCCATAGACCTCGCTGCGTGGGTGGTAGCGGCCAGTTAAAAACTCGGCACGCGTGGGCGCACAGACGGGACAGACGAAAAACCGATCGAAACGAACGCCATCTTGCGCCAAAGAATCGATATGCGGCGTGCTTAGATTCGAGTTGCCATGGACGCTCAGGTCGCCCCAGCCTTGGTCGTCGGCGAGGAACACAACCACATTCGGTCGCGTTGCGGCTGAGGTAGCCGAAGGCGTCCAACAGGCGAGCAAAGCCGCGAAGAGTAAAAGGCGAGTCGCAGTGATAGGCATGGTATTTTCGCTATCATTTTGGTTCTTATTTGTGTGCATTCTAGCCATTATTGGACAAAATTATGTTGATTGGTGCTTCTATGTCAGTGTTTGGTGGGTTAATTTTGGCACGAATTGCGGGGGGGCCCCATTGAGGTGGACAATATTGGGGGCTAGGGGCTTGGGAAATAGGGGTTGGGGGCTGGGGTTTTGTCCATTTGGGCGTGGTAAATGACGAAATCTGAATGACGAAAAAGCTGATCGCTAACGGCTAAAAGCTGACCGCCATTCTCCCAGAAGTGGTGGCACAATTTCAACTGAAAAATTTGGGGGAGGGGTGGTTTCTCGCAGAGGCGGTCGGGTGGCCTGGCCTCGCTGTGGTTTTATTGATGTGTGCATCCGGAATTTTACTTGGCCTCAGTATTCACTCGCTAAATTCACTCGCTAAATCCGGCACACCCGTTGGTTGGCCTGTCGCTTTCCTGGCGCATATCTCAATAGAAGGTGAGTTCAGCGAAGAAAATGGGGTTCATCCGTGTTTTTCTCGCGTGATTCGCGGGCTTTAATGCTTGGACCAACCTCTGCTTGATCATGCGGTCAGTTGGCCCACTTCTTGCTAGCATGGGTGATCTCGCTTGACGGTCTAATCCGATTCTACTATTTCTTGCGGCCTAGTTTCTTGGGTTTGCTCGTCCTTGCTTGCGCATAGGGCTTGAATCCCGTACCTTTTGTCCCTGTAGACCGGGATTTTTTCCGGTAGCGCGATGTCCACAGCGCCGAATAATACCTCTCGGTTCATCACTCATAAGATGCTGTTGTTAAGCGTGGTTTGCGCGATGGCGACAAGCCTCTTCGGCTGTCGCTCTGCGCGCGACAACCAAATTGATATTCTGGAAAGAGAGCTTCGCAGTCAAGAAGATTACATCTACGAACTAGAAGATTACGTTGTCGAGTATTCAGATAAGTTGCGAGGTTGTCGTTCGTGCGAACCAGGTGGGATTGTTGTTGAACGAGGCACCTCCGAACCAGATATGGCCGAAGCCGAGCCGTTCGAAGCGCCAGAGAGCCGCACCGTCAACCAACCGACGACCGATCGCACTTCTGAGGAACCACTTCCTCGGCCCGATCCGCCCAAAGCAAAACCGTTGGAGAGGGATTCGCCCATTCCTGGCGATCTCGAAGTGCCCGAACTGGAATTTGAGATCGAAGATCCCGTTGGCCATCAAGAGGTGTCGCAGGATCAGATCGAACTGGCTGACGCCATGTTTGCCGAAGACGATGTCGAGGGCCAACTGGTTTACATCCCCGATCCGGCAGAAACAGAATTCGAGGTTATCGTTGATACCAGTGATGAGACGATCGACGAGCCTTTCATTGAAGATTCCGAGCTAGAAGAAGTGGCCTTTGAAGAGGAAGAGGATATCCAGGTCTACCGTCAGGCCGAGCGAATTGTTATTACCGAGATTTTTCGCAGCAACGGTGGCGAAGGGGCTGCCTCTACGCTGCTTACCATTGTCGAAGCTCGAGACGCCCGCAACGAACCTGCTGAGTTGGATGGCATGGTTTCGCTGATGGTTATGTCCAACGACGAGACTTCGCGTCAACGACTCAAACGATGGGACTTCAGCGAAGAAGAGACCATCGCCTCTTGGCAATCGTCGCAACTGGGCGATGGCTTGCATCTGGAGTTGCCGCTGGGGAAATCTTCCTTGCCCGATGAACCTATCGAGCTGTGGGTGCGGCTTATGACTAACGATGGCCGCAAATTGCTCGCTCGCTTGCCTTTCAATCAATCGACGTTGGCCGTATTGGGCGAAGAACCTAAACCCTTCGATCCAGAAGCCGCGGAACGGGCACTGGCAGAAGCAACACCTCTAAAACCCTTCGAGAGCCAAGCAACTGATCCGTTGCAGGTAGTGGCTGCCAGCGAGCCTAAGAAATCGGCGAATCAAAAGATGCAGTGGCGGGCTTCTAGCCAGGCAGCACGCCTCGCTACGGATAGCGATTCGACTAGCCAATCTACTTTGGGCTGGAAATCGCAATCAGCAAGCCGACAGAGCATGGCCCAGGTGCAACGGGCAGTGAGTACCGAGCAACCTACCAAAAAAGCCGTCTGGACTAGCGGGCAATAAAAAAGCCAAGGGGTTTTAATCCCTTGGCTTTGTGTTTGGAACGGCCTGCTACTGCGAGTCCTAAAGACTTGCGATCTTTGCAATCAGATCGGCAGTACGGCAACTGTAGCCCCATTCGTTGTCGTACCAACTGACAATCTTCAGCATATTGCCGCCGATCACTTGCGTGAAGTCGGGCACAAAGATCGAGCTGTGCGGATCGCCGATGATGTCGGTCGATACGATGGGGTCTTCGTTGTAGCAAAGAATCCCCTTCATCGGGCCTTCAGCCGCAGCTTTCACCGCTGCATTGACATCTGCTGCCGTGGCGTCTTTACTCAACAAGACTGTCAGGTCGACCACGCTGGCGTTTGGCACGGGCACGCGAAGTGCGATACCGGTGAGCTTTCCCTGGAGTTCAGGAATTACGAGGCCAACCGCCTTTGCAGCGCCGGTGCTGGTGGGGATAATGTTCTGAGCCGCCGAGCGAGCACGGTAGGGGTCGCTGTGAGGCATGTCTTGCACACGTTGGTCGTTGGTGTATGCGTGAACGGTCGTCATAAGACCCTTCTCGATACCAAACGTTTCGTGCAGCACCTTGGCAACGGGTGCCAAGCAGTTAGTCGTGCAGCTGGCGTTGCTAATGCACTTGAGATCGGCAGTCAGTTTGTCGTCGTTGACGCCTAAAACGCAGGTCAGGTCAGCACCGTCTTTGGCTGGGGCGCTGAGCACGACCCGTTTGGCACCTGCTTTTAGGTGGGTGTCGTAGCCGGCTTTGTCGCCGCTGGCGCGGTTGGTAAAAATACCTGTGCTTTCGACAACCACGTCGACGCCCAGATCGCCCCAAGGCAGTTCAGCCGGGTTGCGAACGGCCAAAGCCTTGATGGCTTTTCCGTCGACGATCAGGTTTTCGTCGTCATGTTCAACCGTTCCGGAGAAGCGGCCATGGGTACTGTCGTACTTGAGCAGTGTGGCCAGCATTTGGTTGTCGGTCAGGTCATTGATGGCAACGACTTCGAACTCGCTCGACCGGGCATGCAAGTTTCGGAAAGTCAGACGACCTATACGGCCAAATCCATTGATAGCTACTCGAATCGACACAATTATCTCCTTCACTGAACTAAAAACCAATCGCTCCCCGTCCACTTTGGCATCGGGGGCGAAATATCAAAATTGGCCAAAAACCTAGGGGGAACGTCCCTCCAGGGGGCCATCATGAGTGGGAATCGAACCCGCGATTATACTGCTATTGGGCAGTTTCAACAACCACCTGGCTGTGGTCAGTGCCATTCACTTTTTCACAATGCGAAGCATAGTGAATTCACTAGCCCGACGCGCTAGCGAGGGAATTTACGCGAAATCCCTCGCTAGCGCGTCGGGCTAGTGTGGCGAACTCTTGCCTAACTTGAAAAACAGACTGGCCCTGTGAGCGTGACGGCACGTTGACGACGGGCCGTCTGGTCGGATAGCTTGAAACGATGGCCAACAGCGACCCTCCCCAAAAAGAATCGCTCCGTCAGAAGCGGATCACCGTCCCGAAGTTCTCTGCTCTCAAAGAGTCTGCGGAGAAGATCACGATGATTACGGCCTACGACTATCCGATGGCCCAGTTGGTCGACGAAGCAGGTGTCGAGGGCGTGTTGGTTGGCGATAGCATGTCGATGGTTGTCCAAGGGCATGAAAACACGTTGCCCGTCACGCTCGACGAGATGATCTATCATGCCGAGATGGTAGGTCGCGCGGTGAATCGAGCGTTGGTGGTGGTCGACATGCCCTTTCCCAGTTATCACCTGGGCCCGCATAAAGCGATCGAAAATGCTGGGCGGATTCTCAAAGAAACTCGCTGCCAAGCGGTCAAGCTCGAAGGGGGAGCAGACCAAGCCGAAACGATCGCCGCGTTGGTTTCAGCCGGCATCCCCGTTATGGCCCACTGTGGCTTGCGACCTCAGAGTGTTCATCAACTGGGGGGCTACCGAGTTCAACGAAACGAAAATGCGTTGCTGCACGATGCGCGTGCCGCAGAAGAGGCAGGCGCGTTTGCTGTCGTGCTTGAATGTGTGCCGGGGGACATCGCCAAAAGAATCACCGAGCATATTTCGATCCCTTCGATCGGCATCGGGGCGGGGCCAGATTGCGATGGGCAAGTTTTAGTGTTGCACGATGTGCTAGGGCTAAGCAGCGATTATGTCCCGCGTTTTGTAAAGGCGTATGCCGACTTGCAAACGGATATCACCAAGGCAGTACGCCAGTTCCGCGACGAGGTTCGCGAGGGGCAGTTCCCGGGGCCAGAGCATGGGTATCAATAGCGGTGAATCGCTACGAATTTCTAGAACACTGATCAATTCAGGATTGTCGGGCCACTAGGCTGACAGCAAACCCGGCTACCCAACTGGATTCAACGGTGCAACTGGCAGGCGTCGTTATCGCATGTTTCGTTGCCGCTTAGTCGGTAACGGTTTTTGGCTATCCAGCGATACAAGGGTCGCCAGAGGAACATGCTGCCGGGGAAGTAGAGCACAGGGGTGGCCCACCAGAGTCGGCGGAGGCGGCGAGTGAGGTGACGGATGGCGGCGGGGCCCCAATGACGATGGCCATGGCTATCGACGATACACATCTCTTGCATGAGCCGATCGGCTGACATGTCGGGCCAGCGCTGTGCGACCTCGGCATCGTGGAGCGACAGGTAGCTTAGCTTCTGCTGGCAATCCCACCACGGGAGCTTACTCACCTGAGCCGTGCAAATACGGCAGTTGCCGTCGTAGATCACCACATCGGCGTCAGGCCGATCGGCGGGGCAGGGCAGGGCGGCGGGTTTAGTGGACATCGTTTTTTGTAGCTCTCAGGCTATCCGACTGGGTGATTCCGAGGTGTATCTAACACTAGCCCCGGCTGTTTGCATTCTAGCGTGACTTGCCGAGGCTAGGCCGATAGAATAAAGACCAGTGTACTTTTCATTGTACCCCAGGAATCGCGGCAATGGATCAGATCCTTGAGCAGGTTACGCGTGTACGACGCCGTTTGTCGCTAGAGCTGTTTTTTAACAGGCTTATCCGGTGCTGGTTTGTCGGCATGATTGTGGCATTTGTCGCGATTGCGGTTCCCAAGGTTTTTGCGATCGAAAATTTGCCGAGCGGTTGGGGGCTCACTTGTGGGCTTGCTGGGGCCGTTGGCGGTTTTCTGGTCGCGTTGTCTTGGACACTTCTGCGGGGACGAAGCGAGCTGGAAGCGGCTGTCGAAATCGATCAGCGTTACAATCTTCGCGAGCGTGTTGCCAGTAGTCTCTCGCTTTCACCCGACGACTTCGAAACGCCTGCGGGCCAAGCCTTGGTGAATGATGCCATCCGTTCGATTCGGCGGTTGGATATCAACGAGAAATTTCGTATCCAGTTGCAGCGGCGAGCTTGGTTGCCCCTGGTTCCTGCCTTGTTGGCATTCGCATTGGCAACCTTCGCCGACAATCGCGAAGTTCAGAGTAGTGTCGACCCAAAAGCCAAGGAAGTTACCAAAGAGCAAATCGACAATGCCACCAAAGAGCTGCGCAAGCGGATGGCCGAGCGTCGTAAGCAGGCGGCTAAGAAGGGGCTCAAGAATGCCGAAGGGTTGTTCCATGAGTTGGAGAAACAAACCGAAAAAATGGCGAAGGCGCACGATGCGGATCGCAAAAAATCGCTGGTGAAGCTCAACGACTTAGCGAAGCAGTTGGAGCAGCGCCGCAAGCAGTTGGGTGGAGATCAGCAGCTTCGTAAGCAACTCAAGAAGCTGAACAACTTGAAGCGTGGTCCCGCGGATAAAGCCGTCGACGCAATGAAAAAAGGTGATTGGAAAACGGCGATTCAAGAGCTAGACAAACTCAAAAAACAGTTGGAAAGCGGCAAACTCGACAAGAAAGCGAAACAAGAACTTGAGCAACAAATCAAACAGTTGAAAGAAAAACTGACCGCTGCCAGCGAAGCTCGCCAACAGGCGATGGAGAAACTGAAAAAACAGATCGAACAAGAACGTCGGCAGGGCAATCTGTCGAAAGCTGGCGAGTTGCAGCAGAAACTCGACCAAATGCAACAGCAAAAGAAGCAAATGGATCAGCTGAATAACCTTGCGAAAAAAATGGGCCAGTTGCAAAAAAGCATGGAGCAAGGCGATAACCCTGGTGCAGCGCAGGCGCTCAGCGAGATGATGGAGCAGATGGAGCAAATGCAACAAGAGATGGAAGAAGGCGAAATGATGGACATGGCCATGGACCAGTTGCAGATGGCCAAAGATGCGATGAGCTGCAAGCAATGCCAGGGCGGAGGGTGTGGGATGTGCCAGGGCGGCTCGCCGAGCGACCGATTTAGCGAAAGAAGCGGAAATGGCATGGGGGCAGGCCGAGGGTTTGGGCCTCGGCCCGACGAAGAGAACGCAACCAGCTTTCGTGATTCACGCGTCCGACAAAAAACAGGCAGTGGGCCTGCCGTCATCACAGGCGAAGCAGATGGACCAAACCGCCGGGGCGTGGTCGTCGAATCGATCAAAGAACAGATGGAAGCCCAGGGCAGCGTCGATGCCGATCCTGTGGTGGTCGAGAAGCTGCCCAAAGCGTACCGCGAACATGCCGAAGACTTCTTCAATAGCTTGCGAGAAGGCCGGTAACGGGCTTGTGGGGGTTATAGCCGTGGGCGGAAGCCCTCGGTTTTTTCAGGCTCGACTGCGGCTTCCGCTCGCAGCTAGTATGAATTTTTGATTCCTTTGCATCGCACCCCCTCGTTTGGGTGGGTAAAATTCTTGCGAATTGGCGTAGGACAGACAAAATGGGCGCCATATACTTCCGTGGCAGGATCTTGTGTGGTCTCAGCCTACCAGGATTCTCCTAGAACACCTTTTTTCCTGGTACCACGGAAGTATGGAACACTCATGCCATACGCCAGGACCACCGCTGAGGAATATCTGTAGGGAGAACCTCACGTGCGACAAGCTTTTTGTAACCATCTATTAGCCTCGCTGTTGATTGCGGTTTCGGTGGTTGGTGCTGCCTGTGCCGAGGATGCTGATTCTACGTCTGGCGATGTCTCGGCGATTGAATCGGCGTTGGCTGATCTCGACCAATGGATTGGAGAAGAAGCGAACGGGCAGAGTTGGCGAAAGTTTTTGGCCACCCCCGCCTTGCGCAAACAAATTGCTGCGGGCAACGAGGCCGATCCGGCGGTTGTTTCTCGCGTGCTAGAAAAATATAAGTCGAAAGCGAACGGCCTGGAGCTGCCTCGCTTTGCCAAGGTACGGCAAGGGTTGGCCGCTTGGCTGCCTGTTCTACGAGCCCAATATACCGACGATCTCGCCAAGATGGCCTGGGCATCACGCGGCGACTACGACCCTGCCTCAGTCAAAGGCCGACTGGCGGCCCTTCGTATTGAAATGCGAAATCAGGCTCGCCAGTTGGAAAAAGAGCTAGGCACAGATAACGAGTTTGCTCAAAGCTGGAAGCGGTATCTCCGATGGGAATTGCTTGAACCTCATTTTGACGACGATGTTAAAGTCAGCGCCGAATTGCTGGTGAACCTAGATCGTGTTATGAGACGCATACGTGCGAATCGCCCTGGTCTCGAATACCCGGTCTTTTTGAATACCACGGCTACTCTATCCAACTATCGTGACTTGTATGCTTGGCACGAGAAGGTTCAGCAAGTGGGCAAGCATTCGCGAAAAAAATACTCACCCGCAGACCTTCAACGGCGTGTTTACATCTTGCAGTTGCTCGGGTTGCAGAAAACATTAACCCAACATCAAGAGGCGGCAACCGTCGAAACAACGCGGCAGATTGCCGAGACGCTAGGCCTGATCGAAAGTCTTCGGCAGTCGCCGCAGTTGGTCGCAGCATTGCGAGGACGATATTCGCAGCCCAATCTTGTGACTAATGTTTCAGAAGCTGCGATCAATCAATTTGCCAAGCGGCCCGTTGATGAATCGCAGCCTGTCCGGGATGTGATTCTTGGCGCCCAAATCCGAGGTACAGCCCATTCGACGGGCATGGTCACCTTCGAAACGATGGCGGCTGGTGATCATATTGAAATCGAAGTCCAAATCGCGGGCAACATTCACTCAAATACGATAGGCTACAAGAAACCGGTAAAGATTTTTAGCCAGGGCAACACTGCATTTTCATCGACAAAACGGCTCTTGTTTTCCGACGAGCGGTTTTTTATTATGCCTGCCTGTACCACGGCAGACACCAGTACCAACACCTGCGCGGTCAAGAAAACGGGCGGTGACTTTGGGCGTCGACTTATCGAAAAGATTGCCTGGAAGCAGGTGCAAAAAAACAAGTCGAAAAGCGAAGCGATTGCCTCGCAACACGCAGCGCAGAAAGTCTCTGCCAAGTTCGACAATCAGATAAAGGAAGTGGTTTTCCAGGCTCGACAGAAGTATGACGAGAAAGTTCGTCCGCCCTTGGTTCGGACAGGGATGTTTCCCGAAGATTTGCAATTTTCATCGACCAATCGTTCGGTAAATATCCAAGCAAGGCTGGCATCCTACGAGCAGGTTTCGACCGACCTCCCCGCAGTTGAAGTTGAGGAAACCAGCGATTTTTCGCTGAAGGTCCACGAAACGGCTGTCAACAATTTTCTGCCAACTCTGTTGGGCGGATTAGAGGTTCAGCAAGACTCGGAAGACGAGCCGCCGCGAATCAAAGGCGATGTGCCTCCGTGGCTCAAAGAGTTGGCGGCGAAAAAAAATCGAGAACGCGAAGAAGCAATCGAGCAAGAGCCGACCGAATCGACCTCGTCTGACAAACCAGAAGCGGGGCAGGGTGAAGACGCGGCGGTTGTGTCTGAGTTCAAGCCGTTTTCGCTCCGACTCAATAGCGATCATCCGTTGAGTGTGAGTTTCGACGATCAAAAGCTTAGCGTTCGCATCCGCATTGCAGAAATGAAAACCTTCGAGGATGGTGAGGAAACCATTCGCAACGATTGGGATTTCCTGGTGTCGTATGCCGTTGTTCAAGAAGCAGGCAAGGTAACGCTACAACGCGTCGGCGACGTAGAAACATTCCCGCTGGGTTTTGATCCGCGTTGGGATAAGAAGCTTAGCGGCGAGCAAGTAGCAACCCGCGGGGCCTTGGCGAAGATTCTTAAAAAACGATCGAGCGAGGGCAAGGGATTTCCTGAGGAAATTTCTCTTCCTCAGGTAGAGATCCCGGGGCCCAACGAGACAAAGATTGTCCCCATCCTTCAGCATCTGTCCTGCGACAACGGCTGGCTGACGCTTGGCTACCAACTCCCTTAACGTAGATATTGGTAATACTTCCGCCGAGTGAAGCAAGCCAGCGGTTGTTGTTTGGACTTTGTAGTTTTCCTGTTCCCCAGGACGATTGCAAAGTCATGCTAGCCGTAGGCCGCAGCCAAATCTGAAAAACTGCGGCTTCCGCCCGCAGCTACTACAGAATCCGTGACTTTGCAATCGTCCTGTCCTGTTCCCCTTGCTTAGAGACGAGCGTTGTGGCAGTGTTTAGATAAGACCATCTTACGAATCAGCGAAAATCTGCGTTCATCAGCGTGCCATTCTCCTTCACTGTTGTTGAACTATTACGAAATATTTGAGTCGGGCTTACTCCTCCATTGGATCGCGGACAGCACGAAAACCGTTGCTGGGGGCACCGAGGGCCTTGGGCTTGGCGTAGACACCGCCATGATAGACGACAATCCATGCTCGATCTTCATCGCGAGATTCTGACGTCCACAGATAAATCAGCGGCGCAAAGCGATCCCACAATGGCGATTCTTTGTCAGGTTTACGCTGGTAGCTAGCCTGCTCGCTATCTGGGTTCCAAGTTCCCCCTGCATTGAGGTTGTCGCGGGTCAACGAGTGGACGACCTCCTCTCGCGTAGGAAGACGCCAGATATTCTGCGGCTCGTCGGCCAGAGACAAGCCATCTTCGGTTAAGTGGCTTGCCTGTTCGATAGCTTTCGTCCAAGTCACGTTTCCATCTCGGTCCCAACCAGGGCCGGCAGGCGCCCAGAGCAAGGTCACCCCATTCCCCTCATACAAGGCGTACGCCGCGATCACCATCGTCGAAACGAGTGCTGACGCGGTATACCGGCTCGATTCCGCAGGCAATCACGATCAAGGCGGGAAGGCCAAGCGAAATTGCGTAAGCCACAATCTTGGGCTTGGGGCGACCGAAAAGAAACATCAGCCCCAGTAACACGGGCGCTGCCGTGATTATCAAGTAGAGGGCTTCCACAATCCTTGCTTGGTCGACCTCAATCAGAACCGCAATGACTATGCCAACCAAGGCAAACAAGGTAGCCCCTACCCTCGGCCAGCGAATGCCCAGAGCGGTCAAACCGCTGAATACGGTTACCGGTGTCAGATAAGCAGCCAACTGAAGCATCCGCATCCACAGTTGTGGTTTGCACCAGCCTTCGTGGAATGCCTCGATCGTACCCCAAAAAGCCCAAAACTGGCCACAAGCGTGCCAATCACGACCTAATCCAGCCGAGGATGTTTTTAGCGTTCATGTTGCGCTTCCTCATATATGGAAACATTTGGTAAGCCGCGAGCGGCGGGGTGCGGCTTAGGGCATAAAAAAACCCACTATAGAACGGCTAGCTCTATAGTGGGTTTCTCAAATCAATTAGGTTAGGTGTCCGACCCGAAGGCCGAACCGACTTCTATGCCAATCACAAGGACTGTCCCCATGGTTTATTTCAACCGTCACCGGTTGAGATAATTTCATCGAGAGTCGCCATACAAAGATGGTTGTCTCGACGTTCTAATTATCCTTAGAAAGGAGGTGATCCAGCCGCAGGTTCCCCTACGGCTACCTTGTTACGACTTAGTCCCAATCGCG
>JAADGV010000018.1 GCA_013152205.1 Planctomycetota bacterium
CGCCTCAGAGCAGCAAGTCGAACATGCCAAACAACTTACCGCGCGGAACAAGGAAAAGGGTTAACGGCGTTGAGTGCCACTGCCTGGCTTGCCCAGCAGTGTGAAGCGGGTATCAGGATTCCACTGCTGGACGAGCCAGACAGTGGCACCCAGCCATCTACCTCACCAGATCAAAAATCATAAATCAAACATCTCACATCATTCAGGACAAAACCCTAGTCCCTAACCCCTATTTCCCCAGCCCCTAACCCCCAATATTGTCCACCCCAATGGGCATTCCCAGTATTTCGTGCCAAAACTAACCCCTCATACACTGCCATAGAAGCACCAACCAACATAGTTTTGTCCAATAAAGTCCCCCAGCCGCTCGCGGCTTAGCCAAATCAAAAATCTTAAATCAACAATCAAACATCCCATCCTTCCCGCTAGCACTCCGATGTTCCAATTATGCAGGTTATCCCGAATATTCCCTCAACCGAAGCTTTGCCGACAACCGATCTCTATGTTGGAATCACTCGTCTGCACGGTCATGTTCTGTGCAGGCTCAACGCTTACCCGCAAGCCTTCGAGGGGGGAAATTCGATGGTCCGCCGGATCTTCTTGGCTACCTGTTGCGCCGGGGCGCTCGCATGTTGTTTGGCCCAGGCCGACACAGCCAACGCTCAGCAAGCATACGGTCGCGCATGGGGTCAAACCTACTCGACCCAAGACTGGAATCGCTTCTACCACTACCCGTATGTCTACTACCCTCAGAACTTCTGGGGCGACGAGTATTACCGAAGTGCCGACAGCCTGTACTACCGCTATCCGCCAGAAATGCGCATCCCGGTCTACAACCGAAAGTGGCACAACTACTACCCCAACCGTCGCCGTTTCCACAGCGGCCACCACTTTGTGCTCGACGTCTTTTGATTCGAGACCGGTGAAAGAACACCTAGAACACCGCCAAAGCCCAGGGGTTGCAACCTCTGGGCTTTCGTGCGTGTGCTACCCACGCTCACCGCACGCTAGGCGATAAAACACCTCGGTCGCCTTCGAAAGCTGGTCGATTGCCAGCCATTCGTCTTCGGTATGCGCTTGATCGATCGAGCCTGGCCCAAAAACCACGGTAGGAATGTCGTCAGCCATAATCGCCGGAGCATCGGTGCCATACGGAACCCCAACCAGTTCCGACGATAGACCCATGCCATGCACAACTGATGCAATCCGCTCTGCCAAAGCTCGGTTGTTCTCATCCCCTAGCCCTAGGCTAGCGATCCAAGGCCGATCGTGAACGACCTCGACGCCTTCTCGTTGGACTCGTTCGTTCACATACGCCGTCAGTTGCTCATAGGCGTCCTCAGGAGCCTGTCCTGGCACCAGCCGGTGATCAATGTCAATCACCACATGGTCAGGCACGATGTTCACGCCTGTGCCGCCACGGATCGTACTCACGCAAACCGTAGGACGTCCACAGCGAGGATGAAGCTCGCGTTGGCACAGTTGCTCGTGATAATCTTCGATCACCCGTGCAACATCCGACATTGCATAGATGGCGTTACTTCCACGCTCTGGCTGCGAAGAATGGGCAGCTCGCCCCCGAGTATGGCATTGCCAACGCACCACCCCCCGATGCGCTACCACCACATCAAGCTGCGTAGGCTCGGTAACAATCGCCATCTGAGGACGCAACCGGCGTAGCTCTTCAACCGCAAGTGGCCCGGTAACCGATTCAGGATCAATCACCACAGCCTCGTCCTTCGACCACAGCCGCGACAATGCCGACGCTCCGGTGAATCCACACTCTTCGTTAATCGTGAGCCCCAGCACGATCGTAGGCCCCTGTCGGGCACCTTCTGCCTGAACACGGCCCAAAGCCGCCAACATAGCCGCCATGCCCCCTTTGATGTCGCACGCCCCACGCCCCCAAATACGGCCATCACGCTCTTCACCGCCAAAGGGGTCGATCTGCATCCCTTCAACCCCGACCGTATCCTGGTGGACCTCCCAAAGCATCACCTCCGACTCGCTGCCAGGAAAGACAGCCACCAGATTGTCGCGTCCCGGGTCGACCACCTGCCGTAGCCAGCCAACGCCAAGCTCTTCCAACAAGCCCTGCACATAATCGGTCAACGGGGCTTCGCCCCCCGATCCGTCAGCGGCAAACGCCGGATTGACGCTCGGCGTACGTACCAGTTGCTTCAACAAGTCGGTTTCTTTGAGCGACATACCCCATTCCTTCTTTCGTACGCAGCCGCCCGACACCTTGGCATTTTCCCGCGGGGCGATATGGTAAAGGGACAGTCTCGGCTATCCGTCCCTCAGATGGTAGCACTCAATCGTCTCTAAGCCAATTCACCCGCTTCCAAACGGGCTGGCGTCAAATACAAGAGGAGTTCCCCCCGCAATGTCCGACAGTCCGATCGATGCCTCGATAGTTGATGAGGTACTACAAAACTTTGCCGACCCAGAAACTGGCCGCAACATCAAACAAATGGAGCAGGTTCGCGACGTCTCGATCGACGACAATCGCGTGCAGGTCACCCTAGGGCTGACCACTTACTCGGCCCCACTTTGGGAAGAAACCTGCCAACAGTTGCAAGATCGCTTGCAAGCCAAGCTTGGTAGCGATGCAAAGGTAACCGTAAAAACGGTTGAACACGACCGGCCCGCTCAACCCATTGGCAACATCGGCCTCACCGCAAAAAGCGTCATCGCTGTTGGCTCAGGCAAGGGAGGTGTAGGCAAAAGCACCGTAGCTGCTTCGCTGGCCTACGGCCTGAAAAACGCCGGCTGCAAAGTCGGCCTTATGGATGCCGACGTCTATGGCCCAAGTATCCCTCATCTATTGGGAGTCAACGAGCGCCCCGAAGCCGTCGAAAAACGTTTGCGCCCCGTGGTTGCTGATGGGATCCGCGTAATGAGCATGGGTTTCCTAGTGTCCCCTGGCGAAGCGGTCGTCTGGCGCGGTCCGATGTTGCACGGCGTCATTACCCAATTTCTTCGTGACACTGACTGGGGCGACCTCGATTATCTAATCATCGATATGCCGCCTGGTACTGGCGACATAGCCCTTACCCTCTCACAACTCCTCCCTTTAACCGGAGCTGTTGTCGTTTGCACACCGCAAGAGGTTGCCTTACTTGATGCCGTGAAAGCCATTGCCATGTTCCGCAAGGTTAACATCCCGCTATTAGGCATGGTCGAAAATATGAGTTACTTTCTTTGCCCCGATAACGGAAAGCGTTACGACATCTTCGGATCAGGAGGCGCTCGCCGTAGCGCTGAAGAACTTGATGTGCCGTTCTTGGGCGAAGTGCCCATTCAGATTCCTATCCGCGAACGTGGCGATGCAGGCGACACCGCGGGCAATTTCAACGACCAAGAATCGGCGCCGCACTTCCAGCGCATCTGCTACAGCTTGGTAAAGAACATCGCTTCGCAAAAAACGGCCGAGCCGCCTATGCCCAGCCTCTCCGTCTTGTAGTCGGATTCAGCTCCAGACCTAGAGTGGGCAATTTCGCTCTGTGGATAACTCGTTGGCTAACCAACGAGCCGATAGCCCAACCTTGGCTATGCGGCTTGCCCCAAGCCAAGCACAGGAAAGCAGATCTGACACGAGAGGGCCTTGCAAGCAGTCCCCCCTCAATAGGGGCAGGGAGCCTCTCTGAAGAGACCTCGAAAAAAAGGCCGCCCTGTCTGCGACAGGGACAGCCTCGTTTGTGTTTCTCGGCAGCCGAGGCTACCTCAACCAAGCAAGACGCTTAGCGCTTCTTCTTGCGCTTAGCCGCCTTCTTTTTCTTCTTGGCAGCCTTCTTTTTGGTCTTCTTCTTGGCAGCCTTCTTCTTGGCTACCTTTTTCTTAGTCTTCTTCTTGGCAGCTTTTTTCTTGGTCTTCTTCTTAGCTACCTTTTTCTTAGTCTTCTTCTTGGCTACCTTCTTTTTTGTCTTCTTCTTAGCTACCTTCTTCTTCGCAGCCTTTTTCTTGGCAGCTTTCTTCTTCTTTTTCTTTTTAGCCACAGTTAATCCTCCATAAAGGGTTCGGGTGGTTCGCTCTCATAGGTCGTAACGATTGTCTAAGAACGATGGACACCCCAAAAGAAAACATGGCGCCCTTCCAAGGCGACACGACGTTTCGCTGTAAACAGGAACTCATGTTCGTACGTATGTCAGATGCGAAACCGTGAGATGCTATGACAACAAAACAAAAAGCAAACGCACATCCATGAAGCTGTTCGACATATTTGTACGAATTCATAGGATTTGTGCAACACTTTTTTGGCAAAAAAATTGCTCATCTACAAAAAAAATGGGCTCGCTACCCTGATAAGCAAACATTTTCATGATGCGAATTGGCTTAGCTCGCCCGAATCTTTAACAAATTAGTAAAGCGAAATTGTTGTTCCGTCGTGCAATCGTCCCTGTGGTTGTTGTGCATGTCGCGGGATGGAAAACATGGACCAACTTTCGGGACGCAGAGCGCGCAAATACCAAGTCAACAATCGATGGTTTTCTTGGGTTGGATTTTCATTCAACTTAGCACCCGCTAATGCAAACAGATCTCGCCATATTGCCAGGTAAGACGACATGCGTGGATGAATCGGGTCGAGGCCGTACCATTCGTTTTTTACTATAAAAATAGGGGTATTCCTAGATTCAGAAAGCAAATGGAGACGTTCGCTTAGCCGTTCAGCTCGGGCCAACATCTCTGTCCAAGTGAGTCGGCAACCAGGGAAAAGCACGGAGCGAAAGAGTCGATAACGGGCCTCGCCAACGTCATATAATGTGCTCATTGGTAGGTCGCTTAGCACCACGCGAGCTGCAAGCGAATCGAGTCGATCTAAGCACGTTTCAATCCACTCGACGACCGTCTCAACGGGTACTTCGTAGGCAAGATCGTTACCAATATCGGTAACAAAAGCTGTTGTTGGAGTTTGAGAATTGTGTTTCAACACGTCCCAAATTTTGCTCTGAAAAATTCCTGAATTTTTTTTCAAAAAAAAGTGCGACTCTTGTCCATAAGAGCGTCCAAATCCCATTGCAGCCAAAATTGAGAGTGGACGTTCAAACGATGACAACGCGGCGCTAACAACAGTTGGAAACGCGCGAGTGAGGTTACTTGCACCTAACAACACGATGCGTCTTGGTTGTGTTTGCGTCTCAAAGTGAGACCATACATCTAGTTTTACGTTGTCGTTCAAGGCTGTTTTGCGCTAGATGTTGTGGTTTTTTATTATTACGAAGAAGAATCTAAACGTACTGCCTAGCAACCATATTGCGTTACCAAAGGCTTGCCCGATATGCCTGTAGTGCGCGGTAACTTGAGTAAGCCAAGTACCCAAACATCAAAACAACAAAGAAAGAACCCCAAGAAAGGCCAACAATAGCCATCGCAACCGCTGCAACGATCGAAATTTGCAAAGAACGCATCATTCCTTGACGAGGTTGGCCTAGTAGACAGAGTTCTCGAGAGATTTGGCCGCCGTCCAACGGGTAGATGGGCAATAGGTTGACTGCTCCCCACATGACGTTGATCCACAGGAGATCGGATACCATTCGGTTCGCAGGGTCTGATGGGAACGGTTGCCAGTAGAAGATAAGACCCAGCATGTTGCTTCCGATTAAGCCGGGTATCGCTGGCAGGTTCAAATTACCCAGACTAACTCCCGCCCCATAACCCAGGGCATTTATTGCGATAAGCAAGGCCGTCGCTAGTAAGAAACCGGCCCCTGGGCCGGCCAGCGAAATAAGTATCTGAGACCGGGTTGATCGATCGCAATCGTCACAAATTGCCAAACCACCCATGCCGTACAGCACGATGCGTGGTCGGCCTCCATAGCGACGCTGCATTAGCGCATGACCGAGTTCGTGGATCGTGATCGACAAGAGCAAAGCGACAATCCAGATCAGCACCCTCGCAGGAGGAGCCTCACTGCCTTGAATACCCAAGATCAAGGCAACGATCCAAAAGAACGGATGAATACGCACCGGGATTCCCAGCACGCGAAAATGCACGTCACCCTGGCTTGCCGGAGGCTCTGCTAATATCACGCGTGACCTTCCTATTAGAGCCGTTCGATTGAGGGCAAGCTCATGCAGCGTCCGTCTGAGGGGCCGCTACGGTGCCGCTCGCGTCTGTGTTTGCCGGTTGTACCAAGTGGGAGATATAGTCGGCGGCCCGTTGCGAGGCTCCGCCTTGGGCCACTTGGTCTTTGAGCGCAACCAGCTCTTGCTCTCGACGCTTGTATTGTTCGGCATCGGTTAGCCAATGGACGAGGTGCTTGGCTAGATCGGCGGTACGATCCTTGCAAGTTAGGTATTCGGGCATCAACACATGCTGGTCGCGAGGATCAGCAGGGTCGTAGATGCCTGCTGAACGATCTGCGAACGGGTCGTCGGCCGTTAGCAAATTGACCAACGTGATATAGCGTACTTTTCGAAGAACCTTTTGCACGGTATAGCCCAACCGCGAAATCTGATACAAAATGGCCGAGGGCTTCGTGTGGTAGAGCAACTCGAGCGAAACCGATCCTGAACAGGCTAGGCAACAGCGGGCCGAGTGGATTAGTTCTGCGGTGCGGGCGACATGGACTTCGGCTTCTTGGCCGCTTTGTTGGACGATGTTGTTAACCATTTCCAACTGTTGTTGTTTGAAAACGGCGATGGCGAATCGGGCTTTGGGAACTTCTTGCTGAATAAGTTGGGCGGTTTTTAAGAATTCGGGCAGGTTGAGACCGATCTCTTGGGTTCTTGAGCCGGGTAGGATGGTTACGAGAGGGCCTGGCAATGCCGCTTGCTGGTCAACAAAGGTGCGATCCAGTGTGCGTGAGCGTAGTTCGTCGAAATACGGATGACCGACGAAGGTCGCATGGCAGCCGCGATCTTTGAACCATTTTTGCTCAAACGGCAGCTTGCATAGCGCATGATCGACGAAACGGCGCATCTTGCTCACGCGCCAACCGGCCCACGCCCATAGCTGGGGCGTGCCGTAGTAGACCACGGGGATGCCTGCTGCTTTGGCCTTTCGTGCGATCCACCAATTGAATCCCGGGTAGTCGATCAGGATGACCATGTCGGGGCGTTGCTGTTGGAAATAACGATCCGCTCGGCCCAGCAGGTCGAGGAACTTGCGGATGTTCCACAGCGCCTGTGCTAGCCACATGACGGCCAGTTGGGTGAGGTCGGCATGTAGGTGGCAGCCGGCGGACTTCATTTTAGGGCCGCCGTAGCCGACGAATTCCCAATCGGGATGCCGATTTTTCAGCGCCTGAATTAGATTTGCGCCATGAAGGTCGCCGCTTGGCTCGCCGACCGAAAAGAAAATCTGCATCCGCTTTGCTTCCTTCGGGCGTTTTGCCCTTTTTCTGTTCGCGAGAGTGTTCTGGTGGAGGGTGTCGTGGCCGACATCGCTAACTTCTGCTGTTTGGGACAGTGGCCTTTATCGCCGGATGCGTTGTGCGTTGCCGGGAATTGGTCCGTCGAAATAGATGACTCCTTGGATTCGGGGGCCATCGATGCGGGCATCTTGCGTTTGCAGCTGGTCGAAAATGTCTGTCGGCAGCACGGTCGCTGCTGGTGGGGTGAGCGGTGCCACGCCTAAAGGTGGCGAGAATGTGGCAATAAAAATACACAGAGCAACGAATCCATTCATCTCTAATGCCCTCCAAGAGCAAGGTATCTATCTCAGGCAGTCAAAGCCTATCTATAACATCGTCCTAGTCAGCAGGGCAAGATAAGTGTTTGCGCCATGAGTGCTAGCACCGGCTAGAGATACTCGCTCCAGCCGCGGGCTTCTAGCTCTTTGACGATCTTGCGGATCGATTCTTCGTCGTTTTTGTTAGCAACAAGCGTCGCGTCTGGGGTGTGAACAACGATGCAATCTTTCATGCCCAGCGTGACAACCAAGTGATCGTCGGTCGAACGGACGATGGTGCCGGTGGTGTTGAGCCCCAAATGTTTACCGAGGATGGTGTTGCCGTTGCTGTCGGTTCCGGCGAGTCGGGCGAGCGATTGCCATCCGCCGAGGTCGTCCCAATCATAGGGTGCTTCAATCATGGCGACGTTGGTGGCGTGTTCCATGACGGCGTAGTCGATCGAGATGCCTTCGATGGCGGTGAATTCTTCGGTGAAGACTTGGCCTTGTTGATCGGTGCCCCAAGCGGCGACGATTTTTTCTAAGTGGGCAAGCGTCTTTGGTTGACGCTCAGCCAACGCGTCGAGAATGGTCTTTGCTTTCCAGACGAAGATGCCGGAGTTCCAGTAGTAGTCGCCTGAGGCGAGGTATTCGGCTGCGGTGGCGGCATCGGGTTTTTCGCGAAACTGTTTTACTGTGTAGCTAGGGGCGATCGCATTGTCAGAGGCAATTTCTTTACCACGTTGGATGTAACCGAAAATTTCGGCGGCGTAAGTTGGACGGATGCCGAAGGTGACGATTCGATCAGGCTCGTCTTGAACCATGGCTGCTGCTTGGCGCAGGGCGGCTTGAAATTTGTTGGTGGCGAGGATGACGTGGTCGGCTGGCATCACAGCCATGGTGGCGTCGGGGTCGTTGCGGCCGACAAGCAGCGCTGCCAAGCCGATGCAAGGGGCCGTATCGCGTTTGCAGGGTTCGCCGACCACGGAGGTGGCTGGTAGCTCGGGCAACTGTTGGCGGATTGGTTCGACCAGACGTTGGTTGGTGACGATTAGCGTCTGCGCAGGAGGTACCAAATCGCCCAAGCGATCGATCGTTTGACGGATCATGGTCGAGTCGCCGACCAACGAGAGGAGTTGCTTGGGCGTGGTGGCACGGCTTGCTGGCCAAAATCGGGTGCCGGTTCCGCCGGCCATGATAACTGCGTGGAGCATATTTTTTCTTGTGTGGGGGAAGGATGTTTGATTGTTGATTTAAGATTTTTGATTTGGCTAAGCCGCGAGCGGCTGGGGGACTTTATTGGACAAAACTATGTTGGTTGTTGGTGCTGGTATCGTAGTGTTTGTGGGGTTAGTTTTGGCACGAAATGCGGGGAAGGCCCATGAGGTGGACAATATTGGGTGCGGAATGCGGAAATCGGAGTGCGGAAGGGGTGGATATTGTCCATTTGGGCGCGGTAAATGACGAAATCTGAATGACGAATGACTGACCAGAAGACTTGTCGTAAGGTGGATACCCCAAAGGGGTTGCACATCGTAGCCCAGGGTAAGCGGCGAAGCCGCGCCACCCTGGGTAATCGTGCTTGAGAATAAGCGAACCCTGAAAGGGTTCTATAAGTTGAAATATTACGTTTTTCAGGCATTTTTGATCGCACGACGATTGTGCAACCCTTTCAGGGTTGAGGTTTTCGGAGCCTTAGAACCCAGGGTGCGCCGCTTCGCGGTGACCCTGGGCTACGATGTAAAACGCCTTTGGCGTAAAGGACTTACGGCCTGGACTGCTCGGCACGCCGAACTTGGAACTATTGAATGACGAAAAAGCTGATCACTAACGGCTAAAAGCTAATCGCTATTATCCCAGAAGTGGTGACACAATTTCAACTGTTAAATTTGGCCGGGGGGGGACGCGGGTGTGTTGGGTGATTGGACTTGACCAGATGGTTGCTATTCTGAACAAAGCTCCGTAGTTCTTAGGATTCTTGCTCTACTTTGGGTTAAGTTATGAGTGGAGTCGGTCCGAAGGGAAGAATAGCTGTGAATTCTTGAAGGGCTTACCAATGCTAGCAACCCGCCTACCTATGATCTTTGGTCGCACCAGTGTGTGGCTGGCGGTAGCGGTTCTGCTTTTTCCTGGGGCCACTTTCGCCCAGTGCAGTTGCAGCGATGGCGGGGCAGACGTAAGTCTTCGCCAGGATGTCTCTGCCTGCTGCTGTCAGGAAGCTTCCGCGACTGATAGCTGTTGCGTTGAACTAGACGCTTCGGTTCCCTCGTGTTGCAGTTCGGCCGGTACGGGCTGCGACGGGTCTGGTTGCAATTGTGGTTGCTCGCAAGAGGACTCTCCGCAGTCTCAGGAGCCGTTCCAGTCGGCGTCTTCTTCTAACCCGCTCGAACAGGTTGTTTTAGGCTTGGCCGATTTGGCCACCGCCCGATGCTATTCTTCCGGTTCGCTTTTTCAAGCCAACCCGAACCAGTTCCAACAAGTTACTCCGGTCACTGCCTTGCAGCGCTGCATCGCTTTGTCGCGATTTACGTGTTGATCTTCTCCTCTTGAGGAAATGCCTCGTACGCCTATGGGCTTCGTGATCGCATTTCTCCTCTTTCTTTCGTTGTAAAACGTGCGGCCTCGTGTTTGCTCACCGCTTCCAATTGGGCGGAGCCATCGCAAAATTGGCCATCGGTTACCCCTCGCTTACCCGTCCATTCCCCTGGTTGCCGTGTGCAGCCAAGCACGGAGAAGAAAAACCATGTTAGCTAAAACCAACAAATTCCAGTCGTGTGTTGCTTATGCCCGTTCGGTAGCCCTTGAATCGAGTCGTCAGCAAACTCGCCACTCAGGCGGCGCCCAATCGCCGTTCCCGCGTCATGTCTTGATCGTGGAATTTCGCGACGAGATTTATGCGAGTTTGAGTCGTGTTCTTGAAGACGAAGGTCTGACCGTTAGTCGGGCTGAAAAAGCTTCGGAGGTTGCTGCGATGTCGTCGGGGACATCACGCGATATCGTTTTGATCAACGAAGCCATGCCGGATGAAAGCGGTTGGCTGATTAGCGCCAAGCTACGGCTCTCGAACACTCCGCGACGACTCTGGATGTACACGGCAAAAAAGTTGTACTGCTTGCAAGAGTGGCAGGAGCTGGCGGGCGTTGAGCATTCATTTTGCTATGGGGGCGACTTGCTTCGGCTGATTTTGGCTTTGCGGGCTCAAATCAACCTTCAAAGCAAACTCGATCAGAAGTCAGCTGCTCGAAACAAAGTTAGTACGCCTTCCCTAGGAGCCTTTTCGACGAATTTTTCTGGCTTGGCGCCAAGGTTCGCTGGATAAGGCTCGCGGTTGGATCTTTTTTAATTACTATCAGTCCGTTGCATCTAGCAGAATGACTGCTGAAGGAAAAAATAATGTTTGCTCATACACAAAAACGTCGTGACTTTTTCTCGTATCTCACCTGGTCGACAACCCGACGAATGACGGCTTGGCTTGCTTTGCCTGTGGTTGCGTTGGCTTTTGGCTCGAATGTTTATGCAGCGGGGTGCGGTGGCGGGGGATGCTCAAGCGGAGGTGGCTCTCCTGTGGCTAGCTCGCCGTACGGTGCGAATCCTATGGCAAATCACGCGGGGCGTGGTGGGTCGTCTACTCGCGGTGGAGGCATGCAGCATCCGATGGAGCCGGCACAAGCGCCTATGCCCTCGATGGGCGCGTCGCAGACAGGCCCGCACGGTGGGCAATTGTCGATACTGAAAAAACATCAGGCGGAGGTGGTTTTTACCGCGAAAGAAACTCGCGTCTATCTCTACACGGCAACAGGCGAGCCGCTGGCAGCGCGTGGTGTTCAGGGTACGGTCGCGATGAAGATTCTTGGCATCGAAAAAATTTATCGCTACGCGTTTCAGGAAGCCTCGGATGCGCGAAATAAGTCTTTTCTGGTGGTGCAGGTCGACGCCAGTCGGTTGCGCGACGGAGACATGGAAGCAACGTTTCAGCTAACTGGTTTGCCGATGCAGGACGAGCCGCGGGCGGGTTTTTCGCAAACCTTTGCGTTGGCCCAGTCGGCGGCATCTACACAACCAATGCCGAGCGGAGTACGCCAAGTGGCGACGACGCAGGCGGATTTGCCTCTGATTGCTAAGCAGAAAACTTGCCCGATTACGAAAGGGCCACTCGATTCGATGGGAGGCCCTGTCAAATTGATGATTGGCGACAAGCCCCTGTTTGTATGCTGTGCAGGCTGCATCGATCAGGTGAAGAGCAATCCGGCGATGTACTTGGCCATGCTGAATCGCTAGGTGCGTT
Organism: Planctomycetota bacterium; assembly: GCA_013152205.1. Classification (GTDB taxonomy): domain Bacteria; phylum Planctomycetota; class Planctomycetia; order Pirellulales; family Lacipirellulaceae; genus Bythopirellula. The sequence goes on from JAADGV010000018.1 coordinate 11,897, forward strand.
TTGCTTTTTTTGTGTGTCGGTGTGATTCCCGGCGATCTGTAAGATCGCGGCTAGGGGGGGGTGTGTTTTGGTAGGGTTTTTAGGAGTTGTTTTGTGGTGTTTTTTGGGTTTGGGGATGCAGTGACTGTGTTGCTTACGGCTATGCGTGTGATGCCGGTGGTTAAAACTTTTGATAGGTTTTCGGCGTTGATGCCGCCGATGGCGTAGGTGGGGAGTCGAATCTCCCCGGCGACTTGGCTTAGATAGCCGAGGCCGGGGAATTGGTCGAACGTTTTTGTTTCGGAAGCAAAGGTAGGGCCGGCGCCGAGGTAGTTGGCGCCGTCGAGTACGGCGGTGCGGGCTTGTTCGATCGAATGGGTGGAAACGCCGATTAGTTTGCGTGGGCCTAGGATCTTGCGCGCGTCTTTGACGCTGAGGTCGTCTTGGCCGAGATGTACGCCATCGGCGCCGACTGCGGCGGCGATGTCGGGGCGGTCGTTGATCATCAAAATCGCGCTGCCTTCTTGGCGGGGGACCAATGTCCGTAGCAGCCTAGCGCGCTGGACGAGTTCGGCGTCCGTGAGCTGCTTGTCTCGCAATTGAATCATCGGTGTGCCTGCTTCGACTAGTTGCGCGACTAGCGAGGTGAACTGTTCGACGTTTGGTTGGCCGTCGATGAGTACACAGAGCGGCACGTTTTCGAGTTGTGCAATGCTTGTCTGGGTGATGCTTAGCGAGCGTTCGAGGGTGTAAAGCTGATAGCGGAGCGACTCGAAGCGGCTGGAAATTTCTGGTGCGACGACTTTGCTGTACTCTTCGAGGCTGCGGAGCGATTGTTTTGTGCGTTCGAGGCTCGCGGTGCAGACATTCTGGGCGTCGGATCGTTGGGCTTCGGCGGTCGTGGTGATTGTGGTGCCGACGTCGTGTTGTGTTTCGCGGGCAGCGTGTCGTTCGGCTAGAGGCAGATCGGCGCAGGCGGCGGCTAGGCTGTGGCGTAGGTTTTTTGTGATTTTGGTGAGGTGGGCGTCGTCGAGGATGAAGCGGGTGAAATCTTCGACGACGCGGAGCCCTTCGGTGGCGCGGTTGGCAGAGGCGTCGAGGATGCGGTGGGGTTGGTCGGGCATCATACTTTTTCTGCATGTAAGGAAGCAGTTGTTCTTACGTACACTTCATTGAACGCGAGGAAGGAGGGAGAAAATGACCAGACCCGCCAACAAGATAACGAGTAGTAGCCGTTGCAAAATTGTGATTCGTGTGTCGAGAAGCACCATATAGAACGCTGCTAGCATTACCAAGATGATGTAGGGTAAGAAGAATGCCGCACCAATGCCGTAAACAATACCCAAACCTATCCCTAGTGCCGTGGTCAGCAGAAATAGCTGTCGTAGTGAAAAACGGAATTCTGGAAATTTGAGCATTTTTTTGACGTCTTGGCAGTTCTAAAAAGGGCATCGCAGTTGCCTTATTTTAACCCCAGGGATGCTTGCAATTGCTCGATTTCGGCTCTCCGCCCTCCACTTTGCCCCTAATCCGCCCTCGCCGCAGGGCGTTATTATCGTTATCTTCGCCGTCTTCCCACATCGGCGAATGTCCGTTGCAAGAAATACGTCGTCTGGGGGCCCTTTTCGTAGTTGGTAAGGGTGAACGGTTAAACGACTTCGGTGGTCGTAAATCTAGATATAGCTTTTAGTTGCCTTGATTCCACGGTACTAGGGGCTAGACTTTCGAGGCTATTCTACTCAGCCGCTTCGGACGGTGTGAAGTGTGGCTGGGCACGAGGGTAAGGACGACAATCGTGCAAACGCCTAAGATACATAGGACAGCGTACTTATGGCCGGGACTTTCTCGGTTGTGGGTCCGGGGGTCTTGGGTAGGACTGGCTGTGGCGGTAGGATTTACAGCACTCGCCAATACCCTGTTGTTGGCAACCTTGGTGTATCGCGACTGGATGGCTGCAAATGTGCAACTGACCGGTTACGGGCTGCTGGTTGTTATTTGGCTGTTGGCGTGGTGGGAGAGCCGTGCTGATCGGCGGCAAGATTTGGCTGATTCGTCGTCAGACGGGCAGTCGGAAACCCCGCCGGTTGACAAGCAAGAGGAAAAACGAGACGAATGGTTCCGCGAAGCGCAGCAATGCTATTTGCGGGGCGACTGGGTAGCCGCCGAGCAAAAGTTGCTGGCGCTGCTCAAGCAGGACACACGCGATGTTGAAAGCCGACTGATGCTGGCCACCCTTTGGCGACATCAGGGGCGTGGCGAGGAGGCCCTTCGTCAGCTTGATCGGCTAGAGCGACTGGAAGCTGCGAGCGAGTGGCAATACGAAATTTCGGCGGAACGCGAAGCACTGACAAATCAGAAGCAAACCAAAAAGAACCAAGACGCTCTGCCGGAGCGAGTCGAAACGATCGACTCCAACGATGTCGACGACCACGATAAAAATACTGACGAAATTTTTAACGAGAATACACCGACCGACGATACCAACCGACCCATGGCGGCTTAGTTCGCCAGATATCACAAATACAAATCGTCGATAGGCGAATCACGCAACGGGAGAATGGCCATGTACGAACGTTTCACCGACCGCGCCCGCAAGGTTATGCAACTAGCGAACCAAGAGGCTCAGCGGTTCAATCACGAATACATAGGGACCGAGCATGTGCTCTTGGGCCTGATTAAAGAAGGAAGCGGCGTCGCGGCAAACGTGCTGAAGAATCTGGACGTCGACCTTCGTAAGATTCGTCTTGAAGTAGAAAAGCTGGTCCAAAGTGGTCCGGACATGGTCACGATGGGCAAGTTGCCACAGACCCCGCGGGCGAAGAAGGTGATCGAGTACTCGATGGAAGAGGCTCGTCACTTGAACCACAACTACGTGGGCACCGAACACATCTTGCTGGGGCTATTGCGAGAGCAAGAGGGTGTGGCTGCCCAAGTGTTGATGAACCTGGGCTTGAAGCTGGAAGAAGTTCGCGAGGAAGTGCTGAATCTTCTGGGTCATGGGCTCGAAGGTGAAGAGTCGGGTGGCCGAGGTGGCCGAGGTGGCGAGCCGGGCGAAGAGCGCGAGAGCCGCAAGAGCAGTAAGAGCAAGACGCCGGCCTTGGATAGCTTTGGTCGCGATTTGACCGAACTGGCCAAGCAAAACAAGCTCGACCCGGTGATTGGCCGAGACAAAGAGATCGAGCGAGCGATTCAGGTTTTGTGTCGTCGCACAAAGAACAACCCGGTGCTGCTAGGCGAGGCGGGTGTTGGTAAGACGGCGATTGTCGAAGGTTTTGCTCAGCGAGTGATCGAAGGCAATGTGCCGGAGTTGCTGCTGGAACGGCGTATTGTTGTTCTCGACTTGGCGATGATGGTCGCAGGCACCAAGTACCGTGGCCAGTTTGAAGAGCGAATTAAGGCGGTGATGAACGAAGTGCGTCGTGCGAAGAACACGATCTTGTTCATTGACGAGCTGCACACCTTGGTGGGTGCCGGTGGTGCTGAAGGCGCGATCGATGCTTCGAATGTGTTGAAGCCAGCCTTGGCGCGTGGCGAGATCCAGTGCATCGGTGCGACGACGCTCGACGAATACCGAAAATACATTGAAAAAGATTCGGCGTTGGCTCGCCGGTTCCAAGAGGTGATGGTCGAGCCGACTACGGTTCCTGATACGGTGAAGATTTTGGAAGGCTTGCGAGATCGGTACGAAGAGCACCATCGGGTGCAAATTACCGACGACGCGATCAAAGCGGCTGTTGAATTGTCTGACCGTTATATTACGGGCCGTTGCTTGCCGGATAAGGCGATCGACGTGATTGATGAGTCGGGAGCCCGCGTCCGATTGAAGACGATGAGCAAGCCGCCGAATCTCAAGGAGATCGACGACGAAGTCGAGCAGTTGAACCGCGAGAAGGAAGAAGCGGTTGCGAACCAAGACTTCGAGAAGGCCGCGAATCTTCGCGATTCGGCTGACAAGCTGAAGAAGAAGAAGCAACAGATTACGAAAGAATGGCGAGAGAAATCGCGAGAGAACGGCGGCGTGGTCGACGAAGAGGTCATTGCTGAAGTGGTTTCGAAAATGACCGGTATCCCGCTAACGCGGATGACTACCGAAGATACGCTTCGTTTGATGAACATGGAGCAAGAGCTGCACGAGCGGGTGATTAGCCAGGAAGAGGCGATCAAGGCGATCGCCAAGGCGGTTCGGCGTAGCCGTAGTGGTTTGCAGGATCCGAAGCGACCGACCGGTTGTTTCTTGTTCGCTGGGCCGACCGGTGTGGGTAAGACGTTGCTTGCGAAGGCGCTTGCCGAGTTTATGTTCGGCGACGAAGATGCGTTGATTCAAATCGACATGAGCGAGTACATGGAGAAGCACAACGTCAGTCGTTTGATTGGCGCACCTCCTGGCTACGTCGGTTTTGAGGAGGGTGGCCAACTGACCGAACAGATTCGCCGTCGTCCTTATGCGGTAGTGCTGCTCGACGAAATCGAGAAGGCCCATCCCGAAGTTTTCAACATGTTATTGCAGTTGATGGAAGAAGGCCGGCTGACCGACAGCTTTGGTCGCAACATCGACTTCCGCAATGTCATCTTGATTATGACCACCAATGCGGGCGCGGATGCGATTAAGAACGAAGCGGCGTTTGGCTTCCAACGACCGGATGATGACGCTTCGTACGACAGCATGAAGAGTCGTGTGACAGACGAGATCGAGAAGGTCTTCCGCCCTGAGTTTATCAACCGGATCAACGATATTATTGTCTTCCGCCACTTGACCATAGACGACCTGAAGCACGTGGTCGACTTGGAGCTGGCGAAGATTCATGGTCGCTTGCAGGAACGTGGCTTGACGCTTGAGCTTTCTGACGAGACCAAGGAGTTTTTGATCAAGAAGGGTGCGAATACCGACTATGGCGCGCGGCCATTGCGTCGTGCGATCGAGTCGTTTGTCGAAGACCCGTTGGCCGAGGAGTTGCTGAAGGGCGAGTTCAACGGCAAGGATACGATCCGCGTGACTGCCAAGAAGGTTGGCGGCAAGAAGCAGCTTGAGTTTGAAGGCTTGGTGACCAAGGAAGCCGAGCCGGAGCCTGTGGGTGCGGTTGCCGACGGCAACGACGAGGGCGAGCCAAACGGCGAAGGCGACAAGTAAGCTTCGCTTAGAAACGCGACATGAAACGGCGATAGCCGCGACCTTATAGGTCGCCGGAGTGGGTGATTGAGAAATTGCTTCTCCGGCGATCCGTAGGATCGCGGCTATTTTTTTGCGCGTTTTACTTTTCGGAATCGAGACTTTCGCTCGATTCTTTTTCTGGGGCGTAGCTTTTTGCTTCGATGATTTGTACGACGAAGGCGAAGCGTGATTCACCTACATGCTCTGTAGCATAGTTAGTGGTTCCTAGGACCATGTAGTGGCCGAGAGGGGCAGAGAGCTTGCCCGCGAGTTCGATGAGATTCGATTCGCCTTGCACTTCCACTCCAAGTTCAAGCATTAGCATCGGTGGATCGTACGCCGATTGGTGCTGAAAGAAGAGCTCGCCTCGGCTTTGAAATTGTAGTGCTTCGTCAAGGACGAAGGCAGGGAAATAGAAGTGGAAATCTGTGGCATCGTCCACCTCAGCGTATACAGACGTTGAGCTTTGGGTGACAAGGCGAGGCTCTTGGAGTCCCAGTTGGCCAACCGCCTCGATAACTGAATCGGGCAAGTATTCATACGGATCAGAACCTTCGCCCTCAGGCAGCCCGTTGGCGAGCCAGAAAATTCGGATCAGTAGGGATTGGGCTTCGATGGTTTCTTCTTCGTCGGATTCGTATTGGGAGTCTGGATTTTGGTCGAGCGTTTCGACTAGTTCTGAAATTTGCTCTAAGACGTTTTCTTTTGCGTAGACGATCAACATGTTGTTTACGAGGTCGGGGACCAGCCGCAACTGATTTTCGCCTAGGAACGACTCGAGGGTTCTTGCTAGCAAGTCGGGGGCAATATGTTGCAGGCGAAAAGCGCGGAGGACGCCATCTTCCAACGGGGCGAGGTTCTTGGGTTTTGCTGCAAAGGGACTGTTTTGTAACGCTTGTTGTCGTAGCATATCTGCGATCTGTCTTTGCATGGCCTGGATTTGCTGTTCTTGTTGATGAATTCTAGCTTCGGCGCCTCTCGGATCATCGATTGGTCCAGTGGACCTCGGGTCCAAAACTTGTGGCGGTCTTTGCCGTGCTTGTGTTGGCGGGAGTGGCTGCCGAGATGGTGTTGGCGAGTCAAACACCAGTGGCTCGGCCATAACACCCCTCGTCCTAGCAGGCTGGGCAATGGATTGGTTAGAAGCCGCGCTGGGAGCCAAAATGCTTTGCTCGTTAGATGGCTCTGACACCTTGTCTCGCGTGTCTTGGCCGTTCGCTGAAACTGCCAGGAGTGTGGCGACGGACACTGCGAGGGCGATTGTCCAGATTGTTGGGTTGGATTGTTGGGACATGGTGTTATCCTCCGTGGACTCGGGGTTGTTGTTGGAGTGATTGTATTTGAGCGGCGAGGGCGCGTTGGGCGGCTTCGCGACGCCAGCGTCGGTGGGTGATCGTGGTCGGGTAGACCTGGACGATCGTTACTTGCGGGTCGTTGCTTTTTAGAGGGATGGCGATCATGTCGCCGCGGGCGATGAAGGTGGCGACTGGTGTGTGGGGAGCTGGGAGCTGGGGGCTGGGGGGTGTTGGGTTGGTGATGGTGGGGGGTGGGGTTTTTGGTTGGGAGACGACCTTGCGGTCGACGCTAACGGGGGGTTGTTGGAATAGGGCGACTAAGGCTAGGGTTGCGGCGGTGGCGGCTGCTGTTTTCCATGCTAGGGAACGGCGGCGCTGGTGGCGTAATTTTTTGCCTATGCGATGGTGAAGCGTTGTTGGTGCTGTGGCTGTTGCGTGGTCGGACGTTAGTAGACGGTCGATCCAGTGTTGGAAATCGTCGTCGGGGGCGTTTTTATTTGGTTCGTTGTTCATCGCTTGGCTCCGCAGACTTCTTCGTACAGGTCTCGTAGTTGTTCTCGCAATTGCTTGCGGCCCATCGATAGGCTTGCCTTCACCGCGGCGGCACTAATGCCCAGCACGTCGGCTGTTTCTTGTTGGCTCAGTTGTTCGACGGTGATTAAGTGCATGACTTGGCGTTGCCGGTCGGGCAGGTTGTCGAGCGCAGCCAAAGCTGCGGCGACGCTCTCTCGTTGAATGAGTTTTGTGGCGGTTGTCGGTTGCCGGTCGGGTGGTGGGTCGACCAGTAGTCGGGGGCGTTCAGTTTGGCGGCGTAGGTGGTCGGTCCATAGGTTGGTAGCAATCCGCAGGAGCCAGACCTTGGCCGCCTGGGGTTCGCGCAGCGCGTTGATCTTACGCCAGGCTCGCAGCATGGTGTCTTGGGTCAGGTCTTCGGCTTGCTGATGGTTTTTTGTCAAACGCAAGGCATAGCGAAAAACCACGTCCAGGTGCTCTTCAAGAACCGGATTCACTGAGGGATTCGACCTGCTGATGGTCTTCGGGCCGTCGACCGATCGTTGGCCATCGGCTTGCCGTGCTATCAGTGAAAGACGGATGCTGCTGGAAAAGGTCAAAGCAAACCCGGCAAAAAAGAGAGAAATCGAAAGACTTGCCGCTATTCTACGCAAAACGCCCAGATGTACAAATCGTTGAAGGCGGGCAACTTTGCTCAAGCCGTAAGCTTGGGGCGTCGAAGTTGAGAGACGTGTCTGCGTGTGCGCGTAGGTTGTGCTTTGGTCATAGGAAAAAAGGATAACCACAGCGCGGCCTTTGGCCGCAAACAAAAAAAGGGAACCGCTAATCAGCGCTAATACACGCTAATAGGTGAAAAAAATGCGAAAAACAGACATGCGATTAGCGGTTACTTCTTACAAAAAAAGTGTGTCAAGAAAACAAGCTTTTACGGGTTTGTCTTAGAGTAGCGCAGAGTACATGAAAAAACAGTTTATCTCTGCGTCCCTCCGCGTCCTCTGTGGTTCAAATTAATACGGTTTTTTTGCAACTGTGACTTTGTAGTTCTCCTGAGCCTTTAGGTGAGATCGTTTGTAATGTCTGTTGGTTCGGAATATCGGCCTTCTGCTTTGCCGCGTCGCGGTTTGTTGGGGGCGGTCTATAATTCGTTTGCCGACCTGGGCGGGTGGGTGATCAATGCTATCGAGACGCTGGGCGACATGACGTTGTTTGCTTGGCGGACGGTTGTGTGGCTTTTCACTCGCATGCCGCGGCGTGAGACGTTGGTTAGCAATATGTATCAGATCGGGGTGCTGAGCCTGCCGGTGGTGGCGCTGACCGGCACGTTTATCGGCATGGTGCTGGCGGTGCAATCGTTTACTCAGTTTCGTTCGTTTGGACTCGAAACCCAGTTGGGCGGCGTGATCAATAAGTCGATGCTTCGCGAACTTGGGCCGGTGCTGGCAGCAACGATGCTGGCGGGGCGAGTGGGTAGCGCGATGGCGGCGGAGCTGGGCACGATGCGGGTGACCGAGCAAATCGACGCGCTTTCGAGTATGGGCGCGAATCCTATTCAATATCTGGTGGTTCCCAGGTTTTTAAGTTGTCTGCTGTTGATTCCTTCGCTCACGGTGATGGCGGTGTTCATGGGCGTGGTGGGCGGAGCGGGCTACTGCATTTTTGTTCTTGATATTGATATTCATCACTATACGTCGAACTCGAATAAGTTTGTCGAGAATTGGGATCTGTTTTATGGCGTCACAAAGAGCGTGTTCTTTGGTGCCACGATTGGGTTGGTGAGTTGCTACCGGGGTTTTCATTGTGAACCGGGGGCGGAAGGCGTCGGTAGCGCGGCAACCACGGCATTTGTGCAGTCGTTTGTGGCGATCATCGTTTTGGATTTGTTTTTGAGTATTTTGCTCGACACGATTTACATGGCAATTTGGCCGACAGGGCCAATGTTGTTGGGGGCTTAGAGCGTGTCGCTCTGACATGTAGTCAATACGGTATGGTTTCGTTGCAGTTTTTTCGCTGAAAGACGTCTACCTATTTTGAAGAATTGCTCTAATGGTTAGTGCAGCACCGGTCATTGCTATTGAAAACCTGAATGTCCGTTTTGGGCAGCAGCATGTGCTGCGCGATATTTCGCTGAGTGTGCCTCAAGGACAAACGCTTGCGATCATTGGCGAAAGTGGCTGTGGGAAGACCGTGTTGCTGAAAACGATTATTGGGCTGATTCGGCCACAGCATGGGCACGTCGAGTTTGATGGTCAGCGGGTGGATCGGCTGAAGGAACGTGAACTGGCTGAACAACGAACTCGATTTGGCTTTGTTTTTCAGAATGCGGCATTGTTCGACAGCATGACGGTTGCTGAGAATATTTTGTTTCCATTGCGACAACATCGGCCCAAAGAACGAAAGCATCATCGGAAGGAAATGCTCCAGCGGCTTGCGGAAGTTGGGCTGCCGACCAGTGTGCTTGGCAAACGGCCTGCGGAACTTTCTGGCGGCATGCGTAAACGGGTGGGACTGGCACGGGCGTTGATTTTGAAGCCTGAGGTGTTGTTGTACGATGAGCCGACGACCGGTCTGGACCCGATCGTTAGCGACGTGATTAACGAATTGATGATGCGCACGCGAGACACTTATCCGGTGACGAGCATCATCGTGACGCATGACATGAAGTTGGCGCGTAAGGTGGCGGACCGAGTGGTGATGCTTTACCCGCTGACGCGATTGGAACCTGAGGCTGAGCAGACGATTTTTGACGGCGAACCTTCGGAAACTGAGTTGTCGTCGGATCGTCGAGTGACGCAGTTTGTGCGAGGCGAGGCGGGAGATCGGCTGTCGGAGATGCGGGGGCTTGAAGCCCGAAACTCAAATGACGAATGACGAATGTAGAATGGCGGGGTTTGGCTAAGTCATGGATGAACGTAGGCAGCAATTTACGGTTGGGGTTCTTGTGTTCGGCATGATGCTGGTCGCGGGGTTGCTGATTTTGATGAACAGCGATTTCTCTTGGTCGCCTTGGCGAGAGCAGTATCAGTTGCAAGTGATGGTGTCGCAAGCGCCGGGGGTAGCGCCAGATACGCCTGTGCGTCGGCGAGGGATATTGATTGGTCGCGTGGCTGAGGTGCAGGATACCGACGACGGCGCGTTGATCACGATCAACATCGACCACGGCAAGCATGTGAAGACCAATGAAGTGGCACGAATTCAGACGTCGTTGATTGGTGATGCGGTGATCGAATTTTCACCGACTTCTTCGCCGGCAGGTGCACAAGTTGTTCAACCCGGCGGGCCACCCCTACATGGGATGTACAACCCCAGCCCGCTTGACCTGATCGCGAATTTGCAGGGTGATTTGAAGCAGACGATCATTTCGCTTGGTTCGGCTGGCGAGGAAGTGGCCCAGTTGGCTAATCAGGTCAATGCGGTCATGGGCGACCAAGATGTGGAGCGGATAAGTCGTCTGATTGCTTCGTTGGAGGAGGCCTCGAATAATTTCGCAAGTGTGATGGCCAACGCCGACGAGGTGCTAGGTGACGAAGCGTTTAAGACGCAGCTTAAAGAAGGCTTGAGGCAATTTCCGTCGGTGGTCTCGGATGCGAAAGAGATCTTGCAAGTGTTGGAAATTGCCGTGCGATCGGCGGATGAAAATTTGAAGAATTTGCAGGGGCTGACGGGGCCATTGGGCGAGCGTGGGCCCGAGATTGTGGATTCGATTGAATCGGGTGTTGATAATCTGAGCGAGTTGCTGGGCGAAACCGCCTTGTTGGCAAAAAGCCTAAACCGTAAGGACGGTACGGTCGGCAAGTTGATCCACGACGACGAGCTTTATCAAAAGCTGGTCGGCACGGTGACGCAGGCCTCTTCGGCGATCTCAGATGTGCGGATGACGATCAACGACCCAGAGATACAACGTCGCATACGTCAGATTCTTTACAATGTTTGGGTGTTTACGGACAAGGTAGCGCGTGACCCGGCGCGGGTGGCGCGTGGTATTGTTCCTCGCAATCGGGAAGTGCCGCTGAAGTAGGGCTAGGGTTTGAGAAAGAGTTGTCTAATTTGCAGAGCAAGGACGGGATTTGTCATTAGTTATTTTTCAATTTTCATTTGTCATTGGAGATGGGGAAAGGAAGATGTGAGGGAAACAGATGGCCAATGACAAATGAGAATTGACTAATGACAAATGCTGTAACCCTCGACTCCTGGGGCGACACTAATTTCTCGAATGTTCGTTACTGACTCGGGGCTGGGAGCGGTTCGAGTGGCTGGCCGCCGCGGGGGAGGGTTCCAGCGGGGGCAGGTGGCGCGAGCAAGCCGGGGGCGAGGTTTTCTGGCGGAGGAATGTTTGGTGCAAGCGTGGGTTGAGGAGCGTTGAGGAACGGACCCGCCGGTGGTACGCCCGTTGCGGTCGCGGGTACAACCGCGCCTTGTAGCGTACTCCTGCGAAGTTCTTCGGCACGGCCGATCAGTTGTTCGGTCGGGACAATCACTTGCGGCACCATGTTGTAGGAGACGGTGCGGTAGTCTTGGATTTCGCGAGGCACGACGTTTTCGCTGATAAAATCGATCGGCGGTAGTTGATACCAAGGGGCTGGGATGGGTTGGTTGACGGTTAGCGTTTCGTAGCCAGGTTTGACGAGTCGGATTTCGCGTGTCCCGTAGTAAATAAAACTGGTTGCACAGGGGGTGGTGCCAATCGGTTGGTTGTCGACGTAGACCATCGCCCCAGGCGGGTTGCTGCGTACCATGAGTCGTCGTCGGACACATCCGGTTTGGAGTGCCACGAGGCCTAGCATGAGGCAGAGCAGCGCTGGAAAAGGTTTTGAGCTTCGGCTAGGCATATTGCTGAGGCTGCGAGCGAAATGGCTGCCAGTCCACAGGCGGATACTGGTTTGGGAGATAAGATCGGGGCGGGAGTATAGTACAGGGATGGACGAGTGGCTATGCCGACTCGGACAGACCGGAGGGGGTTTTCCGCAATTTTGGCGTAAAAGCTTGTCTGGTTGTGATAGCAAAGTGGTCCTATCCTCGATCTGCCGGTCAGGATAAAATAGCTAGCAACCCGCACGGCCAGGGCGGCACCTATTCTGGGGCGAAGATGTGGCCAGCGTATCTGCTGGCTGCCAGAATTCAGAGAAGTTTTTAGATACCCTCGTATGACGAACCCTTTTAGCACCTTGGAACAAACGGTTGGCGGCCTGCGATGTGCGGCGGTGAGCGACGTAGGCATGCGCCGCTCGAACAACCAAGATTCGATGGCGATTGCTTTGGCGGCTGACCCCGAATTGTGGAAGAGCCGGGGGCATCTGCTTGTGGTTGCCGATGGGATGGGGGCGCATGCGGCGGGTGAGTTGGCCAGCAAAATGGCGACGGACTGTATCCCTCACAGCTATCAGAAACGGCTTGATTTATCGCCAAGCGAAGCGATTCTCGCGGCAGTTCGCGAAGCAAACGACGAGATCCACGACAAGGGTGAGAATAGCGTCGATTTTCAAGGGATGGGCACGACTTGTAGTTGTCTGCTGCTGCTGCCGCAAGGTGCGTTGGCTGCGCATGTGGGTGATAGTCGTGTGTATCGACTGCGCGGCGATATCTTTGAGCAACTCACGTTCGACCATAGCTTGGTCTGGGAATTGGCTGCGGCGGGCCATGCCACCGAAGAAGACGTGCCAGCCTATGTGCCCAAGAACGTGATTACTCGTTCGCTAGGCCCCCACCCCACGGTGGCGGTCGATCTCGAAGGGCCATTTGATTTGCAGGCCGGCGATCGGTTTTTGCTTTGTAGCGATGGTTTGACAGGGCCGTTGACTCCCGGGCTGATTGGTATGGTGCTGTCGTCGTTGCCGTTGGACGAGGTGCCCCAATCGTTGGTTGACTTGGCGAATTTGTCGGGTGGGCCTGATAACATTACCGTGGCTGTGGCCGAGGTGGTCGACCCGGCGAAGTTGGGCGAAGCAGCTGATGGGGAAGACAAGGATGTGCCCAAGGCGAAGCGCCGTTCGCGACGCCAAGGAATGCACCCGCTGTATTGGGCGGGGATGGCTTTTTGTGTGCTGCTGGGAGCGGTGTTTGCGGCGGTTGGGCCCTTGTGGGTGCCGGCGGTTTGTGCTTTGGTATTTGTGGGGTTGGCTATTACGGGTTGGACGAAGCGGGTTCAACCGCCCGGCGAGACGCATAGCGACCAGCCCATAGGTAGGCGTGGCAAGGCACCTTATCGACGTCATGAATGCTTGCCAAATGCAGCCATGGTGGCGACTCTGGCGGACATTGTTCGGCAATTGGAAGATTTAGAAAGCCACCGTGATTGGGAGTTCGATTGGCAGCCCATTCTGGCTGACCGACAGCAGGCGCACGAAGCCATTACCAACGGCAAATATGAAGAGGCGGTGGTCGCTTATTGTAGCGCGGTTCGGCGATTGATGAAATCGTTCCGGTCGCTAACGCCTCCGGCTAGCAGCGACTCGAATGTTAATCTTTAGGCGATTGGCAGATAGGGATTTTCCTGCGATCGTTCGGTGGTAAATAATTCTACGAGAGGAATCACCGCCGAGGGCCTAGCGCGGCCTTTGGCCGCAACCTCATAAAAGAAACCGCCAGTACACGATAACGCTTGGGTTCAGTCGGCGGCGAGTTGACTTGCAAGCAAACTGGGCGATTACTTACCGCTCGGCTGCAACCCTTTGTTCGTCGTATTTTCGCCTGCGGGTTGAGGCACAGATACGCTGTGTCGTCCGGACTTGCGTTGACGGCGGCGTGCATCCTCCGCTATTCGATGAATATCGTTGCCGCATTCAATAGCAAGTTTACGCTTAATTGCTCGAATCTCATCGGTCGGATCAGAAATCATCTTCAGACTCCAAGAGTTGTTGAGGTGTACAAATCACCGGAGGGCTAAATCCGCCTTCTCGACATGCATTGGCAATCTTTGTTTGAAGGTGCGGATTCAAGATGTGCTTAAAGTTCCAGGTTACTATAAATTGTACACCATTTGCTGCTGCGATGGCGATATGAAGAGCATCACGGGGTTCTGACGCTGGAACTGCTTGGCGATTGACCAACAATTCCGCCAATTTTTCGGCTTCGTTGGACACCTCAATCAGATGGACGTCTTTGACAAGGCCAAGACGTTCTTTGGAAGCGTCTGGGTCGCCATCGGCACATTCATCAAGGGTCAACTGAGAGATAAAGAGATGGTAGCGATCAGGAGCCGACGACCACCACTGGCGAGTGACGAGTTGCCAAGCAGCAATTTTTGGATCAGGATGCACCCGTCCCACAATATTTCCGACAACGGTCGTTTCGACGTAGACAGTATCCATGAATGTAGTCTATCGCAACGAACGCCTAAAATCACCCGGCGGCGACGAGAGATTATCCATCTGAAAACGCGGGTAGCCCAGACAACTTGTTGTCTGGGTGCCAAAGGTACACGAGGAATATTGCTTTATGGGGCACCCTCTTGTCGCTGCGCAACCCAGACAGGCTTGTTACCGCTCCCGCTCATCGCTTTGTTCTGGGGCCGGTGCTGCGCGAACGTGCTCCAATGGTGTGTTGACGAATCGGTACTTGCCGGATCGTTTCGACTCTTCTTGGTGCTTCAGGTAAAACTCGAAGACCTTGTTCGGATTATCATTGCATTCCTCGGAAATCTTGCGGCGAATGCTGCGCACTTCATTCAGGGGATCAGTTTCCATTTGAGTCGTCCTCACTGAGGTAGTTCAACGGCGTGGTCAACAGGTGGCCCAGACAACTTGTTGTCTGGGTGCCAAAGGCACACGAGGAATATTGCTTTATGGGGCACCCTCTTGTCGCTGCGCAACCCAGACACATTTCAACATCACTTCAAAACAGTGGCGACCCTTGTTGGTGAAATGTGTCTGGGCCACCCGCGTTTATCGGAATCGGCTGTTCAATTGAAGATCACGGAATCAATATCTTTGTCATCGACGTCGGCAACATCGCGGAATAGGATTTTGCGTTTGCGGATGGCAAGACCGAAATCCGGTTGCGGTTGGGTTTGCGACCCGAAGTCGGGTAACAATAGATATTCGCCGATCTGTTTGTAAGCGTTCTTGAATCCTGGAAGAAACGGTGAACCCGGTTGAGGATTCATCCGGTGATATCGCGTGACGGTAGCAATGTATCGAGCATCCACTTCTTGGTGTTCTTGTTTCGCACGTTCGGTGATCCCTTCGATGTCCGAGCCGATGGTGACAGAATAGCCGGCGTCTTTTCCGGGGATATTCCCTTCGATTATCGCAACGCGAATCTCGTCGAATTCGTCAGATGATCCGAAACGGTGAACCCAATCATCAAAGATTTCGCGTCCGGCAGCTTCGTTTTGAAACAAGACGCCCATGAATGGCGGTTGTTGTCCGGAGGGATCAACACCAAAAGCGACACCAAGCCAAGCGGCATCGTTCCAGTGCGGAGTGTCGATCAAATTAGTGAATGCGAATCCGTCGCTTGACATTTGTGGGTGTTCCGATCAGCAATCGATTATTGAGGAGTTCAGCAACAGAACTTGTTATTAGATTGAAACTTCTTCAGTAAGCTGCTTGACAGCGGGGGGAGATGGGGTGTACACATGCGTACACCACCCCCGTCGCGACCCCAGAGTCGTTGGCCGTGAACCGAGTCTACCGCGTTCCGAATCTAGATTCAAGCTGTTCGCAGCCACCCCAGGAGGATTGCGAAGTCATGCTAGCCGCAGGCGGAAGCTGCGGTAGGGACTGAAAAAACCGCGGCTTCCGCCTGCGGCTACTACAGAATCAGTGACTTTGCAATTACCCTGAGCGATTGTGCCGAATCGGTGGTTATTTCGTCCGGTTTATCTCGCTCGGATTTGGAACTGCTGGATTTTTTTGTGGCGTGGGCGCCACCGCTAACGGTTGATGCTAGCACTTGGGTGGAAGTGTCGTTTTCAGTTGGTGGCTGGCCTGCTACAGTTTGCGTGGCTTTGGCTGCCCGCCGTCAAAGCCTTCCTAAGCTCCGATTCTGTTTGAAGCTGCCGATGCGCATATTGACCCGTTATATTCTGTTCGACCTGCTGAAGGTCTTTCTTTTCACGTTACTGGGCATGACGGTGTTCGTGTTTTTGGTGCTGATCGGCAAAGAAGCCGTGGATAATGGCTTGGGGTTGGTGCCGGTATTGCGCATGCTTCCGTATTTATTGCCGCAGGCGATGCAATTTGCTGTGCCTGGGACCATGCTGTTGGCGACAACCAGCGTTTATGGCCGGGTGGCTGCTTCGAATGAAATTGTCGCGATCAAATCGCTGGGGATTTCGCCCATGGTGATGATGTGGCCGACGTTGATATTGGCCACGGTCGTAAGTTTTGGTGCGGTAGTGCTCAACGACGTCGCCGTTTCTTGGGGGCATGGTGGTGTCCAACGAGTGCTTTTCGAATCGTTGGAAGAAATCGTCTACGGGCGGCTACGGACCACCGGCTCATTTACCAACGGCAAGCTGAGTGTGACGGTAAAAAAAGTCGCTGGGAAGAAACTCATCCAGCCGACCTTCTTGTTGTTTCAAAGTGGCGGAGAACCTGCTTGGACAATTACAGCCGACGAAGCGGAGATACGTGCGAACGAAGATCGGACCGGTATACTGTTGATCCTTCAAAACGCGGAGATGGATTTTGGTGGAAGCGGGAAAAGTGTGCTGCCAGGTGAGGAGCAATACGAGATTTCGCTTGCAGAATTCAGCGGCCAGCGCAATAGCTCGCGTAGCCCTGCGAACTATTCGATGCGTGAGATTGGCCCGTCGAAAATCGAACAGAAAGCTCTTATCTCTCAATTGGATCAGGAACTGGCCGCCGATGCTGCTCATGCGATGATGACGGGCCGAATGTTTGAACTCTCGGAAGATATGTGGCAGGACAAAGAGAATTCTCTTGCCCAGGCACGTAATAAACTCTATCGGCTTTCGCTCGAGCCGCACCGTCGTTGGGCCAACGGCTTTAGCTGTCTCTTTTTTGTGCTGATCGGGGCTCCTATGGCCGTCCGGCTTCGGCATGGCGAGTTTTGGGGGAGTTTTTTCGCCTGTTTTTCGCCCATCCTGCTGGTTTACTATCCACTGCTCGTGGGTTGCCTCGACAAAGCGAAGAGCGGTGAGTTTCCTGCGGAGGCGGTGTGGATGGGTAACTTGGTGCTAGCAATTTGGGGCGTTTGGCTGATGCGTCGTGTGATTCGGTTTTAGCCCGTATTTTTCACCCGATTTTAACCACGAAGAACACCAAGGCCACAAAGAGAACATTCAAAACCTGCGAGGAAGAAAGAAGGAAAGGATCGTCTCGCAGAGGCGCAGAGACAGCAGAGAAAACCGGACTGTTGTAGCTCTGCCGTCTCAGCATCTCTGCGAGAAATTCTTACCTATTTGGTTGCGGCTTGAGGCAGCGCTGGGCCCTTTGTGGTGAGAAATCCAAGCTAGCAGTCCGTAGTTCCAAGTTTTGGTCTAACCAGACGCCTCGCCATAAAGCGAATACCCCGAAAGGGTTCTACAAGTTGAAGCATCACGTTTTCTAGGCAATTCTTTTCGATCGTACGATGATTGTACAACCCTTTCAGGGTTGGGGTTTTCGGAGACCTGCAACCCAGGGTGCGCCGCTGCGCTTCGACCCTGGGCTATGGTGTGAAACGCCTTTGGCGTATAGGACTTGCGTTCTGTGCTATCAGGCATACCAAACTTGGAACTGATTTCACTATTTGTAGTGTCGTGGCCGCCACCGCTAACGCTTGGCACTTGGGGCAATGTGGCTGCCGTACGCTTCTTGCTCTACCGGCTAGTCGGGATTGACATTGTGCTTGCTGTTGGCTAATTACTTCCGCACGCAGTAGTTAGCTAACGTGAAGGGGCTTTTCTGGCGCTCGATTTGGCACAATCGGCTCTGCGATTTTGTAAGTATAAAACTATATCTAGGCGAAGAAATTGATGTCAGGCAAATAGCATGGAAGCTTCAGCCAACGGCGGTGACGTAGGGAGCAAGGGTTCAACGTCCCTACCCAAAGGGCAACGATCTACGAAGACAAGCGTCTCTCTGGTGTTGCCGGCTTACAACGAACAGGAAGTAATCGTCCAGGCGGTTCAGGAAGCCGACGAGGCTCTCTCTTCACTGACCGATGATTATGAAATTTTGGTTGTGGATGATGGCAGTACCGACGACACGGCTGCGATCGTGGAAGGATTGACCGAGCAGTACGGCCATCTTCGCCTGTTGCGACAGCCAAAGAATTTTGGTTATGGTGCCGCCCTACGGCGTGGTTTCGAGGAAGCGACGAAAGAGTTAGTGGGCTTTACTGATGCCGACTGTCAATTCGATCTGAACGAATTGAGCCGGTTGGTGATGCTGTCTCGCGATTATCAAATTGTTTGTGGTTATCGCATCGACAGACAAGATCCCTTTCTTCGCTGCTTCTATTCTAATGTTTATAACACCCTAGTGAGAACGCTGCTTGGCACACGGGTTCGCGATTGTGATTGCGCGCTGAAGCTAATGCACCGCGACGTGCTGACTCGGTTGCCGATTACGACCGATGGTTTTCTAGTGAACGCGGTCTTGCTGACTCAGGCTCGACAGCAGGAGTTGTCGGTGGTTGAAGTGGGGGTGTCTCATCGTCCGCGAGCTGCTGGCGAGAGCAAAGTTTCGATCACCCATATTCCGTTGGTCCTGGCTGCGTTGGTTCGGTTTTGGTGGAATAGCGTGATGTTTGTACAACCGGCCCAACTGCACCGTGACGGCTGGACGTGGAAGGGGCAATTGGCGATGGGGCTGCTGCTGCTGGTGCTAGGTGGTGGCGCGTTACTGTCGAATCTGGGTTACTCTCTGTTTGAGCCGGATGAGACTCGCTACGCCCAAATTGCTTTGAACATGTATGAGACAGGCGACTGGGTTGTCCCTCGGCTCAATGGGGAGCCCTACCTCGATAAACCGCCCTTGCTGTATTGGCTTACTGCGACCAGCTACTCGCTGCTGGGCGTCAATGAACAAGCGGCACGATTGCCTACCGCCTTGGCGGCGTTGCTGACGGTATTGACGACTTATGTGCTGGGACGTCGGCTCCTAGGCGATCGGTCGGCGGCGATCGGTGCATCGTTGCTCCTGCTTAGTATCGGTTTTTTCTTTGCCGGCCGCTTTGTGATGATGGATTCTTTGTTGACTCTCTTCACCACCATTGGTCTGCTTGCTGGCATGATCGCCCTCCACGCCGATCGTAAGGCACTCTTCTGGTGGATATTGGCTGGCGTGGCGTGTGGATTGGGAACTCTCACCAAAGGCCCGGTGGCTGGCGTAATTTGCATTCCTCCAATCTTAGCGGTTGCCTGGTTGACCCATAACAGGCGTGTTCTTCGACCGCAGGTGGCAGCGGCGATACTGCTGCCAGTGGTTGCCATTGCGGCTCCGTGGTTTCTGATAATTTCGTCTGGCCAGGGAGGCTTTTCGAGCCATTTTTTCTGGACGCATCATATCCAGCGATTCTTTCAAGCCTTTAACCATAACGAGCCGTGGTGGTTTTATCTTCCTGTGCTGGCGATCAGTTTGCTTCCCGGCTCGCTTCTGTTCGGGCCCCTTGCAATCTACTTGTTCGGAAGAGGAAAAAAGGCGGGCGAGATCAAGACGATCGCCATGCGAAGCCAGCAGTTGGGCGCGGTGTTGCTGGCGGGTATGTGGATTGTCGTTTTCTTTTCGCTTTCCAGTTGCAAGTTACCCGCCTATATTTTGCCAACGCTCCCTATGTTTTGTTTGGTCTTGGGAAAGATGCTGCACGATATTTTGGAGTCTGAACACGAATTGCCTATGATTGGCGTCTTCACCCAACGGGCTCGTTTGCAAACGCTTCGTCTGGCCACAGTTGTATGCGTGGTTGTATTTTTTGTGGACTTAGTTTTTGAAGGCGTTGGCCAACTGGGGTTGGCTGTGGCGTTTCTGATTGTCCCTGTCATGGCGTGGGTCGGCTTGAGGGTTAGCCAACAGACCGCAGTGGGAAAGACTTGGCTCGCTGCAGCGGTCGTCTGTTTGATAGTTTCGTCTTATGGGTTCAATCATGTGATTCCCCACATTGCCGATTGGCGATCGCTGCCTCACGCGGCTGCTGTCGCGCAGAGCCAACTGGGAGAACCTGTGCCGGTTGTCTTCTTTGGGCGGTCTCGGCACGGTGCGACCTTTTCGATTCACGAAGGCGAGATTCTGGAATTTGCAGCCGATCAACTTGAGGATTTTGAAAGGTATATGGACAAGCATTCGGAGGCGGTGGTCGTCGCCAGTCCCGCCGGGGCGGAGATGATTCGGCAAGAATGCCGCCAGTCGATCGAACTCGAGGGGCCTACTGCCCGCGGCAAAGTCTATATGGCTACAACACCTGCTTACGCCAATCTTCAGGTTGGGCAGCGCCAGCACCGGAACTTGAAGTGATGAAGCGATTCGGTATTTCCGGCCAGGATGGCCGGGCTATGGGGGGTGCCACTGTCTGGCTCGTCCAACAGTGGAACCCTGGTACCCGCTTCGCACTGCTGGACAAGCCCAATCCTGTTCGGCACGGGATTTGATTCAGGGGGATGGCGGTGGTGAGCAGCGATGTGCGTGCCCACGGCTTCGAAAACATCATAGCACGATGAACGCCAAGAAGACAAAGCGTCCGATGATTTATCAGCGCGGCGTATGGTTCGCGCAGCATGAAGGGCTTCGTCTCGAAGGGGCGAGCCTGCGGCGAAGTTGTTTAGGGTTTGTTTTTTGCGACGGCCACTCGCTCCTCGAGATGCTCCAGAACCTCCTCTTCACTTGCCCAACCTTGCATGTATAAGCAGAGCAGTTTGTATGTCCACTGATTAGGCCGCACGTCTTGCCCCGCTGCCAGTTGAATCAACAAGCAGGCGATCAGCGCGCAGTACATTTGAATCTCGATGCCATTGGCGCTTAGGTGTCGGCACGAAAGGACACATTTCAGCCAACGAAAGAACAACTCGATTAGCCAACGAAAGCGATACAGCAGCGCGATCACTTCGGCAGGCACGTCCAACAGGTTTGTCACCAGCACGATGTCTTGCGAACCGCACGGCGACGCCCCCCTCGTTTGGGATGCTCGACCAACCGCACGACGATCCGCCGTTGCGGATGATCGGGATGCTCAATCCGTTTCGATTTGGGCGAGCCCATGCGTCCCATCGCGTCTTCCAGCACCCCGGCGGCTTGCGATTCTTCCGACAGCCGGTTGTTGTGGGTGGAGGTAAAGTGATGGTCGCTCCGCACCCGGCAGACGTAGCTGCTATCGGTGGCGACGATCGCATTGAACAGCGAAAACTCTTCGTATCCCCGATCCAAGAGGTAACAGCGATCCGCTTCCAACGTCCTGCGGAGCACGGCCTTTTCGCTCGCCTCCCCTTGGCCGCTGGCGTCGGTGACTTGGGCTACCGTCGGCACGCCACGAAGGACTTCAAAGTGGGTATGCAGTTTCCAACCACGATCACGTCGCGAGGCAAAACAGGCCTGGGTGACCTGCGGCAACTTCAAAAGCAGCGAGCCATCGGCACGTGTGCGAGCTGGGCCAGCCGCGGGTCGGCTCCCGTCGCGTTGGGAATTTGCCCCAACAGATCTTGGATAATTTCCACCAGCCGCTCGGAATCGAAGACTCGCAGCGATTCAGAGAGCGACCCCAACGACGTCTCACGGCAACCGACCTTTTTCTGCACCTGTTTCAGACGGCTGGCGCTCTTCAGATCACGCAACGACTTCAGCGATGGATTAAAGAACGTCAGCAGGATCAGCCCGCAGAGGTGGTCGTAAAACAATTCCCGATTGCCAGCTCGGTCCCGCGCACACGCATCGTCCTGCAATCGAGCCAAAAGCGGCGAGAGCCGCTGCAAAAACTTCACCCCTTGGAGCGTTTCCAAGGCCACCGTATCGTCCGAGATCGCGTCCATCGTTATTCCCTGTCAAATTGGCATAAATCCAACCCAATAGGAACCATGGCGCAAATCCCGTGCCGAACAGGATTGGGCTTGTCCAGCAGTGGCACCTGTCAACTGATGGCTAATAAAGCACTATGTCTTCCTGCGGGGCTTTACCGGCGTGTTGTTTGGGCGCTGGCCATCGCTAGAAATTCGCGAGCCAAGTCGGAGCGCATTTGGCGATGGAATTGCAATCGATTGAGCCACTGCGAGACTTCTTGCTGCGAAGGCTGCCGTTGGGTTACCAGGTTGAACATCCGGTAGATGTACTGTCGGTCGTTGCTATTTGCGCGATAGTAGAACTCCGGGGTGCTTAGGATTTGGAGCTGGGCGTCTGCTAACGATCCGCCGCGTTCTAAGTGGGCTTCCCAGACGTAGAGTTCCTGGGCGCGTGGCTCGCGGCCGAGGTATTCTTGGAACCAGCGTTTGATCTGCGCTAGTTGCTCGTTGCGAGTTTGTACTAACCCGCCATCGGCAAAGACCGTGGCTGATTCGACCACGAGCTGCACGTTGGTGGATGTACGGCCATCCAATACGGGAACGTCGCGTCGCATTGCATACAACTGCCGACCGCCGGCCGAAATCGTTGCATGGAGCACATACTTTCGTCCTGCGGCAACTTCCGAGGGATCGTATTCCAACGCAAACGGAATCGGCACCCGAGGGGCCTTGGTGATCGTTTGTCGGGCAATCGTAATCGGACGTAGACCATCGCGGACAATTTCGCGTAGCTCCACGGTTGCAATGGCATCGGGTGGCAGAGCCGAAAATTCGCGGTAGGTGATCGTGCCTGTGAGCCGCTTCTGTCGTGGGTCGAGCTTGACGGGCAGGTTGAGCAATTGGCCATCGCGGTTGTTTTGCACGAGCAAGCGAACCCAACCGTCGTTGTCTGCGCTCCGCTCTAGTTCTCTGCCCACATCGTACAACACGCCATCGACGTACCCAATTTGGTAGCCGTGGACACTGACGATCCGATCGTTCACTTCTAGGCCGGCCCGTTCAGCGGCTGAGCCTCGTACGACTTCCGAAACTCGGACGCCGGTCTCGGTGTCTTCAGGGAAGATTCCTAACCGCCAGCGGTCGAGCTGTTGGTTCTGACCGCTTTGGGGCGGGACGTACGAGGGCTGGTAGGGTTGAGTGGCTGAGAGTCCTGGCTGCGCTGAGCTATTCCAACCGGGGGTGGCAACGCGTGCTTTTGTGCGATCGCGATCGCGAGAGTTAAGCGAGGCGCTGCCTGCGGATAAACGGCCCAGGCTGTTGTTGGCTCTTAATCCGGCCTGACCGGGGGCATTTTGCGACAGGGTCGCTGCTCGGTTGGTATTCACCGCGAGACAAGCATCGCCATGGACTGCCAGTAGCGTGAGGACGATCACAAAGCCAATTCGCATCCGTGTATTCATTGAGGAGCCTTCCAACAAAAAATGTGCATGATAAATCGGTTTTGCTGACAAGAAACTTCGAGGAGCGTCAGCATCCGTTGATAAGGTTCGATTAGCGAGCAACACCCAAGCCTACTGCGCCGAGTGCCACGCGCGCCGGCGCGGCGGGAATCGCTTGAAAACCTGCTTTGATGACGTCTTCTTGTCCCTGACGACTGAAGGCGTACTTGATGAACTCGCGTTCGATCGGGTGGAGTTTTTTCTGCGGGTTATGATTCACGACCAACTGCAATCGTCGTACCAACGGGTACATGCCTTGGTCGGCGTCCAGCGAGTCGATGGCGACAAACGGTTCACCCTCGGCAAACGCTAGCGGCACGGCTCGCACTGCGGGGTTCGCATACGACAGGCCGGCAAATGCAATGCCTGTAGGGTCTTTGGCAAGGGCTGCCAACATGCTCGCATTCGAGTCGTGCGATTTGAAGTTTTTTCGCATTGTGCCGCCGAGCATGATCGCTTCTTGAAAGAACACCTGCGAGCCGGTGTCGTGGCTACGCCCGTGAGCAGCGATTGGCTGCGAAGCTAAGGCTCCTTGCACGCCTAACTGACCCCAGTTGCGGATCGGTTTGTCCGCTCCGCGATTGCGTTGGTTCGAGTAAATTGCATCGACCTGGGCGAACGTCAGCCCTTGAATCGAATTGTCTTTGTGGACAAAGATGGCGGTTCGTTCGAGGCAAGGGGTTAGCACGGTCGGCACATAGCCATGCTGTTGGTGAAACTCGGCAACTTCTTGCTGTTGAATGGTCCGACTCAACAGCCCCATGTTGGTTTCGCCATTTTTTACCGAGGCCACCGCTTTGCGCGAGCCGGTGATATCGATCGAGATCTTCACGTTCGGGTAGAATTGCTCGAAGCTGTCGCTCCAGGCTGCTGCGACATGCGACAGCGTGTTTGATCCGCCTAGTTTCAATTCGCCATCCAGCTTTGCCAGCGGATGATAAATGGGTAGATTTGGGTCGAGTAACACGCAGCCTTCGTGCGGGGCATGTTCTTCGGCTTGAGCCGCTTGTAGGCAGCAGAGGCTTATCGTCAGGGCGGATAGAATAGTCAGGGTCTTTCGCATCTGTTTGCTCCTCAGAGTACACTGGCCATACAGAGAATCAGTGCTGGCCATTAGGGTCGAAGGGCGAGTGTAGTTCGTTCTGGCAAAACGAGTAAAGACGAGAATTGCAATCCCATGGGTTTGCATTGCGAAAAACGGTTGCATGTCCCCAGCTACCAGCAATGCTAGCACGATCATCCACTGAGAAATCAATTGCCGCTGCACGGCAAGTAAAGGAGCACGACTGATTATGTCGTCCGAAGACCAATCCACATTTCGTTTGGATCAATTCCTGAAATCAGAAGGGCTTGTTTCGACGGGTGGACAAGCGAAATTACTCATCCAAGACGGTGCCGTTACCGTCAACGGTGAAACTGAAACTCGCCGTCGCCGCCAACTCAAGCGGGGCGACGTCGTCGAATTCGACGAGCATCGGCTGACGGTCGAGTAGAAATTGAAATTGTAATTGCGAGTGGGCTGAACAGCCGGAGGCATACTTGCCTTCGGGCTCCTTGGATCGCGTGGCGATCCGACTGCTAAATAACGAGCGAATTGAGGGGACTAGGCCGGTTGAAGCTCAGCACGGCGTTCGGCGACGATCTCGGTTTGGATGCTAGACGGTACCGGAGAGTACTTGTGTAGCTCCATCGAGAAGCTGCCTTGGCCCTGCGTTTGGCTACGCAGATCGGTCGAGAATCCAAAGGTCTCGGCGAGTGGTATGTCGCAGATAATCGTTGTCAATTTGTTCTGCGTGTCCGTCGAAGCAACCATGCCCCGCTTGCTGGCAACCTGGCCGACTACCGAACCCTGAAATTCCTCGGGGCATTCGATTTCCATCAGCATGATGGGTTCGAGCAATACGGGCTTCATGCGATCGAAGTTTTGGCGAAAGCACTCTTGGGCGGTGAGCATAAACGCCATGTCCGAAGAGTCGACGTCGTGATAGGAACCGTCGTCGAGTTCCACCTTCAAGCCGACTACCGGATAGCTGGCGACCGGGCCCTTCTCCATCATTTTCTGGAAGCCTTTTTGAATCGCCGGAATGAAGTTTTTCGGAATGCGACCTTGCACGACATTGTCGACAAACAATAGCTCGTTACCATCGGCCTCTTCGCGATCTTCGTCGGTCATCGGGCTAATTTTACCCTTGATGTGACCATATTGACCGGAACCACCGGTCTGCTTCTTGCGTTTGTGGTCGAACTCGAATGGTACGGTGCCACTTTCGCGGTAGCTTACCTTCGGAGCACCTACCTCGACGTCAACACCGTACTCACGGCGAATACGCTCGACGTAAACCTCCAGGTGCAACTCGCCCATGCCTGCGATGACGGTTTCGCCCGTTTCGTCGTCGGTCGAAACTTGGAAGGTGGGGTCTTCTTTGCGGAATCGTTGCAAAGCTTTGCCAAGCTTGTCGGCATTGTCGCGTGAGATTGGGTTGATTGACATCTTGATGACCGGGTCGGCTACAAAGATGTTTTCTAAGGTGCAATACTTGGCCGTCGAGCAATAGGTGTCGCCACTGGCGCAGTCGATGCCCATGATTGCGACAATGTCGCCTGCCGATGCGGAGTCGACCTCTTCGCGATTGTCGCTGTGCATTCTCACAATGCGGCTGTAGCGTTCTTTCTTGTGCGTTCGCTGGTTAAAGTATTGCTCGCCCTTTTTGATTGTTCCTTGGTAAACCCGCATGAATGTCAGTTGGCCATACTCGTCGTCGACAATTTTGAACGCCATGCCAACAAAAGGCTTTTCAGGATCGCTTTCGAGCGTGATCTTCTTGTCGGGATCCGCGGGATCGGAAGCAACAGTTTCTCGGTCGAGTGGCGCCGGTAGATAACGATTGACTGCGTCGATGAGCGGTTGCACGCCCTTGTTCTTATAGGCGGAGCCAAGAAATACCGGGGTAAAACCTTGGTCGATGGTTGCTGTGCGAACTAGCTTGTGAATCAGGTCTTCGGGCACCTCTTCTTCAGAGAGCAACAGCTCCATCAGATCGTCGCTATACATGGACAGGGCTTCGAGCATGTGGGCTCTTGCCTCGGTTGCCTCGTCGACCATATCGGCAGGAATCTCTTCCACCCGGAGGTTTTCGCCATTGCTGCCATCAAAGTAGATTGCCTTGAGGGTGATTAAATCGACAATCCCTTCGAAGTGTTCTTCTTTGCCGATGGGCAGTTGCATCAATACGGCATCGGCACCGAGCTTATCTCGCACCTGTTCGACAACCGAATCCTGGTCGGCTCCCGTTCGGTCCATTTTGTTGATGAAAGCCAGTCGGGGCACGTGATAGCGTTTCATTTGACGGTCGACCGTCATCGATTGAGATTGCACACCACCGACCGCACAGAGAACCAACACCGCGCCATCGAGAACACGCAAGCTGCGTTCGACTTCGACGGTAAAGTCGACGTGGCCAGGGGTGTCGATCAGGTTGATGGTATGACCTTCCCATTCAACGGTCGTCGCGGCACTGGTGATCGTGATGCCGCGTTCCTTCTCGAGTTCCATGTGGTCCATGGTCGCGCCATCCCCACCCCCACGTACATCTTCGATTTTGTGGATTCTTCCCGCGTAGAAAAGAATGCGTTCGCTCAGCGTGGTTTTGCCAGAGTCGATGTGTGCGGAAATGCCAATGTTACGAACTTTGCGAAGGTCCATTTTTTCTGTCTCAACCTCAAACCAACATCATTGAAATAAAAAATAAGTAAACAGCCACCACCGCGCGGCGCTAAGCCGAATTTTTGTGGGATCCCTCGGAGGACGAACTCTCCCCGGGGCCGTGCTCTAGAAAAAAGTTGGGTGGCTTCCTGTCACCCTGTCGCAAGGCGGGACGAACCTGTATTTTGTCCTTTTCCGACCTCAATAGCTAGGGCAAATAGGGGAATTCATCGTGTAAATCCGTCCCGGGCCAAGCGGCCCCTTTTGGCAAGAGGCTGCGGAGGGTAGGCATCGGCCTTAAAGCAGCAAAGACCGATTTGGCTTAGATTTACCATCGGCATAGCGGCTTTGCCGACTAAGATGAAGATTCGCGGTTTTTCTCACCTACCGATTTTTCAGACAATCGACGCGGTAAACTCTTTACCTGTAACTAGATAGGTGCCATGGCAGATAGTACCCCATATCCGACAGCAGACGGCGGCTCGCGGGCGGAGCAGGCCAATAAACTGCCGACCGGCTGGCTTTCGCGTTGGCCCTGGGTCACTTTTTTGCTTCCGATGGTGGCTTATATGGTTCTGGGCAGTTTCGAGCCCAAACCGCCTGCAACCCCCAGTCAAACTATTGAAAATAGTGCTGCTGAGGATACTGCCCCCACGGCTGAAGAGATGGCAGAGGCCTTTGGCGACACTGGATTTCTTCCGCAGATTACCTACGAATACTATCCCTACGTTTACACGGCAAAGATTGCGCTCGTGCTAGTCACGATGCTTTTGGTGCTTCCCGGCTATCGCACCTTTCCCTGGAGGGTTAGCGGCTTGAGTGTGGGGGTAGGCGTCGTTGGCGTCGCGCTTTGGATCGTGCTCTGCCAGCTTCAGCTAGAAATAAAAATGGCTGGGCCCGTCGATCGCTACCTGGGTAGTCTACTTCCGTTCGAGCAGGTCGACGACGAACAGCCGACGATTGGTTTGCTGGCATTCCTAGGGGCCGGCCAACGCAGTGCCTACAATCCACTGGAGCAACTTCAAGATACCCCGATGTGGGCCTACCTGTTTCTGGCCGTTCGCTTTGCTGGACTTGCGCTGATTGTCCCGGTGATCGAAGAGTTCTTCCTGCGTGGGTTCTTGATGCGATACACCGTGCATGACGCTTGGTGGCAGGTGCCCTTTGGCTCGGTTAACCGCGCGGCAGTGGTCGTTGGCACCGCAATTCCAATGCTGATGCACCCGGGCGAACTCTTGGCCGCTTTGGTGTGGTTCAGCATGGTCACTTGGTTGATGGTCCGTACACGCAGCATCTGGGACTGTGTGGTTGCCCACGCGGTTACCAATTTTCTGCTTGGTGTTTACGTGGTTACCAGTGGCCAGTGGCAGTTGATGTGACGGCCTTATCGCTTATTGATCGGACACTTCGTAGACCGCTTGCTCGACTTCGCCCGCAGGTTGAGTGCGAAACGGCTGATCGTCTTGGTAGAGTTGCAGGCGTGATAGGTAGGCAATTTTTGCGTCTGTGGGGGCCGTCTCAAGGGCCTCCTGTAGAGCCACCACAGCTTCTTGAAACTGTCCTGCGTTGGCCAAGGCAGCCGCTAGTGTATCGAGGGCCACATGTCGGTCGCCGTAGCCAAAATCGAGTGCCTGCTTCGCTCCGAGGATAGCATTTTCGGCATCACGAAACTCTTCGTTGGGACAGGTTGCCAGCAGCCAAGCCCCATTGCGATAGGCGTGGGCAAACTCTGGATTGAGTTCAATCGTTCGGGCATAGTCTGCTAAGGCGTCGCGATAGCGGCCCATGTCGGCCAGCAAGTCGCCACGACTACAGACGATATTGGCATTCGTGGGGTCGAGCGCCATCGCCGCACTAAAGTGTTCGGCTGCTTTCTCCCATTGCCCCAGTAAATGGCAGACGCGGCTAATTCCGATCTGAGCAGTTACGAGCTTTGGATCTCGGTCTAACGCACGTTGGTAGTCGTCCAAGGCCGACGGCAAGTCGTTGGCCTGAATGTAAAGAGTTGCCCGATTGGTGTAGGCCTTGGCATATCGTGGGTTCAACTTGATAACACGATTGAAGTCGTCAAACGCCTCTGCAAACTGACCTCGTTGGGCGAATGAGACGCCCCGGTTGTGCAAGGCTCGCCAGTTGTTTGGTTGGTAGTCGAGGGCGGTGCGAAAATCGGCATCCGCCAAATCGGCTTGCCCGTTATCTGCTAGAAGTTGTCCACGACGATTAAACGCCCATGACGAAAGTTGACGTGCAAAAATTCGGTGCTCGGCGCTCGCACCCAGTCGGATCGCCTCTTGGCATTGGCGAACAATGGTTGTGTACTCTTTCTCAGTTACTGCTTGCAGCGAAAGCTGGTGGGCATTGACGAGAGACTCGACAACCGGGTCGACTGGAATTGCTGGGGTAACCGCTTCTTGATGCTCGGCTACTCGCACTGAGTTGTCCGCTTGGGGCTGTTGGCGTGGTGCTGGTTTTTGAACAATCGCTGGTGCCGGTTGCGAAACCGTCTGTTGGATTTGAGCGGGCGGGCGGAGTTCTACGGTAGGGCGAGCCGTATTCTTCGGTCGCGCTGGGTTGGATATAGCCATCGCCTGGGATAGCGGTCGAACCGATTGTTTGGGTTGCAGTTTCAGCGCGTTCGACTGATTCGGACGAGCCATCGACTCACCGCGTATTGAGTTCTTGCGTTGCCCAGCCGTCTGTTGGCTTGCCGTTCTCGTCGCTGCGGGCCGCAATGTATTTAGTGTTTGTTCAAAATCGCTAGCATCCGCGGTATCGGATTGCGACCCAACAAAGGTCAGTGTGCTTCGAACATCGCTCGCTCGGCTGCTCTGGTTTTGGTAGCGAGCGCCAACGGCCGAGTCGTCGGCCTGCGAGCGGTTCATATTGGTTGCCATGCCCATCAATGCAGATAGCAAGAGCAGAGCGAGCAGGCTGGTCGACTTCTGGGGGAGTGAGGTCAGGTCCATTGCTTCTAAATCCGGCGGAAGGGACGAGGTCGCTAGGTAAATGGGCGCACTACGAGTCGGCGCCTCGTTCGTAGGTATCGGCCTATCGGCAAACTTGCTGTAACCGAAATCCTCAGGAGAATCAGAAAAATTCTCCTGGCCTGCGCAGAATCACACGGGCGTCCATTCAAGAAACCAGCACCGCTATCACTGATAGCTGCCTATCAACGTCGTCCATCAGGCCTGCATGCGGGGTGCACTGTCTGGCTTGCCTAGCAGTGGAATCCTGGTACCCGCTTCGCACTGCTGGACAAGCCAGACAGTGGCACCCGTCAATTCAGGATTGACGGACCACCAGCCCGACGCGCTAGCGAGGGAATTCGCGAACTGCACCCCTCAAACCGAGGGTCGGGTCATCGCCTCGGGGTTTAGCAACTCGTTTAGCTCGGCCTCGGGCAGAATCTTGCGATCTAAACAGAGTTGGCGGATTGTTTTGCCCGTCTTGAAGGCATCCTTAGCAAGAGCCGCCGATTGTTCGTAACCGATTATTGGGGCTAACGAAGTGACCATCATCAGCGATTGGTCGATCAGTTCTTGGCAACGCTCTTCGTTCACTTCCAGATCGACAAGCAGCTTGTCAACAAACGCATTCGACACGTTTGCTAGCAGTTTCGCCGATTCCAAGAAGGCGTCGATCATCACGGGCATCGCCACGTTGAGTTCAAACAACGAACCGATGCCGCCCAACCCGGCGGTAGTCACCGTGGCGTCGTTGCCGATTACCCGACAAACAACCTGCATGACCGATTCGCACATGACCGGATTTACCTTGCCCGGCATGATCGACGAACCTGGCTGAGTGGCAGGCAAGCTCAACTCAAAGATACTGCAGCGCGGGCCCGACCCCAGGTGCCGAATATCGTTGGCAATTTTCGAGAGCGAGACGGCAATCGTTTTCAACTCGGCGTGGGCCGCCACAAACGAATCTTTTGCCGCTTGCGCTTCGGGATGGTTGCTTGCTTCTTTGAAGGTACTGTCTGAGCCTGTCGATAACGCAGCACACACGCGGGCAGCAAACTCTGGGTGGGTGTTGATGCCTGTACCAACCGCCGTGCCGCCAATGGGCATGTTTTCTAACATGCGCTGAAGCGCCCGATTTGAGCGTGTGGCCGCATAACGAGCTTGGGCGGCGTAACCAGAGAACACTTGCCCGACACGGATCGGCGTCGCATCCATCAAATGGGTTCGCCCGATTTTGACAATTTTGTCCCACGCGGAGGCTTTTGCATCCAGGGCATCTGCGAGGCGTGAGAGCGTCGGCGTCAGCTTTTTTTCTAAACTCGATGCCGCAGCGATGTGCATTGCTGTTGGAAAGGTGTCGTTCGACGATTGCCCCATGTTCACATGATCGTTGGGATGAACCGCCCCCTCTTGCCCTTTGGCACCGATGCCGAACCCTAGCCGCTGGTTTGCCAAATTGGCAATCACTTCGTTGGCGTTCATGTTGGTCGAGGTGCCCGACCCGGTCTGGTAGATGTCGACCGGGAACTGCGAATCGTATTTCCCAGCAGCAACATCGTGCGATGCGGCGATCACCGCATCCGCAATTTTGGCATCAAGTTTTCCCAAATCTTTGTTGGCCGTTGCACAGGCGGCCTTCAAAAGCCCAAAAGCATGAATCACCGCTGCGGGGACCGGCTCAAGGGCGATCGGAAAATTCTCAACCGCCCGAGCGGTTGAGGCCCCATACAAAGCGTCAGCAGGCACCTGCATTTCGCCCATCGTATCGCGTTCGGTGCGGACTTCGGTCATAGCGAACCTGTTTCTATTTCTGCTGCTAGGGTTGGATCTGGTAATGCCACGTTGCTCTAGCGCCCAGATTACTCTTCTCTCGCTTGGTCGACAATCCTACGCAGCCGTGGGGTCTGTGTGGACGTCCATCTGGGGGAAGGGGATTTCGATGCCGGCACGGTCTAGCTCGACTTTTACTGCGCGAATCAATGCCTGTTTGGCATCGCCGAAGTTTTCTCCTCGCGCCCAGATGCGGACCGACCAATCGACACTCGACGCCCCCAGCCCCGACAAGACTACGGCTGGCTCGGGGTCGTTTGCGCTGAGATCCACCGTTGCGATCGCTCGTTCCAGGACTTCTCGGGTTTGGTCGATGTCTGCGTTGTACGAGGTGCCGACTTCGACCTCGATTCGTCGGACCGGGTGGTGCGAGATGTTTTCGATTACCGAACCAAAGATTTCGCTGTTCGGGATGATGAACCGGCGGTTGTCGAATGTGTCGATGGCGGTCGTGAATAGTTCGATCTCGTAGACCTTGCCGACGCTCCCCGCCACGTTGACAATATCGCCAACTTTGTAGGGCCGAAAGATGAGCAACATGGCTCCCGCGGCAAAGTTGGACAGCGTTCCTTGAAACGCCAAACCAATCGCAAAACCGGCTGCACCAAGCACGGCAGCGAAGCTGGTGGTTTCGACGCCGAAATAGCTCAGGCAGGTTAAGCCCGTCAGCAGTAGAATCATCCACCGTACGAGCTTCGAAATAAACTTTGTCAGCGTTTCGTCGAACTTAACCCGATTTAGACCTGTGCGTACTAACGCCGCAGCCCAGCTAGAAATTGCCCAAGCCAAGATCATCAGCACCAGCACGAACGTTGCCCGCAGTCCATAGTACGAGCCGAGATAGAGCCATTCGTCTCGTTCGAAGTTGGAAAAGTTGAAGCTACCTGCTTTCGTAAGCACCCAATTTGGCCAACTATCGCTATTAAAAAAAGTTTCCCATTCATCCGTGCCCCGTGCTGGGATCTTCTTCGCAGTTTGAGCGAGTAACATTAGGTTCATCATGGCAGTGGTAATTGCTAGCAAAGGAATATTGGGGGAAAGAATCGAGAGCGTTGATGTCTAATCCTTGTTCAGCAGTGTGTCGAGACCAGCTATCGTTGTGCTAGCGATGCCCGTGCTAGCGTCCGACCGCTCTTGCTAACGGCCACTCTGTGGTTCTATCATTTCGCGAATGTCCTCGTCCGATTCATCCGCCGAAACCGAAGCTGCCTCAGGTCGCTTTTCGCTGCACGGGCTTTCTGCTGCATTCGCGCGACTCACGGGCACCGGCAAGGCAGAACGCGATGCCCCAGAAATTGCCGATCCTTTGGAAGAAGTCGAAGGCGTCGACTCGAGCGCCGTCCCGGCTGGCGAAGTTCTCTCGCCTCGTATGATTGTCGAAGGCATGCTCTTTGTGGGCGATAGCGAAGGTCAACCGCTTACCAACCGTCAGATGGCCGCCAATATTCGCGATGTTTCGCCCAAAGAAGTCGACGCCCTAATCGAAGAGCTCAACCAAGGCTACCGTGAGGCCGGTACTGCCTACGAAATAGTTAGCGAAGGAGCCGGCTATCGATTGCAGGTTTGCTCGGAACTAGATTTTATCCGCCAGCGGTTTTTGGGCCGCACACGAGAAGCCAAGCTGACGCCGTCGGCGATCGAGGTACTTTCGGTGGTTGCCTATCGCCAGCCAGTGACGGCCGACCAGGTTAAAAAATTACGTGACGCCTCGAGCCACGCCTTGCTCAGCCAACTGGTCCGCCGCGGGCTGCTATGCCTCGAACGGCCAGAGAATGCCCCCAAGAAACCGACCTACCACACGACCGATCGCTTCAACCGTCTATTCCGCATCGACTCTCCAAAAGATTTGCCGAGTAGCGAAGATTTCGATGAGAACTAGTTCTATAGAGGGGGGGTATCTTGGTCGCCGTTTTTCTGTAAGTGGTTACCTGCTATTGGCTTGCAGCAATGGTCCAGAAAAGCACCCTAGTTGTTCGCGAGCAGCTTGCTAGAATCGCCGCCTCATTTGACAGATAATTGTCGACACGGCGATTAGCTCAATCGTAAACTTCCTATATTACTGCACGTCACAAAACTGCTTGGTTATCCAGACTCCACCGACCGCTGGATACCTCCAACATGGTTCTGGGGTAGGCTCTTGGAGTCGATATCGATTTTCTCCTCGAAAGCTTCCCGCAATTATCTCCTACCGCTTGAATGCGGATGGCCCGTCAGCCGCCGTTACCACCTATTCGCTTGTAATCTATGTCATCTGCCCGTCATCTTGCTGAGTTGAGTGCTGCTTCGCCCGCGGTGCTACCCTCGTTGCTGCTTTGCGATTTTGGGAACCTGGAGCGCGAAGTCCGGCAGCTCGAAGAAGCGGGCGTCAAAGGCTTGCATCTCGACGTGATGGATGGCCATTTTGTGCCGAACATGACCTACGGCCTACCGATCGTAGCCGCACTGCGTGGCCTCACGGATTTGCCTTTGGACGTCCACCTGATGATTTCTAATCCTCAGCAATACGTCTCTCAGTTTGTCGATGCCGGTTCAGACATACTCACGATTCACGCCGAAGCGGTCGACGATCCTTGTCCCGTACTCGAACAAATTCGCACAGCGGGTGCCGGTGCAGGATTGGCGATCAATCCGCCGACATCGGTCGAGTCGATCGAGGCTGCTTTGCCGCTTTGCGACATGGTGCTTGTTATGAGCGTGATGCCAGGGTTTGGCGGACAATCGTTCGACGAGGTTGCCCTCGAAAAGCTGAAGGCACTTCGCGCGAGATTGCCCGACCATGTGCTGCTGGAAGTTGATGGCGGGGTGAACGAAGAGACCATTGCTGCCTGTGGTGCGGCTGGGGCTCAATTGATGGTGGTTGGATCGGCGATTTTTCGCCAGGAAGACTACACGGCCAGCGTGGCTAAATTAACACAACTTGCAGGCGACAAAGGCTGATAATTTTTCAAAAGGTTGACGTACTATGCTAACTGTCCTACTGATTCGCACCGGTGCGACTGAATACGATTGTCAGGGGCGTGTCCAGGGAACCTTGGACGTACCGCTCAGCGAAGATGGCCGTCAACAGATCGAGGAAGTTGCTCGGCAACTTGCCGACCAGGAGGTGGCTGTTATCTACGCTGGCCCCTGCGGTGCTACCCTGCAGTCGGCTGAGATCGTTGCCAAGCAACTGCACGGCAAAGTCAAAACGGTCGTTAAGCTTTGCAATCTCAACCACGGCCTTTGGCAGGGCATGCTTATCGACGATGTGAAGATGAAGCAGCCCAAAGTTTACAAACAGTGGCAGGAGCACCCTGAGACCGTCTGCCCGCCCGATGGCGAATCGGTGCAAGTTGTCCGCGAGCGCCTGCAGGAGGTACTCGCAAAAATCTCTAAAAAGCATAAAAAAGGCACGGTAGCCATCGTCGCCCCTGAGCCTCTAGCCAGCGTGCTACGCAATATACTGCGAGACGACGCCTTGGGCGACCTATGGCGTGTCGAGGACCAAAATCAGCCTATTTGGGAGCTGATTGACGTCCCTGAGGAAGTGGTTAGCTCGTAATCAGGGGTAAGCCCCATTTCCGGCGCCAGGAGGATTGCAAAGTTGGCAATCTTCCATTGAGGGGGGCAGCGACTTTGCAATCCTCCTGCAAGAACGCGCATGGCTGGTTGCTATCTTCGCTGATATACTGGTAAGGGATCTGGCCTAGTGTGGGGTACACGCCCAGGCGGTCATGATTTCCCGTTTTCTGGGAAATAGCGATCACGCATTTCCAGCGAGTTGCCCCTATCCACGAAACCCTTTGCCGAAGCTGTAGGACACTGCTCTGAAGATGGCAACTAGCGAAACCGATATTACCGCCGATAAAACCAAGCCAGGGCGCGAGAAACGTGGCGTACCGGGGGGCTTGTGGTTCCGCTGCAAAGGCTGCGGGGCAATGATTTTCCGTAAGGAAGCCGAACGCCTGATGAATGTTTGCCCCGAGTGTGGGCACCACATGTACCTCAGCGCTCACGACCGTATTGCAGCGGTACTCGACGAAGGCACCTTTGAAGAGTGGGACGGCAATCTGGCTCCCACCGATCCGCTCGAATTTGAAGACAAGAAAAAGTACAAAGATCGTTTGGTTGCCGAGCAGAAGCGAACGGGGCTACGCGATGCTGCGATGACGGGAACCGGCATGATTCGTGCTCGTCGGGTTGCCTTCGGGGTGACCGACTCTGCGTTCATCATGGGCAGCATGGGGTCGGTCGTAGGCGAACGGCTTACTCGGCTAATTGAGCGTGCCACCGAACAGCATTTGCCACTGATCATTGTGAGTGGATCTGGCGGAGGGGCTCGCATGCACGAGGGGATTTTTTCGCTGCTTCAAATGGCCAAGGTTTCAGCAGCCTTGGCTCTTTATGGCGAAGCGAAGGGGCTGTTCATCTCGGTGCTAACCAACCCTACGATGGGTGGCGTTGCCGCCAGTTTTGCGTCCCTGGGCGATATTATTTTTGCTGAGCCAAAAGCGCTCATCGGGTTTGCCGGCCCGCGAACGATTAAGGCAACGATCCGCATCGAACTCCCCAAAGGCTTTCAAACCAGCGAATTTCTTCTTGAGCATGGCTACATTGATCGGATTGTTGAGCGGGCCGACCTCAAGAGCGAAATCGCCCGCGTCATTGATTACTGCGGCAAATAGGCACCTGTTACCTCGTCAGACAAGAAGAGATAGCCAACACCATGGGCCTTAGCTCGTTTTTCAAATCGGTTCTCGAAGGCAATAAGGTCGATATTGCCAATCGCTTCGAAATTTTGCGCGATGCTGTTTCGGGTACGATGTCGAATTTTCATCAAGCCCGCGACCGTAATACCGATCAAATCATCGGGCTCAAGATTCTCGATAAAAAGAAGACCGAACAGCTAGAAATGCGATTCCGGGGCCTCGACAAGCCTTTGGAAGGTGAAATCGCAATTTCGTTCGAGCATCCGCGGATTGTTATCACCCACAGTTTTGGGCTCACCACCAAGGGCGAGCAGTTCATTGTGATGGAATTTCTCGATGGGCCCGGGCTGAACTCTCTGATTGTCGGTCGCGACGAACGACTCGAAGGCAACCGCCTGACACTTATGCGACATGCTGCCCTAGCACTTCAAGTGGTTCACGAAGCGGGTTACATTCATCGCGACATTTGCCCACGCAATTACGTTTGCTCGAAGGATGCAACTTCGTTGAAGTTGATTGACTTTGGGCTGACTGTTCCTGCCCGCAGTGAATTCATGCAACCTGGTATCCGCACGGGGACACCAAACTACATGGCCCCAGAGGTTGTGCGTCGCAAGCACACCGATCAGCGGCTTGATATCTTTGCTTTTGGTGTCTCGATGTACGAGATGTTTACCTTTGAATTGCCCTGGCTACGTGGCAGTGGCGATGGTCTGGCAGCAATGAGCCATGGCCAGACAGCCCCCGTGCCGCTAGAAGACCACTGCCCAAATATTAACCCCCTCATCAGCCAAGCAATTCTGAAATGTATGGACCCTGCCCCCGAGCAGCGCATGCAGTCGATGAAAAACTTTCTTTCCGCGATTAGCAGCGTACGTAGCGAAGAAGCCGATTGAATGGTTGGCACCGCGCATTTTCGACAGGTGTTTTTCTACTGCCCGGCAACCGCAAGCCGATCACGGGCCCGAATCGCTCGCCGCACGGCTTCCTCGGCCGTATCTGCGAGGACCGTTAGGTGCCCCATCTTGCGACCGGGGCGAGCTTCGGCTTTGCCGTAGAGGTGCAGATGCACATGCGGATCGGTTAGGGCGGCTTGCCAGTTTGGCTCGCCCGATTGCCATAGATCGCCTAGCAAGTTTGCCATCGCAGCGGGGCAGTGGGCGGTCGACTCGCCCAAGGGCAAGCCACAGATGGCCCGTACCTGCTGCTCGAACTGCGACGTTCGGCAGGCTTCGATCGTTAGATGCCCCGAGTTGTGCGGTCGGGGGGCAATTTCGTTCACCAGCAAGCGGTTGTCCGTTGTCAGAAAAAACTCGACGCAGATGATGCCGACCACGTCGAGTTGTTCGACAATTGTGCGGGCGATCTGTCCCGCTTCGCTGGCGGCGCCTGCTAATTCGGGAGCCGGGTAGACCGACAGATCGAGAATATGGTTGGCGTGCTCATTGGCGATCGGCCCACAAATGGCAATTTCGCCAATCGTTGAACGAGTGACCAGGACAGAGAACTCTTGCTGGTAATCGACCCAGCCTTCGTAAACCACGGGCTGCCCGTCGAGGCTTTGCCAAGCCGTCGGGGCGTCCGCAGCGGTATTGATTTTGGCTTGGCCTTTGCCGTCGTATCCCCAAGCGGTTGTCTTCAAAACGGCGGGTGTACCGATTGCGTCGACTGCTGCCGATAGCTCTTCGCCTGAAGTGATTTCGGCAAACGGAGTGCAGGGGATGCCCGCCGATTGCAAAAAGCGTTTTTCGCGTAAACGATCTTGAGTGATGTGGAGCACCCGACCGGATGGGCGCACGGGAACATATTTGGCGATCGTCTCGGTTGCGGCGGCAGAGACGTTTTCGAATTCGAACGAGACGACGTCGACCGATTGGGCGAACTTGGCAACGGCCTCGGTATCGTCGTAGTCGGCGATGGTCTCTTGACGTGCGACTTGCGAGGTGGGGCTACCGGCATCCGGCGAAAAGACATGCACGAAGTAGCCCAGTCGGGCGGCTGCTTGGGCAAACATACGGCCCAATTGGCCGCTACCCAACATGCCAAGCGTGGCGCCGGGAAGTATCGGTCGGGCAGCTTGCGAGGCGCCGGTTTTGGTTTCGCTGGTAGGGGCCATCATGGCAGCGTATCTTTGCGAACTCGTTCGGCCTGTTGTTGATGAAACATGTGGAGACGTTCGCGAAGCTCAGGTCGGCTGTTGGCCAGGATTCTCGTCGCCAGCAAACCAGCGTTTTTTGCGCCTGCCGACCCAATCGCCATCGTCGCGACCGGCACGCCGCCGGGCATCTGCACGATCGAGAGCAACGAATCCATGCCCTTCAAGGCCCGGCTTTCGACCGGGACACCCAGCACAGGCAGCACCGTCATCGAGGCAACCATTCCTGGCAAGTGGGCAGCACCGCCGGCTCCGGCGACGATCACTTCTAAGCCGCGCTCTTCGGCAGACCCGGCGTATTCAGCCATCCACTGCGGGGTTCGATGCGCAGAAACGACTTGGCACTCGTGCGGCACGCCGAACTCTTCCAATATCTCGGCAGCTAATCGCATGGTTTCCCAGTCGCTTTTGCTACCCATGATCACCCCGACCAGCGGAGCCGATTTGTCTGCCATTGAAGTACCTGGATTTTGGGGCCGGGACGTGAAAAAGTACGTGGAAAAATCGAATCTGACTCTATCTTTATCTTTGACCGCGCGGCACCTGTTGTCAACGACGGGCTACGGCGATGCCTTCGGCGACCTTGTCGCCGGGATGCACGACCACGAGATCGCCTTGCTGAAGGCCTTCGACCACTTCGGCGGCCAAGCCATTGCGCAGGCCGAGTTTGACCATCTGCTGCTGAGCGACCCCGGCAACGACTCGAAACACGGCCCACTCTTGACCAACTCGGAATAGCGCACTGGTGGGCACCTTTAAGACCTCGTCGGCCTCGGCAACGACAATGCGCGCTTCGACACGAAAACCGTCGCCCAAGGCAGTCCGTTCTTCGGGCAGGTCGACAAGACTTACGATGATATTCACTCGCTGCTCTTCGACGCCGAGCGTCGAAATTTTGGTGAACGCCGACGGTTCGACCAGCCGCACACGACCGTGGAGAGGCTTGTCGCCGCCCCAGTGTTCGAATAGCACCAACGCCTCGGGGCGAATTCTCACGGCGTCTCGCGAGAGAACATCAATCTCAACTTCTAAATCGGTCGGGTCGCCCAATTCAACCAACGCAGTTCCCGCGGCTATCACGGCGCTGCTTTCTTGAAATACCCGCAACACCCGGCCATCGATTGGCGATCGAATGGTAAAATCCCAACTATCCTGGCTAGCGTCTGCTTCAGCCTCGACAGGTGGACCGTTGGCATGCGGCCGCGAACGAATCAGAGCGGCACGCGACTGGTCGAGTTCAAACCGGGCGATCTCTTTGCTTTTGGTAGCCGTTCGCAGCAGGGCACTGCGGGTGCGGTACGCAAGCTCTTTGCTCTCGACTTCGCTAATCGAAACCGATTGCGGTGCTTTCCGCCGCGCATCTTTCACCCGCGCCAACTCTGCTGCCGTGAACTCCTGGCCAGCCAAGGCTTCTTCAAGCACTGGTTTCATTTTCTCAAGTGCCGCCGCCGCCGCTTTGACACGGGCCTCTGCCAAGGCGATTGAGCGAGCGTCTAACAGCTCGGGGTCGCGTGGCTCGATCGTTGCGATTAACGTCTCGCCCGCTACGACTTCGTCGCCAGGATCTAAATCTATACGAAGCAGCCGACCGGCAAGCGGCGTCGAAACGACGTAACGCTCACGGATTCGGGTTTTGCCATCTTGATCGACCGTCACTCGGATGTCGCCAGTCTCGATCATCGCAAAGTCGACCATCACCGGTTCGGGCACGAGGCCATACCCTATCGCCCCA
This sequence comes from Planctomycetota bacterium, assembly GCA_013152205.1. GTDB lineage: Bacteria > Planctomycetota > Planctomycetia > Pirellulales > Lacipirellulaceae > Bythopirellula. The sequence continues at coordinate 52,275 of JAADGV010000018.1, forward strand.
ACGATACCCAACCCGGCAAGTGCCAGTAATAATTTCCGAAATCTCGATTTCATGTTTTCCTATCACCCTGTCCGACAGTTCGTTATTCGCGCGATTTTAGCACCGCGATCAGGTCAAGCTGGTCTAGGCGGCGACGGACTATCAGCCCCGAAACCAGGGACGACAGCATGACAATCGCCGCGGCCATTCCAAAGGTTGTTCGTTCGACGACCAACGGAAAACGAAACATTTCTAGATCGAGCACGCTAACCAGCATACCGGCAAGCAAATACCCAAACCACAGCCCCAAGGGAATCGCCAACAGCGTGATGATGGCAAGCTCGCCCAATAGGATCGCTGAAATCTCGCCCTTGGTAAAGCCGATGACGCGAAGCGTCGCTAGCTCGCGGCTACGCTCGGAAAGCGAAATTCTTGCGCTGTTGTACACAACCCCAACGGCGATCACACAAGCGAATAGCAGATTTATCCGTTTCATCAACATCATATTTTCGCCAACCGTCGTTTCGAAGCTATCGATCGCATGCTGCTTGACCGTGACACCCGATACCCAAGGCACCGTACGCAACTCGCCATAAAGCTCGTCCTGCATCAGCGGGTCGACCATCATGTGGACACCGTTTACCACAGGACTCTCGCGCATCATTCGACCGAGGGCTTCCAGGTTCATGTAGGCCGACAACCCGGTGAAGTCTTGTAGGGTTCCAGCGATTTTCACTTGGATCGTAGGCCTTTTGCCTTCGAGTACCTCGACCTGGATTGTTTCGCCGACTTCGACTTCGAGAATATCGGCTAGTTTACGCGAGACTAGCAAGCCATCGGGCGGCAGCGAGATTGTATTGCCATCAATGTCCATCAAACCATAGAGTTTACTATCCGCCTGAACCCCTTGGATGCCTACTCGGCGATGTCGAGGCCCGGCACGCATTCTCGTCGAGACCGCGCGTGTTGGTTCGCAATACATCACCCCTGGCATGCTTGCCACCTCGTAAATGGCACGATCCGACCTCAGATCGGCGGTGACTATCGACATATCGTAGCGCTGCACTAACCGAAACTGGGCATCGATAATGTAGTCGACCGAGTCTTCCATGAAATTTCCGACAACGATAATTGCCGCCGCCAGCGAGATGGCCAGCACCGACAGCGAGGTCTTAATCGGGTGGCGCTCTAGCTGTCGCAAAATCATGCTGACCACTGGTGGCACAAAATGCCCCAAACGCAGCCGTTCGAGTACCGTCGGCCCATAACTGGTGGGCGGCTCAGGACGCATCGCCTCGGCGGGGGGCAACGTAACGGCACGCATAATGGCTCCCAGCGCCCCCAGGGCTGCTGCCGCGATGCTAATCAACGCGGCAATCAACACCACGTCGTACGTCAGCCGATAGGTAAACGTGGGGAAATGAAACAGCTTGGCATACATCTCGGTCACCACTTGCCCAAACCACGCTCCGCAGGGAATTCCAAAACTCAACCCACAAGCAACGATCAGCAAAACAAGTTTCATATAGTGCCCGCCGACCTCCCATCGCGAATAGCCAAAGGCCTTGAGGGCGGCGATCTGTTCTCGCTGCAAATTGATAATCCTCGACAACACAACATTCAACAGAAATGCCGCCACGCCAAGAAACACCGAGGGCATGATAAGCCCCATCTGGCGATTTTGCTCGATCTCGTTGTCGACAAACATGTGTGACGACTGATCTTTGCGAGCATACGATCCAAGCCCTCCATAGGGTTTAATCAGTTCGTCGAGCCGCTGGATCACCTCGGTCGAAGACGCCCCGCGCAGTAGCGAAATCGCCACGTCGTTGAAGGCGCCTTCCAAGTTGTAGGCAATCGACAAGGCTTCCTGATTCATCCATAAGACGCCGAAGTGTCGGTTGTCTGGCAGGATATCGCCCGGCTTAATCTCGTAGATATATTCGGGCGACAACGCGATGCCGACGATATGCAAGCGTTTTTGACGGCCATTGATCACCGCCAGCAGACTGTCGCCCACTTGAAGGTTGTTAGCGAGCGTAAAGGCTTCGCTCACCAGCACTTCATCATCACGCCGTGGCCTCAGCCAACGACCTTGGCGAAGGAACAGCTGATTGAGCGCGGGTTTGCGGGTATCAGGCAACGAGACTACCCGTCCCATCGCCGGCTCGGGTAGCCCTTCGACCGTTAGATTCACACTCACCACGATGCGGGTTTCTAGACGCTCTACGCCTGGGATTTCCGCAATTCGCTCACCCAAAGAGTCGGGCGCACGTACGAGCGAAGCAAAAATATCGGCAAAGTGATGACGCTGGTAGTAAGTTGTTTGGGTTAGTGTCAGCGAATAGAGCAAACTTCGAGAAAGCACAAACAACGCAATCCCACAGCCAATCACCATCGCAATCGCCAACGCTTGGCCCTTCATGTGCCAAAGATCACGGAGCGTTTTACGGTCGAGCGAGGACATCTAAGGGTGCCATATCTTTTCGAGTGGCGAACTTACGCTCCCGACATTCTAGCAAAAATAAATGCCCGTGAATTCAACATTCCTCGCAATTGCTAACCGGGGAATTGCAAAGTCGTAGGTTCCGTTGTAGCCGCAGGCGGAAGCTGCGGTTTTTTCAGGCCCGACCGCGGCTTCCGCCTGCGGCTAGCATGACTTTGCAATCGTCCTGCGCAATTGCGAACCGGTTGCTCGACCGTGTAGAATCGTCGGTTGTCGCACCTCTGGGTCGGAATGATACGCTCTTACTCCTTTTATCGCTTTCACAGAACTGGTCGGAAGGTCGTGAGTTCCTCAACAGCTTTGCCAACGGAAGTTTCGTCGCCGGTGGAGGCGATGCGCAAACTCGATCCGATGCGTGCCCATGGTGCCTGGATTTACCTTTGCGCCTCGGTTACCGCCGGGGCGCTAGTTGGGGCCAACTACGGGGTAGAACCTGCGATGTTGGTAGGGACAAGCTTTGTCGGCGCGTTTTTAGTCGCCGCAGGTATCGCCGTAAGCGTGAGACGAAAACGACGCCAGATCGTCACGGGCTTAGGCTTAGCAATTTTTGCCACGCTCGGAGCATTGGCGTTTCAGGCAAGGCCCCAATACTTGCCGATCACCTTGTTGGCCGCTGCTTTGGCGATCGCCACAGTTATTCTCGCCAAAAAATTGGGATACCTGGCTCCCGCCACCATGCTGACGGGAGTGGCCGCTTTAGCAATGGCAGCTCCGGTATCAGCTATCGCCGGAGGCGCCACCATGTTACGCGCTGCCACTCTTTTTGGTTTGCTGTGGCCCGTCTACAGTTGGCGAACATTCCTGGTTGCCGCGGCCTATACCGGGGGGATCGTTTCCTCAAACGCCGAGCTACGCAGTCGCGGCCTACAAGAAGCCGCCTTAGCCGCCGTGTGGTCGTTAGCGGTCGCAATCACACTACGCATTTTTTAGCAAACAGCCGGACCGCCACGCGGTCTACGGCCTCCCTCAGCGACGCCTACCAAGTCAGTTCCGACGCTTCGCAGACTTGCGAGTTCTTGTCGACACTGGTGATTTCGCCGCCAGAAAGGTGAATCACTCGGTCAGCCATTTCTGCAATCACGGCATTGTGGGTAATGACCGCCGTCGTTGTTCCTAGATTGCGATTTATCTTTTGAATCGCATCAAGCACCAACACTCCCGTTTCCACATCAAGGGCACCCGTCGGCTCGTCACACAGTAGCACATCGGGTTGCTTGGCCACCGCTCGGGCAATGGCAACACGCTGCTGCTCGCCCCCGGATAGTTGGGCTGGAAAATGATCTTCGCGATCACCCAAGTCCACCATCGCTAGCGCATCGCTCGGCGACATCGGGTTGCTGGCGATCTCGGTGATCAGGGCGACATTTTCTCGTGCCGTCAGACTGGGGATGAGATTGTAAAACTGAAAAACAAAGCCTACATGATCTCGTCGATAGCGAGTGAGTTCGGCATCGTCGAAATTCGTGAGTTCGTTGTCGAGGTAGTGAACCGATCCAGCGGTTGGCGTATCAAGCCCCCCCAAGATATTCAGCAGCGTACTCTTGCCGCTACCAGACGGACCCAGCAGAACGACAAACTCACCACGGTAAAGATCGAGGTCGACGCCTCGTAAGGCATGAACATCCACCTCACCCATGTGGTAGACCTTTGTGATCTTCCGCGCTGCAAAAACCGATTCAAGTTGTGTCGATCGTGTGCTACTCATGGTCAACTTCTTCCCGAACTCCTTTTAAGTCAGTATCGACCATCATTTCTGCGAGCTTCTGAAACGTAACCCGCGGTTTCCAGCCGAGTTCGCGTCGTGCCTTGCTACTATCGCCCAACAAAACGTCTACCTCCGCAGGACGGTAGTAGCGAGGATCGATCTGCACCAGCAGACGGCCCTCGGGGCCGAAGCCTTTTTCGTTTTCCGCCTCCCCTTCCCAAGTGATCGGCAAACCCGCGCGGGCAAAACAAATTTCGCAGAACTCGCGGACCGAATGTGTTTCGCCTGTCGCAATGACGTAATCGTCCGGCTCGTCCTGCTGCAACATCAACCACATGGCCTCAACGTAATCACCCGAAAATCCCCAATCTCGCAGCGCATCCATATTGCCGAGAAACAAAGTGTCTTGCAAACCCGCTGCAATGCGGGCGGCTGCTTGGCTGATTTTTCGTGTCACGAAGTTTTCGCCCCGCCGTGGCGACTCATGATTGAAGAGGATGCCGTTGACGGCAAACATCCCATATGACTCTCGGTAGTTCTGCGTTACATAAAACGCATAGGCTTTGGCTGCCGCGTAAGGGCTTCGCGGATGGAAGGGAGTTGTCTCGGTCTGAGGCGATTCGATGGCTTTTCCGTACATCTCCGAGGAAGAGGCTTGGTAAAACTTTGCGTCGATCTCTTCTTCTCGCATCGCTTCAAGAAGACGGACCGCGCCGAGGCCCGTAACCTCGCCGGTGTACTCAGGCACCTCGAACGAAACTTTCACATGCGACTGGGCACCTAGGTTGTAGATTTCGTCAGGCCGAACAGTGCGTAAGACGTGATTGATGCTCGAGGCATCGTTGAGATCGCCATAGCACAAATGCAGGCGAACGTCGTCGCTGTGCGGATCTTGATAGATATGGTCGATCCGATTTCTGTTGAAAGACGAACTGCGGCGGACCATGCCCCAGACTTCGTAGCCCTTGCCCAGCAGCAATTCAGCCAGGTACGAACCGTCTTGCCCAGTGATACCGGTAATGAGTGCGCGTTGACCGTTCCGAGCAGGGAAGTCGTGCATAGATGAGCAACTGTCTGTTGAAATAGTGCTTATTTTTTTGCGAGATAGTCGGGATATTCATCTGGCACCAATCTCGATGCCGAGGGTACATTTCATAGCCGTCAAGGGTAACCAATCGGGAGAGCGAAGGGCAGGGCCGTGCAATAGGTAATCTTGTCAAAGACGTTTCCGACGCCGAAAGTGTTTGCTTTGACTCTCGATCGGCGTCAGAGACGCCTCCCACAACGATTTTGCAATTGTCCTGACGTTGGTACCTGAGGCAGCGAGTTGCCCATTCGCAGCTAGCTGGATACAACGAAAGAGCGGGGGCTTCGCTCGATTAAACTCAGACGGCGAATTTTAGAAAGTACACTTGATCGCCAGCACTCCGCCTCTACCTGATCAGCCTTTTGTGGCAAGAACCTTCAATCGAAAGCCTTATGAGAATGACTTTTCGCAAACGGTATCGCCGTTTTCTTTCGATGGCAGGCATCGCTTTCGCGGCGTTAGCATGGCTGCTACCAGCGTCGCCTGGCCATGCTGGGGGCGGCCCCGAGAATGTCTTCCTACTTGTCAATCTCAATAGCCAAGCCTCAAAAACGGTCGCCAACCATTACATCCATCTGCGCAACATCCCCGCTTCTAATGTCTTCTATCTGGAGCAAGACGAAAACCAAGCGGTGATTGCTAGTAAAGATTTCAAGAGCCAAATTCTGATTCCTGCTTTTAAGGAAATGGACAAGCGTGGTATAAGCGGGCAAATCGACTATCTGATCTACTCTTGTGGCTTTCCCTGGAAAGTGGATTTCTTTGCCGAATTTCCCGACGAAAAATACAACAAGGCCTACCAACCCCGTGGTTCGCTGACAGGTTCTACCTATCTTTGGGCGTTTGCTCGCGAAAAACGCAAAGAGATCTTTTCTTTCTCGACCAACAACTACTGCCTACCAAAACCTACTACTGCGAATCCGAAAAGCGACCCCTCGACGACTCGTGCTTTTCGTGGGACTTATCGCTGGCTGCCCGATGGCAACCGTTCCGATCGTTTGGGTATCCCTTATCTTTTGTCGACAGCACTAGGAGTCAGCTACGGCAGCGGCAATTCGGCTGAGGAAATCGTAGAGTACCTTCGCACGGCAAAAGGGGCTGATGGCACTAGGCCGTCCGGAACCGTCTACTACATGAAACACTCCGGCCCTCGTTCGCTGCCGCGTCACAACCTGTATCCTCAAGCCGTGCGAGATTTGAAAAAGGCCGGTGTCAATGCGTTAGTGATCGAGGGTAAGTTTCCCAAAGGCAAACAAGACATCGCTGGACTTACCGTCGGGGTAACTGCTTTTAATATCTCCAATTCCAAGTGCCGTATTTTGCCAGGCGCGTTGTGCGACAACTTAACCAGCTTTGGTGGGGTATTTGAAAAGAACTCGCAGACTCCCTTGACTGAGTTTCTCGTCAGCGGGGCAGCCGGGGCGTGCGGCACGGTGATCGAGCCGCTTTCTCTTCCACACAAATTCCCGACTCCTTTCCTTCACGTTCACTACGCACGCGGATGCTCGATGGCCGAGGCGTTCTATCAATCCATTTTTGCCCCTTTTCAGCAGATGATTGTTGGCGACCCACTCTGTCAGCCCTGGGCGTATTTTCCAGAGGTGTCGGTTACTGGCATTCCCGCTGGCAAATTTACTAAAGGCACCATTAACTTGGTCCCATCAAGCGTCACCAAAAAAGGTCGCAACGTCAGTGTCTATGAGCTTTTCGTTGATGGCATCCGCCGTAAGCGATGTCGGCCTGGGGGTATGTTTCAGCTCGATACCACAACGCTTGCCGATGGCTTTCACGAACTGCGAGTTATCGGCATCGACAATACGCCCATCGAAACCCAAGGGCGCTGGATCGCCAACATCGAAGTAAACAACCAAGGAGAGGCCATTCAGCTATTCCTCGAAAACAGGCAGCAGCTCGCCGACACAAAGCTCCTAACCCTTAGAGTCGCGTCAGGCCAAGAAAAAGATGTTTTGTTACTCCATAATGGTCGTGAATTGGGCGTCGTACCAATAGGCGCAGCAGGCAGCAAGGTGGTTCGGATCAGCACCAAATCGCTGGGAAGTGGGCCGATTGCTCTGCAAGCTCGTGCAAAAGGCGAAAAAGGCACCCTTTCGGCCCCACTACGGTTCGAGCTACCCGCCATGTCGTCGAAAGAAATCGCCCGTTAGCCCCGCCAAAACCGGCAATCTAGGGAAGGCTGGAAACGGAAAAACGGGCCTTTGGGTGCTGTTCTTCGCAGTTGGCGAAAAACGTGGCGATCGACATCGTTGACACGCTACCCCTCGGGGATACGATAAAGATTGCTAGATTGCCGCCGAGTCAGACCTGACTCGCTGCCTCGCAAGATATTGGGCCTAGTTTGTGCGCAGCCAGCGGCAATATGTCACTCCTGAAAATGGCGGCGGCGTAGCTAATAGGCCGCGCTAACAAACTGCCTAAAACGCCGGTGTGCCTATTTCTTGTGACATGCAATTCGCTTGCCCTGATCTTGGATGGCTTTGTTAGCACTAGATCGCGATTTTTCTTGACGGAACACACCACCGTGGCCCCGAACATTTCTTAACCTTCCTCTTCTCAATATTGCTAAGCCCTTCAACGGGACACCAAATATGCACCAATACCGAATCAACTATTTCCTACTCTTTGGTTTGGCCGCCGTATTCGTGGTCGTCGGAGGAATCGCCTTTTTCGTGATTCACCCCTGGCAGGTGAATCGCAACGCTGAATGGTTTCGCGAACGGTCAGAATCTGCGATCGCAGAAAACGATCCGCGCACAGCGTTTGACTACCTGGCAAAGTACTATCGTTTTCGCAAAGATGAAGACGATGCGCTCATCAAGCTAGCCAATTTGGGTGTCGAGGTCACAAAACTGGAAGACGCGACTGGAGGTGAGTACCGAAGTGCCCACAAAATCCTAAAACATGCCGTCGTCAAAACGAACGACCCTGCCCTGCGTCGCGAATTGGCAGACGCGTTAATCAAAGGAGGGCGACCCGGAGATGCGCTCGTCCATATCGATGAATTGTTGAAAAATGATCCCAGCAACTCCGAGCTTCAGGCTTTGCGCGTTCGCTCGCTTTTTGCAACCAAAGATTACCGTCAGTCCACCGAGCTTGCGTACAGCCTGATTGGATACGACAAGAAGAGCAAAACTTTTGACGCAGAAAAAGCCATCGCAGCAGACCAACCAGAAATCTATACGATGCTCGCTGCAACTTTGGTTGAAATAGACAAAAAACCGGAGCAAGCCCGACTAGTTATCGATCAAATGGTCGAAGCAAACCCGGAATCTCACGAGGCACACCTAAAGCGTTCGGTCTTCCTCCTGAACCGTGGAGAAAAAGAAGAAGCCAACCTGGCGTTGGCGAAAGCCTACGAGTTGAATCCTACTGATGCTGATGTATTAATGCGCATGGGGCAAGTCGCACTCTCTGAAAAAGACTATGACAAAGCTTATCAACACCTTGCCGAAGGCCTAGAAAACTACCCTCGGAAAATTGCTTTCTACAAGCTACTTGCTCTCACTGAAACGCAACGAGGCAACACTTCAGAAGCTCTGGTGATTCTCGATCGTGGCATCGAGGAATTTGGCCTTCGACGATCGCTTATTCTTGTTCTTGATAAAATTGGCGTCCTTTTTCGCAACAAAGATCTCGCCGAAGTAAACAACATCCTCGAAGTTCTTGAAGAATTGAAAATCGCGTCGTTAGAACCTTTGATTGCTTATCAACGGACACGTATCAAGTGGCATAACGAACAATGGGCTGAGGCGGTTAACGAATTCAAGCGACTGCGACCGAAACTCTTTCAGTTCCCAGAAGCTCAAACGCTGGCAGGGATCATGCTTGGTCGGGCTTACGAGCGTCTCGGCCAGAGTGACTTAGCAGAACAGACCTATAATTCGGTTCTACAAGATCGCCCCAACGACCCCCGCGCGATGGCGGGCCTACGACGTGTAAGCAAGCAGACTCGTCGTGGCGATTCTCGTGTTCCTCAGGGATTCAATGTTGGGCAATTGGTGCGCCAGATTCTCGCCCTCCCCAAAAAACAACAAGACTGGGAACGCGTCGATACTCAGATAGCGGAGTTTGTCGAGAAGAACAAGCTTCCAGAATCGGCAGGAATGCTTTATCAGGCCCAAGTTTTCTTGGAGCGAAAGATGTACCTAGAGGCGCGAGAAAAAATTCGCGCGGCTGCGAAAGTTGATCCTGAGAACCTTAACGTCCGCTTGGCCGCAGTCAAGCTCCTGTGGCTAGAACCCGATACTAGTTCTCAAAAAGCGTTGGCAAACCTCGATCAAGTCGAAAAGAAATTCGGCGATTCTCTACAAACACGAATCTTACGTGCAAAAATGGTCGCCGCTTCGGATGAGGAGAATATACCTGAACAATTATCCTCGCTTGCTGAAGGCATCGAAGATTGGGATGACCGGGACAAGGTACAGATCTACGTCTATCTGGCAAGGGAATTGCGTCACCTGGGGAAAAACGACGACGCACTCGACTTCGTGAACCGAGCTGCTCAACTTGCTCCCAACAACCTACCCGTTCGGATGCAGCTTTTCGATGTTGCGATGCAAAAAAACGACGACGAGGCAATGCAAAGTGCCCAACGAAAAATTTTGGAAATCGTTAAAAGTAAAGAGGATGCTTCGTACATTATCACCGAAGTAAAACGCCTAATCCTCGGGTATGGAAAAGACCAGGTTACACGCGAAGAGCTTCTTGAGGCACGCGCAATGCTCGACGCCGCAATGCAACAGCGACCGGAGTGGAGCCTACTGCATGTTACCTACGGCCAATTGCTGCTTGTTTTGCAGGTGGATTTGGATATCGCCCTTGAGCGACTGAACGATGCACTGAAATTTGGCCCACCAAACATGGGGGCGCTCTCGCTGCACATTAAGCTACTCGCCAATCAAGGGCAGTATCAAGAAGCCCGTGAAAAAATGGGGCTGATGTCCGCCGAAATACGCGAAAAAATGCTTGGCAAGGTCAATGCGGAGGTGTTGCTAAGAACAGGCGACGCTGAAGAGGCTTTTGAAGCTGCCCAGAAAATTGCGGATCAACAGCCACAGCAGGTGACGACTCAAAAATGGTTTGCAGTACTAGCCAATACGGCTGGAAAAACCGAGGCCGCAGCAAAGGCGTGGCAAAAGGTCGTCGAACTGAATCCCACCGAACCCGACAGCTGGTCGCAATTATTGACGATCTACGCACGGCAGAAGAATCTGGAACAATTACTTCACACCATACGCCAAGCTCACCTGGCCCTTGATGCAGAATTCGTACCCCTGCTAACCGCAAAAACCTATGAATTACAAGGTCGATGGCAAAATGCCGAAGCCCTTTGCCTCGCTGCCTACGGCGATCGCCTCAATGAAATACCAATTGCGAGGCGAATGGCTGACTTCTATCTCCTGTGGAGTTCCAAAAATCCCGCGAATGCAAAAAAAGCCGCTTTATACGTGAATCGCATTTTACGTGCTTCTTACGAGGGCAATGTACCGCCTCAATACATGCATCACGTTGCCTGGGCACGTCGGCAGGCGGCTCGCCTGCTGGCAGCTACCGGCGACTATCAAAAAAATCAGCAAGCTCTACGCCTGTTGATGCTAGCAAAAGTCGATGGCGAGTTGCCCGCCGAAGACCAAGCTATGCGAGGTGGAATCATGGCCTCGCTCAAAGACCCTGCTTCACAAGCCCAAGCAATTCAAGTCCTTTCCGAAATGCGAAAAAAAGGCCAACTCAAGAAGAAACTAACACTCTCGTTAGCTGGGTTAATGTTTGCCGCTGGCGATTGGAAAAGCAGCGAAAATATTTTACTAGACGCTCTCGCGACGTACGACGCAGATCCAGAAGTCCGGTCTACTTACATCAATCTTCTTATCGAGCATGGCGATTACGATATCGCACAGAGTCGCCTAAATCGAATAAAAAACACGGCTGCCTATCGCGGTATCTACTTGCAATTACTTGCACGTCTATCTGCCAAGAAAGGGGATCAGGCCGGTGTACGAAAATCGCTTACTGCCTTACTACCAGACGATCTCGAAGGCTCACTCGAGCCCCCCCAGTTAGCGCTGGTGCGTAGTGTAGCTCGTCTAGCATCTAAATATGATGACACTGCATTGGCTGAAAAACTTTACACTCTCTTCGCCCAGCGTGTACCGTCTGCTGCTTTTGAACTAACACGATTTCATGCCCTCTACGGCAATATCGACACCGCCCTCGAACAGATGAAGAAAGCTCCTCCTAAGCAACGAAATCAAAGTGTAGCGTTAGCAGCGCAGATGCTGCGCAAACGTCGTGCTGAATTTGGCGACAAATATGACGAGCCCGTCAATCGCTTTATGGCAGCCGCTCTACGCGACGACCCAGAATCAGCTCTCCGATTGCTCACCCAAGCTGAGATATTGGAAATTCAACAAAAATACGAGGAAAGCGCTAACGCTTACGACAAATTGCTAAAACGAGACGACGTGCCCGTTCTCGAACGTGCAGCAGCATCGAATAACTTGGCCTTCATGCTGGCTTTGATGGGGCAACGCCTTGGCGAAGCCGAAACTCTTGTGAATCAGGCTATCGAATTTTATGGCCCTCTTGCGAGCCTGCTCGACACTCGCGGCGTCGTTAGAATCGCCAACAAACAATACGACTTGGCTCTCGAAGATCTGAGGCTAGCGGTAACCGTCGAGCACCCTCCATTGACCCAGTACCACTTAGCAAAAGCACTACTGTTAACCGGAGACAAAGAAGCAGCTCAGAAACGCTGGAAAGAAGCTCGGAAACGGGGCCTCAAGGAGGAAGACGTCCCCACACTTGAACGAGCTGGCTACGAGGAGTTTGCAAAAAAAATCCAACAAATCTAGCCATCACCGCAATTCTACGACCTGCTCGAATACCGAGGGCTTTGGCAAATTTTGATTTTAGGGTCGTCAACGCTAAGAAATTGGGGTTGAGCGGACTGTTTTCAACCATCTTTCCGCACTCGATCCCCTAGAATTTCTTGTTCCACTTGCTTGGTAAGGTTAGAATGGCTGTCTTACGGACAGTTTCGAATGTCGGAAAGGGCTCCTGCGGTCGGGGGTAATTTCGTTTCAGGGAACCTATTTGAAGCCGACTGTCGATCGTTTTGAGGCACGCGGCCGATCGACCACTGTCGAGCAGCCGCTCAATGAGAGTACGGGAGTCTCTTTTTCTATGATTTTGAACCGATTTGTAGTTTGTCTTCTGAGGCCACCAGTGATGCTCGCCATCGTTGCGCTGGCCGGAAACTTACTTCTCGCCAGTAACACATTTGCCCAGCAATCGCCCGAGGTGCGAGCAACCTATGGACGAGGGGTTCACGCATTTTTTGCAAATCGCACATCGGATGCCGAGCGATTGTTCTCGCAAGTGATAGAAGCTGGGTCCACCGATCCGCGCGTGTATTATTTTCGCGCGATTGCTCGCCTACGTCTCGGACAGTCGCCCGAAGCAGAAGAGGACATGCGGATTGGCGCCGCCTACGAAGCTCGAGACCCCGGCAGACGGCATACGATCGGGATCGCGTTACAACGCATCCAGGGGACGGCCCGACAAACCTTAGAGCGTTATCGACGTGACGGTCGTTTGAATCGGGCGCAAGAGCGTCGACAACAGACGCAACAGCGGTATGAACAATTGGAGCGCCGCAATCCCAAAGTACTACGGCGTGAGGAGCCGGTGCAGCTCGACCAGCTTATTGACCCTTCACCAAAATTGATGACTCACCCGGCAGAGTCAGCAACCGAAAACGTACCGAAACCAACTACCCCCGCAGACAATGCTCCTGCTGAAAAAGCACCCGCCGAGGAGCCTGCTGACGATCCTGCGCCAGCCAAGGACGCCCCGACTGAAGAGGTGCCTATGCCGGCTGAAACCGAATCGGACGACCCGTTTGGAACCCCTGCTGACGAAGAACCTGAAGCCAAGGCCGACTCCGTAGATGATGACCTCTTCGGAGACACGGCTCCAGCAAAAGACTCACCAGCGGAAGAAGTTCCGATGCCGGCTGAAACCGAATCGGATGACCCGTTTGGGGCTCCTGCTGACGAAGAACCTGAAGCCAAGGCTGACTCCGTAGAAGACGACCTCTTCGGAGAACCGGCACCAGCCAAAGACGCCCCGGCTGAAGAAGTTCCCATGCCGACTGAAACCGAATCGGACGACCCGTTTGGGGCTCCTGCTGATGAAGAACCTGAAGCCAAGGCCAACTCCGTAGATGACGACCTCTTCGGAGACGCGGCACCAGCCAAAGACGCCCCGGCTGAAGAGGTGCCTATGCCGGCTGAAACCGAATCAGACGACCCGTTTGGAACCCCTGCTGACGAAGAACCTGAAGCCAAGGCTGACTCCGTAGAAGACGACCTCTTCGGAGAACCGGCTCCAGCAAAAGACGCACCAACGGAAGAAGTACCCATGCCGGCGGAGGCCGAATCAGACGACCCGTTTGGAACGCCAGCAACGCCGGCGCAACCTAGTGCTGCCGCCGCTGACGATCCATTCGGAGAGACCCCACCGGCCGAGGCTGCCGGGGAGCCTCCTGCGATGGAAGAGGATGCGAAGCCTGCTGCTGAGGAAGCCGACGATTTGTTTGGCTCTGCTACCGAGGAGGCCGAAGACACCGCCGCGCCAGGCACTCTAACAACCTCAGACAAAGTTGAATCGGGTAAGCTGATGGGTATTTTAGGACGGGTTGTGACCAGCTCTGTCCCTTGGCGTGGGGTTCGCTTTCCGAAGATCGGTCCACAAGGTGCGATGGGCTCAGCCGACGAGAGCCCCTCTGGCGATTTCGAGCTTGGGCCTCCGGACGACGCCCCAGCCACTCCAGCAAGTGCTGAAGAACCAATCGAGGGAAGCGACGACGACCTGTTTGGAACCATGACTCCAGAAGCGGATTCGTCGGACGACCCGTTTGCTGATGAGCCATCGGGCGACGATCCATTTGAATCCGTGCCGAGTGCAGAAGAGGCCCCGAGCGATGAAAAGCCCGCCGCCGAAGAAAACCCCGAAGCACCCAGCGACGACGATCCCTTTGGCGACTTCTAGCCTAGTTTCTGAAAAAGCAGGATGACGTGAAAACGATGAAACGCCACCTCATGCGTGTACAACTGGCCTTTGGGCTTGTCCTTGTCAGCCTGAACCTTGGTTGCGAATCATCGGCCCCACCAGAAACTCCAGTCGTCCAAGTACCAGAAAAAAAATTCGACTGGGTAATCAAACGGCTTGAACATGCCCTTGAAGCCTTTAGCCCCTCCGGCAGTTTCGGTTTGCGAGCGAAACGAGAGCTAAGCTACGAGCTGTTTCCTCCAACAAACTCGCAACCCAACTACACCGCCCAAGTTATCATCGTCTCGAAGACTGCCTACCATCCAGAATTTCAATCTCTAGAAACACAGCCGAAGAAGGCTGAACCGAAAGTCGACTCGTCGATCTACGACCCCTTCCTGAACGAGGACCCTCTCGCAGACCCCTTGGATGATCCCGACCAGCGATTCGCCGAGTTACCGATCAAGGAGCCAATAACCCCGGGAGTCTCTACGCCCTCGCCACGTACCAACGACCGGGAAGTCTTCGACTTGGCCTATCTCGACGATCGATGGCAATTGATCACGTCGGTCGAATCGAAACGAGCACGCAACTGGTTCGAGTACGCCCTAGAATAGTAGGGTTTTTCTGGAACTTCGGGGAGCCCGGAGGCAAGTGCGTCTCGGGCTGCCTTGCCAATTCACAATTTCAAGCGATCTAGAGGTGGGGCTCAACTGCTGCCGTTCTTGCCAGCAGCTTCCAGGTTTCCTTCGCGGAACGCTTGGGCCAAGGCCATCGGAACTTCGGCCTGCGCAAGAATCACGGCTGCTTGATTTTCGGCGACCTTTGCTTTCATCTCTTGCTCGTGGGCAATCGCGTCGGCCCGCCGCTTCTCCGCAAGTGCTTGGGCCTTACGGGTATCAGCCTCGGCTTGATCTGCCTGTAGCCTTGCACCAATATTCTCGCCGATGTCGATATCTGCGATATCGATCGAGACAATTTCAAACGCCGTATGAGCGTCAAGTCCACGTGCGAGCACTGCCTTCGAGATATTGTCGGGATTTTCCATGACCGCCAAGTGATCCTTAGCCGATCCGATCGAAGTGATAATGCCTTCGCCAACTCGAGCAACGATCGTATCTTCGGTAGCACCACCGATAA
The DNA here is from genome assembly GCA_013152205.1 of Planctomycetota bacterium. GTDB lineage: Bacteria > Planctomycetota > Planctomycetia > Pirellulales > Lacipirellulaceae > Bythopirellula. The sequence goes on from JAADGV010000018.1 coordinate 67,761, forward strand.
GCTGGCTAAGATTGGTTCGCACGGTTACGCGGGCACGAATCTTCAACTCCACGCCATTCTTGGCAACTGCGCTGAGCGTCTTCTTCGACGATTTTTCGGGGTTCGGACAGTCGATCACTTTCGGATGAACGCTCGTCCGAACGGCATCAAGCACATCTCGACCTGCCAGATCAATCGCCGCGGCACGATCAAAATCTAAATCGATATCGGCTCGCTGTGCGGCGACGATCGCGTGAATCACTCGCGGCACATCGCCACCCGCCAAAAAGTGTGCTTCGAGTCGACGGGTAGTGATGCCAGTTGTCGCATCTGTGCCCACGCCAGCTTGCATGGCCATGATCTTTGCATCAACAATCGTGCGTGCGTTGACTTGACGCAGGCCCATAAAAATCAAGGTGAATGGGTCGATACTGGCATTCGACATGTAGGCTTGCAGCCAGAGCTTAAAATACTTGGCAAAAAATGCCAGGAACGCTAGGCCAATCAACCCAAGGACGACGGCCAATCCCAACAACAACATCTCTGTAAATTCAAGGGCGGCCAAGCTCGGAGAGAACGTGGCAACAACATTATTCAACAGGGAGCCTTGCATGATTTTTTCCTTATCCGTGCGGACCGACGCCAGAGTTATCTTGGCCTATCTTTGCCTGACATGATAGACGATTCGCCCCGTCGACGCTACTCGATCCAACCACCACCCAAGGTACGCGGCCCGTCGTAGCACACCACGGCTTGCCCTGGCGCAACGCCCCGTTGTGGCTGGTCGAATTGAACGTGTAGCCGATTATCTGGCAGTAATTCAACCCTAGCAGGCACGGACGCGGCATTGTATCGGATCTGCACTTCGCAGTGGGCAGGGACTTCTGCGGGGTCGACTAACCAATTCGTGCCGTCAGCCGTCAGCTCATTTCGTTCGAGATCCTCACGATCGCCCAGCGTCACTTGGCAAGTTTCTCGATCGATCCGCACCACAAACTTCGGCGACCCCAGCGCAACGCCCAGCTTTTTTCGCTGCCCAATGGTAAACCCTTCGATGCCGGGATGCTCGCCAACCACCGTACCATCGGTCATTACCAGTTCGCCTGAAGTATCCGTCTCGTCCCGATTCCCGCGAACAAATTCGTCGTACCGGCCGCTCGTCACAAAACAAATCTCTTGGCTATCTTTCTTCTCGGCAACATTCATCCCCAAGCCCCCCGCGATCTGCCGAATCGCGACTTTCTCGTAATCGCCGACCGGCAACATCATCCGGGGCAAAAGCTTCTTCTGGATGCCAAACAGCACATACGACTGATCTTTGCCCGAGTCGCGCCCCCGCAGCAACGCCGTCTGGCCCGCTGCATCTTGCTCCAGCCGCGCGTAGTGCCCCGTTGCAACAAACTCTGCCCCGACACTATCTGCGTAGTCGAAAAGCTTGCCGAACTTAATCCAGTTGTTGCACTGCACACACGGATTGGGCGTCCGGCCTGCCGTATATTCTTCGACAAAGTAGTCAATAATTCGGCCAAACTCGCGGTCTAGATTCAACGCATAAAACGGAATCGAAAGCTTGTCAGCCACCCGCCGAGCATCCGCCGCATCCTCTGCCGTACAGCACCCCTGCTTATGGTCAAGCCGACTGACAACCGGAAGCTCCCCGGTTCCAACAGCACAAGCCACCGGCGACTGGTGCCCATGGCGCATAAAAACGCCGATCACCTCGTGCCCCTGCTCCAACAGCAGATGAGCTGCGACGCTCGAATCCACCCCGCCCGACATTGCTAAAACCACCCGTGCCATAACCTCCAAGTCTAGCCCTCGCCGCCGCCGGAAGACAAGTCTATAATCACACGACCGAAGCCAAGGGGTCGCCTTGGCCCACCCCAACGCCCCCCAAGGAGTCTCGACCGATGACGCTGGAAAAAGAATGGACCGATCGCACCGAAGCGATCCGCACCGCAGTCCTCCAGCTTCGAGACTCTCTTTGACTGCGATGCCAAAGCAGAGTGCATCAAGTCCATCGACGCCGAGATGGCCGCCCCCGATTTCTGGAACGACCAAGAAAAAGCCCAGGAAAAGGTCGGTGAACGAAAGTCGCTCCTCAGCCTGGTCAAACCACTCGACGAAGCCTTAGCTGAAAGCGACGACCTTGCCGCCATGGTCGAAATGGCGGCCGAAGACGAATCGTTCGCCGCCGAGGTGCCGCCCGAAGTCCAACGCCTGGAGGCCGTCGTCGAGCAACTCAAGCTGCAAGCCTTGCTCAGCGGCACCCACGACGCCGCCGGGGCCATCATCACGATCAACGCCCGCGATGGCGGCACCGATGCCAACGACTGGGCCGAAATGTTGCTCCGCATGTACATCCAATGGGCGCAGAAAAACGGCTACTCTGTCTCGCTCATCGACCGCCAAGACAACGAAGAAGCTGGCATTAACAACGCTACGATCGCCATCCGCGGCCCCATGGCCTACGGGTATCTTCGCGGCGAATCGGGCATGCACCGCTTGGTGCGCATCAGCCCTTTCAATTCAGAAGGCAAGCGTCAAACCAGCTTTGCGGCCATCGACGTCTCGCCCGAAATTTCGGACTCCGTAGAAATCGAAATCAACGAGGCCGACGTACGCATCGACACCTATCGGGCAAGCGGCGCTGGGGGCCAGCATGTCAACAAAACCGATAGCGCCATTCGGCTTACGCACCTCCCCACCAACATCGTTGTTCAATGCCAAAACGAACGTAGCCAACACAAAAATCGCGCCACCGCCTGGAAAATGTTACGCGCACGCATGGCTCGGCACGAAGAAGAAAAACGCGAAGCCGAAGAAGCCGCCAAGTACCAGCAACAAGCCAAGACCGGCTTCGGCTCGCAAATCCGCAACTACTTTCTCCACCCCGACCAACGTGTGAAAGACGCCCGCACGAAATTCCAGATGGGCAACTTCCACGCAGTCCTTGATGGCGACATCCAAGGCTTCTTAGATTCCGTACTCCGTTGGCGAGCCGGGCAACCCATTGACGAAAACGAGTCGTAAGCCAAACCCTCGCGCCCCCCTCACTTCACATCCGTCTCTTTGCCTGTCTGGTTGTTGCGAATAAACGCAGGTCGAACTCGCTTACCACCCCTCGGTTTTAGGTCGCGCACCCAAATGTTGCGAAACCGTACCGGGTTGCCATGATCTTGGATCGAAAGCGGCAAGCGATCCGCGTGTTTTTTGTAAGCGGCCGGACGATGATAGGGTGTATCTCCCAACAGCTCAAAGTGATTAAGAACCAACACCCCATTGTGGATTGCCGTGATCGCGGCAGGCGACTCCAACGAACCATCCGCAGCAAAGCGAGGTCGAGTCCAAATGATATCGTAGGTATTCCATTCGCCCGGCGGCCGCATTGCGTTGACCAACGGCGGCGTCTGCTTATAGATCGCCCCCGCCTGACCATCGGGGTAGGTCTTGCTGCTGTAGGAGTCGAGAATCTGAATCTCGTAAGTCCCCATCAGAAACAGCCCGCTGTTGCCACACCCTTGCCCTTCGCCTTGAGGAGGGTTGGGAGCCGACCATTCGATGTGTACTTGGCAATCGCCAAACTTGGCCTTGCTGACGATTTGCCCTTTGCCAACCACCGCTTCGCCATTCTCAACCAACCAGTTTTCCCCATTCTGCCAAGCCGACATATCCTTACCATCAAACAGCACCACCGCGTCGGAAGGCGGCAACGAGTTTTCGGCCCCTGGCGTTACCATCACGGGCTTGGGCCACTCGATGCCGGACAGATACTCCTCGGCCTGGGCCGAAGCCGCCGAAATCGCCATCAAACCGCTCAAAATCGCTTGAAAACCAACCTGCTTCGTCCAGCCTGCCTGTGTTGCCCGTATCATACCCGTCAATCCTCCCAGAATAAGAAACCGTTTGCCGGCTCGGCACCCCGAGCCCTACGTGGCCCGATTATCGACCAAGGAGGTTGCCACTGCAAGCAAATTCGCCTGCCTAGAAGCGATGGTCATTGCCATCGGGGCCCGTTTGGGCGACAATTTGTGGCTTGGTTCTGGGCCGTCCGACGAGTTGACACTTGGCTCTAAAGGTTTTCACCGCGGGAGATATCAGCGGCGATGTTGTTTCCACAAATCGATAAAATCAAAGACGAGTACACCGACAAATACGTCGTCGTGGACGGCAAACGGCCCGAGTTGGCAAGGTTCAGCGACTTGGTTGGCCAGGTCAAGACGGTCAATATGAGCGGACGTGCGCTGGTCGAATTCATGGACTACCACCTGAACATCGGCTGGTTCGATATCGATCTCGATTACCTCAAGGTCGTCGACAAACCTGCTCCGAAAGAAAAGGATGCAAAGAAGCCCGCCGCCAAAAAAGCTGCTCCCAAAAAACCAGCCGCAGCCAGTGGCGAGAAAAAACTCTCGCCATTAGAAATGGCTCGCATGCAAGGCGCCGGCGCAAAGCCGGCGGCCAAGAAGAAATCTTCGACGGCCGACATTCTAGCCGCAGCACGGGGCGGTACCGCGGCCAAAAGTGAACCCAAAGCAGAAGCACCCGCCAAGCCCTCCTCAGGCGCAGTCGATCGCTCGAAAATGTCGGTCGCCGACATGTTGGCCGCAGCACGAACCGGAAAAACCGCAGCACCTGCGACCGAAAGCGAGCCAGAACCTGCCGCCGAACCGGAGCCAGCGCCCGAAGCAGCCGCCGAGGCCCCGGCTGGCAAAGTCGACAAGACTACCATGAGCATCGACGAAATGATTGCCTACTGTCGCGAGAAAGATGCTGAGTAGCTTTGAGTTTTTCTCCGGCGATGCGTAGCATCGCGGTTATTGCGGCTTATTTTACAAACAACCGCGATCTTACAGATCGCCGGAGAATCGCTTACGATTTTCCGCTAAACTAAAGGCATGAAGTACAGCATCAGGACCATCCTCTGGGTCTTTGCGTTAGTTGCATCGTCGATGGCGACGTTTGGCCTTCCTGGTATCGCCGTGGCGTTTTTCGTGATGGTGTTTTGGCTTAAGTTTTTTTGCCTGCGAGATTTTTCACTCACTCTTGTCGAACTCCTAGTCATCATAGCGGTCGTCGGGACAATCGTTGGGCTTTCTATCGGCCCTGGACACGACCTCTTGCCTATGCGAAGAGCAAGGTGTGTTCGGCAAATGGAAGATCTGGCAATTGCAGTCCTGCATTACGGAAATCGACATGGACACCTGCCAAAGGATTTCTTGACAGCTAGCGGCAAGGAACTCAGTTGGCGAGTTCTTGTCGCACCTGATATCGGACACGCCGATCTGTGCAAACAATATGGACTCAACGCACAATGGAATGCACTAAACGAGACGACGCTTCGATCGGAGTATGCCGACTCACTTGAATGCCCAACATGGCATCGAAACGAACACAACCCTAGTCGTTACTATGCGATTTCCGGACGTGACACATTTTGGGCACCCGAACCAGATCCAATGGGCCAAATCTTATCTGACTATTCGTGTGATACGATCATGCTAATAGAAGCCGCTGAACAAAGCGTGGATTGGTTTGAAGCTGGCGACTTGACCGTTGAGACGGCAATCAAGCTACTGACAACTGAGCCCCAATGGAAAAACGGGGATGGGCATTTGGTACGTAATAGTTTCTTTGGTTTTTTATATAAGCCTGATGTTTCAAGGTGCGTTGCGTTTAGTGACGGTAGTGTTCGATTATTGCGTACGCCATTGCCTCGCAAACTTGCGGTAGCTTTACTCACGGCAAACGGCGGCGAGTGGCAAATCAGAGACGAATTAGATCGATACTCAAGGCCCCAATTCGATTACGGGAGGGTATGGGGATTTACGCTGTTTTGTATAGTTACAGCAATGCCTGTCTTAGGTCGAAAAAAACTCGCAAGAACACAACCGCGATCTTACAGATCGCCGGAGAATCAAAACTTGTGATCCTAATTACCGCACCTCGAGCATTCGTTCGAGCGCTACCAGCGACCACTTGGCCGTTTCTTCGTCGACTTCGATCGTGTTAACCGGAGTGCCGCCCGCTAGGTTTTCTAAACTCCAGCAGAGGTGGGCTAGGTCGATTCGGTACATCGTGGCACACATACATAGCACGGGCGACAGGAAGTGTATCTCCTGCTCGGGATGCTGCTCTTTCAATCGGTTGACTAAGTGTAGCTCGGTGCCAATCGCCCATTTGCTGCCTGGCGGGGCGGCTTCGACCGTCTTGATAATCTTGCCGGTGCTGCCCGACTCGTCAGCTAGCTCGAAAACTTCGCGAGGACACTCAGGATGCACCAAGATTTTGATGCCTGGGTGCTTCTCACGAAACATGGCTACGTGCGCTGCCTGAAACACTTGGTGTACGCTGCAATGACCCTGCCAAAGAATGACCTTGCTGTTTTGCAAATCGGCTTCGGTGTTGCCGCCCAAGTCGTCTGCATACGGATCCCAAATGGGCATCTGCTCTTCCGTGATGTTCATCCCCAGCGCAGTATTTCTTCCCAAATGTTGATCGGGAAAGAACATCACCCGACCTCGACGAGCGAATGCCCAATCCAATGCCGCTCGGGCATTGCTTGAGGTGCAGACGATTCCGCCATGACGGCCCACAAATGCCTTGAGCGTGGCTGCCGAATTGATGTACGTCACCGGCGTAATATCTTCGGTGTCGACGACCTCGCTGAGCTGATCCCATGCGTCCTCGATTTGCTCGATGGCTGCCATGTCGGCCATCGAACAGCCGGCAGCCATGTCGGGAAGAATCACACGGATTCGCTGGCCATCGCGTTCTGCCAACTTCTCGGGCCGGTTGGCCAAAATGTCTGCCGTCTCGGCCATGAAATGTACGCCGCAAAAGACGATCGCCCGACACTCCTCGTTGTCGGCAGCCGTCTGGCTGAGCAGGTAGCTATCGCCGCGGAAGTCCGACTGGGCAATGACCTCGTCTTGCTGATAGTGGTGGCCCAAAATCAACAACTTGGGCCCCAGCTGGTCGCGGGCCTCCTGGATCCGAGCCACTAGCTCTTCGTTTTCCAGCGACTTATATGGCTGGAGCTCAAAACGGGAAGTTATGGTAGTCGTGCTCATTGCGGGCCTGGGTTCTACGAGAAAACTGCTAGCAGCATGGCCAATTATAAGCCTGTTGGTAAACGAAAGACAGGACGTGTTTTCACACGATTTGGGGCCTTTCTTGCTCCTAAATAGGCAAAATTCCATGTAACCCCCTGTTGTATCTGCCCAATTACTAGCACCTGCAACGTGGACGATCTGGGCAAAGTTTGACGGCCAAATGATCCGATACTTGCTGTAGGGCTAGAGATACCTAGCTTCAAAACCCGGTACCGCTGCTGATGAATTGACCAATGAGTGAAGTAACTCCAGACATTGCTGCCGAAGTGGTTGCTGCTTGCCAAGAGGGAGCGGAGGAGGCCGCTGGTGCGCTGAACCGTTCGTTGGACGGCGAGTTCACGCTGCAGGTTGGTGAAACAACGACCTACAGTGCAGGAACACCCGATGGCTTTGATGGACCTGGGCTGGCAATTCTTCTGAAATTTGGCGAGGTCGGCGTAACGGCCATCTTGCCTGAAGCAAGCGGGATGCTACCCGATTGGTATTCGAACCCTGACCCCACAGGCGAGAGTAAACTCAGCACATTAGCACAAGAGCTGAGCATGTTGCTGGTTCCCGAGACGCTAATAGCTGACGTGTTTGAAGCCACCCGCGTTCCGGACATTCGCGAAGCCCTTAGCGCTGCTGGCCTCGCTGAGGATGCTGCTTTGGTGCCGCTTCAACTTGGAAAAGGTGACGCGACATCGCAAATGAGTTTGATTTGGCCATTAGCCACCCCCGATGCCTTGCTTCCGGCTTCGGCGGCAGACGACGAAGTTGCAGCACCGCCACCGCCAAGCGAACCCAAAAGCACCGCGGCAGCAACAGCGTCGGCCAAGGCCTCGAAAAATGCCCCGCAAGATTTCTCAGGTCTTCCTACCTATTCGCGCAGCCTGCTCAATATCAAGGTGTCGGTCCATGTGGTGCTAGCCACAAAGAAGGAAAGCATCAGCGATGTGGTTGAAATGGCGCCAGGCACCATCATCAAGTTCGACAAATCATGCGACGAACTGCTTCGGCTTTACGTAGGCGATCAAGAAGTTGCTGAGGGCGAAGCCATCAAAATCGGCGATATGTTTGGCTTCCGCGTCAATGCGATGCGAATGCCGAAAGAGCACTTCATGAAAGTGCCGCCCAAAAACGCTGGGTAACCCAGCGAGGCAAAGCCACAACCAAATAGGTGGAAATTTCTCGCAAAGGCGCAAAGAACGAGGATATTCAGCCTCACAAGCTCTCACGCACGGTTCCGCAAGGTAATTGGATCTCACAGAGACGCTGAGACGGCAGAGCTACAACATTCCGGTTTTCTCTGCTGTCTCTGCGCCTCTGCGAGACAATCCCTTTTGTGTCTTTCCTTTGCGACTTAGCGCCTTATACGATGAGATTGCCAACAAGGTACCGGGAGAGTTCAATGATTGTTTAAGCTTTGGCTGGTCAG